>PLUL01000022.1 GCA_003164895.1 Bacteroidota bacterium | reverse complement strand
CACTGCCAGACATCCGACATTCACAGTCGGACATCAAACACTCACAGTCAGACATCCGACATTCACAATCGGACATCAAACATTCACTGCCGGACATCAAACATTCACAGTCAGACATCCGACATTCACAATCGGACATCAAACATTCACAGTCAGACATCCGACCTTCACGATGAGACATCCGACATTCACAATCGGGCATCAAACATTCATAGTCAGACATCGGACTGACTGAGTTGTCTCCATCTAAATGTTAAAATCGTTGAAAAATTGAGTTTTTACATCGTGCTTCTCACTTCCTCCAAAAACTTCTCTTTAAGGTTTTTTGAAAATGGGTTTTCCTGTTCTTTAATTCTTTCGGGATGCCATTGCACAAGCAGCAGGAATGGTTTGTCTTTCGGGTTTTTCCATTCAATGGCTTCCACCGTTCCGTCATCGGCTCTTGCGCTCACAGTCAGTCCCAAGCCAATCTTATCCGCTGCTTGGTGGTGGGCGCTGTTTATATTGCCAACTTTTGCCGAAACAATTCCGCTCAAACAGGAATTATTTTCTACTTGCACTGCATGCATCGGGTCATCAACTTCTTTTTGCCCATTAGAATGTTTTACTTTCTCTCCTTTGGAAATATCGGGAATGAGGGTGCCTCCAAAATAAACATTCGATATTTGCAAGCCGCGGCAAATTCCGAAAATAGGTTTTTTATTTTTCACCGCGCGGTCGATCACCCGCATTTCAAATTCATCGCGCGCCTCGTTCACATATAATTTCAGTTCATCTTTTTTCTCCATCCATTCCGCATGTCCGTAATATTTTGGATGCACATCTTCACCTCCGGATAGAACAATGCCGTTGCATTGGTCAACATCATCCACGTTGTTTTCTTTCGAAGAAAGTTTAATAACTTTCACATCTTCTGATGCGAACCAGTCGTGGTAGTTTTGCCACTTTGAGCAGTCGGTTATGCCTATTACAATTTTCATGCTTTTAATATCCGAATATTTCTTCCAGCGTTAACCATTTCACCGGACCATATTTTTCTAATACTTTCTGATCGATGAGTTTTTTATTTCCCAACACAAGAATAGTATAATTTTTATTGCTCATGTGTTCGGAATGAAATCGTTTCACCTCAGCCATTTTCATATCGTTAACCTGTTCGTAAATATCTTTTCGTATGTCGTGGTCGAGACCAAGACGTTTTGCCTGTTCGTAGTTGAAAAGAATCGCCGTCTTGGTAATCCGTGAGCTGCAAATATTTTCTATCACCGATTTTTTCGCTGCATTAAAAGCTGTTTCCGATTCAGGCATACTTTTCATTAAGCCCAAAAGTCCATCCATCGCTTCAGGAAGTTTATCCGCCTGCGCACCGATATACGAAGCGATATAGTTTGATTTATCAGTTCGGGTTGGCTCCAAATAAAATGACATAACAGAGTAGGCGAGAGCTTTTGATTCACGCAACTCCTGAAAAACAATGGATGACATCCCTGCTCCGAAATATTCATTGAATAATTTTATTTCGGGTGTAATATTTTTATAATACTGTTCAGATTTTGACGTGAACAATATTTCTGCCTGTGTCATGTCGTAATTTACGGCAAACACTTTATTGGCAGGAGTAAGCTGCTCTTCGAATTTTGTTTCGGCAGGAATTGATTTTAATTTCTCCGGTGTTTTGTGGTATTTGTCAAGTAAAGTTTTTACCTCATTCTGATTCATCGAGCCGTAATAAAGAATTCTGTGTTGGTAAGTGGTAAACGATTTAATAATTTCTGTGAGTTCCTCGGGTCTCAGCGACTTCAATTCTTTTTCCGAAAGAATATTGGTGAAAGGAGATTTTGGTCCGTACTTTCCGTAGTTAAACATTCCTTCCCAGAGAATTGTGTTCTTGTCAAGCTTGGCATCGCTTCTTTTTTTTATAATATCTCCTGCAAGATTTGTCAGTGCAGTCGGGTTTGGTTTTGCATCGTTCAGCAGACTTTCAAAAAGCTCCAGCGCTTTTTCGGAATTCTCCGTGAGTCCATTCAAAAAAACATAAACCTGGTCATCGGAATTAAATACTCCGAAGCTGCAGGCGAGTTTGTAAAATTCCTGCTGCAATTGTTCGGGAGAATATTTTGAAGTGCCGAGAAAAGGCAGATATTGAATCGCAATAGGAAGTTTTTTGTTATGATTGCTTCCCATGTCGAGAAGAAAATAAAGCGAAAAGGTTTTGTCTTCCGTGTTCTGATTATAAAAGACAGGAATATTTTTTCTCACAGAAAATTGCTGAATGTCTTTTGAATAGTCAAGAAATTTTGGTTGAATCACATCCGCAGGTGTGCTGATAATTTTTTTTACGAAAGCACTTTGTTCGTTTCGGTTTGTTTCCACAGGATGAATTTCAGGTTTGTCAACTTTTTTTACTGTGGTATCAATACCTGTGTGCTTATAAACAACCACATAATTGTTTCCGTAATTCTTTTTCGCGAAGTCAATAATATCCTGCTTTGTGATTTTTGAAAGACGATTAATATGATTCACAGTGTTTTCCCAGAGCTGATCTTTAATAAAGGCATCAACAAATGCAAATGCGCGACCATTATTGTTCTCAAACGTTTTTGTTTCCTGTAATTTCATATTGCTGATAATGGCAGGAAGAAGCCAGTCAGGAAAATCTCCTTTCTTTACTTTTTCAATTTCTGCCAGCAAAAGATTTTTCAGTTCCTCCAACTTTTGCCCCTGTTTCGGATCGGCAGAAAAAATGTGTGAGGAATAATCTTTCATGATATTCGGAGCACAATTTGCAGCGAGCACTTTTTGTTTCTGAACGAGGTCAAGGTCAATCAATCCGGCTTTTCCGTTAAACAGAATTTGATTTGTCAGTTCAAGCAGATCGGCATCTTTTGTTCCTGCACCTGCAAAACGAAATCCGAGTTGCATGGTTTCAGGAAATGGTCCCGTAACATTTTTAATTATTGGTGATGTGATTGGATTTTCCACAGGAGGATTGAAAGTCGGAACGGCTTTTGAAACCAATGTGCCCATCGTTTGGTCAATCCATTTTATCGTGGAATCAGGATCAAGATCGCCGGCAATACAAACAGCAATATTATTCGGAACATAATAAGTGCTTTCGTATTCTTTAATTTTTTTTAGCGAAGGATTTTTTAAATGCTCGATCGTTCCGATGGTAGTTTGAGTCCCGTAAGTATGTTTCTGCCAAAGACCGGCACTCATCGCTTCATCCATTTTTTCTCCGTCATCATCAAGTCCCCGATTTTTTTCTTCATACACAGCTTCAAGTTCCGTATGAAACAAACGCATCACCGGTTTTCTGAAACGCTCGCTTTCTATCGTCAGCCATTTGTGAAGTTGGTTAGTAGGAATATCATTTACATAAACCGTTTGTTCCACCCACGTAAATGCATTTGTGTTTTTTGCGCCAATGTTAGACATCATCTTGTCATATTCATTCGCAATGGAATATTTTGCCGATACGCCCGAAACGCTGTCAATCTGGTGATAAATTATTTTTCGCTGGAGCGTGTCTGTTGTTTTTCCATAAACTTCATAAAGCGAATCAATCTTTTTTAACTGCACTTCTTCCTTTGGCCAATCCAATGTTCCGTATTTGTCCGTACCTTTGAAAAGCATGTGCTCAAGATAATGTGCAAGACCGGTGGCATCAGCCGGATCATTCTTGCTTCCTGCCCGAACCGCGATATATATTTGAATGCGAGGAGCATCTTTATAAACGCTCATGTAAACTTTTAGCCCGTTATCGAGCGTGTAAATTCTCGCATTAGTCGGATCGTTCGGAATAGATTCATATTTATAATCTTTTTGGAATACAGCTTTGTAGGGAGCTTTTTCCTGGGCGGAACAGTTTTGTATTTTGAGTTGCGTGAACCAGGTAAATACGATGATGCCAAAGAGATGGAAATAGAATTTCATATTGAATGTTGTTTTATTTTGTTTTATTTTCTAGTCTGTTATTGATTGATTTATATTTCTCCTCGTCTTGATCTGCACCTTTTGTTTTTCCCAATGATCGTTTAATGTTGGCTCTTTTTTCGTAAGCTATTTTTAAGTTTGGATTTAGTTTTAATGTTCTGTTTAAGTATTTTAATGCAGCAGGAAAATTATTTAATTCACTTCTTGCCATTGCTCTGCTATAATAAATTTCAGACCATTTGAGTCCAATAGAAATTAATTTTGTAAATGTTTCTTCTGCTTCTTTATACTTATGCTTAATAAGCAATTGTTCGGCTTGCTTATATTCTTGTCCATGTAAAAGAATTAATTTAGAACAAACAACTTTATATTGAAATGTTGAGAATGATTGCCAAGCTGTTTCGCTGATTTGCTTTGATGCTTCGCTCCTGTTTATCTTCATCTTATAGCCGTTAAGATTAATTAACTCACCATATTTATATCCTTTGGCTGATTGGTTAAAAAATAGTTTGAAGCTGTCAGGAGTAGTATTGGTAATTAAAAATTCAATACGTTTATTTCTTACACTATTATCAACTTCTTCAAATTCAAATAAACTATATTCTAAATCTAAATGGTTATACAGCTGACCAATCATATAAGTAATGGCAATCGTTGAGGTGTCATGATTAGCTGACTTGGATAAAGTTGGAAATCCAAAAAATATTACAAGTGTCACAGTAATAGTTTGCCGAATCATCATGCAATTATTTCTAAGTTGTCCTAACATTTAGAAGAATTAATTTTGACAACATGATAGAATCATCAAAAATCTATTTCAAGATTGAATTTCTGACGAAGTGCATTCAGCGCAGGATTTTTTTCTGACAGATGCTGGTATTTTTCTTCTCCGGTATATGGTTTGCGTTCTGTGTCGTGTTTGTCAACTATTATTTTTACTTGCAGACCGGGATTTTTCATTTCGCTTCGCAGAAAAGCTAACAGGTCAGTTTTTATAAAATTTATTTCATCTTCCTGCACCTGATTCAATACGCTGAATGAAATGGTTGTGTCGTCTTCCATCATTGGCTTTCTTGCAGAAAGTGTGCTTGAAAGATTTATTTTATTTTTTTTCTTTATTGATTCCGCAAAATCTTTCCATGCTGTTTCCAAATCTTTTGCTTCTGAAGTTGTTGAAGAAGGAGACGTAGTTTGATTTTTTGTTTTTATATAAGTATTTCCATTTGTCATTGCGGAAATAGAAAGCATATTTCCTTTTAAAGGAATTTTTCCATTTGTAGGTTTTGTAGAAATTTCTTTTGCAGGCGAAGGAGAAGATATTTTTTGAACTGGCGGTTCGGAAACTATAGGTAAAGATGAAGTTGGTTGAGAGTAAGGTGTGGAAATTTTTGAATTTATTGTTTCGGATTTCGAATTTAATGCTTCAGATTTTGGACTGCTTATTATTTCATTTTTTTTTTCAACCCCTGAAACATTTCCTTGCAAAGAGCAGAGTTGCAGAAGCGTAAGTTCTACAAGCAATCGTTGATTGCGGCTTGCTTTGTATTGCACATCTGCTTTATTCAATAAACTTAAACCGCGAAGAAGAAAATCAGCTTCTGTTTTTTTGCTTTGAATTTTATAACGCTCGCGGATATTCGCGCTTACTTCCATCAATTGAAGCGTAATTTCATCCTTGCAAACCAAAAGATTTCTAAGATGCTCTGCGAGCCCGTTGATGAAATGATGTCCGTCAAAACCTTTATTCAGAATTTCGTTAAAGATGAGAAGCGATGACGAAGTATTTTTCTCCAGCAAAGCATCCGTAACTTTAAAATAATAATCGTAATCAAGAATGCTGAGATTATCAATCACCGTTTTATAAGTGATATTATCTCCGGAAAGAGAAACCATCTGGTCGAAAATACTGAGAGCATCGCGCATGGAGCCATCCACTTTTTGAGCAATGATATGCAAAGCATCTTCTTCGGATTTTACTTTTTCTTTTTTAGAAATCTCTGCAAGATGCCCGACAATATCATCAATTTTAATTCTGTTGAAATCAAAAATCTGGCAGCGTGAAAGAATAGTTGGAATAATTTTGTGCTTCTCGGTTGTGGCTAAAATAAAAATCGCGTGCTTGGGCGGTTCTTCCAATGTTTTTAGAAAAGCATTAAATGCCGCCTGCGAAAGCATGTGAACCTCGTCAATGATATAAACTTTGTGCGTGCCAATCTGCGGAGCAAAACTTACTTGATTAATAAGATTGCGAATATCTTCAACGGAATTATTTGACGCTGCATCCAATTCGTAAATATTCAGCGAATGTCCTGAGTTGAATGATTTGCAGGATTCACATTCATCACAGGCTTCAATGCTTTTAGTGCGGTTGGTACAGTTAATTGTCTTGGCGAGAATTCGTGCGCAAGTTGTTTTTCCCACACCCCGCGGACCGCAAAATAAATATGCCTGAGCAACGTGACTGCTGCGGATGGCATTCTTTAACGTGGAAGTAATATGCGACTGCCCGACAACAGTGTCGAAAGTTTGTGGACGATACTTGCGGGCGGATACGATGAAGTTTTCCATTGTACGAATAATGAATGCTTTACGAATTTACGAATTGTTTTGAGAGAGAAAAGTGGAAACTTATCCTTAGTTAGAAACTAATTCTATCTTGCCATTATTCACAACTCCAATAATTTTTCCTTTCAGTTTCTTTCCGATGAAAGGAGTATTTTTAGATTTGGAACGAATATTCTTTTCTTCTAACTTCCATTCTTTATTCGGAAGGAAGAGCGTGAGATTAGCTTTTTCTTTTTCTTTTATTTTAGGAACAGATAAGCCGAATATTTCGCGCGGACGGATGACAAATTTTTTAACTAGGTCATTTAGTTTTAAATTGCTGTAAGTGTTTGCAAGGGCAAAACAAGTTTCTAATCCTATCATTCCGAAAGCTGCATAATCAAATTCTACTTTTTTATTTTCCTCATCTTCCGGACTATGGTCGGAAGTAATTGCGTCAATTGTTCCGTCAGACAAACCTTTTTTCAGCGCGTCTATATCTTGTTTTGTTCTTAGCGGAGGATTTACTTTGCAGGATGTATCAAAATCTTTCAGAGAAGAATCATCCAATGCAAGGTGATGTGCATTTACGGATGCAGTTACTTTCAGTCCTTTCTTTTTTGCATCTCTTATCAATTCAACAGATTTTGCTGTGGAAATAGATTGAAAATGAATTTTTCCACTGGTATATTCGCAAAGAAAAATATTTCTTGCCACCATCACTTCTTCTGCGAGCGCGGGGATTCCTTTCAATCCAAGCGAAGTAGAAACTTTTCCCTCGTTCATCTGCCCGTGAAGCGAAATCGTTTTCTCATCGCAATGAGCGAGCAAAAGTCCTTTGAAATTTTTCGCATAAAGTAAGGCGCGCAAAAAAAGTCCCGCATCCGATACGGGTTTTTTGTCATCTGAAAAAGCAATGGATCCGGCAGAATGCATGTCATACATTTCGGAAAGTTCTTTGCCATCTGTATTATGTGTGATTGCTCCCACAGGAAAAACATCAACAATATTTCCTGAAGTTTTTCTTTTCACATATTCTACTTCTGATTTTGTGTGAATGGGAGGATGTGTTCCGGGCATTACAGCCACGCCAGTAAATCCGCCAGCGGAAGCCGAAGCACAACCGCTCAGCAGATCTTCTTTGTATTCATGTCCGGGATCGCGGAAGTTTACCTGCATGTCAAAAAAACCGGGAGAGATATGCAATCCTTCTATGTCAATAATTTTTGTGTTGTTTGGAACTTGGGACTTGGAACTTGCAATTTGTTTTATAACTCCGTTCTCAATAAAAATGCTGACTGTTTTGCCGTTGTGAGGCGAGGATGGATCTACTACTTTCGCGGACTTTATGATCAACTGCATTTCAAGTGGTAAAGATAGAATTTATTTCCATAGACGAAGCAGTAAGGTTTCAACTGCAAGAAAAAAAAGCGCAAGTACAATGCACCACAACCATAGTTTTTTTCCTACGCTGATGTCGGCAAGCACTTTGGTGATGTCTTTATTGCCGGCATCAATAAGAGAAATTTTTTTAAGATTAGATTTTTCATATAAAGAAATTAATTCAGTAGGAGAATATCGGCTGAGGTCGGATTCTTTCCGGTCGTAGTTGAAAGAAATTCCGGAAATAAGTTCGCTTCCTGAAAAGAGTTTGTAGTTACCTGCATTTTTTATCTGGTCGTGCATAAAAATTGTAGGTTGTTGGTCAATCATCCGATTTTCTGGAATGATTTCAAAATTATTTTCTCCTTTTAATTTGAAAATGTTTTCTCCGGTGAGTTTAGTTGTTACGTCAATAGCATTATTTTTTCCAATAGTATAAAACAATTCTGATGATGACTGGCTGTTCATCGCAATCTTGTACATCAATGGTACAAAGATGGCATGCTTGGCAAGATTGCTCCACTTTGAATTCAAGGGAACAGCGCATAGATAAATTTTGCCTTTCTTATAATTATACTTTGAGAAAAATGAACTCCCATTTCGCATTTTCAAAAGGACTTCCTCGTTGGTATGATTGGAATGTGATTGTGTAAAATGAGAATGAACAGTTGGTAAATCCATGTTTTCTCCTTTTTTATCAAACACATCTGAGAAAATTTCGCTCTCAAAATTCACCCAATCAATTTTTGTGCTTGCGGTATCTTTTTTTAAATAATAATTTGCATCGAGTGCAGAAAGAAATGTTTTGTAAGATGTAGTATCAATTTCTATAGGTGAAAACACAATCAAACTGCCTCCGTTTTGTACAAAGCGGTTAAGTTCTTGCGCTAGACCGGAAGAAATGTTTTTTAATTCTGAAAGAACAATTACTTGTTGTGAAGCAAGCGAGGAATAATCAATTTTATTTTCATCCTGCATGTTGAGCACGAATAAAGAATCTTTTCCGAATAAAGATTGAATTGATTTTTTTGAATCCTCGTTTTTTATTCCATCAGCGGTTGAAGAAATACTGGTAACGGAAATATTTTTTGCTACGTTGAAAGAAAAATAAAATTTATCGTCATAAGTAACAGGATAATCCGTTATCTCGATTCTTCCCTGCTGAATTCCGGGTTCTTTTATTGTAAAAGAAAGCTGAATATCTTTGCTCCCGTTTGGTTCAATACTGAATGAAGAAGGGGTTTTCTGCTGATTGTTGAGAAATAGTTTTACAGGAATATTTTCAAGATTATTTCCGAAAAGATTTTTTATTCTCACATTCAATTTTTCTGCTTGATTCAATTGGTGAACCGGCGAATCAAACCAGCAGGAATCAATGTATAGATTGCTTTGCTGATTGGCAGGAACAGGCAGCAAAATTATTTTTACAGAAGTATCTTCTTTTATTTTCTGAAAATCAGAAATTGATTTTTGGAAATCGGAAATGATAAATGATTTTTTATTTTTTGTTTCTGATTTAGAAAGAACATCGGTTTGCCTTGCTGTAATTTCTGAAATTAATTTTACGGCAGGACTAATTTTAACTTCATCCAGCATCGTCAGAAATTCTTCTCTGCTTATCAAACGCTGATGCCTTCCTTCAAAATCATTAGTGAGAATCTGAAATAAATCTGTTTGTGAATGTACTAGTGCAATTTCTCTTGCCATTTTTTTTGCTTCATTCAGCAGCATTCCGTTCTTGCTCACATTTTCCATGCTGAAAGAATTATCAACGAAAACGCTGACTGCTTGCAATCCGGCAATAGTATTTTTTTTATTTGCGGGGATAAAGGGCTGCGCGAAAGCAAAAACTAAAAATGAAATCGCAAGAATTCTTGAAATTAAAATCAAAATATGTTTGATGCGATTCTGATTTTGCGTTTGTTGTTTTACTTCTTTGAGAAAACGAATATCTGAGAAATAAACTTTTTTGAATTTGCGGAAATTAAAAAGATGAATGACTATCGGAATGGAGATAGCAAATAAAGCAAACAAAAATTGGGGGTAAACGAAACTCATGGCAATTTTATAAACGAATACCAATTACTAAAATATCATCCACCTGTTCTGTGTTATCTTTCCATGATTCTATAAATTCGTCCAAATGTTTTTTCTGTTCAACCATGGTTTTCTCCTGAATTCTAAGAAGAATTTCCTTGAACTTTTTTGTAGTTAATTTTTTGCTGTTTTCTCCGCTGAAAGTATCTGCATATCCGTCAGAAAAAATATAAAAAGTGTCGCCTTGCTGCAATTGTATTTCATGTGAATCAAAATGCTGGTTGTCTTCAGTAAAACCTCCAATGGCTTTTTTCGTTGCTTTAATTTCTTCAACTTCTGGTTTATTTTTTCGGATAATCCAAATGGGTCGGTTTGCACCGGCATAATTTATAATTCGGTTTTTAGTATCAACAGAACAAAGCGCAATATCCATTCCATCCCTTGTGGAATCATCACTTTCGGATTGTTTAAGAGCAATTTTAACTCCCATATTTAGGCGAGATAAAATTTCGGAAGTGTTTGAACTTTTTGAAACTGCTTCTTCTAATTTATCAGAACCAATCAAACTCATAAATGCTCCCGGTACACCGTGACCGGTACAATCCACAGCGGCAATGAAAGAGGTATCATCTTTTTTATGGTAGAAATAAAAATCTCCGCTTACAATGTCTTTTGGTTTGAATAGAATTAAACTGTCAGGAAATGCAGATATTATTTCTTCCTGCTTCGGAAGTTTTGCATGTTGGATTCTCCTGGCATAGTTGATGCTGTCGGTAATGTCTTTGTTTTTTTCTTCAATAATATTTTTCGATTTTTCAACTTCTGACTTCTGCGCTTCTATAATTAGTTTCTGCTTGTTTGTTAAACGCCATCGGTTGTACATGAAAACAGAAAAAATAATAACCAGCAATAAACCACCGGTGCCCAACCAGATAATTATTATTTGTTTTTTGGCTGTTGCTTCTTCTACCGCTTTTTGTTTATCGCTTTCACCTTTGGCTGCTTCTTCTTGTTTATCAAACTCTGAATTTATTTCATCGTGTGAAATCCCTTTGTCATTATCTATATAGTATAAGGTATCTTCCTCAGCCATTGCAGTTTTTAAATATTTAAGAGCAAGTTCAGGTTGTCCCTTTTTATCATAGAGTTTGCTTAATAAAGTTTCAGTTTGAATTTTATCTTTCATTGTTTTTGTATCTTTATTCATGCTGTCCGCCTGCAATAAAGTTTTTTCCGCCTCTGGAAAATTATTTTGTAAAAGATAAACAGAGCCAATGTTGTTGAGCGAAGTGATTATTCCTGATTTATTTTCACTCCGTTCATCAATACGCAAAGCAGAAATAAAATCCTCAAGCGCCTTTGAGTAATTTCTCTGGTCAATATAAACACCGCCGATATTTGATAGAAGTAATTTTATTTGATTTTGATTTTCAAGCTCTTTGTAATTTTTTAATGCTTTGGTATAGTAATCCAACGATTTCTGATAAATTCGATTTGATTGAATTGTATCTCCGCTTTGCCTGAAAACATCGGCTTTGTCATCGTATATAATTCCAATATTGGAATAATCGTTTGCGATTTTACTTTTATCTTCAACTTGATTTCCTTTTTCTTTGAGGATAATAGAATCTATTTTCAGCGCCATGAAATAATACTTTAATGCGCTGTCATATTTAATTTGTTGTTCCGAATCTCTTATAGTCATGTCGCCTTGGTCATCATAAACGAGAGCAATATTTCCAAGCGTTGCAGATTTACATTTGTTAATTGCATAGTTAGAGTTTGTTTCAGATATTTTGTTCCAACTATTTATAGCTTTAAAATAACAATCGAGAGAATTTGAAAAATCATCTTTGAAATAATACAGTGCTCCCAATTGATGCAGGCATTTTCCGAGAAAAATCTCTTTCGCGGATTTATGCAATTTGGAATGTGTTATAATTTTTTCTGCAATTGCAAGAGCGTGTTTGGTTATAGAAATGGAGGAGTCGGTATTAGAATATTTCAAATTCCATGCAAGTTCATTAAGATGTTTTACTTTGTTTGTATCTTCTTTGTCTTTTTTGATGAGGGAAAGGAGGGAATCGATTTTGGATCCCTGAGAAAAAGAAACCAGAAATGAAAAAGTAAAAAGTAAAAAAAATATTTTTTTCATGTTGAAATTTGTGTTGCAATGATACGGATTTTTGCCGAGTTCTTTTATTCAAAATGTGTGTTGGAAACATTGAAAACATTCCTACCTTTAAATATAAAAACCATGAAACAAAATATTTTTTGCGCGGCGATGGGAGTTCTTTCGCTTACCTCCTGTGCGCAAAATCAAAATAAAGAAATACCAACTATGGAAACTAAAACCGATTCAACCTCAAGCACCAAATCCCAAACTTCAAATTTAGATACCGCCACTTTCGGTGCTGGTTGTTTTTGGTGTGTGGAAGCACAATTTCAAATGCTCGATGGAGTTGTGAAAGTAGAATCCGGATTTTCGGGCGGCACGATGAAGAATCCTTCCTATAAAGAAGTTTGTACCGGAAATACAGGTCATGCCGAAGTTTGCAATATTGTTTTTGACCCGAAAAAAATTTCTTATGAAGAAATGCTTTATGCTTTCTGGCAAACGCACGACCCGACACAATTGAACCGACAAGGTAATGATATTGGAACGCAATACCGTTCCGTAATTTTTTATCATAACGATAACCAGAAGAAACTGGCGGAGAAATACAAACAGAAACTAAACGATGAAAAGGTTTTTGATAAACCCGTTGTAACGGAGATTTCATCCTTCACAGCATTTTACAAAGCCGAAGATTACCATGCCAATTATTACAAAAATAATGGCGAGGAATCCTATTGTCAGTTTGTGATAAGACCTAAAGTGGAAAAATTTCAGAAAGTTTTTAAAGACAAACTGAAGCATTAATAAACCGCCTTTACCTTGTCTCTCAGATTATATTGAGATGCCATCACTTCTCCATACGCACCAGTAGTTCTAATTGCAACTAAATCTCCGCGTTTTGTTTCGGGAAGCATTACTGATTTACCGAAGCAATCTGAACTTTCGCAGATGGGACCTACTACATCGTATTTTTGATTTTGAACGTCATTCTTTGGATTTGCGGTTGGGGAAATATTTTCAATTTTATGATAGGATTGATAAAGTGCAGGGCGAATCAACTCCGTCATTCCTGCATCGAGGATTATAAAATTGGTACTCACTCCTTTTTTTATATAGAGGACTTTTGAAATCAAATTTCCGCATTGCGCCACAATCGCTCTGCCGATTTCAAAATGAACTTTTTGATTCGGGAGAATTTCCAAAAAGTTTTTAAAAAGCAGAAAGAAAGATTCGAAATTAGGAATGGAATTTTTTTCGGGTTCGTGATAATCAACGCCAAGCCCGCCACCCACATTAATTATTTCCAGAGGAATATGATGGCTCACAAACCAACTTTGAATTTCATTCACGCGTAAACAAAGTGTTTTAAAAGCACTCAGATCGGTTATCTGTGAGCCAATGTGAAAATGTATTCCGATTATTTTAATATTCTTCAGTTGTTGTGTGCGTTTTACCACCTCTTCCAGCTCCCAGAGATTTATTCCGAATTTATTTTCTTCCAGTCCGGTGGTGATGTATTTATGCGTGTTTGCATTCACATTTGGATTTATGCGAAATGCAATTGAAGCAATTTTATTTTTCTTTTTTGCTAGTTCATCAATCACTTCTATCTCTTGTAAACTCTCGCAATTAAAGCAAGTGATATTTCTGTCAAGAGCAACATTTATTTCTTCGTCGCTTTTCCCAACACCTGCAAAAAATATTTTTTCAAATTTCTCATCCGAAGCTTTTTTTACTTCATTGCCGCTTACGCAATCCGCTCCTAATCCTGATTTCTGAATGGCGGAAAGTATTTCGTCATTCGCATTTGCTTTCATTGCATAATGAACAATATATCCGTACTTGTCCGATTCTTTTTTCAGGGCATCCAAAGTTTTTTTCAGCAACTCCAAGTCGTAATAGTAGAATGGAGTAGGGGTCGAGGCGAATTTATTTATAGTGTCAGGTGAAAACATTAGAGTCCGAATAATCCTTTGTTGAGAGAAATTAATGCATCTTTTTTATATTTTGAATCAACCAGTACGGAAATATTATTCTCGCTTCCGCCATAGGAAATCATACGTATTGGAATATTTTTCAGCGAATCTAAAATACGCGAAGCATAACCAAGTTTATCGGCAGAAAAATTTCCAACAACACAAACAATCGTTTGGTCTTTGTCGATTTCCACTGTGCAGAATTCCTGTAACTCTTTTATGATTGAGTCAAGATTTTTATCGTTGTCAATCGTGACAGAAACCGCAACCTCCGAAGTGGTGATCATATCAATCGGAGTTTTGTATCGTTCAAAAATCTCAAAAACATTTCTCAGGAATCCATAAGCCAAAAGCATTCGTGCGGATTTTATTTTGATAGCTATGATTCCGTCTTTTGCCGCGACAGCCGTGATTCTGTCGGTTTGAATTTTATCTGTAATAACAGTTCCTTTCGCCTGCGGCTGCATCGTGTTCAGCAAACGAACCGGGACTTTTCTTTTTTGAGCGGGAAGAACACAAGTAGGATGCAATATCTTTGCACCGAAATATGCCAGCTCTGCCGCTTCGTCAAAAGAAAGTTCGGTGACAGGAAAAGTTTTTTCCACAATACGTGGATCGTTGTTATGCATGCCGTCAATGTCCGTCCAGATTTGAATTTCTTCTGCAGAAAGCGCAGCGCCAATGATGGTTGCTGTGTAATCGCTTCCGCCACGTTTCAGATTATCTGTTTCTCCAAATGCATTTCTGCAGATATATCCTTGCGTGATAAATAAATTCTTTCCGGAATGTTTTTTCAATTCAGCTTTCAGGTTTTCCTCTATGTATTTCATATCCGGCTCATCGTTCTTATCAATTCGCATGAAGTTGAGAGCAGGCAGAAGAACTGAATCAATTCCAATTTCTTCCAGATAAAAATGTTCAATAGCCGTGGAAAGAAGTTCCCCTTGTGCAAGAATTGCTTTCTCCTCGTTGGCAGTGAACATATCGAGTGTAAAAGAACGAATAAACTCAAAATGATTTTTTACTAACTCTTTTCCTTTATTCATAGAAGATTCTTTCGAATAAAGTTCCTTCAGAACACTTTCGTATTTTTTTTCTAATGAATCAATTAAAGTTTTTGCTTTGTTATTTTCTTTCGCATAGAGCGCATTGGAAATTTCAACCAACGCATTCGTGGTGCCGCTCATTGCAGAAAGCACAACGATCTTCGGTTCATTGCTGCGGATGAGCGCGACAAGATTTTTCATCCGCTCTGCCGAGCCAACCGATGTTCCTCCGAATTTTAAAACCTTCATTACTCTTCGAATTACGAATGGGAAAACGAATTTACGAATAGTTGTATTTCAACAGCAAACTAAAAACAGGAAATCGTAAACCGGATGATTACATCAAACCCATCGGGGTTTTGACACCGCGTGCACCGTTACACTTTCGGTGAGAAGCGCATGAAGATGTAGCTAAGCAAATAATAATCAGCGAAACACAAATTATCATCTTGAGACCGATTTTTTCAGGAGTGTAAATTAATTTTTTCACGAAAAAGTGTTTAAACAAAGATAAATATTTATTTTGAATTTAATCCAGAATTTTCACCTGGACTTGCTCAATGGTGGTATCTGATCTGCCGAGAATCTTAAAAACGTAAGGATTCATCACCACAATTTCATCTTTTTTAGGAATGTGTTGACGAATATGAAGGATTAGCCCTGCGAGTGTAGTATATTCATCTGAAATAGGCAAAGTGAGTTTGTGTTTTTCATTCAGGTAATCAATTTCGAGCCGACCGGAAAAAATAAATTCTGCATCGCTTATTTTTTTCTCAACCATTTCTTCCTTGTCGTGTTCGTCTTCTATCTCGCCAAAAATTTCTTCGATGATATCTTCCATCGTAAGCATTCCCGCCGTTCCTCCAAATTCATCCACCACCAACGCAATGCTTTTATGTTGTTGGATGAAAAGTGTCAGCACTTCGTTAGCAGACATGGATTCGGGAACAATCAGCACGGGAAGAAGAATGGAGAAAATTGTTTCCGGCTTTTTGAAAATTTCAGCCGAATGAACATAGCCGATAATATTATCCATGCTTTCGCGATAGACAAGAATTTTTGAAAGACGCGTTTCAATGAACATCTTTTTTAATTCTTCAACGGAATCGTCAACATTGATAGCCGCTATTTCCGTTCTTGGAATCATGCAGTCGCGGGATTTTACCTTTGAAAATCCCAGCGCGCGCCTGAATATTTTCACTTCGTTCTCAAGATCGTGCCGTTGAACAACAGCAGAAGTATTTTCATGAATATAATTTACGAGATCAATCCTTCCGAATGAAATTTCTTTGTCTGGAAATTTAGTTCCAAGAAAAAAGCGCAAAATAAAACGAGCAATGGAATTGGTAATAAAAACAACCGGATATAAAATAAGATAAATAAGAAAAAGAGGCACAGCAAATAGCGTGAGCATGCCATTTGGATTTATCCGGAAAAGATTTTTCGGCAGGAACTCTGCAATAACAAGAATAAAAATTGTAGAGAGAATGGTTTGCAAAAGCAGAATTAAAATCTTTGAATGGATATATGCTTGAAAGTGCGGCTCCAGAATTTCCGCCATGAAAAGACTGAATACCACCAGCGAAATACAATTTCCAACCAGCATAGTGCTTATGTAATGCGATGGGTTTTTCAGGAAGAATGAGAGTATAGGTGCCGGAAAAACATTTCGTTTGCTGAGAAGCTGAATGCGAAGTTTATTGGCAGTGAGAAAAGCAGTTTCCAGTCCTGAAAAAAAAGCAGACAGGACAAGCATAATAAAAACTATAATCCAAGGAGTTGACATTTGAAAAGAAACAGATTAAAATATCTAATCTGCAATTTGCAATTATTCTTTCACTCTTTCTACGTACTCACAAGTGCGGGTATCCACGCGAACTTTATCGCCCTGATTGATGAACAGAGGAACATTTATAGTTGCGCCCGTTTCGATGGTAGCAGGTTTCATGGCGTTGGTGGCGGTGTTACCTTTCACGCCCGGTTCGGTGTGGCTTATTGCAACTTCAACAAAAGTAGGTGGTTCAGCGTAAATAGGAATATCGCTTTCAATGCCGATTTTTACTTCCATATTTTCTTTCAGAAACTTAGTTCCTTCCCCAAAAAGCATTTTAGGAACATATATCTGCTCAAAAGAAATTGGATCCATGCAAACAAGAGTTTCTCCTTCAGGATATAAATATTGCATCATTTTATATTCGAGGCGTGCTACTTCAACTTCTTCGCCCGAGCGGTAGCGGTTGTCAAGCATTTTTCCTGTGCGAAGATTACGCATTCTTACCTGAAGAAATGCGCGTTTGTTTCCCGGTGTTCGGTGTTGACATTCTGTAATTTGACAGAGGTCACCGTTGTAGCGAATTACTGTACCAACTCCGAGATCATGTGTTGTAGCCATATTGATTTTTTATTTACGGTTAAAGGGACGCAAAGATAAAATTTTTGTCTGCATAATCTCAACATTTTTTCTATTCGTACATTCGCGCAAATTTATTCTTGATTAGTATGGCAAAGTTTGCAAAATGGTTAGGTGGCGGATTAGGTTGGGCGCTGGGCGGACCCATGGGAGCAATACTTGGTTTCGCACTTGGCTCTATGGTAGATGAATCCGAAGTATCCGTGAGTACAAGTTCTGGTAATCGAACGTTTGCTCAACGGCACAGCGTAAATGATTTCACAGCTTCGCTTTTGGTTCTTTCTGCCGCGGTGATGAAAAGCGATGGCAAGGTTACAAAGTCGGAACTGGAATTTGTTCGGAGTTTTTTTACAAAACAATTCGGTGCGGAAAAAGCCAACCAGGATATGTTGCTGCTCCGTGAAATGCTCAAGCGCGATATTCCCGTTCACGAAGTGTGCGAGCAGATTCAGCAGTTCATGCCGCTTGCTTCGCGCCTGCAGCTCATTCATTATCTCTACGGACTTTCAAATGCCGATGGGCATCTCGATGTTTCCGAAATTTTCACCATCGAACAAATTGCCTATTACTTAGGCATCGCTTCTGCAGATATGAATTCCATCAAGGCGATGTATTACCGCGATAAAGAAAGCGATTACAAGATTCTGGAAATAACCGATGATGTAACTGATGAAGAAGTGAAAAAAGCATACCGCAAAATGGCACTCAAGTTCCATCCCGATAAAGTGGCGCTCGAAGGAGAAGAAGTGCAGCGTGCCGCAACCGAAAAGTTTAAAAAAGTTCAGGAAGCATACGAGAATATTAAGAAGCGAAGAGGAATGAATTAGGGCGCACCACCGCGAAAAGAGGTGTCAGGCTATCAGCTTCAATCGGAGGTTGTCATGTTAATACTTACGGTAAAAGAAATAGGATTTTAAAAATCCTACAAAATTATTATCCACTAATTTCTT
>PLUL01000073.1 GCA_003164895.1 Bacteroidota bacterium | reverse complement strand
AATTCTCTTGCAAAACTAAACAGAAACAATAAAACACACTTACCATGATTAAGTTTTTAACTCAATTCTCAATTGTATTATTTTTTTCTTTCACAGCATTGCAAGCAAATGCTCAAACCGTCAATAGTCAATCGTTTGACGGGACTACTTTTCTTCCAAGTGGTTGGACGGTTTCAGGTACAAAACCAGACTCTTTAAAAAGAGTTACATCTGGAAATTTACCTGTACAAGCACCGCATTCAGGAGCTGGAGAATTGAAGTGGTGTAGTTATAATGTTCAGGCAGGTAATACAGGAGACCTTATCACTCCAATGTTTGATTTGAGTGGTAGAGGCAGCAATACACCTACCGTAAGTTTTTGGTTTTACAGAGATGTTACACAATATAATACACCCACTCAATGGGATGCAGAAGGTGTAAATGTTTGGGTAAATACAAGTGGCTCGTTGACTGGTGGTACACAATTGGGTTATGTACCAAGAAGAGGAGGATTTAGTGCTAACGGCACTTATTTAACTGCTGGAACATATACTACAGCAGTGAGTGGATGGTATCAATATACATTTAATGTTCCTGCTTCGTTTAATACTTGTTCTAACTATATTGTTTTTGATTTTGTAAGCGAGTATGGAGACAATTGTTATATGGATGATGTTCAATACACTTCCTATCCTTCTTCTCCTGTTGTTAGTTTTTCTGCTAGCCCATCAACTGTATGTGCAGGTTTTCCGGTAACTTTCACAAATACTTCTACCAATAATTGCAGCGGTCATTATTATTATTGGAATTTTGGTGATTATCTTCCTCCTAACAATACCATTGATACTTTTACAACGACATCAAACTCGGTAATTCATACTTATTCCTATTCAACAACATTTTCTCCAAGTTTGACGATTTATGATGCGAACCATAATTATCTTGGCTATTCTTCTCAATCTCTATATGTTCAGCAAGGATCAGTAGGAACTTTTAATATCACTCCAGATTCTATTTGCCCAGGTGGGCAAATAAGTTTTGATCCCGGACAAAACTATCCGCAAGGAACTGTTACATGGAAGGTCAAAGGTAGCAGCTACAACTACACTACTAATAGTTATAGTTTTCAAAGAAGTTTCTCTACGGTAGGAACTTATACCGTTGGTTTATTTTTTTCTACTCCTTGTGGACCTGATTCAATTAACAAAACTTTCCGCATTAGTAACACAATTCATCCCGATGCAAGTTTTACTCATTCACCGGATACCGCATGCCCGAACACAGCTATTTCTTTTTCTCCTACAGATTATAATGACACGCATTTATGGAATTTTGGCGATGGAAAAACTTCTACGTTGCAATATCCTTCTCACACTTATACTACCGTTGGCACATATTCTGTAACGCATACTGTGACAAACATCTGCAATAACTCATCTTCTCAAACGTCGATAGTGAAAATTGTAAATAGCATTTTTCCATCTACTGCTAATTTTAGTTACTACCCGAGCACGACCATTTGTCCTGGAATACAGACCTCTTTCTATACAAATGCTGGGGATGTTTCTCAGTGGTCATGGAATTTTGGCGATGGGCATACTGCAACAGGACAAAATACGCAACATACTTATACTACTGTTGGGAATTATTCGGTTACTCAAACCGTTACGAACGGATGCAATAATTCTGTATCTAAAACCGACACAATACATATTTTAGGTACGCTTTCTCCTGATTCAACTTTTTCTTTTAACCCCAATCCATCTTGCCCTGGCGATATAATAAATTTTTATGAAATTGAACAATATGGTAAAACTTTCTTTTGGAATTTTGGCGATGGAAACACTTCCACCATTCAAAACCCGAGTCATAAGTATATATCAACAGGAAATTATGTAGTTACTTATACTGTAAAAAATTATTGCGGTATTCAAAAGACTAAGCATGATACCGCTCGTGTGAAAGGCAATATCCATATAAATGTGACAAATAATTTTTATGTATATCCTATGCCTGCTTGCCCCACTCAACCGATTACATTTGATTTTGGCAATTGGGGTTTTGCAAAATATATTTTCAGTTATGGTGATGGAAAAACTGATACTACTGCCAATGAAAATATTGTGCATAGTTATTCTGTTGCAGGAACTTATACAGCCACAGCAACTGCTGTGAATAATTGCGGAAAGGACACAACCTTTACAAAAATCATTACAATAAATAGTTCAACTCCATTCCCGAAACAAGCAATGAGTGTGTATCCTAATAATGTTTGTCCTGGACAAAATATAAATCATAGTGCTATTTATGGATTTCCATCCTATCATTGGAATATGGGAGATGGAAGCCCTGCATTCACTTCTCAGAATGCTTATGTTAGTTATAGTTATAGTGCAACTGGCACCTATATTGCTTCTGTGGATGTGAAAAATTTTTGCGGACAGGATACTATCTTGCATGATACTGTTAAGGTAATTGTGAGTCCATATTTTACATGTCCTACATGTACAACTATCAGTATTTCTTCTGGAAGTCCTACTTGTCCAAACTCTAGTGTGAATTTTACGGCAACTTTTGGTTTCCCTTGGTATAAATATAAATTTGGTGATGGCGACTCGCTGATTACTTCCAGTGCCAATGCAACGCATACGTATACTGCTGTCGGCACCTATAATTATTCTGTTAAGATCACCAACTTCTGCGGTGTGGATACAACATTATACAATTCTACGGTGATAGATAATTCAGTTCAGGTTCCAACCTGGCTATGGCTGAATATTAATCCGAATATTGTTTGTCCTAATCAGGCTGTACAATTTCAAACAGATAATACTTATTCCTCTTATCATTGGCATTTTGGAGATGGAAATTCTGCTTATGGAACTGGCAACGCATCACACACGTATACTGCCAGTGGAACATATAACGTGAGCGTAGATGTTGGAAATACTTGCGGCAATACCGCAACTTTACAGGGATCTGTTTCAGTAGATCCTGCTGCAACATTCCCTGCAGGAATTGGATTAAATGATAGCCCGGATCCTTCTTGCCCGAATAGCCCTGTAACACTTTCAACTATGGCAGGTTATTCTTCTTACAAATGGGATTTTGGAGACGGAAGTCCGCTTTTAACAACATCATCAGAACAAATTACTCATTCTTATTCAAACATTGGTAGTTATTATGCTTCAGTTATTATTACTAACTCTTGCGGAAATTCTGTTACGCTGTATAAAAATATTACCATTAACAACAGTGTAACGATTAGTAATATTAATCTATATGCTCCTAATAATCCTGCATGCCCCGGCGATGCGGTAATTATTAACCCACAAAATGGAGCCATGGAGAACGGATCAGGAAGCAATGCCGGAATAACTTTTTCGTGGAATTACGGAGATGGAAGCCATCTTGATACAACTATCGGAACTGGCACATCGCATACTTACACGGCTAATGGAGTTTATAATGTAGTTGTAACAGCCTCCAATGCTTGCGGAAAATCTACTACAGCAAGTATGCTTATTACAATAAATAATTCTTCTTCTCCGCAGCTTAACTCATGGAATTTTGGAATTATGCCCAACAATTCTCCGCCGAGTGCTGTGTGTCCTGGAGATGTGTTAGTGTTTTATTTTGAAGGAATAGATCCTAACAATTTATGGAATTTTGGTGATGGAAATACTGGAGTTGCAACAGATGTATTTGTGCGAAATGATGGAGTTACTGTTACAACAATTAAACATGCGTACACATCTTTATCATCACCTCCTCCTCCAGGAACTTATCCATATACTTTAACTCTTAAAAACGATTGCAACAATAGTACTTCGCTTAGTAAATCAATAACAGTTTCTTCCGGCTTGTTGGCAAGCGGAGGATTTATTATTTCTCCACCTTCCAGCTCTCTTGGCTATACAACGTGCGGTTTGGTAAATTTTGTTGCTTACGGTGGAAATAATTTTGTTTGGGATTTCGGCGATGGAAATTCATTGACAACGCTTTCTCCAACAGTAAATCATTCTTTTTCAAATGCAGGAAGTTATACAGTGAAACTGATAATCACAAATGGCTGTGGAAACTCTGCAACTTATACTCAAACAATTATTCTTAATGGTGGTGGCGGAACTGTTCTTACTCCTTCTGTAAATTCTCCAACGTGTAATGGAGGAACTAATGGAAATGCTTCCGTAGTTGTGAGTGGAGGACAACCCCCTTACTCATATACTTGGACAAATTCAATCGGGCAACCAATATCCACAAATATTTCTGCCAATAATTTGACTGCTGGAAATTATGTAGTTACTGTCAGAGATATTAATGGTTGTACAGGTGTGTCAACAGTTTCTTTAATTAATCCAACTGCAATTACTTTCTCTGTTTCCAGTACACATTCAAGTTGTGGTGGGTCCAATGGAACAGCTTCTGTTTCTTCAATTGTTGGCGGAACTGCACCTTATCAATATACTTGGAGTAACGGACAAACTACATCTGTTGCTACAGGTTTATCAATGGGTAATTATGCTGTTACGATTAGCGATGCAAACAGTTGCACTTCTGCAACAAATGTGAGTGTGAGTGAAAGTGGTGCAACAGTTTCTGTTTCATCCATCACAAACGTAACATGTAATGGAGGAAGCAATGGAGTTGCCAACATCAATGCAACTGGTGGCACTCCTCCATATACTTATGCATGGTCAAATGGAGCGACTACTCAAAACATAAATGGTGTAATTGCAGGAAATTATTCTGTGGTTGTAACAGACAATGGTGGATGTCATTCCACTGTTAATGCAACAATTTCTGCGCCTTTGGCGTTGGTTGTGAATGTTACCTCAACGGTTTCTCCTACCTGCGGCAACTTTGATGGTAAAGCAATTGCAAATATTTCTGGTGGAACTGCTCCCTATACTTATTTGTGGGATTCCAATGCAGCACATCAAACTACACAGACCGCAACAGGTCTTCCTGCCGGAACATATTCAGTGACAGTTACCGATTTCAAAGGTTGTACAAATAATAGTGGAGTTATTTCACTCAGCAATTCCAATTCTCCTGTAATTGGTTCAACTGTGAATAATATAACTTGCAACAGTTTAGGAAACGGTTCAATTAATCTGAATGTTTCCGGAGGAAACGGTTCTTATTTATATACGTGGTCATCGAATGTTGGAGTGACACAGATACATAATTCAAGTGTCAATGCCTTGGCACCAGGAACTTATATAGTAACTGTAGAGGATGCTGCACATTGTTATAGTTTTGATAGTTATAATATAACAGAACCATCTGCTCTTACATCATCCGTAACGGGTACACCTGCCACCTGTGGAAACACCGATGGAACAGCTGTGGTTGTAGCATCGGGAGGCACTTCACCCTACCATTATTCATGGACAGGCGGTCAGACCACTCAAACTGCGACCGGGCTTGCACTGGGAAGTAGAACAGTTACGATAACTGACAGTAAAGGATGTATAACATCAGGTACCACTACTGTTACTGCCACTACGATTTCAATCCCTGTGTGTATAGTAACAGTTGACACAGCAACTTCTTCTAAAAATGTTATTGTGTGGCAAAAACCTGTTGTAACGAACATAGACAGCTTCAGAATCTACAGAGAAATATCCTCCACCTACAAACAAGTGGGACATGTAGCGTACAGCGCACTAAGTGAATTTACTGATAACACAAATGGAGTGAATCCGAACATTACATCTTACAAATACGAAATATCGGTATTGGATAATTGTGCAGAAGTAAGCACATTGAGTGCATTCCATCAGACGATCCACTTGTCAGTAAGCCCTGCATCTCCCTGCGGATTTAATCTTTCATGGAATGATTATATAGGACTTCCGGTAACACAATACCGCATCATGCGGGACAGCGCTCATAAGGGATGGAAAGCAATAGACTCTGTGAGTTTTGGAAACATAGCATATACCGATACAAGATGTTATCCGCCCAGCGATTCAGTTTTCTACATGCTGGAAATAGATCACACATCGGGCTGTACAATTTCAAGGATAAATCCCAAAGACCCACAAACAGAGTCGATCAGTTTGAACTCATCGCGATCCAATGTGTACAGAGTTGGGCAAAGTGCAACAAATGTGATCAACACGAATGTGGATATGATCGTGCTTGTGTATCCGAATCCGAGCAGCGGAGTGTTCACCATTGACATGAAGAACAACTTGACTGGTTCCGCGATTATAAAAGTGTATAACATGGTAGGGGAAGAAGTAAAGAACATCAATTGCAACGGATGTAACAATCGAACGACACTTGATTTGAGTAAACAGGCACAAGGAGTTTACTATTTACAAATCTCAAACAAGGATCAAACAATCACTAAAAAAATTATTATTGAATAATTAAAAAACAACTCTCTCCCTTGCAACTAAAAAAGCGAGGGAGAGATTAACTTTTTTCACATGAAAAAAAAATACATTACAATCATCGCCTCTTTGTTTTTTATTTTTACAGACGTTAATTTATTTGCACAGTATAGTTTCACTACAAGTCCAATAAGCGGATGTTCTCCACTTGTTGTTACTTTTACAAACCATACTACCGATCCCAATGCGTATTCTTATCAATGGAGTTTTAATGACGGAACTCCAATTGTAACAAATATTCAACCAACTACATTTACTCATACGTTTACAATTGCTGGAAATTATAGTCCGTATGTATATATTTACAATAGCGGAGGTGGCTATCTTGGTTTTACTTATTCCAGTTCTAATTCTGGAAACATTCAAGTTAATGGTGCATACATTAATGCTCCGGATTCAATTTGCCCAAATGATATTGCAAATTTTTGTGGTTCCTATCCCGCAAATTCATGGAACTGGAATTTTGGCGATGGAGGCACCTCAACTCAGCAATGTCCTCAACACACTTATACAGCTACAGGTTCCTACACAGTAACTCTCGTTGAAAACTCAAGTTGTGGAACACAAACCGTTACAAGAAAAATTAAAGTAAGTTCATTGGTAACTCAGAATACAAGTTTTAATTTTAATCCATTTCCTTCTTCGTGTCCAGGGCAACCTGTTAATTTTAATTCTAATTATACTGCTAATACCTATTCATGGACTTTTGGAGATGGCAGCCCTTCTTCAAACCAGCAGAATCCTATTCATACATATACTGCAAATGGTACACATTCGATTACCCTTACTGAAAAAAATGGTTGTAATAATAGTGCGACATCAACGCAAACGATTTCAATATCTCCAACATTAGGATTCCCAAATGGAGTAGGTGCATATACCAATAGCAATAGTGATCCTGCATGTCCTGGACAACAAGTGAATGATTATGTGTATACTAATAATATTACTTATCCAAAATATGTTTGGAATTTTGGAGATGGAAGCCCAAAGGATTCATCGGGATCCAGTGTGTACCACACATTTGCTTCTGCAAATAATTATACCGTTACAGTTAAGATTACAAATTTCTGCGGAAAGGATAGTACTTTTTCAGTTGTTAACCATATCAGCAATAGTGTTCATTTTCAAAATGCAGGTTTGAGTTTAAATATTAATAGTTCACCAGCTTGCCCTAATTCAAATATTAATTTTCAAGTTTACGGAAATAATTTTTCCTCTTATGTATGGAATTTTGGCGATGGAAGTGTTCAGCAAAATACTTCATATGGCAACACTAATCATTCATTCTCTAGCTTAGGAACTTATACGGTTTCAGTATTAATTGCAAACTCTTGTGGAATTGATACTACCATCTATGGAATTGTTCAGATAGGAAACAATGTTACATTTCCTAACCAGAACTGGTTTCAAATGAGTAGCGGACCAAATCCGTTATGTCCAGGAGATGCAGTGCAATTTAATGCGCCTGGCGGATATAATTCTTATCAATGGAATTATGGTGATGGAACTGCAGTTCAGTCAAGTAGTCAAAATGGAATTCAGCATAATTACAGTACTGTAGGTACATATACTGCTTCTGTGAAAATAACAAACACATGTGGAAAAGATACTATTCTTTATATTGTTCAAAATATTGTAAACAATGCTGGTTTTTCTAACTTAAATTTTTGGACATCTTCACCAGCATGTCCTAACCAATCAGTTAATTTGCAAACTAATTCTGGCTATTTAAGGTATATATGGAATTTTGGCGATGGAAGTGCGAAGGATACCACTTACAATTATTATGTAAACCATAGCTATACTGCTGCAGCTACATACACTGCATCCGTTACAATAAGGAATCATTGTAGCAAAGACACTGTAATTTATCAAACAATTGTAATTAGCGGCACGACTCAAATCCCAACTGGTATTAATATAAATGTAAATTCTTCACCAGCTTGTCCTAATTCGAGTGTTTCATTTAATGTTCAAAGTGGGTTCCCTGATTATACCTGGAATTTTGGCGATGGAATTACTGATTCTACTTCCAACTCGTACTACACACAACATAGTTATACAGCTACTGGAACTTATACTGTTTCGGTTAAAATAAAAAACTATTGTGGTAATAGCGGCACTATTTACACTACTGTTGTTATTAATAACGGCGTTAAATTTCAAAACAGTAATTTGACATTGAATCCAAATCCGAATCCTGTATGTCCTGGTGGTGGGGTTAATTTTGAAGTTCAAAGTAATGGTAATGGGCTTAACAACGGTTCGTACATATCCTATGTTTGGAATTATGGCGATCTTAGTCCAAAGGATTCCATTACTAATTCAAATGCAAGTCATACTTATACTGCTGTAGGAACATATACTGCTTCTGTAAAAATCAGAAATTATTGTGGAGCGGATACAACTATTTTTGGCATAGTGCAGGTGAAAGCAAATGTTGGATTTACTTCACAGCTAAATCTCAATTTCCCATCTTCTTCTTGTCCTTCTGATGTTGTGAATTTTAATGTATCAAGCGGATATGCATCGTATGATTGGACTTTCGGTGACGGTCATACTGCTTCCGGTGCTTCTTATGCAAACCACACTTATACTGCTACAGGAACATATTCTGTTTCGGTAAAAATTACAAACCAATGCGGTGTTGACACAGTTATTTCCAACCCAATTGTAATTGATAACAGTGGCAGTTTTCCTAATTGGCTGAGCATTAATACTAATCCCAGCACTGCTTGTCCTAATGGTCTCATTCAATTTCAAATGAGTCAACAGGGATTTGCTTCCTATTTCTGGAATTTTGGCGATGGAGATACTATTACTACCACTGCTCAACAAGTTCAGCATTCATATACAACCACTGGCGTTTATACTACTTCATGCAAGGTAACCAATGGTTGTGGAAAAAATCAAACTTATTATCAAACAGTGAACATATCCGGTAATGCTCCTGTTTCGCCTATTTCTATTATGGTTCCCAGTAACCCTGCTTGTGCCGGAGATGAGGTGGTATTTATGGTAAGTGGCGGACAAAGCACCTTTACTTATGCATGGGATTTTGGTGATGGAATCAAGGATACATTAGTGGGCGGAAGCCCAAGTCATACCTACACGGCAATCGGAACTTACATTGTTAAATTGACTGCCACTAATGGATGCGGCAACAATACAACTGCAACGACTACTTTAAGCATAACCAACAATGCATATCCTGTGTTAACTATGCCGGGTGGAGGTAAAGATGGTGGTCAACTCTGGGGTGTTCCAGGAAGTAATGGAGGTGATGCAGGATGTTCGGGTGATATTATTTCATTCTACTTCATGGGATTTTACCCAAACAACCTCTGGAATTTTGGCGATAGCACTACTGGAGTTGCTACTCAGCAAATGCTCATTTACGGTGGTGATGGAAGTACTTTTCCCGTTACATTTGTTAAACATGCTTATGCTCATAATGGAACTAAAACTGTAAAACTCACTCTTACCAATCACTGTGGCAATAGCACAACCGATAGTATGAATATTGTTATTGGCGGCAGTCTGCTTGTTAACGGTTCGCTTAACATTTCGCCTCCGCCATATACTACTTGTTCCTCGATTGATTTTGTAGCTTTTGGAGGTGCACATTATCAATTTAATTTTGGAGATGGAAATACTTTAAGCACATCATCACCTACTGCTTCGCACGTTTATGGAGCACAAGGTAATTATGTGGTAAGCGTTTTGGTTATAAACGGATGTGGAAATAGTGCCACCTATTCAATACCTGTAAATGTTAGTGGAGTAGGAGGCCCTTCCATAAATATTTCCGGCTCTACTAATCCTTCTTGTTTAGGAAATGATGGACATGCAACTGTAAATGTAACTACCGGGCAATCTCCATTTTCATATTTATGGAGTAATGGTGAAACTACTTCTACAGCCACAGGATTGTCTGCCGGAACTTATGTGGCTACAGTTACCGACAACATTGGCTGTCCTAATTCTGTACCTGTTACTTTGAGCAATCCTGCGCCTATTGTTCTTTCATCTTCTACATCTCAGGCAAATTGCGGTGTGGCAAACGGTACAGCAACTGTTACTGTTACGAGTGGCGGAACAAGTCCGTATCATTATTCTTGGTCTTCGGGCAGTAGCACAACTATTGCAACCGGGCTTGGTTATGGTACCTATGCTATAACTGTAACAGATGTTAATGGCTGTACTTCTTCTGAAAATATCAGCATAAGTGAATTGAATACGGCAACTGTATCTGTGAATACAATTACAAATACTTCCTGCAACGGGGGTTCTAATGGTGTGATTGCAATTAATGTTTCCGGTGGAAATCCCCCCTTCGTTTATGCTTGGTCAAACGGAGCTACCACCAAGAATGCAAGCAATCTTTCTGCCGGAACTTATTCTGTATTAATTACAGATAACGGAAGTTGCAAAGCTACGTTCATTGCTACAGTTGGTCAGCCATCGGCTATTGTAGCTGCTACAAGCGTTTCGGTTTCTCCAACCTGCGGAAATTTTGATGGTAAAGCCACTGCAAATGCAAGTGGTGGAACTTCCCCCTATACTTATTTGTGGGATTCCAATGCAGCGCATCAAACCACACAAACTGCAACCGGACTTCCTGCTGGAACTTATTCAGTTGTTGTTACTGATTCAAAAGGATGTAACAATAGCGGAAGTATTTCACTCAGCAATTCCAATTCTCCTGTTATTGGTTCCACTGTAAATAATATTACTTGTAATGGTTTGGGTAATGGAACAATCATCTTAAATGTGTCAGGAGGAACTTCACCCTATGCTTATACATGGTCAAATGTGAGTGTTCCGCAAATAAATAATCAAAATGTGAATAGTTTGGCTCCCGGTAATTATTTTGTACAAGTAGAAGATGCTTCACATTGTTATAGTTTTAGTAGTTATACTATCACTCAGCCCGTTGTACTTTCTTCAACAGTAACGAGTACATCGGCGACATGTAACAACAGCGATGGGACTGCGACCGTATCTCCAGCAGGCGGCACTTCACCGTATCATTATTCATGGACAGGAGGACAGACGACTCAAATCGCGACCGGGCTTTCCCTTGGAAATAAAACTGTAACAATAACAGATAGCAAAGGATGTATAACAACAGCCACAACATCTATAACAGTCACCACAATTTCAACACCTATTTGTATAATAACGGTTGATAATACATCAACTAAAAATGAAATTGTGTGGGAAAAACCGGTGGTAACGGATATAGATAGTTTCAGAATTTATAGAGAGATATCTTCGGTATATACGCATATTGCGAGTGTTGCCTATACCGATTCAAGCAGATTTATTGACATAACAAACGGCGTTAATCCGAACATTACATCTTACAAATACGAAATATCGACAAAAGATAATTGCGGAGGAACAAGTGCACTAAGTACATTCCATCAGACGATTCATTTGTCTGTAAGTCCTGCATCCCCCTGCGGATTTAATCTTTCATGGAATGATTATATAGGACTTCCAGTAACACAATACCGCATCATGAGAGACAGCGCGCACACCGGATGGAAGGCATTGGACTCTGTGAGCTTTGGAAATATAGCATATACCGATACAAGATGCTATCCGACAAATGATTCAGTATTCTATATGTTAGAAATAGATCATCCATCTGGATGTGCTATTTCAAGGATAAACCCCAAAGGCCCTCAGATCATGGCTATCAGTTTGAATTCATCGCGATCCAATGTATACAGAGTGGGAGCAGGATTGGGTGTTGCAAATTTGAACGATAATATGATCGTACTCGTTTACCCAAATCCAAGTAGTGGTGTTTTCACTCTTGACATGAAGAATAACTTGACGGGGTCAGCAATTATAAGAGTGTTCAATATGGTAGGGGAAGAAGTAAAGAGTATCAATTGCAACGGATGCAACAATCGAACGACACTTGACTTAAGCAAACAAGCGCAAGGAGTTTATTACCTGCAGATATCCACTAAGGAGCAAACTATTACTAAGAAGATTATTATTGAATAAGGAAAGAAATTAGTTCATTGAAAATCCCGTGCATAATAAATGTGCGGGATTTTTTATTTTAAGAGTTGTAAAAAAATCTTGAATGCAACCATTTTGTGTTGCTAAGCATCTTAGGTGCATAAATGAACCCCAAACATGATTTAGAAAGTTTATAATAAAACATCCTTTAAAATTGTTTGTAAAAAAAATATACTTGAATTTATGAGCCAACTATTTTGAGTTAATAAGCATCTTTCTAAAACAACATCATTTGTATGCTTGAACCTCCAAAAGTAATTAAGATTGCTGGCATTGAAGAAAAAACAAAGGCAATAATTTGCGATAAACTTGGTGTGAAAGAAAAAAAAATCACCATGAAGTCAAATTTTAAAAACGACCTTGGTGCCAACTCGCTTGATATATTGGAACTCATTATTGAGTTTGAAAAGGAATTCAATATTGCCATACCCGATCAGGAGGAAGAAAAAATAAGAACCGTTGAGGATGCTATTAAATATATCAAGAAAAATATCGAGCAAAGTATTAGCTCCTCCAATACTCGTGAAGTTGGCACTCCTCTAAGGAAGATTGCAGGTTAATATTTAGCTAACTTTTATTTTCTTCAAATGTGATGATGTGTATCAGGTTGGATGCATAACAAACAGCCATTAATAAAAAGATAAGTTCTACATTCCTCATTTTTCTTTTTGCTCTAAGAGTCGCGATACCTGCGTATGTTTTGTTGGAAGGAAATAATACGGGAAATTGGCTTGTTATTACAGGTGCTGTATTAGTGGTTTAGTAGTATTAGTCATTCCTTCTTCCATTTATGCAATAATCTCAGCGCGTCATCATTACAAAAAAGCCATCAGATTATATAATGAAGAAATAATAAAAAGGCATAAATAAATTTAAGCAGTATTGCTTTCCCGCAAAGAAGAAGAATCTTTTTTCATTTTATACATCTCAATCAATATCACAATAAAACACAATGTGGGCATTAAGGGTTTAATAAAGTCGTAATTAAAATACTGATGCCTTATAGAATAAGGTATAATATCAGAATACATAAAGCAGGTTACAAAAAGTGTTAGCAACATAAAAATGGTTTTGCGTTTTGTAACAATTGAATTGAAACCCCATACTACGCATCCCACAATTGCAATAATGAACGAAGGAGATTCGGCTTTGTAATTAAAAATTACCATCCAGATAAGCAGCAGGTACACATAAGAGATTCGGAAATCTTTAATTGAATACTTATTTATAAAAGCTAAGGGTGATAGCAGTGCAAGTAAACCCACTAAAAGCGTAATGTGTTTTGTAGCTGGGATGGGGAAAACATAATTTGTGTATTGGTAGATGCTCATTCCTATGGAACCTGCTAGATCGCCCGAAAGAAAGGTGTTCCAGTTTAAATATTGTGCATACAGATGGCTGGGGCTGATGAGTAAAAGCGGTAATGCGCCTAAAACTATAAACCAAAGAATTAAAAATGCAAACGCTTTTATTTTCTTTGGATAAAATAATAACAGCAAACAAATAGATAAAGGAAAAATTTTAATAAACGCACCCAGAATGATAAGCAAGGTTGCATAACCTGTTTTGCCTCTTTCTAAAAAATTGAAAGTCATTATTGCTAAACCTGCCAAAAGCAAATTACATTCCGAACTTTGTGCCGAAAGAATGAGTTCGGTTAAAATAAAGAGAAAAATATAGACAACATTTTTGTAATTGATATTTGGTATTGAGATAATGGCATAGTATAAAACAAAAATGTTAAGTGCATTCCATAATAAAAGCCCAGTAGAGTCGGGGAGATAGGCAAACATTCCCATCAATAATGCAAAGGTGGGGCTATACATGAAAAAATCTCCATGTTCAGGATATATCAGGTAAAGATTTTGATTGTGTAAAAGGTGAAAGAAAGAATATTTGTATATAACATAGTTGTTATAAAAGGTATGATTGCCACTCCAAAAGTGATCTATTCCCAGTAAGATATTTTGATAGGTAACAAAAAATGCAACAATTATTAATAGAATAAAAATTGTTGATTTATTGAATAATAAATTTGTAGTAATCTCTTTAAATCTTGTTGCCATTAAAACTAAAGTACACTAATTTTTGTTTTATTAATTCCTTATCTTTGATTTTATTTTACTGCGATTACCAGATTATTTAAAATACAAGATTACACCGATTGTTTTATTTGCAATACTGTAATCGGTGTAATCTTTTTAAAATCTGTGTAATCTAATTAAAAATGAAAACCATAAAATCCATATTCATTGTATTTTCTTTGCTCATTAGTTTGCCTTTTGTTTCTAATGCGCAGAAGGTGGATTCTGCTTCTCAGAAAAAAGTAATTGAAAATAAATTCGATTCAACTATAACAATTAAAAGACATTGGGGTTTTAGAAAGGGTGTAGATAAATTTTACATAATGAATGGAAGAGCCATTAATGACTATGAATTAAACAGATGTTTGTCTTTGTTTCCAGTTTCAGATTCGATGTGGGTTAAAACTTCTAAACACAAAAAAATAACACTTGTTAGGGCTGTAGAGTTAACTCTTTTAATTGGTGTAGGAACAGTATTTGTTGAGTTGACGGATCAGGGTAGTGAAGTTCCAGATAACCAACTTTGGATTTTTCCTGTAACTTTTATGGGTGCAGGAGTGGCAATAATTATTGCACATAATGTTTATAGCGCAATTTCGGAGCACCATCATTTGCATAAAGCATTAAAATTGTATAACCAAGAAATAGTAAAAAGGCATAAATAGATTCAATTCTTTTCTTTACACTACAATTCCTCTCGCTTTCACAATAATTTCAATTCGTATATTCGCTGCAATATTTGAAAACAGAATTATATGGATTTAGAATTCAACAAGAACGAGGACCAGATGCAACAGCTTATTACCGCTATGGAACAAAAGCTGGAAAAAATTTATCTGGGCGGAGGAAAAAAAAGAATAGACAAACAGCATGAGCAAAAAAAACTCACCGCGCGCGAACGCATTGAGTATTTGCTCGACACCGATAAGCCGCAAATTGAACTGGGCGCTTTTGCAGGCGATGGAATGTACGAGGAAGATGGCGGTTGTCCTGCAGGAGGAACGATCATCGTTATTGGTTATATAAAAGGAAAGCAATGTATTGTGGTTGCCAACGATGCAACGGTTAAAGCGGGCGCATGGTTTCCCATCACCGGAAAAAAGAATTTACGCGCGCAGGAAATTGCAATGGAAAATCGCTTGCCGATAATCTATTTGGTGGACAGTGCAGGCGTTTATCTTCCAAAACAAGATGAAATTTTTCCGGATAAAGAACACTTCGGCAGAATTTTTCGCAACAATGCGATCATGTCGAGTAGGGGAATCATTCAGATATCTGCCATCATGGGTTCGTGTGTTGCTGGCGGTGCGTATCTGCCCATCATGAGCGATGAAGCGCTTATCGTTGATAAAACAGGAAGCATTTTTCTGGCGGGTTCATACTTGGTTAAAGCTGCCATTGGCGAAAACATAGATAATGAAACTCTCGGTGGTGCAACTACGCAATGTGAAATATCGGGTGTGACGGATTATAAATGCAAAGACGATAAGGATTGTCTGGATAAAATAAAAAGTCTGTTCAGTAAGATTGGAAGTTACAAGGAAGCAGGTTTTAACCGCGAAGAACCGAAAGCTCCGAAGAAAGATCCGAAAGAACTTTTGGGAATTGTTCCTGTTGCGCGCGATAAACAATACGACATGCTGGAAGTAATCCATCGTTTGGTGGATGAATCTGTTTTTGAAGAATACAAAGAAGGTTACGGCATGAGCATCATTTGCGGTTATGGACGGATAGATGGTTGGGCGGTAGGAATTGTTGCCAACCAGCGCAAAGTGGTGAAGAGCAAAAAAGGAGAGATGCAGTTTGGCGGAGTAATTTATTCCGACAGTGCAGATAAATCGGCACGCTTCATCATGAATTGCAATCAGAAAAAGATTCCGCTGGTGTTCTTGCAGGATGTTACAGGATTCATGGTGGGTTCGCGTTCCGAACACGGAGGAATTATTAAAGACGGAGCTAAAATGGTGAACGCAGTTTCAAATTCTGTAGTTCCAAAGTTCACAATCATCATAGGGAGTTCGTACGGAGCAGGAAATTATGCGATGTGTGGTAAAGCATACGACCCGCGACTGATCGCTGCATGGCCAACTGCAAAAATAGCGGTGATGGGAGGAGAACAGGCGGCAAAAGTGCTGGTGCAAATTGAAGTGGCTACGCTAAAAGGAAAAGGCGAAGTGATAACTCCCGAGAAAGAAGCGAAGCTGTTCAACAAAATTAAAGACAGATACGACACGCAGACAACTCCTTATTACGCAGCTTCGCGTTTATGGGTGGATGCGGTGATCGATCCTGTTGATACGCGTAAATGGATCGCCATGGGAATTGAAATGGCAAACCATGCTCCGATAAAAAAGAAGTTTAATGTAGGTGTGTTGCAGACTTAGAAGTTTCAAATTATGAAAGCCGGTGTTTCTCTTGTAAAAATCACTGAATGTCCGCGCGATGCCATGCAGGGCATTGTGGAATTTATTCCGACCGATAAGAAAGTTGAATACATCAATTCCATTTTGAAATGCGGATTTGACACGGTTGATTTCGGAAGTTTTGTTTCCCCGAAAGCAATTCCCCAAATGCGCGATACTGCGGAGGTGTTGAGTAAGCTTGACTTAACAAATACAACATCAAAATTGCTTGCCATCATCGCCAACGTTCGCGGAGCAGAAGATGCCTGCAAATTTCAGGAGATAAATTATCTGGGTTTTCCATTTTCCATTTCAGAAACATTTCAACAGCGCAATGCGAATTCTACAATTGCTGAATCGCTGAAAAGGGTAGAGGAGATACAAAATCTTTGCGTGAAGAATAAAAAAGAAATGGTGGTCTATATTTCCATGGCGTTTGGAAATCCTTACGGAGATATCTGGAATCCGGATATCGCGATTGATTGGACGAAAAAACTTTCTCAATTGGGAATAAAAATATTTGCAATGTCAGATACCATCGGTGTTTCCAATCCTGAAAATATTTCTTATCTGTTCTCTAAATTGATCCCTGAATTTCCTCATCTGGAAATTGGTGCGCACTTGCACACAACTCCTGATACCTGGGAAGAGAAAATCGAATCGGCTTATAGATCAGGATGCAGAAGATTTGATGCAGCAATAAAAGGTTACGGAGGTTGTCCGATGGCTTCGGATAAACTCACGGGTAATATGCCAACAGAGAATTTACTTTCCTATTTTAATCAACGGGAAATTTCCACCGGCATTCATTCCAATGCTTTTCTGGATGCAATGAAAGCTGCGATAGCTACTTTTCCTGCCGCTCATTGAGAGTAATTGGCCGCGAAAAGTAGGTTTTTTGTTTTTGGAATTTAATGGCATTCCTCATAATTCACTATCTGAAAATACCTTACTTTAACGCAACTTTTAAAACCTATAATTATGTTAGAAAAAGTTGACCTTTCAAAAGAAACCAGCAAGGAAGATTATAAAAAGATCATCACCGAACTGGAACTGCGCGTTGGCGCTTTACAGCGTGATGCCAAGGAATTAAAAATCCCGACACTTATTGTTTTTGAAGGATGGGATGGTGCAGGTAAAGGCACGCTTATCAACCGGCTGATTCTTCCTCTTGACCCGAGAGGATTCAAAGTATATCTTACACATACAGCACAGAGCGAAGAGGAAATTATGCGCCCTTTTCTATGGCGCTATTGGAATAAAACACCTGAACGCGGAAAAATTTCTGTTTTCGACAGAAGCTGGTATCGCAGAGTTCTTGAAGATAAAGTAAACAAATCGATTCCTCAACAGCAGATCGCTCAGGCATATAATGAGATCAACCATTTTGAACGACAACTTACCGATGACGGAAATGTGATCATAAAATTCTTTCTTCACATCAGCGAAAAGAAACAGGGAAAGCGCCTCAAGGACATGAAAAAAGATTCTGCCATGTCATGGAGAGTGATTTCCGGAAAAGAATGGAAGCATCACAAGGAATACGGTAAGTATTTGGATGCTTATGAAAAGATGCTTGAAAATACAGACACTGATTATGCGCCTTGGACGATTGTTGAAGCGCACGACCGCAGGTTTGCTGAAATAAAAATATTTGAAACTGTGATAGAAGCTTTGGAAAAGAAAATCACAGAAGCAAAACTTGCTCAAAAAAATAAAAGTGATAAGAAATCTGTACCTGTCAAGCTTGTATCGCTTGGAACATCAGCATTGGACAAAGTTGATCTCAAGAAAAATTTTTCACGGGATGAATATCACAAGAAAGTTGTGGAGCTGCAGGAAAAAATGAGGCAGCTCGAATTCAAAATGTATAAAAAGCGCGTGCCGCTTGTAGTGATGTACGAAGGTTGGGATGGTGCAGGTAAAGGAGGAAACATCAAACGTCTTGTTCAACTGATGGATCCCCGTGGATATGAAGTGAACCCCGTTGCTGCTCCAAATGATATTGAAAGAGCGCACCATTATTTGTGGAGATTCTGGAGAGATATTCCAAAAGCCGGACACGTTGCTATCTTTGACCGCTCGTGGTACGGTCGCGTTTTGGTGGAAAGAGTAGAAGGATTTTGCAAAGAGAATGAATGGAAAAGAGCCTACAAAGAGATCAATGAGTTTGAAGAACAGTTGGTGAACTTTGGTGTTGTTGTGGTAAAATTCTGGATGCACATAAATAAGGAAGAGCAAATGCGAAGATTTAAAGAACGCCAGGAAATTTCTTACAAGCAATGGAAAATTACAGACGATGATTGGCGCAATCGAGAGAAGTGGGACGCTTATAAAGTTGCGGTGGATGAAATGCTTTTCAGAACAAGTACCACGTATGCACCCTGGACGATCGTTGAAGCAAATTCGAAATATTATGCACGCATAAAAGTTTTGAAAACGATCATTAAAGCATTGGAAGAAAAATTGTGATGCTGCAGAGAAGAAATCAAAGTATATTTGATTTCTAAAATTAGCATAGTGAAATTTTCAGAATTCAATCTTGATGCGCAATTAATGGAAGGGCTTTCTTCCATGGGTTTTGAAACTCCAACTCCCATTCAGGAGCAAACCATTCCAATTATTCTTGAGGGAAAAGATCTGATCGCTTGTGCGCAAACCGGAACAGGAAAAACCGCAGCGTATCTTCTGCCGATCTTATCTAAGCTCGCTGCGCATCCTTCACCAAATGTGGATACGCTGATTATTTCTCCTACACGCGAACTCGCTTTGCAGATTGACAGAGCGCTAGAAGGTTTTGCGTATTTCACTTCGGTAAGTTCAATAGCAATTTATGGCGGGAACGATGGAAGTTCTTTTGAACGTGAAAAAACTGCGCTGACCACAGGTGCGAACATTATCATTGCAACTCCCGGAAGACTAATGTCGCACCTCAACATGGGTTATGTGAAATTCGATAAGCTGAAACATTTGATTCTGGATGAAGCAGACCGAATGCTGGATATGGGTTTTTACGATGATATCATGAAGATCATAAAACATCTTCCAACAAAAAGACAGACCTTGCTTTTTTCTGCGACCATGCCTCCGAGAATTCGTGAGATGGCAAAAAAGAATTTAGTGAATCCGGTACAAATAAATATTGCCATTTCAAAACCTGCCGAAGGAATTATGCAGGCAGCATATCTGGTTTACGATAATCAGAAAAATAAATTGATCATTGACCTGCTGAAAGGAAAAAACCTTCAAAGTGTTCTTATCTTTTCTGCAACAAAAAGTAATGTCAAAAATCTGGAGCGGGAACTTCATCAGCTGAGATTATCCGTAAAAGCAATTCATTCCGATCTGGAACAGAAAGAACGCGAAGAGGTGCTGCGTGATTTTACAAGCAGAAAAACACAGGTGTTGGTAGCAACCGATATTCTTGCACGAGGAATTGATATTGAAGGAATTGATCTTGTAATAAATTACGATGTGCCAAGAGATTCTGAAGATTATGTTCACCGCATCGGAAGAACCGCTCGCGCGCAAAGTACAGGAGTGGCAATAACATTTGTTAATGAAAAAGATCAGCGCAGTTTTAAAAAGATAGAAGATTTTATAGGAAAAGAAATTTTCAAAACCCCATTGCCAGCGCATTTAGGTGCAGGACCGGTTTATCGTCCGTAAATATTCATGCAGGAAGAGTTACAAATTGTCACTGCTCAGAATTTATTTCCCTGGCAACACAGCCGGAGATATAACGCTTATCCCAATTATTCCAAACGAGTGTATGGCGACCGAGTTCAAAAAGTTGCTCTTGATGTAGGTTTCACTTGCCCGAACCGCGATGGAACAAAAGGTTTTGGAGGATGCACGTATTGTAACAACGATAGTTTCAATCCTTCTTACTGTGATCCGAACTTGCCTTTACACACGCAGATCGATGAAGGGATTAAATTTCTTCAGCACCGGTACAAAACAAAAAAATATGTCGGCTATCTTCAGGCATATTCTAATACGTACAAACCGCTAGAGGAATTAAAGAAAATATATTCTGAAATTCTTTCGCATCCGCAGATAACAGGATTGGTGATTGGCACTCGTGCGGATTGTGTGGATGATGAAAAGCTGGATTACATTGCAAGTCTTTCAAAAAATTACGACATTACAATTGAATATGGAATCGAAAGCTGCTATAACAAAACACTTGCTCGCTTAAACCGCTGCGACATTTTTGAAGAGGCAGAAACTTCCATTCGGAAAACTGCGGAGCGCGGAATTAAAGTCTGCGGACATTTAATTTTTGGTTTGCCAGGAGAAACGCGTGCCGAAATGCTGGAAGAAGCAAAAATAATCTCCGCATTGCCGCTGAATTTTATAAAACTTCACCAGCTCCATATTGTAAAAGGAACGGTGATGGCGAGCCAGTATAGACATTCACCGGAACTGTTCACGCTGTTTTCCCTTGAAGAATATTTGGATTTTATTGTTTCTTTTTTGGAATTATTGAATCCAAAAATTGTGGTGGAGCGTTTGTTTGGCGAAGCTCCGCCAAAAATAATGGCTGGTCCCACTTGGGGCGGTTTGCGCAACGACCAAGTGTTGCAACGAATAGAAGACCATCTTGAAAAAAGAAATACCTGGCAGGGGAGACTTTATACTACTCCTTCGCAAGCCGAAACGATATTAGACCTCTTTCATAATTCA
>PLUL01000002.1 GCA_003164895.1 Bacteroidota bacterium | reverse complement strand
TGAATAAGCACCTTGTCAACCAATAAGCTGTCGCCACCGCCAACATCAATAATTTTTGCAGTTATCGGAATATTAAACTGTTTTACAAAGTCCAACGAGATCGCTGGTGTCGGCTCAAACCAACTTACGTCTTTAAGTTCCTTTGTTTGGTAGATATTCTCCCAATGCTTTTTTCTGTCAAAATTTTCCATTTTTTTTAAATTAGCTGAAAATCTTTTTTGATTTTACTTCTGCCATTTCGCACAATAGCATAGCAGAGTTCACACAAGTCCTTAGCATGATATATTTTCTCTTTGCCACACCTTTTACAAACAACCATGCGGGGAGTTTTTTTCATTTCACACTCAATATTCAGGGTGTTTTTGTTTTTCATTTCTTATCTTGATAAGAACAAAATCAAGTTTAATAATGCAATCGCCAATGCTACACACGCGATTACAACAGCATACGTGGAACGCTTTCTGTGTTACTTATATTCATTCAATGATTTTAATTTATTCCCGACAAATCAGGATTTCGCATTGCTCATCGTTCTTTGTTCTATATTTTTCCTGATATATTCGATGGCTTCGCCAACGGTGGTGATATTTACTGCATCATCGTCAGGAATCACAATATTGAACTCTTTTTCAAACTCCATTACAAGTTCAACCATATCAAGCGAGTCGGTGCCGAGGTCGTTTTTGAAACTTGTCTGTGGAGTGATCTCTTTTTCTTCCTTCCTGAGTTTATCGTTAATGATTGCTTTTACTTTTTCCTCAATGTCTGCTGCTTGTGTCATTTTGATGAGATATGGTTGGTAGTTAAAAGTTAATGGTTGAAGATACGAATTTTCATTTTAGAATCACTTGATTTTGTTTTTTCTCCACTATTAATCATTCCATATTTATTACCTGCTTAATTTGTTCAGGAATTTCTGAAAGGCATCGCGCATCTGTTCTTGAATTGCTCTCTTTCCCATGTTTCCGGGTTCATGCGCTTTATTGATGGCATTTGTCAGTCGCTCTGTTTCTTTTTTCAGATAGTCAATAAAATCTTTATTTTCTTTGGTCGTCATTTGATAGTTGATGGTTTCTTGTTTATCAATACCATATATATAATAGGTAGAATTCCTACGGTATTAAAAATGGCAAGCGCTATGAACCATCCGAGTTGATTGCTGCGCGCCGCCTTCCACAGTGCGATTAGTTTCCATATTCCGTCCCATAAACAGAGAATGATTATCACCCAGAACAGCCAATGGTTTTGCTGTATAGCTTCTTTCAAAAGCAAAATAGATTCTTTCATGTAGTTTTAGTTTAAAATGGTTAATTGTTTTTTTTGCTGGTTGTCATGGTTTTCTTCAATTCCGTTTCAAGGTGTTCATTGGCTGATTTTAAATCGGAAAAGGCAGAAGCGATGAAAGCATTTTCAGAAGCAAGCGCCTTATTCTGTACGCCTATGCTCTGAATGTTTTTATCCTGCTGGCTGATTGTTTTTTTCAACTCCTCTGTTTTTGCGCTGAATTCATTAGCGGATTTTTCAAATTGCTCATGAAATATTTTTTTAACTACCAGCAATTCGTTTTCAATAATTGTAGCGGTTTCACGGCTCATTTTGCTGAGCCGTTCATTCATATCGGCTAATTGTTTTGTTATCCTTTCTTTGTTTTCGGTATTTTGTTTTTCAATCGTTTGATTAATTTCGTTGGTCTGTTTTTCAAATAGTGTTTTTATCTCAACAATTTCCTTTTCTATCATCCATTCTGCTTGCGCTATTTTTTTGTTTTGATTTTCTTCTTTTTGTTTCAAGTCATTGCTTATGGTAGCAAATTTCTTTTTCAGATATGTCCAAAAGAGCAGAACAATTAAGAGAGAACCAATTACAGCAATGATTGCATACATTTTTCTTTTGCTGAATGCATCACTAATATTGCGAAAAATCTGACGATTGTTTGCTGTTTTCTTTTCTATAACAGAAACAGATTGAGTAATGGAATTTTGATTATCCGCAATTTTTGTGATTTCGCTATTTGTGGATTGAAGTATTGAAATAACGCTGTCGGTTTTGTTGATTTGATGGAGCAGAATCTGTTTTTGCTCCTTTAATTGGATTTTCAGTGAAGCATTTGATTTTTGCAAAAGCAAAACATCCGTACTCTGCGTTTCTTTTTGCAAGTTATTTTCTGAATTTACATTTTGAACAAGCAGCAGTAGCGGTAATGCAGTGAATAATAATAATTTTTTCATGGTTTTTAGTGTTTGATATTTAGGGCTTCATAGTTCTATTGATTTGTTCTGCGCTTACGGAGATTCGCGTAGTCTTCTTGCACATAGGCAAGTTGATCCCGCAAATTGGCAATGGTAGTTTTAAACTTGTTGCAGCGGTCTTCCGACTTTTTATTTTTTGCAGACACGCTGTCCATGCGCTTGCGGAGTAATTCCACTTCCTTTTTCATTTTCTCATTTTCTTTTCTGAGAACTTGTATAGTGACAATTTTTGGACGAGTTATTGTTCATCTTCTTAATATCCCTGAATTTAAGTTTGTTCATCATGCCAGTTAAATCCTGGTAGGTTTTGAAACCTGTCAGGAGTTTTTGGATTATTTATCTTTTTCCCACCAGTTAGTCACCCAGTTGTTGTATGCCTCCAGCCCTTTGGACTGAAGTTTTATCATGGTGTCCACTTGTGAGTTGATATTCTTGGAAAAACTTTTATTGAAGTTTACAGACAGGTTCAGATGCCTGTTATACACCTCCACGATCTTTTTCATATCCTGCGTGGAATGCTCAATGCTATCTTCAAAGTTTTGCTGAAACAGTTTTAGAAAGTGTTCATAGTCCATTTTGTCGGTGGCATACGCTTTACTGAGGGCTTCCAGATTTTTTCTGTGAGATTCGGCTATGCGGTTTGTCCTACGCATGTGGGAATCAATGATGGCATCAATTACCTCGTCCGACACTTCCAGCGAACTGGCGAATGCGCCCGTGATCTCATTAAAGAAGGAGGTATTTATGTGCTGTCCTTGCAACTGCTGGCGCAGTTCGTCCACATATTTTTTGTTTGCTTCAATCGCTTTTTCATGGCTCCCGGTGCAGGAAGCGATGATGGTACGGATGTGTTCTTTGGCATTTTTGGTTGCCCCGTCCAATTGCGCTTTGAGCGCGTCTACTTGCTGCGAAAACTCATACTTGTTTTTGTTGGCAGAATCTTTTTTTGTTTTTGTTTGCATTGCATAAAAATAGGATTAAGGAATCAGGAATTAGAATTAAGGATTCGAGATTTTAAAATCCTAATCCTAATTCCTGAATTCTGTTATTTTGTTTGTTTGAGTGTGCGTTTATTGGTCTTTTTTCTCACAACCTGCTTAGTAGGTATGATTGTCTTGTTGCCTTGCGGGAGAGTGCGTTTCGCGCTCGTTTGCTTGTGTTTTTCACTTGCCTTGTGTCCCACTTCCTTTGCCCCTTTTGTGGGATTCCACTCCTTCTGAGCAGTTAATGTCTGCATCAGTTCTTCTGTAAACTTTGCGTGCGTTTTGGCAAGCGAATCGGTTCGCTGCTGAATGTTATTCATTAGTTTCTGCGTAGTTTCCTGTGTGAAGGATGCCTGCTCGTTATAAGAGGCAATCAATTCCTTGATGGCGCTTTCTGAACTTTGGATACTTTCACGGACAAGTTCGTTAAACCGATTGGAATGTTTCTTGAACGTTTCGGTAGAGAGAACTTCGTTTTCTTTCAGCGTGTTTAAAAACTGCGTACCGAAATCACGGCTCTGCTGTGCCTGTTTGGTGAAAATATTCAGAATGGCATCAGCGTTCTCTTTGGAAAGAGAAGACCACTGGTTTTCGGTTAAAACAGAAAATGTTTTCTCCATGATCTCTTTAGACAAATTTAAAGTGCTGTTAATGGCTTTCTCATAAGAAGCGGTACTCTCTTTAATCATGTCAGCCCATTTGTTTTTCCCATCGTGCTGCGCTGTTTCTGTCAGCTTTTTGTAAAACTCATACCCTGTGCTGAGTTGCTTGCTGTAAGCATCCATCAGCGATGCGGTGGTTTTTGTGAAGAGTTCGGAGGTTTGTTTGATTGCATCCTGAACCCGTTCTGTTGTTTCTGCAAATTGTGTTTCCATTGTTTGATTGTTTTGATATTTATTGTTTTGATTTATTT
>PLUL01000006.1 GCA_003164895.1 Bacteroidota bacterium | reverse complement strand
AGTATTTTTAATTGCAATAGAACTCCAATATATCGTTTCCTATTTTCTCTCTCATTATACTTTTTGATTTCATCTTTGGTGCTTCCACTCCACCCTCTTTTTCACATGTAATTTCCGATAATGTTTTCGTTGAAGTAAAAACCCTCGCTTCATCCCAAAGATTTTTTTCAAGAAATGAATTCAGCAGTTTCGTACCTCCTTCAACAATGAGCGATTGAATTTTCCTATCGTAAAGTTCATCCGTAATTTGTTTTAGGATATTTTTCTTGAAATCAATTTTAACGAACTCGATATTTTTTTTTGATGTTTTTTTCTTGGCAGTGAAAATAATTGTAGGAACGGAACCATCCAGCAAATGAAATGAAGATGGAATTTTCAAATTTTTATCTATCACAACTCTTATTGGGTTATTTCCTTTTACTTTTCTGACTGTAAGTTTTGGATTATCAATCAACGCGGTATTCGTTCCAACCATTATCGCTTGTTCCTCGCTTCTCCACTGGTGAACTAACTGCTGAGATTTGAGATTTGAGATTTGAGATTTGAGATTTATAATTCCAAAGAAATTATCTTTCGTTTGCGCCCATTTCAAAATTATATATGGACGCTTCTTCTCAAAAAAAGTAAAAAATCTTTTGTTCAATTCTCGGCATTCTCGTTCTAAAACACCAACCTTTACATCACAACCCGAAGAAATAAGTTTTTGCAATCCTCTTCCACTTACTAAAGGATTCGGGTCAATAGTGCCAATTATAATATATTTTATATTCTTCCTTATTATAAGGTCAGCGCAAGGAGGCGTTTTTCCGAAATGCGAACAAGGTTCAAGATTAACATATAAAGTAGAATCTTTAAGCAGTTTTTTATTCTTCACAGAATTGATTGCATTCACTTCCGCATGAACAGAGCCATATTGCTCATGAAATCCTTCGCCAATTATTTTCCCCTTATGAACAATTACACACCCCACCATCGGATTGGGAGCCACTTTGCCGAATCCTTTCTTCGCTAATTCAAGGCAACGCGTCATATATTTTTCATGCGTATTCATCAAAACAAATATACTTTACTTTTGCAATATGAACACCGCCAATGCCATAGAGGATATTGCCCCGCTTTTCCAAGAAGAGCTGAAAGAACTTTATCCGTTGGGAGAAATTAAAACATTTTCCTTTTTGACAATCAGCGATTTATTTGGTATTTCGAGAGATGAGATGCACGTACGAAGGCGACAGCCCCTGAATGCCAAAGAAACAGAAAAAATTTATTCTATTATAAAAGAATTAAAAACTGAAAAACCTATTCAATATATTCTTGGCAGAACGGATTTTTACGGATGTAAAATAAGAGTAAACGAACATGTTCTGATTCCAAGACCTGAAACGGAAGAATTAGTTGACTTGATTCTTCAAGACAAAAAACGCGGTGCAGATGAATTAAAGATTCTTGACATTGGAACAGGAAGCGGTTGCATTGCCATTACACTAAAAAAAAATCTTTCCAATGCAAATGTTTCAGCAATTGATATTTCGGAAGAAGCGCTTCTAACTGCAAAAGCAAATGCCATTCTAAATCAGACAAAAATTATTTTTTTGCAAGGGGATATTCTCCAAATTTCTGAATCTACAAGTTCTCAAATCAATAAATTCAACATCATAGTTTCAAATCCTCCATACATTCGCATTTCAGAAAAAGAAAAAATGAGCAAGAATGTTTTGAATTACGAACCGCATCTTGCTTTATTTGTGAATGACAATGATGCATTAATTTTTTACAAAGCAATTGCCGATTTCGCTTTGACAAACCTTTCTACAAACGGCAATCTTTATTTTGAAATAAATGAAGCGCTTGGAAACGAAGTAAGAAAACTTTTGGAAGAAAAAGGATTTAAAAATGTAGAAGTAAAAAAAGATATGAGCGGGAAAGAAAGATTTGCATTATGCTATATATAAGAAACAAAAAGACAAACATTCGTAAATTCGTAATGTTTCGTTATTCGTACAATGACTAAGGAAGAAGCCAAAAAGAAAATCGAAAAACTTTCCAAAGAGCTTGAGGAGCACAACTATAAGTATTATGTGCTTGCCCAACCCAGCATCAGCGATTATGATTTTGACATGATGATGAAGGAACTTATTGAGTTGGAAAAAAAATATCCAGAACTTATCAGTCCCGATTCTCCGTCTCAACGAGTAGGCGGTGCAGTTACAAAAGAATTTTTAGCTGTAAAACACGATTATCCTTTCTTATCACTCGACAATAGTTATTCCCGCGAAGACCTTGAAGATTTTGACACACGCGTGCGAAAAGGCGTGGCAGGCGACATTGAATATGTCTGCGAACTGAAATACGATGGTGTTGCTATCGGTTTAAAATATGAGCGCGGAAGTCTTGTGCAAGCGGTAACACGTGGCGATGGCGAGCAAGGTGATGATGTTACCACCAACGTAAAAACGATTCGTAGTATTCCCCTCAAGTTGAAAGGAAAAGAGTTTCCTGAAAAATTCGAGATACGTGGAGAAATATTTATGCCGCATAAAATATTCGAGCAGATAAATAAAGAGCGCGAAGAAGTTGGCGATTCTGCGTTTGCAAATCCGCGCAACTCTTCTGCCGGCACGCTCAAGATGCAGGATTCCGCAGAGGTGGCGAAAAGAAAATTGGATTGCATTATGTATGTGATGTATTCCAAAGAGCAATTATTCAAATCTCACTATGAAAGTTTGAAAGAAGCGAAGAACTGGGGTTTTAAGGTTTCTGATTACATAGTGAAGTGCAAATCGCTTAGCGAAATATTTGAGTTTATTGATTACTGGGATGAGCACCGAAAAAAACTTGCCTTCGACATTGATGGAGTTGTCATCAAAGTAAATTCTTATGACCAGCAAAAAGTGTTGGGCTTCACTGCAAAATCTCCGCGATGGGCAATATCCTATAAGTTCAAGGCAGAATCTGCAGCAACTATTCTTGAAGAAATTACTTATCAGGTCGGAAGAACAGGCGCCATCACTCCCGTTGCAAACCTGAAACCCGTTCATCTCGGTGGAACCACCGTGAAGCGCGCATCGCTGCACAATGCCGACATCATTGAAAAATTAGACGTACGCGTTGGCGATACAGTATTCGTGGAAAAAGGCGGAGAGATAATTCCGAAGATAACCGGCGTGGATTTGAAAAAGCGTCCTGAACATTCTCATAAAACAAAATATATTTCCAAATGTCCTGAATGCGGAACGGAATTAGTTCGCGGTGAAGAAGAAGCCAAACATTATTGTCCGAATGAATGGGGATGTCCGCCACAGATAAAAGGAAACATGGAACATTTCACTTCGCGCAGGGCGATGAACATTGACAGTTTGGGAAGCGAAACCATTGAAATGCTTTACGAAAAAGGTTTTATAAAGAACATTGCCGATATCTACGAACTGCATAAGCACAAAAAAGAATTGCAGGAGATTGAACGCATGGGCGAAAAATCCGTGAGCAATCTGCTGACAGGAATTGAAGAATCCAGACAAGTTCCATTTGAGCGTGTATTGTATGCGCTTGGAATTCGTCATGTAGGAGAAACACTTGCTAAAAAACTTGCTCGCCAGTTGCGAGACATTGATTCTATCATGGAAGCTACAGAAGAACAACTTACCGCGACAAACGATATTGGAGAACAAGTGGCAAAAAGCATCATCAATTATTTCAGCGAAAAGAGAAATAAAGAATTGGTTGAACGGCTGAAGAAATATGGATTGCAATTCGAATCGAATGTTGAACAAGCCAAGCAATCAACTAAACTTGAAGGACTCACCTTCGTAGTATCAGGAGTATTTACAAAATTCTCGCGCGATGATTTGAAAGCCGCCATTGAACAAAACGGAGGCAAAGTGGTTGGTACGGTATCGGGCAAGACAAGCTACATAATAGCAGGTGAAAACATGGGACCCGAAAAATTAAAGAAAGCCGAAAAACTTAACGTGAAGATTATTGATGAGAACGCGTTTGAGAAGATGATCACATGAAGAAAAAAGATAGATGTTAATTCCTATCACTATCCCGTAATAGAAGTAACAAGCGTAGTTCCGTATTTAGTTTCGGTTTTAACTATTCCAAATCCAGGGCAAAACCATTCAGTGCCTTCTATGTTTACAGGAATGCTCATTCCCATCATGGTAGTGGTTATTTTTGTTTTGTAACTTATTTTATAACATTCCCGTGAGGGTATTGCAACAAAAAAGATTGTAATTAGTAAATAAGCTGGCAACTTAGCGTTTCACTATTTCTTTTTAGCCTCCTTGGCTGCATCCACTTTCTTTTGACGCTTCTCTTTTTCGTCTTGCTTATACTGCTCGTATTTTGTTTTTTGGTCGGGAGTTAATAAGGTGTCAATATTCTTTTCAAAGGTCTCACCATTTAATCTGCGGGCATTCTTCATTCCATCTTTATCGGTTTTGAATTTTATTTTGTCAGCATCGTCCTGCTGTGCACGCTTGAGGCAAAATTCATGTACGCTTTTTTGCTGATCGGCATTCAATCCTAATTTTTGAGTAAGTATTTTAGTATGTGCAGTGGCTCTTTCTTCAGGAGTTTTTTCGGGCGCTTCAGGAGTTGCGTCTAGCTTAGGTTGTGTTGGTGCTGTAGTAGATTGATTTTGCGCAGGTAGTGTAAAGGGTGGAGTTGGTTTACCGCTATGTTGTGCCACTGCTATGCTTCCAACTGACATCAGCAGAAGAACTATACCGATTTTTATATTTTTCATGCTATTAAAGTTTATGATTTACCTTAATTCAAAGTTTTTACCAAGATAAACTCTTCGCACCTGTTCGTCATCGGCAAGTTCCTGAGCTGTTCCGGCTTTCAGAATACTTCCTTCAAAAAGCAAATATGCTCGATCGGTGATGGTCAATGTTTCATGCACATTATGATCCGTAATCAGAATGCCAATATTTTTTTCTTTCAGCTTTCGAACGATCTGCTGAATGTCTTCCACCGCAATTGGGTCAATGCCTGCAAAAGGTTCGTCTAACAAAATAAATCCCGGAGAAGTTGCAAGGCATCGGGCAATTTCGGTTCTTCTTCTTTCTCCGCCCGAAAGAACATCGCCATCGCTCTTTCTGATTTTTTCTAATCCAAATTCTTCTATCAAGCTTTCTAATTTATTTTTTTGTTCTTCTTTGGAAAGTTTTGCCATTTCCAAAACTGCCTTGATATTATCTTCCACACTTAATTTTCTGAACACAGATGCTTCCTGAGGCAAATAACCAATTCCAAGTCGAGCACGTTTGTACATAGGTTCTTTGGTAATATTTTTATCATCAAGAAAAATATTTCCTTCGTTAGGTTTTATCAAACCTACGGTCATGTAAAAAGTGGTGGTCTTGCCTGCCCCATTCGGTCCGAGCAAACCCACAATCTCGCCCTGATTCACTTCCACCGAAACATTATTGACAACGGTTCGGCTTCCGTATCGCTTTATAAGATTTGATGTTCGTAATATCATTTACTCTTGTTAATTATGATACAAATATCTAATCGTTGCGAATTTACAGATAAATACATTTGCAAATCCGTACATATTCATTACACAGTCTCATCAGAAAGTTACCTGCATTGACCAGCGTATTCCAAATATCGGCACTTTACTTCCGCCCTTAGAGTTATAATAATCAACATAGCTTTTATCAGTATAAGACAATCGCCATAGCGCATCAATTCTGAAAATCTTAAAAATATTTTCTACACCAACGCTTGCTTCGTAATATGGTCCTCTGTTAAGTGAAGTGAGAGTGGTAGGAAAAATCAGATGCTCTGTATTTGTATTCGAATCGCTATTTTTACTGCTTATGCTTCCCACAATATATTTTCCGGTTACAACCTCTCGCCATTTGAGTTTGCGCATTAGTGGAATATGATTCAGAAAAAATCCATCGAAGTGATGAAAAACCTGAATTGTTAAATATTGATCACTACCAAATTCGAAATAGTTCATCATGTTATAAGCGAGCGGATCATAAATAACAGTTTCATTGCCTCCATGTAATTCTAAAAGAGGGAAAGGGACTGTGCCAAAAATCTTTCCGCCTTCAACAATGTAGTCTGTATATCCGAGAATCGGAACAAGCCGAATCCGATCGTTCACATTCAAACTCATCTTGCGGTAATTATAACCGCTTCCGAAAACTCCTTTCAATCCTTCCGTATATTGGAATTGGAACACCGGGTAACGTGTGCCCATGTTAATTCGAGAAAATGTACCATTAACATATTTTTCATGATAGGCAAATCGGATGATTGCTGATACTTCGCTGGAAATAATGTTGTTCTGAGGAAGCAAGGAACCCGATCCGTTAGGAGCAAAATATTCAAACACCTGATCCCCTCTGGGACTCATAACCTTATTGGTCAGAAAAATTTTATTATTAAATCCCTGAAATGGTTCCCATTCGTAAGAAGTTTGAACTTGTTGTAACGCAGTGAGAGTACTAAGCGGTCTTCTACGAAACGCAGTGGCTAAAGCATTATCATGTGAGAATGCATTGGTGCTTTGCCCAAGAACTTCCAAATCATCCTTGTAATTAAGCGAAACAATTTGTCTCGGCTTTTTTGTAATAAATGACCTTACGCCTACTCCGTATTTGAACCGTTCATCCTTTAATCCATAAGCCGTGTAGCCATTAAACTCATACCACTTGCTGAATTTATCACTTGTTCTTCCGCCTAAACGAAAACGATTCCCTTCAACAGCATTGGAACTATATGTTTTATAATAAGGACCAAACTCGAAATATCCTATTGGTTTATATCCTACTGTAAAGAGATATATCCAATCGTACCACGTTCGGTAAATAGGTAATGACTTGATGGTATCCACCATTTTATAAATCTGTTTTTCATTCTTGGAGAGTGTATCATGCCGTGCTTTTTCCCAATAAGAATCACTTTTTGTTACGGCATCCTGATCCAATTCTATATTTTCGGCATCCGCAAAAAACTTTTCTTCATGAGGTTGATTGATCTTAATGTTTTTATACGAAGTATTTTTTCTCCCGTAAAATCCCATCCTGTCTTTCTGAAATTTAAAATCTACAACAAGCCGATCTTTACTTAACATCCACGTACTATCCACTTTATTGTATTCCTGCACCACATTAAATGTGTTGATGAAATTAATATTCGCATCACCCGACATTGACATTTCCAAACGCTTCACAGCGAAGGTTGTGTCGGCAATCCACATATTTCCTACAAAGGTGAGTTCTTCTTTTCTTCTCGGCTTGAACTGAAGTTGATAACACCATGTATTATCAACAAACACGCTGTCAATCAAATAATATTTATAATATAATAATCCGCTATTTGAAATGGGACTTTCAAATCTTTTTTGAAACACCAACAACGTATTCGTATAAATGTTCACATTCTGATACATTTGGCCGAGAAACTGAGATATGCTGGCATCCTGAAGTCCTGAAACTTTACTTGCCTTTATTTTCTCCTTGCGGTTTCTTGGTGATTTATTATAATAGAAATCCGACATTGTTTCTGAAATAAACACCGGCAGATAAGGTTTCTCGGTAACGCTTGCACTATCAATGTAATCAAAAATAAATTTTACCGGACGGAGTGTTCTCTTTTCTTTATACGCTTTCGGGATATTATTCAGATCTATTTCCACTTTATTATAAACTTCATATTCATAGGCAGAAAGTTTTTCAATATTATTCTCGTATTTATGTTCAATTACTTTTCTTAAAATTCGGTGGGCAGGATTTTCTCCCGGAAGAATCACTACTTCGTTCAAAGCAACTTGATCCGGCTCCAATCCGATATTTTTTGATATAACAGTATTCTTCTGGATTTTTATTTTTTTTGTTTTATATCCGATGTATGAAATTAAAAGTGTGTCGGTTGGATCAGCTGTGGAAAGGGAAAACTTTCCATCAATATCTGTGGTAGTAAAAATATTTATTCCTTTATATTTCATATTGACGAAAGGAAGTGGTTCACGTGTTTGAGCATCGTAAACCATTCCGCTGATTTTTGTTACTTGTGAAAAAGAAACAGCAAGCAGTAAACAACAAAACATCGTCAGAAAGAAACGGAATAGAGAAGTGGTCATCAACTAAGCTGTCTAATTTTATTCTTTCGATTTCTTTTCGGCAAACTTTGAAACAAATATACTTATCTCGTATAATAAATATAAAGGAGTTGAAACGATGAGCAGTGTTGGAATATCCGAAGTTGGCGTAATCACAGCACCAATAATTAAAATTATCACGATGGCATATCTACGGTGCTTCCGCATAAAGGCAGGCCCCATTATTCCGACTTTTGTAAGAAAATAAATTACGATAGGAAGTTCAAACACAAGTCCCATAATCAAAGTAAGAATTGTAACGGTAGAAATATACGAATCCATTGAAATAGTATTTTTCACCAATGTACTTACCTGATAGTTTCCAAGAAAATTTATTGTCATCGGAACAATTATATAATAACTGAAAAGCACTCCGGAAAGAAATAATATGGAAGCAAAAAATACTACACCGGTTGTATATTTTCTTTCTTTTTCGTGAAGAGCAGGACTGATAAATCTCCACAACTCCCAAAGCACATAAGGTGATCCCACCATAAATCCACCGATCAAGGCAACCCAAATATGCGTTGTAAATTGCCCGGACAAATCTATATTTATAAGAGAAAAAGAAATGCTTTGCATACAAAGTGTTTCTCCCAATCCGGTTACATGCGATAATTTACAAAGCGCTCGGTATGTTAAAAAATCGGAATGCATCGGACCGAAAATAACATTGTCAAAAACAAATTCTTTGTAGCAGAATAATATTCCTGCAAATGTCATAATCGCTAAAGCAGAACGCACCAAATGCCACCGAAGGGCTTCGAGGTGCTGGAGAAAAGACATTTCAGGTTTTTTTTCGTCGGTCATAAAAGAAAACAAAGATAGAAAAACAAACGCCTGCCGTTCATAGCACAAAGGTTATCGAATGAAATAAAAAATGGAATATAAATTCTTAATGCGGAACCACACACGAGTTTGCGTTTCCATTCAACTTTAAAGTAATAATAATTCCTACAAATGTGTACCAATCTTTTGTATTGGGATTGCCGCGCTGCCTGCCAACATCACCGCCGGATTCTTGAGTAAGGCTTTTATCGGAAAGCCCAGCCGCAACCGGACCTTTTGCCTGAGCAAGCAATATGGGATTCACATAATTTCCGCTTACATCGTCAAGATAATCAGTAAACGTTTTTCTCAATCCCCATTCTAAATTAACGCCAATTCGTTTTGCCGTATTTATTTTCATTCCCACTCCAAATGGAAGTGCAAATTGAGTAAGAGAATATTGTTTCACATTTGTAAACGAGCTTCCTTCTCCTTCGGTACTAAGCGCATGAAGGTCGTAATATCTTCCTTGGTAAGATCCCATTGGATCAAAACGAAAAACCGCAACTCCGGCAAAAACATAAGGAGACATGATGGCAAGTTTTTTACTTCCTGTTGCATAAGGAAGAAAATTAAATTCTCCTTCCACGGCAACCTCATAGATATATGATTTAAAAGAAAGATTTCGATTGCGCTGTGATTCTTGAGTTGCGTAGGCGTCATCTCCTGCAATATTTCCGTAGGAAAAACTTCCTCTTAGAGCAATACGCGGATTCAAATTCAACCTATAAATCAATCCAGCAGCAGGGCGTGTGAAACGATCTAATTGTTTTGAAGGATTCAAATCTCCGTTATAAAAACTTCCTCCAAGAAAAAGCCCAACTTCTGAACTCGAAGCTTTTACTTCCAACGGTTTTGGAACATACATGTGTTCCTCCTGAGCAAAACAATAAGCAGTAAAAAGAAAAAAATAAACTGTAAGGATTTGCTTCATAATGGGGTAACGAATGTAAGAAAAAAATATTTTATGCTAATTTCTTTTATCCGCTCCCCACATCAGCTTATTTCGAAGCGTGGAAAGAAAATCATGGCTGTCTAATTTCACCAGAGAAATCAGGAAATCAGCTTTTTTAATAATTAATTTTGATGATGGCAAAACATTTTCAGAACGCGAATCGAGTGAAACTAAAAAATTTGGATTTCTGCCAACCACTTCCAATGTTACCACATCGTGAGAAGAAATTATTACCGGACGAACATTGAGATTGTGCGGAGCAATAGGAGTTATCACAAAATTATCGGAATCGGGCATCACAATTGGTCCACCGCAACTGAGAGAATATGCCGTCGAGCCCGTTGGCGTAGCAACAATCAGTCCGTCTGCCCAATAAGAATTCAAAAACTTACCATTCAGCGATGCGTGAATGGTGATCATGGAAGATGTATCCGTTTTCAATACGGCAATTTCGTTCAGAGCAAAATTGCTGGCTTCAGGATGTTTACTGGGTTTCGTTTCTAATTCTAAAAGCGTTCTTTTGTCAAGAGTATATTTTCCTTTCAGCACTGCGTCAATTGCAATTTCAATTTCATCCTTTGAAATGCTGGAAAGAAAACCAAGCCGACCTGTATTAATTCCCATCACAGGAATTCCCGAATCGCGAACAAGTGTAACAGTTTCGAGAAGTGTGCCATCGCCTCCGATGCTGAAAAGAAATTTTACTTTTCCTTTTATATCCTGATGAGATGAAAAAGTTTTTTTTGAATTAATCTTAATCTTATTGCCAACTTCTTTCAGGAACGGTTCGTAAATAAAAAAATCTACTCCGGCTTTCTCCAGTTTACTAACAAGTGTTTGCAATGCTTCAGCCGAAGCACCCGTCTTCATTACTCGACCGTAAATAGCAACTTTCATATTCAACGAATATACAAATTACTAACTATCTAAATCCCTGCATTAAAGTGAACAAAAAATCCCGTTTCAAGCATTCGATTAATGGAATATTCAAACCGAATCACCACATCATAATAAGTCACATAATCAATTCCCGCTCCTGCGCCATAAAGAAAATTATTGGCAAGCGGATTATAAAATGGTGAAATTGAATACATATGATCATCCACATAACCTGCATCGGCAAAAATTCCACCGTAAAGCGCATAATGAAATGTGCTGAATTTTTCAAAAGAAATAGATGGCATATTCTTAACTTTGGGTTTTATGATTTCATATTTCAATCCGATTTTCGCCAATCCGAAACGCTGTCCGTCAATGGCATAATATTCATATCCGCGCACATAATCATTATTCCAACCAAGTGCACGTTGCACGTAATAGGGCTGATAAGTGTTTGGAGAAAATTTTATTCTAAAACTTTCCGCTGCAAAAAATCTATTGGATATTTTTTGAAAATCCTTTAAGGTTAAATAAAAATTTGTTACATCCATAGTTTCATCCTTCAGCAACCCCAAACCAAGCCGCGTACATTGAAACTCGTACATGTATCCCTGAAGCGCATAAACTTTTGAATCGCGGTAATCGCTTTTAAATTTGTAATCAAGCGCAAAATAGTGAATCTGTGTTTGATTACCGATAAAATAATTGGTTGTGATCTTATTCAACGTGTCATCGATCGTGCTATTCACTAATTTTCCTTCGAGATAATGCGAATTATGAATTCCAATTCGATATGTATAGTAAAGTTTCCCAATAAATTCTTCGCGTAAATATTTTTCATGGTCATCAAAATAAATTACCTGATTATTAAAAGTTTCATATGGGATTTCATGATTGCGGGAATAGGTGAAAGAAAATCCAGCACCACTATTCTGATTTTTATTTAGATATGGAATAGAATATGCAATGCCATATCTTTCTGTATAGCCAAACTGAGCAAAAAAACCCAACTCTTCTTTTCTGCCACGGAAATTTTCTTTGTTAATGGAAAAACCATAATAAGCTCTGTCAAGACTTTTAGTTTCCCACCAAACATTAAAATTTCTATCCTGAACTCCGATAATTGGAATAGTCCAAATATACCATCGTTCAGAAACACTAATCATAATATCAAAATGTTCTTTATCTACCGGAAGCGTATCTACCGAAACAAAATTAAAAAGCGAAGTGTTCAGAAGATTTTGTTTTGCCGATTTCATCTTCAACGAAATATCTTCTCGCAAGATGGTATCACTTTCTTGAAATGCAAGTTCGCGCAAAATGATTTTATTCTTGGTGGTTTTATTTCCAACAATTAAAATCTTACCGATGACAATTATTTTTGGGGGTGGTGTAGTTTCGGTTGATTGAGAAAAGCAGTAGGCAGCGGGCAGTAGGCAGTAGGCAAAAAGAGCAACAATAAATTTCACCTTTCGGATTGTTCGTACCAATTCGTTTTTCGCTGATTTCAAATGTTCAGAAAATGAATGAACTCATCAAAACGTTTTTTCACATCATCATTAAATTGATTCTGATGAAAGGTTGCTTTCACGATATAGTTGTAGCGGGCAAATGTCTGTAACAATCCTGACAAATCTTCTTTGTTCACTTTCAGCGTCACTTCCATTTTGGTTGTATCGTGATGGGCATTGATATGCATGTTCAACACTTTCGCATCATTTCCTTCAACAATTTGCGCTATTTGTGATAATGAATAATCTTTCACATTCATCTCTAAAATAATAATTCCTCCCGGTTCATTCACAAAAGGCATTTGCGCAATCTTTTTTATGAGTGAATCAGCTGTGATAACTCCCATGTAATTATCTTCCGCATCCAGCACCGCCACCGCGCTAACGTTATAATTTGAAATTGCTTTCAGCACATCAAAGATGTGATAGTTCTCCCGCACGTATGCTTTGATCATGGAAACGTGCAGATGATCGAGCGTTTCTTTCGGCTTGTTCAGGTCAAGAATATCAGAGTAAGAAACCATTCCGAGGAACTCACGCTTTTTAACAACGGGCAAATGCGAAACGCGCATATCCTCCATCCAGTCAATAACTTTTTGGCCGGTGTCGGTCAATTTGAGCGGAGGTACTTCGTCTGTTATCAATTCGTGCGCGAGCATTTGGTTTGCAATGTTAAAGTTAAACGTACCGTAATATGATTTATTTCAATTTACAAATGATTTATGAACATCTCTCTGTTACAAAGATACATTTTTTACTTTCGCAGAGGAAATGATTTCATAGACAAAATGGAAAAGAAAATCGGTGCATGACAAAACTTTCGGTAAACATAAATAAGATAGCTACCATTCGCAATGCGCGGGGCGGGAATATGCCCGACCTGCTCAAATGCGCTGCGGATATTCAGCGGTTTGGTGCCGAAGGAATTACGGTACATCCTCGTCCGGACGAAAGACACATCCGCTATCAGGATGCGATCGATCTGAAACCATTAGTCACAACCGAATATAATATCGAAGGTTATCCTTCAAAAGAATGGATGGATCTGGTTTTGAAAGTAAAACCGAATCAATCCACGCTTGTCCCCGACCCGCCCGATGCGCTTACTTCCAATGCAGGATGGGATACCGTGAAGCACGAAAATTTTTTGAAAGAAATAATTTCCGAATTGAAACGTGCGGGAATACGCAGTTCTATTTTTATTGAAACAAATTTAAAACACATTGAGAACGCTGTAAAAACCGGAACCGACCGGATTGAACTATATACAGAATCCTACGCAAAAGATTTCTCAAAGAATAAAGAAGAAGCCATCAAACCATTTGTTGCTTCGGCAAAACTTGCCAACAAACTCGGGCTTGGAATAAATGCTGGGCATGATTTGAATTTGGAAAACTTAAATTACTTTCAAAAAAATATCTCCGGCTTGCTCGAAGTTTCCATCGGACACGCTTTAATTTCGGATGCTTTGTATTATGGGCTTGAAAATACGGTTCAACTTTATTTGAGGCAATTGAAATGAAAAATATTTTTACATATTGGGTTTTGTTATTATTTTTTACTTCATCCACCTCCTTTGCGCAAAAAAGAGATACTGTTTTTTCCAAAAAAGTATCTTTTAGCATTAACCCTTTGCAGTTAGCTTTTGGAGAAGCACGCGCATCAATGGAAATTCCTTTTACAAAAAAACAAGCGGGGGAAATTACTGTGGGTTTTATTTATTCCAATCTTAACAGCAACAGCTATATTAGTTCGAATAATGATAATTTTTTATTAAACGGTACGATTGGTGGCAAAGCAGGATTTGGCTATAAGTATTATTTTAAAAAGGGTGAAGAAAGAGGTAGTTATTTTAACCCTTTGCTTTTTTATAAATTTCTTGACTACACAAATTTCCGATTGAATAGCACAACTCCATTAGATGTAGATGTAAAAACTAATGCCATATATTATCAAATTATTTCTTTGCAGCTACAATATGGTTTTTACAGTCCATGGCAAGGAAATGGAATTTTAGTAAATTATTATTTTGGAATCGGAATACGATATAAATATGGAATTGCATTGCAAGAATCTACAAAACCCGAAGTGATTATTTCCTCACATAGAATTCTTGAGTCATCGTTTTATCCCTCAATAAATATTGGAGTTAATTTTAAGATAGATTCATAAATATATAAATAGAGATAAATGATTAATCAAAGTCGAATAAATATAAAAAGAGTTTATGATATTGCTATTTTAACAATTGTCTCAACTGTAATATTATTTTCCAGTTGCAAAAAATTAGCGAATGAATTTCTTCCAGCTTCTAAGGAAACAGAACTTGCAAGAGAGTGGAATGTAACTATCGTATCAAAAGATGGTGTTGTAATCCATTCAGCTTCTGTTTCCCCACTATATTCAATGGGAATTCCTAATCCACCGACTGATATTTCATTTTATGGAAATGGGGAAATTAATCAGTACTGCGGACTTTTAAATCCTTTTCAAAGAAGTGGTTGTTATGGAATCTGGCAGTTGACTGACAAAAAAAATAATATTCAAATAACTTTAACTGACTCATTAAAATCCACAGGGCAATATAATCCTAATACAGGTGGATATAATTATGTTATTTCTGCTATGCAATCACCAGTTATAATTAATTGGAAAATTTTAAATATAAGCACCACAACATTTCAAACACAAGAGATTAGAACGGATGGAGTTTATGAATTTACTTTCGAGTTAAATCATCATACATCCCCTTAATTTTCAAAATCTATATGATGAAAAAATATTTACTTTTTATTTTTCAATTTATAATTTTTAATTCTCAATTTGTAATTGCGAGTGACAACTCGCCTTTTGGCGCACGCTCATCAGGAATGGCAAACGCATCGGTTTCACTTGCCGATGTTTGGTCAGTTCAAAATAATCAGGCAGGATTAGGATTTGTAAGGGATATTTCCGCAGGAGTTTATTACGATAACCGTTTTCTGCTGAATGAACTCAGCATGAGAGCAGGCGCATTTGCATTTCCGGTAAAAGGCGGAACATTCGGGCTTTGCATTTCCAATTTCGGTTATTCGCTTTACAGCGAAAATAAATACGGACTTGCTTTTGGAAAATCTTTCGGAGATAAACTTTCTGCCGGAATTCAAATGGATTATCTCAGTACAAAAATTTCGGAGTACGGAACAAAAAGCGTTCCCGCTGCTGAATTCGGAATAATGGCAAAGCCATTGAAAAATCTTACGATCGGTGTTCATATTTTCAACCCTACAAAAGCAAAACTCGTCAGCTACAACGATGAACGAATTCCAACTATTTTGCGCCTCGGTTTGAATTATAAATTTTCTGAAAAAGTATTTTTAGCAGGAGAAACTGAAAAAGACATTGACCAAAAAGCAATCATGAAAGTCGGTTTTGAATATTGTCCGATCAAAGAATTGTATCTCCGCGCAGGAATTGCAACCAATCCTTCCCTGAGTTGTTTCGGCATCGGAGTTGCACTGAAAAAACTGCGCATTGACTTTTCTACCACCTATCATTCTGTTTTGGGATTGAGTCCGCAGATCGGTTTGAATTATATTTTTGAAACGAAAGCAAAGAAAGAATCCAACTAACTTTTACTAAGAAAACCATTTGTGAATTATCTATCAGCAGAATTAATTTCAAAAGCATTCGGAGCAAAAAAATTATTCAGCAAAATAAGTTTTGGTCTTAATCAGGGACAGCGCATCGGTTTGATTGCAAAGAACGGAGCCGGAAAATCTACGTTACTGAAAATTATTACCGGAGAAGAAATTGCCGATGAAGGCAAAATAACTTTCCGCAACGACATCACAGTTACTTACCTGAGCCAGAATCCGGAATTTAATTTGAATGACACCGTTGAAGAAGCGATTTACAAAACCGATAACATTGTATTAAATGCTGTACGTGAATATGATTTTGCCCTGGAAGCATTTGAGTTGGAGATGAACGACAAAACTTCTACGCGTTTAGAAAAAGCCACCGAAGCGATGAATCATCTAGATGCGTGGCAGATAGAATCAAAAGTGAAAGAAGTTTTACAGCGATTAAAAATTGCTTTTCTGCACAAGAAAATAGGATTGCTTTCTGGCGGACAAAAAAAACGCGTGGCACTTGCAAAAGTTTTGATTGATGAGCCGCAGCTTTTAATTATGGATGAGCCAACGAATCACTTGGATGTCGAAATGATCGAGTGGCTTGAAAATTACTTGGTCAATAAAGATTTAACGCTGCTGGTTGTAACCCACGACCGCTATTTTCTCGACAGCGTTTGCAACGAAATAATCGAGATCGACAATCAAAAACTTTTTACCTACAAAGGAAATTTTCAATACTACGTAGAGAAAAAAGCGGAACGCGAAGGAATGGAGAACAGCGAAATTGACAAGGCTAAAAATCTTTACAAAAGAGAACTGGAATGGGTTCGCAAAATGCCTAGAGCGCGCGGAACAAAATCAAAATCGCGTGTGGATGCTTTTTACGATGTAAAAGACAAAGCGTTCAGCAAAAAAGCAGATGAAAAGCTGGAACTGAGCGTGAAGATGAACCGACTCGGAAAAAAAATACTGGAATTAGAAAAAATTAAAAAAGCGTTCGGCGATATTAAAATTATCAATGAGTTTTCTTACATCTTCAAAAAAGGAGAAAAGATAGGAGTGGTTGGAAAAAATGGAGTTGGCAAATCCACATTCCTGAACATGGTGATGGAACTTGACAAACCTGATTCCGGAACCATTTCTACAGGAGAAACAATTATTTACGGTTATTATTCGCAAGAAGGAATTCAACTGAATGAAGACAAACGCGTAATTGAAGTGGTGAAAGATATTGCCGAATTTATTCCTCTGGCAGATGGTTCCAAACTAAGTGCATCGCAGCTTCTCACACGATTTTTATTTCCCGCTGATATACAATACAGTTTTGTTTCAAAGTTAAGTGGTGGAGAAAAGCGCAGATTATTTTTAATGACTGTGCTGATAAAGAATCCTAATTTTTTAATTCTCGATGAACCTACAAACGATCTAGATATTGTTACGCTGAGCGTGCTGGAAGATTTCCTCACCAACTTCCAAGGATGCGTTTTGATTGTTACGCACGATCGTTATTTCATGGATAAATTAGTAGATCACCTTTTTGTTTTTGAAGGAAACGGCGTGGTGCGCGATTACCCGGGCAATTATACGGAGTATCGCATTAGAAAAGATATGGAAGACAGAGCAGCCGCAGCAGGAAAAACCGAAATTGCGATCGGAGAAAGCAAAGCGAATATTCCTATTGTAAAATCTTCGGAAAGCGCTACGAGTAAACGCAAACTTTCGTCAAAAGAAAAAAGAGAATACGATCAACTGGAAAAAGATATTGCAAAATTAGAAGTTGAAAAAGAAATGCTTACCGAAAAACTTAACAGCGGCATTTCCAACCACAAAGAAATAATGGAATGCTCAGAACAGATCGGAAAAATCATCGAAGCATTAGAGACAAAAGGAATGCGCTGGCTGGAGTTGAGCGAAATTATGTAGGAATAAAATTAATCGTGATGGTTAATTGGAAATTAAAATTATTTCTGGTTGTCATGCTGAGTGGAGCCGAAGCATCTTTTGCTCAAGACACCATTGATAATTCCATTGAACAAAAATTAGAGAACATTGCAGAAGATATTCAGAGTGAAACTTTGGATTATACACAATTAGTCGAAGCGCTGAATTATTACCGAAAACATCCGATCAATCTCAATAATACAAACAAAGATGAACTTCATCAATTAAATTTATTGGATGAATTGCAGATTGAAAATCTTCTGGAACATATTCATAAAAACGGAAAACTGATTTCTATTTACGAATTGCAGAGCATTGACGGATTTGACTATCAAACGATACAAAAAATTCTTCCATACATAAAAGTTTCAGACATCACAGAACAAACACACGCTTCACTTAATGAAATTCTTCAGCATGGAAACCACGAAATTATTTTGCGAGGTTCCCAGATTCTTGAACAGCAAAAAGGATTTTCCACAATTGATTCCGCAGGAATAAGTAAAAGCCCGAATTCACGATACATCGGAAGTCCTCAAAAACTTTACGCGAGATATAAATTTAATTTCGGAACAAATGTGAGCGCAGGATTCACCGCCGAAAAAGATCCTGGTGAATTGTTTTTCAAAAAGAATCAAAAGTTTAATTTTCCCGGATACGATACTTTGCTGAAAGGAAAACAAAAAAACGGTTTTGATTTTTATTCTGCTCATGTGTTCATGCGGAATATCGGTTTTTTCAAATCGCTTGCCATCGGAGATTATCAGGTTGGATTCGGACAGGGCTTAACGATGTGGTCGGGTCTTGCTTATAGAAAAGGTTCCGATGCTGTGAATATTGAAAGATATGCTCCCGGAATTCGTCCTTACACTTCTTCCAATGAAAATAATTTTATGCGTGGAGTTGCTGCGTCGGTACAAAAGAATTCATTTCTGTTTACAGGATTTTTATCCAGAAAAAAGATTGACGCCAATGTTACATCGCAAGATACCGTGAATGTAAATGAAGCCGGCACAGTTTCTTCGCTTCAAAACACCGGACTGCACGCCACGCCTTCAGAAATTGTGGATGAAGATGCAATCACGCAAACTGTAATTGGCGGAAATGCTTCTTTTCAAAAAAGAAAATTCTCATTTGGAATAACTGGAGTGCATACAATATTAAGTGCTTCACTCCTACCCAATATTCAAACGTATAATCAATTTGAGTTCACAGGAAAACATCTTACAAATTTCGGAGCAGATTATTCTTTCCTCTTACACAACTTTAATTTCTTTGGAGAAGCAAGCATGAGCGATAACGGAGGATATGCTTTTGTAAACGGCTGCATCGTTTCGCTCGATCCGAAACTTTCTTTTTCTGTTCTTCAACGAAACATTCAACCAAACTATCAGAATTTATTTGCGAATGCTTTTACCGAAAGTTCTCCGCAAATATCTAACGAGAAAGGATTGTATATGGGCGTTACCATCAAGCCGACAAATTCAATTACGCTCAATGCGTTTTACGACCATTTTGTTTTTCCATGGTTGAAATATCAGGTGAGCGCACCATCTTACGGAACAGATTTTCTCACCCAATTGGATTATATTCCAAATAAAAAATTCAGCACTTATGTTCGTGTGCGCAGACGAGATAAATTCACAAACAGCAGTGTTCCTGTTACAATTGATTTTATTATTCCTTACACGCAAACCAATTACAGATGGCACGTGAGCTATAAAGTTCTACCTCAACTCACGCTGCGCAACCGGATTGAATTAATTGTTCTGGATAATTCTTCTGCTCCAAAAGAAAACGGGTACATGGTTTATCAGGACGTGATTTATAAAAGTGCGCGTTATAAATCATACTCTTTTACATTTCGTTATACATTGTTCGACACACAAAGTTACAACTCACGCATTTACGCTATGGAGCAAGATGTGCCCGGTGCTTACTCAATTCCCTCCTGCTATTATAAAGGAAGCTCGGTTTCGTTGATGATGAGCCTGAACCTTACCATAAACATGCAGCTCTGGCTCAAATATTCTCAAACGTATTATACCAATCAAAATGTTATCAGCGCAGGCACACTTAATGAAATTGACGGAAACACAAAATCAGAAGTTACGGTGGAAATGAGAATGAAATTTTGACATTTTTTTTCGCTTCCAACATTCGTGTATTTCCTTAAAATTTTCTATTGGGAAGAAATGTTAATAATTTCTTTTTCTATGAAAGAAGGATGAAGTAAATTTGCAGCAATGAAATACGTCAAGAAAAAACCTGCCATTCTTCTTTTGCAAGACGGAAAAATTTTTCACGGAAAAGCCGCAGGAAAAATCGGCACCGCTACCGGAGAGCTTTGCTTCAATACGGGCATGACCGGCTATCAGGAAACTTTTACAGATCCCTCCTACTTCGGGCAATTGCTGGTAACTACTCACGTTCACATTGGTAATTACGGAATCTCAAAAACTGAAATTGAATCTGACAGCATTAAGATAAGCGGACTTGTCTGCAAAAATTTCAACATCACTTATTCACGCAAAGATGCTTCTGAATCTATTCAGGATTATTTTGAAGCGCAAAATGTAGTTGCTATTTCCGATGTTGACACACGAGCGGTTGTTCGTTACATTCGCAGTAAAGGCGCAATGAACGCAATTATTTCTTCTGAAATCACCGATATAAAAAAGCTGAAAGCGATTCTTGATAAAGTTCCTTCAATGGAAGGACTGGAACTTTCTTCTAAAGTTTCTACAAAAAAAGTTTACTTCACCGGAAATTCTTCTTCAAAATATAAGGTTGCCGCACTTGATCTTGGAATTAAGAAAAATATTCTTCGCTGTTTAAACGAAAGAGATTGCTACGTGCAGGTTTTTCCGATGGGAACCAAAGCATCTGAAATGCTGAAATGGAAACCCGATGGAATTTTTATTTCCAATGGACCCGGTGATCCTGCTGCAATGCCTCAAGTAGTTGAAACAGTGAGTGAATTAATTGAGAGTGATCTTCCTGTTTTTGGAATTTGTCTGGGTCATCAGATCATTGCACAGACCAATGGAATAAAAACTTACAAAATGTTTAACGGGCACAGAGGAATTAATCATCCCGTGCAAAATATTCTTACTGGCGGAGATGAGATCACTTCTCAGAATCACGGATTTGCTGTGGATGAAAAAGATGCGAAGAAAAATAAGAACATCCAGATTTCTCACATCAATCTGAATGATGGCACCGTTGAAGGATTAAGAATGAAACACAAACCCGTGTTTTGCGTGCAATACCATCCCGAAGCATCCGCCGGACCTCACGACTCCCGTTATTTGTTTGATGATTTTGTGAAGTTGATGGCAGAGAAAAAGTCTTCTGTTGTGAAAAAGCAAAGGAGTAAAGTCGAAGCCTAAGATAATATCAAACAAAATTCTTACATTTATCAAATACTAATTTCATTCATCATGAAACAATTTTACTCATTTGTTCCTGCTTTTCTTTTCTCTGCGGGAATTGTATTCTACATTTCAGATTTTTCATCCTCTCCTGCTAAAAGTATTTCGAAAGATGTAAACTCTTCCGCTCGCGAAACGGAAGATGCTGCGGATTTTGCTCAATATGAACTTCACCGCTTGCGCGATCCTGAAACAGGAAGAATTCCGGATAATATACGGCAAAAAGAATTGGAGTATGCCTCTACCCTGCCGGGATTTATTTCTCCGTTTGCAAAAGGATTCCATTTAGATTCTGCAAATAATCTTAACTGGCAATCACGCGGTCCGTGGAATGTTGGAGGCAGAACTCGCGCCTTTGCTATTGATGCAGCTAACTCAAATAAATTGCTTGCCGGTTCCACTTCGGGAGGAATGTGGACATCTACAAACGGAGGGACATCATGGACTCAAACATGGGGAATTGCGCATCAAAGTATTTCGTGCATTGCTCAGGATACGAGAGTCGGAAAAACTAACACGTGGTACGTTGGCACAGGAGAAGGATACGGACAATCTGCCGGTGCATCGGGAGCATATTATCTTGGCAACGGAATGTACAAATCTACCGATGGAGGGCAAACATGGAATTCACTTCCGGCAACTGCGGCAAATGCTCCGCAAACTTTTAATAGTATATGGGACCTCATCTGGAACACTGCAATAAATCCTTCTGACACAACTGCAAATGGTGTAGTGTATGCTGCCGTTTACAACGCTATTTACAAAAGCATTAATGGCGGAACATCGTGGACAATAACAAAAGGTACAGGGCTTACAGCTCCTTATTCTTATTTCACAGATGTAGCAGTATCTGATTCAGGAGTTGTATATGCAACATTTAGCAGCGATGGCGGTGCTTCGGAAAAAGGAATCTGGCGTTCACCTGACGGAATTAATTGGACAAACATTACTCCCACCAACTTTCCAACTACCTTTGGAAGAATAAAAATCGGAATTTCTCCCTCGGATCAAAATCAGGTTTATTTTTGGGCGGGAACTACTACGGGATTTGGAACTCCTGATACAAACTTTCTCGGGCAGGTGGAATGGAACAGCTTGTGGAAATATCATTACAACGCCACTACTCCAAAGTGGTATGACTTGTCAGCCAATCTTCCTACCACAGGCGGAGTCAATGACAAACAAAATGTGCAGGGTGGTTATGACATGCTGGTAAAATTTAAACCGAATGACACCGCAGTAGTTTTTCTCGGAGGAACAAATCTTTACCGTTCCAATGATGGATTTTTTTCACCGAACAACACAAAATTAATTGGCGGATACAAACAAGGAAGCGTTCCTCCTAACACAGCCAAATATCTGAATCATCATCCTGATCAGCACGAAATTGTTTTTGATATGGCTAATAATATTTTGTACAGTTCCAACGATGGTGGAGTTTATAAATCCGCAAACTTTATGGCAGACACTGTGGCATGGACTCCGATGAACAACGGATACCTCACTTCTATGTTTTACACTGTGGCGCTTGATCATGCAAGCACCAGCGCAAACGACAGTACCATTATTGGAGGGTTGCAGGATAACAACAGTTGGTTTGTGAATTCAAATAATCCGCAAAAAATTTGGTCGCCTGTGTTTTTTGGAGATGGCTCTTATTGTGCCGTTGCAAACAACAAGTTGAATTATTATTTTTCCATTCAGAACGGAAAGATGCAAAAGATGCAGCTTGATGCCGCAGGAAACGTACTCGCCCGCAGAAGGATTGATCCCATTGGAGGAAAAGGTTACCAGTTCGTAAATCCATACATTCTTGACCCGAATAATAACAACATCATGTATCTTGCCGGAGGAAAAAACCTCTGGAGAAATGACAACTTGAATAGTATTCCTCTTCAAAATCCATCGCTTCCTGGTGGATGGGATTCCATCAGCACTGGCTGGACCATGTTCCCCGATACTGTTCCAACCGCAGGAGCAACCATTACCGCGCTTGCTGTTTCTACTAATCCTGCCAATAGGTTGTATTACGGAACAAGCAGTAAAAATGTTTATCGCGTTGACAATGCAAATACCGGAACACCTACAGCGGTTGACATTACAGGCGCAGCATTTCCAAACGGAGCAAATGTTTCTTGCATTGCCATTGACCCAACCGATTCAAGAAAAGTGATAGTGGCATTTTCCAACTACAATGTGTATAGTATTTTTTATACCACCAATGCTGATTCAATTGCTCCCACATGGAAACTAGTTGCAGGCAATCTTGAACAGAATTCTAACCTAACCGGAGCGGGCAATGGTCCTTCGGTGCGATGGGTGAGCATTATGCCTGTTGTTAACGGCACTGTGTTTCTTGCCGCGACAAGCACAGGCATGTATGCAACCGATACCCTCGTGGACGCATCTACCCTTTGGGCGCAACAGGGAGCAGCAACCATTGGAAATGCAATTTGCGATATGATAGATTTCAGAACAACAGATGGTTTAGTAGCGGTGGCAACTCACTCGCACGGAATTTATACAACCAACATTACCAGCAAGGGTGATGTTGCTGCTGTGCTTAATGTACAAAATGCAAGTTTAACGTTTGATGTTTATCCAAATCCAAGCAATGGCAAGTTTTTAATACAAATGAATAATGTGCAATTGACAATTGATAATTATCAATTATCAATTTATAATGTGCGTGGAGAAAAAGCTTATTCATCAACCATCAATAGTCAATCATCAATCATCAATCTTGATGTTCCAAATGGGATTTATTACTGCGTTATAAAATCGGATAAAGCATTAGAAACAAGAAAGATAGTTATAGTTAAATAAAGTCATTTATAATTAAAAGGAACTGATTTAGCAATAACAAAATCATGAATTTTAACTCAAAAAACAGGAATCATAATTGGGATAACAGGAATTCCAATTAGGAAAACAGGAATTGTAATTACAATAACAGGAATCATAATTAGGAAAACAGGAATCGTAATTACAATAACAGGAATCCTAATTGGGAAAACAGTTATTTTAATCAAGAAAACAACTATTGTAATTACAATAACAAATATTTGAATTAGAATAATACATATTGTAATTGGGATATGGCATATTGTAATTATGATAATACATATTGCAATTACGAAACATACAAAAACAAGCAAAATTTGCTAATAACTTGAAAAAATGAAAAAATTTTACATTCTTATCATCACGGGTATTACCATTATCATCAATTGCGCCCAAGCCCAAACCAACGTAAGCGGTGGTATTTATAGCAACACCTCTTGGACACAAGCAAATAGCCCTTATATAGTTACTGATACCGTGGTTGTTTTTCCTGGCGTAACACTTACCATACAGCCGGGAGTAACGGTGAAGTTTAATAATGGGATGCGAATTGAGTTGAGGCAATCAGGGTTGATTGCGATTGGGACACTTACTGATTCTATTTCGTTTACAAGTAACTCACCTTCTCCAACTGTGGGAATTTGGAATTCAATATACTTGAACGGAGAAAACATGTCTTCAAAATTTAACTATTGTACTTTTCAATATGCGAATTATGGAATTAACTTATCTCCTACTTTGTACTCATCTATTTCTGATTCATTAATTATCAAAAATTGTAATTTCAATTTTAATAACTGGGGAGTATATTTTATTGGCTATGAAGGGATGACATGGTCGTACACTGGCATTGCTTTTATAGATTCCTGTAATTTCAAAAACAATTTAAACTATGGTATGATATTAACTGAGTTGGTTTCTGCAACCATCAATAATTGTTATTTTTCAAATAATGGAACAGGGTTACAATCTGGCGGTAATCATAGCCAAATTAATAATTGCATTTTTAACTCCAATCAAACAGGACTGATTCCTACCTATACCGCAGCAAATAATTGTTCTTTTAAATACAATCAAACAGGAATTAAAAGTAGTAGTGAAAACAGAATAAAAAATTGTACAATTGATTCAAATAGTGTACTTGGAATATCTGCAAATGGTGATTCTGTCGTTAACTGCTATATAAGGTACAATGGAGAAGGTATTCAAACAGCTGTTTCAGTAATCCTTGGAAACATTATTGAACATAATACTGGAGACAATATTCAAGATGAAAGTTTCAACTTAAATGGCTTTGCTATTATAAGTGGAAACACAATTAGATATGGAAGCATTGGTATTGTTGATAATTTAGGAGCGTTTACAATTACAAAAAATATAATTGAGAATAATACTTTGGGAATTACTTTAAATAATAAAAACAGTACTATTACTTGTAACAGGATATGCAATAACACTACTTATGACATAAAATATACATCAAACGGCAATATCAACGCAACTCATAATTTCTGGTGTACTCCCGATTCTGCTTCTACAAGAGCAGTAATTTATGATGGTTATGATAATATAAATTACGGACTTATTAATTTTATGCCTATTGACAGCACTTGCTCTCCTGCTACTGCGGTAAATGAAATTATATCAAACGATTTAATAAATATTTATCCCAATCCAACCAAAGGAGTTTTTAATGTTCAGATGAGTAAATTTGAAAATGCGCAAATGGAAATATATAATGTTCTCGGAGAACGTATTAATCGGCAAATCATCAAATCTCAAAATCAACAAATTGATTTGAGCGCAACACCGGATGGAGTTTACTTTATGAAAATAAAAAATGAGCAAGGAGTTGCCACAAAAAAGATAATTTTGAGCCATTGAAAATAATTTGTGAGCACACCTTTTGACTATTATAACTGGCTGATCCTTCCGCTGATAATTTTTGTTTCGCGTATTGGCGATGTTACGCTCCCCGAACTCCGCTTCCAACCTTCGCTTTACGCTCGGTTGTCTTAAGGAGAAGAGAAGTACAGGGTTGAGGTATGAGGACAAAGGCAAACAGACAATCACTACTTTAGCCGTGCAGCAGAATAGAAAATGAAAAATCGTATTAAATATATTTTGTCTTTATTCTTGATACTTGCTACCGCAAAAGAAATTAGTCCCATTTTACCAAGAGACTGGGGCGATACTGTTTGTTATGTTTCTGACATAGATGGTCATATCATTGCATTTGCGGAAAATAGCGCTCATAAATCAGCAATATCTTAACACAAACCCATAAATTTTATTTACTCTTAACCCATCATTCTTATATTTGCCGCCTCTAAGAAAATGTACACTCATTTAGTATGACTCATCAAGAAATCATAGAAGTTCAGGAACTGCTCTCCACGCGCAAAAGCATTGTTATTGTCACCCATAAAAACCCCGATGGTGATGCAATGGGTTCTTCGCTGGGATTGTATAATTATCTCATCCGCAAAAAGCATCGTGTAAAAGTTATTACGCCAAACGGTTACCCCACTTTTTTGCAATGGCTTCCGGGCGATGACAAGGTGATCGAGTTTTCCGAGCATCCCGAAAAAGCGGAGAAGATCATTAAAAAAGCCGATGTTATTTTTTGTCTTGACTTTAACGCACTCCGAAGAATTGAAGAAGTGGGTGTATGTGTGAAGAAAGCCAAAGCGACCAAAATATTAATTGACCATCATCTTCAGCCCGAAAAGTTTGCCGATTATATGCTGAGTGATAAACGTGCTTGCTCTACTTCGCAGCTTGTTTTTGATTTCATTGAATTGCTGGGCGATAAAAAACTCATCAATAAAAAATCTGCCAACTGTCTTTATGCCGGCATCATGACGGATACGCTTAACTTCCGCATCGGCACCACTTCGGCACACACGCATCACGTTACTGCGCAACTCATCGAAGCGGGAGCGCAAAACACATTGGCTTACACCAACATTTTCGATACCAATTCCGAAAATCGTGTGCGACTGCTTGGCTATGCTCTTCAAAAAATGACCTTGCTGAAAGAATTCAATGCTGCTTTCATTTCTCTTTCTGCCACCGAGCTCAAAAAGTTTGGTTTTCAAAAAGGCGATACCGAAGGGTTGGTAAATTATCCGCTTTCGGTAGAAGGAATTCGTTTCTCCGCGCTGTTCCTTCAAATGAAAGAAGAAATAAAAATATCTTTCCGCTCCAAAGGAAATTACGATGTGAATAAATTCGCCCGCAAACATTTCAGCGGTGGTGGACATCTGAACGCTGCCGGTGGCGAAGCCCACAAAACACTTGATGAAGTGGTTACTGATTTTGTAAATCTTCTTCCTGAATACAAAGACCAGCTTTTGAAGTGAACGTGAAATTAAATTCCCATTCATCAGTTTTTAATTTGCCAATAGCTTTTTGCTTATTGTCTTTTCTTTATTCCTCCTGCGGAAATGAAGTTGCTCCCAAACAGAAAGCGGATCCAAATCAATTCAAGCAGTCGCTTGAAAAAGTAAATAAGTATGAAGTGGAAAAAGAATCGGATGAAATAAATCAATACATTATTCATCACGATTGGCAAATGCAAAAAACAGGAACAGGATTGCGCTACCTGTTTCTCGCAAAAGGAAAGGGAAAGCAGCCGCAGTCGGGCGATTTTGTAAAAGTGAATTACAAAGTATCTTTGCTTGACGGAACGGAATGTTATTCTTCCGACAAAGATGGAGCAAAAGAATTTAAAGTGGAAGGCGAGGACATCGAAAGCGGATTGCACGAAGCAGTTCTGCTCATGCACATTGGAGATAAAGCAAAATTCATTCTACCATCGTACATGGCGCATGGCATGCACGGAGATGACGAAAAGATTCCGCCACTGTCATCCATCGTAGTAGATTTAGAATTATTAGAAGTAAGATGAAAGTATCAGGTATTTGGAAATTATTTATCCTATGTACATTGTACATTGTGTTTACTTCCTGCGGCAATTCCAAGTTCCCCGGCTTCACTCCAACCAAGAATGGGCTCTATTACAAACTTCAGGATATTGGCGAAGGGAAACGAAAAGCAAAACCCGATGATTATATTACGGCACAGATCACCATTAAATCCGATAAGGATTCTGTTTTGTTCGACACACGAAAGATTGGATTGGATGGTTCTGTAACTTTTATTCTTCCAGCTCCACAATTTGAAAAAGATTATTACGAAGGTTTTCAGTTGCTCTCGCAAGGCGACAGCGCGACTTTTATTACCGATGCCTATACTTTATTCACTAAAAAGAATCACGATAAAATTCCAAAAGGAATGAACATCGCAAGCATAGTGAAAGTTGAAACACGAGTTTTGAAAATTCAAACCAAAGAAGAACACGAACAAGAAATGCTCGACGAACAAAAAAAATTAGAACAAGGAGAATTTGATGAAAAAAAGATTCTGGAAAAATTTCTTGCCGACAGCAATATCACCGCGTCTGCCATCGCCAATGGAATGTACTATTTTCAGATTCGAAAAGGAAAAGGTTATTCTCCCGATTCCGGCAGAGTTGCTCTTTTAAATTATCGAGGATATTTTCTTAACGGCAGAAGTTTTGATTCCAATTATGAAACACAGCCATTCGAATATGTTATTGGTGCCGAAGAACAATTAATCAAAGGATTGGAAATCGGAGTGCGAAGAATGCACGAAGGTGAAAAAGCCAAATTTATTATACCTTCGCACCTAGCTTTTGGAAGCAGTGGTTCGTCCACCGGAATTATTCCGCCGTTCACAACGGTGATTTATGAAGTGGAGCTTTTGAAAGTGCAATAGAAAGTATTCATAATAAATAAATAAATATGCGATCAAACTTGAAACTTAAATTAATGATCGGTGGTTTACTGCCTGCTGTTGCTTTGTGGTTTTCCTCTTGTTCACATTCTAAATATTCTGATTACGAAAAAACTGCTTCGGGTTTGCAATATAAATTTCACATCAAAGGAAAAGATACCATTCATCCAAAGTACGGTGAAATTGTAAAAGTGAAATTGGCAAAGAAGCTGGGTGATTCCGTTTTGGAAAGCACCAATCTTTTGGGTAATGATGGAATTGACCAATTACTGCGCGAGCCGACTTTCAAAGGCGGGATTGAAGAAGGAATTCGTTTGATGACTATTGGTGACAGCGCTACTTTTCTGCTTAGCACCGATTCAATTAATAAATATTTTCCTCAAAGAGATTCTACAAAACGACTCAAGAAAAATGATTTTATGGCTTTCGGCATAAAACTTATGCAGATAAAAACTATGGCGCAAGTTCAAAAAGAAGATAATGATAGACGACAAGCTTATATTCAAAGTAGAAAAGAAAAAGGTCCTCAGGAACTAAGCCGCTACATTCATGATAATCATATTGAAGCAAAACCATCAGCAACGGGATTGTATTTGATTGAAACTGAAAAAGGAAAAGGTGCAAGTCCGAAAGATGGAGACACGGTTGTGGTGCATTACACCGGCAGTTTTCTTAACGGAACTGTTTTTGATTCTTCTGTAAAACGCAATCAGCCGTTTAAATTTGCTATCGGAGCAAAACAAGTAATTCTAGGATGGGATGAAGCTCTTAAACTGATGAAAAAAGGCGAAGTAGCAACCATTATTATTCCTTCATCACTGGCTTATGATTCCGTAGGTTATATTAATCAGCAGACAGGTAAATATTTCATTCCTCCATATATGCCGATGAAATTTGATATTCAACTTTTAGAAATTAAATCAAAAAAAATAAATCATCTATGAAAAAAACAATTTTATTTATCGCTGTAATTCTTTTTACAGGAACAGTGTTCGCTCAAAAAGGTAAGAAAGAAACCATTGAGTTGAATAAAGAATATACAACTGCTTCCGGACTGAAATATAAAATCACCAAGAAAGGAATCGGTGTACAGGCAAAAGCAGGAGACCAAGTTTCCGTTCACTATGTGGGAACATTACCTGACAGTGCAAAAACAAAATTCGATAGTTCACGCGACCGTGGTCAACCATTTAGTTTTTCACTCGGTGCAGGACAAGTAATTAAAGGTTGGGACGAAGGAATTGCTCTGCTTCACGTTGGTGATATAGCGGTTCTCACAATTCCTTCCACTTTAGGATATGGCGAACGCGCACAGGGGAAAATCCCTGCCAACGCTACTCTTATTTTTGAAGTGGAACTGATGGATGTGAAAGAAGCTCCAAAACCTTGGGATGTGAAAGGATTAAAAAAAGATTCTACTGCTGACGGATTAAAATATATTGTAATTAAAAAAGGAACCGGAGCAAAAGCTGAAAGCGGAAAAAAAGTTTCTGTTCATTATTCAGGATATCTGGGAGATGGCACATGGAAATTATTTGACTCATCGGTTCAACGCGGACAACCAATTGAATTTGGTCTTGGTTCAGGGCAAGTAATCAAAGGATGGGACGAAGGAATTGCATTGATGCATGTGGGAGATAAAATGCGCCTCATCATTCCGTATCAGCTTGCTTATGGAGAAGCCGGCAGACCTCCTATTATTCCGGCAAAAGCAACTTTAATTTTTGATGTAGAGTTGATGGATGTGAAATAATTGTTCTGATAAAATAATCTTCCGGCAAATGAAAAAGGAAATAAAAAAAATCACCACGCATGTGCTTTTGCAGATGAAGCAGAAGGGAGAAAAAATCTCCATGCTCACCGCGTACGATTATACCACAGCAAAAATTCTTGATCATGCCGGAATTGATGTTTTGTTAGTGGGAGATTCTGCATCCAATGTAATGGCAGGGCACGAAACCACTCTTCCGATTACACTTGATCAGATGATCTATCACGCATCATCTGTTGTCCGTGCAGTAAATCGTGCTTTGATTGTTGTTGACTTACCTTTTGGTTCTTATCAGGGAAATTCTAAAGAGGCGCTTAATTCGGCTATAAGAATTATGAAAGAATCAGGAGCGCATGCAGTTAAATTAGAGGGTGGTAAAGAAATAAAAGAATCTGTAGAACGGATTTTATCAGCCGGAATTCCAGTGATGGGACATTTAGGATTAACTCCGCAATCCATTTATAAATTCGGAACTTATGAAGTTCGTGCACGAGAAAAAGTTGAAGCGGAAAGAATTTTAAGCGATGCAGAATTGCTGGAGAAAACAGGATGCTTTGCAATTGTTCTTGAAAAAATTCCCGCTGAGCTTGCCGATAAAGTTGCAAAAAAGATTCTCATTCCTGTGATTGGTATTGGTGCCGGTGGTGGTGTTGACGGACAAGTTTTGGTTCTACATGATATGCTCGGGTTAAATAATGAATTCAATCCGCGTTTTCTCCGAAGGTATTTGAATCTTTACGATGACATCAAAGGCGCTGTGCAGAATTATATCAAGGATGTGAAGTCGAAGGATTTTCCGAATGCGAAAGAACAATATTGATTTGAAGATTTATCATGGAAGTTCTTTACGAGGATAATCATTTAATCGCGATAAATAAAAAACCTTCCGAGATAGTTCAGGGCGATAAAACAGGCGATACTCCTCTCAGCGAAAAGGTCAAGCAGTACATCAAAGAAAAATATAATAAACCGGGAGAAGTGTATCTCGGTGTTGCGCATCGCATTGACAGACCGGTAAGCGGAGTTGTGATTTTTGCCAAGACAAGTAAAGCACTTTCGCGATTGAACGAGATGTTTCGCGATAAGGAAGTGAAAAAAACTTATTGGGCGGTTGTGAAAAACAAACCAAATCCGGAGAGCGGACATTTAACCCACTACCTGAAAAAGAATGAGCAGAAAAATATGTCGCGTGCTTATGAAAAAGAAACCGATGATGCGCTCAAAGCCGAATTGGATTACAAAGTTCTTTTTAGTTCCGATAACTATCATTTGTTGGAAATTAATCCTCACACAGGAAGGCATCACCAGATTCGTGTGCAGCTTTCAACTATCGGATGCCCGATAAAGGGAGATTTTAAGTATGGTTTCAAAAGAGGAAACGAGGATGCGTCCATTCATTTACATGCACGGAAAGCGGAGTTTATTCACCCGGTGAGTAAAGTACCTGTTATAATTGAAGCAAATCCGCCTGATGAAGTGTTGTGGAATTATTTCGTAAAAAACATTCCTCCTCATTAAACCCACTTTTGAGTTCTTCCTTTTTTTATTTCTGAACGATTTTTTTTTCTGCTGAGGCGTTTTTCTTTTGAACCTTTTGACGCTTTGGTGCGGATCCTCTTTTTAATTTTCCGAAAAGAGGTAGCAAGGAGATTTTTGAATTTTTTAAGAGCGATTTCTTTGTTTTCAAACTGGGAACGTGTTTCCTGAACGGTAACTTTCAGAATTCCATCTTTGTTGATGTGATTTTTGAGTTTAGAAAAAATAAGTTGCTTCTGCCCGTCGGTTAATAACTTGGAATTCATTACATCAAAATGTAGTTCTACCTTTGTAGAAACTTTATTTACATTTTGTCCTCCGCTTCCGCTGCTGCGCGATGCGGTGAAAAACAGTTCCGAATCAAGTTTAGGTAACATTAGAAATGAAAAATATTTTACGAAGATACGAATTGCTTTTAGCTCTTAGCTATTGGCTATTGGCTATTAGCTTAAAAGCTCAGATTAATTCCGATAGTTTGGTTGCTGTTTATACTCAGAAAATGCACAGGTATTTGGATAAGGAAAACAAAGCTTCAGAAGTTTTATCTTTTACAAAAGATGGAATTGAAGTTTATGTTCCTGCTACAGACACTTCGAGGAGAAAATTTGAATTTAAAATCCCATGGATTGAAATAAATTATTTCAAAAGGTTTTTAATATTTTATGATTCAAAATATTTGTGTACCCATTGGTTTCCTGGTTATCCGCCTGATGAAATAGGTGAAGAAAAATCATTATTATATAGTTTGAAAAACTTAAAAATTGCCCTCGACCCCGGACACATCGCAGGCGACCTTGAAACTGCCAAGATGGAAAAGAAATGGGTGGAGATGAAAAAAAATACAATGAAGGGAATTAAGGAAGATATTAAGTTGATAGAAGGTGAGCTTACGCTTGAAACTGCACTCATTCTGAAAAAGAAATTGGAATCTGAAGGCGCAACCGTAATGCTTACTCGCGAAAAACCAAATCAATCAGCATTCGGAATTGATTTTAAAAAGTGGAAGGATAGTTTGTTTCATAAGTCGCTTGATTCGGCTTATGCGAGAGGCGATGTTTCCTTTGAGGAAAGAAATTTCCTTCTAAAAAAAGCAAATGATACAGAAATCTTCCGCAGATTTTTTGTTTCAGAAGAATTGAAAGAACGCGCAAGAAAAATAAATGAGTTTCATCCAGATTTAACATTGGTCATTCATTATAATGTAGACGAGACAAATCAAAACTGGAACAAGCCGACAAAAAAGGATTTTGTTATGGCGTTTGTTGGTGGAGGCTTTGCGGCTGACGAATTAGATAAGCCTGAAGCGCGAATTGATTTCTTGCGATTGCTTCTTACTGACGATATTGAGCACTCAATTAATTTTTCAAAATATATTGTAAACAGTTTGTCTAAAAAGCTTGGAGTTCCTACTGCGCTGGATTCATGTGCAATTTATCTGCGAGATAATTGCATCACCACTGGAGTGAACGGAGTTTTTTGCCGCAATCTCACTCTTACCCGAACAGTGAAAGGAACTTTGTGTTACGGAGAATCACTTTATCAGGATAATATTAATGAATGCAAGGCACTGAGCAAAAAAGAAATTACAGTTGATGGAATTAGAACTTCCAAGCGAGTAGAGGAGGTGGCAGATGCATATTTTCAAGGAATAATGAATTACGTGAAAGAAAAAAAGAAGTAGAAATTTTGTTTCACAAGAAGAAAATGAGTGAAGAAAAATATTTTCATGGTCGTGGTTCGCAGGTGAATCCGCACAATCGTTTCATTAAAAATTCTTATGTGCAGGAATTTCCTGAATTGATTGATGAGGCACTGCTTCAAGAGGAACAAACCCAATACATAGAAGTATTTCCAAAGACAATTGTCAATATCGTAAAGAGTCCTGATATTCCGGGAATGTATTCCATGAATCCTTACCAGGGCTGCGAGCATGGTTGTTTGTATTGCTATGCGCGCACCACCCATGAATACTGGGGTTACAGTTCGGGGCTTGACTTTGAAAGAAAAATTCTGGTAAAGAAAAATGCGCCCGAACTTTTAGAGAAAGCATTTCAGAAAAAGAATTGGGATCCGTCTCCGATTATGCTTTCCGGAAATACGGATTGTTATCAGCCAATAGAGAGAAAATTAGAAATCACAAGAAAAATTCTGGAGGTTTGTTTAAAATACAAGCATCCGGTTTCACTCATCACAAAGAATGCGCTTATCCTCCGCGACCTTGATATTATTTCTGAACTCGCGAAACTAAATCTCGTTCATGTGATGGTAACGATTACTTCTCTCAATGAAGAACTTCGCCAAAAAATGGAACCGAGAACTGTTACTTATAAAAATCGTTTCAAAGTGGTTAAACATCTTGCGGATGCAGGAGTTGCTGTCGGGATTATGAATGCGCCAATAATTCCGGGACTTAACAGCCATGAAATTCCGGAGGTGATAAAAGCTGCTGCTGAAAACGGAGCATCCGTTGCAGGTATGACAATCGTTCGTCTGAATGGAGCGATTGCGGATGTGTTTAAAGATTGGCTTCATAAAAATTTTCCTGACCGTGCGGATAAAGTTTGGAATCATATTAAATCCTGCCATGGCGGACAAGTGAACGACAGTCGCTTTGGAACAAGAACAAAAGGAGAAGGAAATATTGCGGAATCCATCCGTAGTCTATTTAAGATGTCTGTAAAAAAGTATATGAAACGAAAAGATAAATTCGAATTTGATACGGAAGCATTCGGCAAACAAAGGCGGGAAATATTTCTAAAGGAAAAATCGAAAGGGCAGATATCGTTGTTTGATTAATACGTAATTGCGAGAGAGGAAACAACCAAAGCAATCTCTTTTTAGATAAGCCGTGAAGTATCTTCTAAAAATATTCCTTGTGTATCAACAATTTTTTGTTCAGGATAAATCACAATGGAATCTTTTTGGAGAAAGAAAAAATCCTGCTTAATGTCGTTAAGCAAAGCTCTGTTTAGTTGCTTGGGGTCTTTGATTTCAAAAACTACTGCGCCTTCTTGGGCTTTAATAACAATGTCAATGTTGGATGTTCTTATATTTTTTTCCATAGTTTTTCTGTAGGGATTAATTCAATTCTTTTTTCTCTTGTCATGATGCTGTTGTCTTTTGTTATTCAAAGATAATAATTTCAATGTTAACTCTGTCATAAAATACATTAATACAAATCACACTTTCTCCTTTTTCTTTTTCGCACTTCCATTTGATTTCTCAGATTCCTTGATTGGTTTTCTGAAAACAATTTTTCCTGCCCCGTTCTTTTCATCGGGGTCGTCAAATACATCCATCACTATTTCTGAATTTTTCTCAACCGTTCCTGCCAGCAGTTGTTTGGATAATTCATCCAGAACATTTTTTTGTATCACGCGCTTAATAGGTCGTGCGCCAAACTGTGGATCGTAACCTTGTTGTGAAAGCCAATCCAAAGCGAATTCGCTAGCGGTTAGACGGATACCTAAGTCGGCTAATTTTTTCTCCAGCATGCCGAGTTGCAACTCTGCAATTTTGCGCACATCTTTTTTCGTCAACGGACTAAACATGATGGTTTCATCCACTCGGTTCAAGAATTCAGGACGAACAGTTTTTCTCAACAACTCCATCACTGCAATTTTTGTCGCATCCAGAATATTCTTACGGTTAAACTCGTCCATCTTTTCCATGTTCTCCTGAATGATATGCGAACCGATGTTGGAGGTCATGATGATGATTGTGTTTTTGAAACTCGCAACCCTTCCTTTATTGTCGGTCAGCCTGCCGTCATCCAGCACCTGCAAAAGAATATTGAACACATCAGGATGTGCTTTCTCGATTTCATCCAGCAGTACAACTGAATAAGGTTTTCTGCGAACTGCTTCGGTGAGTTGACCACCTTCTTCATAACCCACATATCCCGGAGGCGCACCCACCAAACGGGAAACGGCATGGCGCTCCTGATATTCGCTCATGTCAATTCGCGTCATCGAGTTTTCATTGTTAAATAAATAATCGGCAAGAGCTTTTGCAAGTTCTGTTTTTCCTACACCTGTTGTTCCTAGAAAAATGAATGAACCGATCGGGCGTTTCATATCTTGCAATCCCGCACGGCTTCTGCGAATGGCATTTGCAACGGCAGTAACCGCTTCTTCCTGCCCGATGATGCGCTTGTGCAGTTCTTCTTCCAGATGTAAAAGTTTTTCCTTATCGCTCTGAAGCATTTTGCTTACTGGAATTCCCGTCCAGCGCGAGATCACATCTGCAATATCTTCCGCATCTACTTCTTCTTTGAGCATATTGCTTCCGCTCAACTGCATTTTTGAAAGTTTAGTTTTGAACTCTTCCAATTTTTGTTCGGCGTCTTTCACTTTTCCATAGCGTATTTCAGCAACTTTTCCGTAGTTGCCTTCGCGTTCTGCCTGAGTAGCTTCCAGTTTCAGATGCTCAATGCTTTCTTTTTCTTTTTGTATTCCTTCTACAATTTCTTTTTCCGATTTCCACTGGGCGCGCAGTTTACTGCGTTTGTCATTTAGCTCAGCAATTTCTTTATTAAGATTTTCTAATTTTGATTTATCATTCTCACGCTTGATTGCTTCACGTTCAATTTCTAACTGACGAATCTTTCTCTCGACTTCATCCAACTCAACTGGCATAGAATTCATTTCCATTCTGAGTTTGGAAGCAGCTTCGTCAATTAAATCTATTGCTTTGTCAGGAAGAAAACGTTCAGTAATATATCTCTGAGATAATTCAACTGAAGCAATGATCGCTTCATCTTTAATTCTAACCTTGTGATGCGTTTCATATTTTTCCTTGATGCCGCGAAGCATGGAAATAGCATCTTCAGTGCTTGGTTCATCTATCATCACTTTCTGAAAACGTCTTTCCAGAGCCTTGTCTTTTTCAAAATATTTCTGAAATTCACCAAGCGTGGTTGCACCAATGGCACGCAATTCTCCGCGGGCAAGAGCAGGTTTTAAAATATTTGCTGCATCCATCGCGCCTTCACCACCGCCTGCTCCAATGAGCGTGTGAATTTCATCTATGAACAAAATTATTTCTCCGTTGGAACTAGTTACTTCTTTCACTACGGATTTTAATCTTTCTTCAAATTCGCCTTTGTATTTTGCTCCGGCAATCAATGCTGCCATGTCAAGCGAAAACAATTGTTTTGATTTCAAATTATCCGGCACATCGCCATCCACAATCCGGTGAGCGATGCCTTCTGCAATGGCAGTTTTACCAACTCCTGGTTCACCAACCAAAATGGGATTGTTCTTTGTTCTGCGTGTGAGGATTTGTAACACTCTACGAATCTCTTCATCACGACCAATTACAGGATCAAGTTTGCCGTTCTTCGCTTGCTCGTTAAAATTGATGGCAAATTTTTTCAGCGCATTGTAAGTTTCTTCCTGCGAATGAGAAGTAACATTTTCTCCCTTGCGAAGTTCTTTGATAGCAGCTTTCAAATCTTTTTCCGTGATACCACTATCTTTCATCATTTGCGAAACAGAATCCTTTGCTGAAAGAATTCCAAGCAGCAACAGTTCAATGCTCACATACTCATCGCTGAATTCTTTCATATAAGTCTGCGCCTTGCTCACCGCCTGCGTTGCAGGATTGGAAAGATGTTGTTGTCCATTGCCTCCGGAAACTTTAGGATATGATTCAATAATTTTATCCAACGCTTTTGTGAAAATGACGACATTGACATTCATCTTCTTCAGTAAAAAAGGAGTTACGGATTCATCCACAGAAAGAATTCCTTTCAGGATATGTCCGTTCTCAATCGCCTGATGTTCATTGGTCATAGCAATTTGCTGTGCCTGCTGAATGGCTTCCTGAGATTTGAGAGTGAATTTTTCTAAGTTCATATTTTTTTATTTAGTGTACGAATGTCAATAATTTCTCCAACCTATCATATGATAACAATCAGGCAACAATGGCAGAATATATTCACACAATAGAAAGTGAATGTGCCGAATTGACTATGAAGAAATTGAAAATATGACGAAAGGGTAGGTAAAATAAAATTCTTACGCCTGTGCGGCAGGTCCGCCAAAAGTAAGAGGCAAAGCACCATGAGGAACTTCGGTATCTTTAATATCTCCGTGAACACTTTCGTATTTGGAGATATTATCTTTCAGCGCTTTCATCAATCGCTTTGCATGTTGCGGAGTAAGAATGATGCGCGCTTTTACTTTTGCCTTAGGAATTCCCGGCATCACTTTTATAAAATCCAATGCAAATTCAGAATGTGAATGAGTGATGATGGCGAGATTGGAATAAATTCCTTCTGCCACTTCTTCGCTCAACTCGATGTTGAGTTGGTTTTCGATCGGCTTAAGATTGTTTTTGTTTTCCATGTAAAATCAATATTGCAAGTTACAGGTTACAAATTACAGGTTAAGACAACCCACAATCTGCAACCTGTAATCTGTAACTTTTATGCTTCCTGTTCTTCTACGGTGTTCTCAGTTTTCGATGCCATGAGGCGATCAAATTCTTCTTTGGAGCCAACAATTATTTTTTCGTATTCGCGCAATCCTGTTCCAGCAGGGATCAAATGCCCTACAATAACGTTCTCTTTCAATCCTGATAGATCGTCCATTCTTCCTTCGCAAGCGCCCGTACTGAGCACCTTGGTTGTTTCCTGGAACGATGCTGCCGAAATAAAACTGTTTGTTTGCAGCGAAGCGCGTGTGATACCTTGCAATACAGGACGTGCGGTTGCAAGAATTGCATCGCGTGCCTGAACAAGTTTTTCACCTTTGCGTTTTAATGCAGCATTTTCATCGCGCAGTTTACGTGCGTTAACTATCATGCCTGCTTTCATAGTTGTTGAATCTCCGCCTTCAGTTACCATTTTGCATCCGAACAAACTGTCGTTCTCATCCATGAAATCTGCACGGTTGGTGAATTGCTTTGGCAGGAAGATAGTATCGCCTGCATCGTCAATTTCCACCTTGCGCATCATTTGTTTCACAATAACTTCAAAATGTTTGTCATTTATTTTTACACCTTGTAAACGATAAACTTCCTGAACTTCGTTTACTAAATATTCTTGTACTGCAGTTGGTCCTTTGATGGCAAGGATATCAGCAGGAGCAATGGCTCCATCGGTAAGCTGCTCGCCTGCTTTTACGAAATCATTTTCCTGCACGAGGATGTGATTTGACAAACGAACGAGATATTTTTTTATCTCGCCTGTTTTCGCTTCCACCTGAACCTCGCGGTTACCACGTTTTATTTTTCCGAAAGTTACAATACCGTCAATCTCAGAAACTGCTGCGGGGCTGCTTGGATTACGTGCTTCGAATAATTCCGTTACACGCGGCAGACCTCCTGTGATGTCGCCAGATTTTCCTGTAGTACGTGGAATCTTAACAAGAATTTGTCCTGTCTCAACACCATCGCCAGCATTCACCGACATGTGCGCGCTTACAGGAATGTTATATGATTTTAACGGATCGCCCTTCTTGTCAACAATCTTGATGATTGGATTTTTTGTTTTATCTTTTGTTTCAGTAATAACTTTTTCACGGAAACCTGTTTGTTCGTCAAACTCTTCGCGGAAAGTAATTCCTTCTTCGATGTTTTCGAACTCAATTTTTCCCTGAAAGTCAGCAATGATAACTGCATTATATGGATCCCAATCGCAGAGCAATGTTCCTTTTTTCACTTTCTCCCCTGCAGATACATATAATTGCGAACCGTAAGGAATGTAACCTGTAGTAAGAGCAATTTTAGTAGTTGCATCAACAATTCTGATTTCAGCAGAACGACCAACTACCACTTTTACTTTTTTACCATCAGTATTTTTACGTTCAACTGTACGCAATTCATCTATCTCCACAAGACCATCGTATTTTGATTCAATGCGCGAAGAAGAAGTTGTACCTCCTGCCACACCACCCACGTGGAATGTACGAAGTGTTAACTGCGTTCCAGGCTCACCAATGGATTGTGCTGCGATAACGCCAACCGCTTCACCTTTCTGAACCATTCTACCGGTTGAAAGATTTCTGCCGTAACATTTTGCACACACACCAAGTTTTGATTCGCAGGTAAGTACCGAACGAATTTCAACTGCTTCGATTGGTGAGTTTTCTATTTTGGTTGCATAATCTTCTGTGATTTCTTTTCCAGAAGAAATAATTAATTCTCCTGTGAGAGGATGAACTACATCGTTCAAAGCAACACGTCCGAGAATACGGTCATACAACGGCTCAACAATTTCATCGTTCTTTTTGAGAGCAGAAGCCATTAGTCCGCGAAGTGTTCCGCAGTCTTCATATGTGATGATAACGTCCTGAGCAACGTCAACCAAACGTCTTGTTAAATATCCAGCATCAGCAGTTTTCAGCGCTGTATCGGCAAGACCTTTACGCGCTCCGTGCGTTGAAATAAAATATTCGTGAATAGATAATCCTTCTCTGAAGTTTGAGATAACCGGATTCTCAATAATTTCTCCGCCAACCATTCCTGATTTGTGAGGACGAGCCATCAGTCCGCGCATTCCGCTCAGCTGACGAATTTGTTCTTTCGAACCTCTCGCACCGGAATCCAGCATCATGAAAATAGAATTGAATCCCTGCTTGTCAGCAGTCAAACGGTCCATTACTTTTTTAGTGAGCTTGGAATTTGTGTGAGTCCAAATATCAATAACCTGATTGTAACGCTCATTATTTGTGATGAAACCTTGATTGTAATTTTCTACAACATCTTCAACCTCTTTGTATGCTTCGTCAATGAGTTTCTTTTTATCTTCAGAAACCATCACATCATCCAAATTAAATGACAAACCTCCTTTGAACGCGTGCATGAATCCAAGTTCTTTAATATCATCGAGAAACTTAGCAGCTTTCGCTGTTCCTGCAACTTTCAAAACATCTCCGATAATATCGCGGAGAGATTTTTTAGTCATTACTTCGTTCAAATATCCTACTTCTTTCGGAGCAACTTGATTGAACATCACTCTTCCGACTGTGGTTTCAATGATGCCTTTAACCAATTCTCCTTTTTCATTTTTTAAATTTTCAATGCGCACTTTAATCATGGCGTGCAAATCAACTTTTCCTTCGCTGTAAGCAATAACAACTTCTTCCGCTGAATAGAAAATAATTCCTTCGCCTTTTACTTTATGCTCTTTTGAATTTTTTCTTGCTTTGGTCATGTAATATAAACCAAGAACCATGTCCTGAGAAGGAACCGCAACCGGAGCTCCATTGGCAGGGTTCAAAATATTATGAGAAGCAAGCATTAGTATTTGTGCTTCAAGAACAGCAGCATGACTTAGTGGAACGTGAACCGCCATCTGGTCTCCGTCAAAGTCGGCATTGAACGCAGTACATACCAGCGGATGCAACTGAATTGCTTTTCCTTCGATAAGTTTTGGCTGAAATGCCTGAATACCTAATCTGTGAAGTGTGGGAGCACGATTGAGAAGAACTGGATGTCCTTTCATTGTGTTTTCCAAAATATCCCAAACGATAGGTTCTTTTCTGTCAACAATTTTTTTCGCTGACTTCACTGTTTTAACAACACCGCGTTCTAAAAGTTTTCTAATGATAAATGGCTTGAACAATTCCGCAGCCATATCTTTTGGAAGTCCACACTCGTGGAGTTTTAATTCAGGACCAACAACGATAACTGAACGACCTGAATAGTCAACACGTTTTCCAAGTAAGTTCTGGCGGAAACGTCCTTGTTTTCCTTTCAAACTATCTGAAAGAGATTTTAACGGACGATTAGCATCTGTTTTAACAGCGCTTGCTTTGCGTGAATTATCAAACAGCGAGTCAACAGATTCCTGAAGCATACGTTTTTCATTACGTAAAATAACTTCAGGTGCTTTTATTTCAATCAAACGTTTCAAGCGATTATTGCGAATGATAACGCGTCTGTACAAATCATTTAAATCCGAAGTTGCAAAACGACCGCCATCCAAAGGCACAAGCGGACGAAGTTCAGGTGGAATAACAGGTAATATTTTAATTACTGTCCACTCAGGGCGGTTTTCAACATGCTTGTTTGCTTGTCTGAATGCTTCAACGGTTTGCAAACGTTTCAGTGCTTCATTTTTCTTTTGCTGAGAAAGTTCGTTGTTTGCTGTAGCACGCAAGCTAAAAGAAAGATCATCCAAATTAAGTCTGCTCATTAAATCAATAATTGCTTCGCCACCCATCTTTGCAACAAATTTATTCGGGTCTTTGTCGTCAAGGAACTGATTATCTTTTGGAAGCGAATCAAGTGCTTTGATGTATTCTTCTTCACTTAAGAAATCAAGATATTTTACTCCATCAGCAGCTTTTACACCTGGATTAATTACCACATAACGCTCGTAATAAATTATCATTTCCAATTTCTTGGTAGGCAATCCAAGCAGCGCACCAATTTTATTTGGAAGCGAACGGAAATACCAAATATGAATTACAGGAACCACCAAATTGATGTGCCCCATTCTTTCTCTGCGAACTTTTTTCTCGGTTACTTCCACACCGCAACGGTCGCAAACAATTCCTTTATAACGAATGCGCTTGTATTTTCCGCAATGACATTCCCAATCCTTCACAGGACCAAAAATTCGCTCGCAAAACAAACCATCGCGTTCAGGTTTGTAAGTGCGGTAGTTAATTGTTTCCGGCTTTGTTACTTCACCGTGGCTCCACTCCAGAATTTGTTCGGGGGAAGCTAACGAAATTGTAACCTTGGTAAAGTTGCTTTTAGGCCTTGAGTCGTTTTTCATATATTGGAAACGTTTTTTCGTTAATTATTTTTCGTTAATCGTGCAAAGAAATATTCAAACCTAATCCTTTCAATTCGTGCATCAATACATTGAATGATTCAGGAATTCCAGGAAGAGGCAAATTATCTCCCTTCACAATTGCTTCGTATGTTTTTGTTCTTCCTACCACGTCATCCGATTTTACAGTAAGAACTTCCTGAAGAATGTGCGCAGCTCCAAATGCTTCGAGCGCCCAAACTTCCATCTCACCAAATCTTTGACCTCCAAACTGCGCTTTACCACCGAGCGGCTGCTGAGTAATGAGCGAGTAAGGTCCGATAGAACGCGCGTGCATTTTGTCATCCACCATGTGGTGAAGTTTCAAAATATAAATCACACCAACAGTTGCAGGCTGGTCAAATTTCATTCCTGATTCTCCGTCATGCAAATATGTTTTTCCATAACGTGGGAGTCCTGCCTGATCGGTATAAGCATTGATCTCATCATTTGTTGCTCCATCAAAAATAGGAGTTGCAAATTTTGTTCCGAGTTTCTGTCCAGCCCATCCAAGAACGGTTTCATAAATCTGTCCGAGGTTCATACGCGAAGGTACGCCCAGCGGATTGAGAACCACGTCAACAGGAGTTCCATCTTCAAGGAACGGCATGTCTTCATCGCGAACAATTTTCGCAACGATACCTTTGTTACCGTGGCGTCCTGCCATTTTATCTCCTACTTTCAGCTTTCTCTTTTGGGTGATATAAACTTTCGCAAGCTGAATAATTCCAACTGGTAATTCATCTCCAACTTGAACAGCAAATTTCCTGCGTTTGTGATCGCCAAGAATTTCGTTGTACTTCACGCGATAGTTGTGAAGTATTTCGTAAATCTGATCGTTCACTTCTTTGCTTGTAGTCCATTTGTATGGATTAACTTCGGTGTAATCGTCAATTTTATGGAGAGCTTTTTCAGTGAATTTAGCTCCACGATCAACCAATTCTTCTTTCAGATAATTGAAAACTCCCTGAGAAGATTTTCCGCTTACAAGTTTTATAAGTTTTTCAACAAGTTTTGTTTTTAGTTCATCGAACTTGTGATTGAACTCTTTGTCAATTTTATCAAGAACATCTTTCTCATCGGTTTTGGCTTTTTTATCTTTCATTAAACGAGAGAAAAGTTTTGTTTCCATTACAATTCCGTAGGTAGATGATGGCATTCTCAAAGAAGCATCTTTCACATCTCCGGCTTTGTCTCCGAAAATAGCTCGCAAAAGTTTTTCTTCCGGTGATGGGTCGGTTTCGCCTTTCGGAGTAATTTTTCCAATAAGAATATCTCCTTCTTTTACTTCGCAACCAACACGGATAATTCCTTGTTCGTCAAGATTTTTTGTCGCTTCTTCACTAACATTCGGAATATCAGAAGTAAGTTCTTCCATTCCGCGTTTTGTTTCGCGTACTTCCAAAGAATATTCATCCACGTGAATAGAAGTGAAAATATCTTCGCGAACCATTCTTTCGGAAATCACGATCGCATCCTCAAAATTATATCCTTTCCAAGGCATGAACGCTACTGTAAGATTTCTTCCAAGAGCTAATTCCCCATCCTGAGTTCCGTATCCTTCGCTCAGAATTTGTCCTTTCTTTACTTTTTCTCCTTTCGATACAACAGGTCGGAGGTTCACGCATGTGCTTTGATTTGTCTTGCGGAACTTGGTGATGTTATAGGTTCTTACATCGTCTTCAAAGCTTAATAATTTCTCGTCTGCATCACGGTCATAACGAACCACCACTTCTTTCGCATCAACATACTCCACTACTCCATCATGTTCAGCAGTAAGAATAGTTCGCGAATCCATAGCAACATCTCTTTCCAATCCTGTTCCGATGATCGGAGCTTCAGGTCGAAGAAGCGGAACTGCCTGGCGCATCATATTCGATCCCATCAGTGCACGGTTCGCATCATCGTGTTCAAGAAACGGAATGAGTGAAGCGGCAATAGATGCAATTTGATTCGGAGCAACATCCATCAGGTGAACTTTATCTGGATCAACCAACGGATAGTTTCCTTCAAAACGAGTTTTCACTTTTTCATCCGTGATCATACCTTTTTCGTTGAGGTTCATCATGGACTGAGCAATAGCTTTTTCGTCTTCTTCTTCCGCAGTAAGATAAATAACTGGTTTATGCAGATCCACTTTTCCTTCATTAACTTCCCTATAAGGAGTTTCAATGAATCCGAGTTTATTAATTTTCGCATAAACACAAAGTGAAGAAATCAAACCGATGTTCGGTCCTTCCGGTGTTTCAATGGTACAAAGACGACCATAGTGAGTATAGTGAACGTCACGAACTTCAAAGCCCGCACGTTCTCTTGATAAACCGCCTGGTCCGAGTGCAGATAATCTGCGCTTATGAGTTACCTCGGCAAGCGGATTGGTCTGATCCATGAACTGCGACAACGGATTTGTTCCGAAGAATGAATTAATTACAGACGATAATGTTTTCGCATTAATCAAATCAATTGGAGTAAACACTTCGTTATCACGAACGTTCATTCGCTCACGAATGGTACGTGCCATACGCGCAAGACCAACGCCAAACTGAGTTGATAATTGTTCTCCAACTGTTCTAACACGTCTGTTGCTCAAGTGATCAATATCATCCACATTCACTTTTAAATTGATAAGCTGAATGAGGAATTTAATGATCGCAACAATATCTTCTTTTGTAAGAACGCGGACATTTTCCGGAATAGTAAGGTTCAGTTTTTTATTCAAACGGAAACGTCCTACTTCTCCCAGGTCATAACGCTTATCAGAGAAGAAGAGTTTTTCAATTACAGCTTTTGCTGTTTCTTCATCCGGTGGTTCTGCGTTACGAAGCAGGCGATAAATATATTCAACCGCTTCTTTTGAAGAATTGGTCGGGTCTTTTTGAAGCGTGTTATAAATAATTGTGTAATCACTGAACTCTTTATCTTCCTTGTGAAGAATAATTGTTTTCACATTCGCGTTCAGAATTGTTTCAATATGTTCTTCAGCAATAATAGTTTCGCGTTCAATCAATACTTCGTTACGCTCGATGGAAACAACTTCACCGGTATCCTCATCCACAAAATCTTCAACCCATGTTTTCAGAACGCGGGCAGCTAATTTTCTACCGATAGATTTACTTAAAGAAGATTTATTAACTGTAATTTCATCAGCAAGATTGAACAACTCAAGAATTTGTTTGTCGTTTTCAAAACCAATTGCGCGAAGCATAGTAGTAACAGGAAGTTTTTTCTTTCTGTCAATGTATGCATACATCACATTATTAATGTCTGTTGCAAATTCAATCCACGCTCCTTTGAAAGGAATTACGCGGGCAGAGTAGAGGCGGCTTCCATTCGGATGTCGATTTTGTCCGAAGAACACACCAGGTGAACGGTGTAACTGAGAAACAATAACACGTTCTGCTCCATTGATAATGAAACTTCCTTTTGGAGTCATGTACGGAATGGTGCCGAGATAGACATCCTGAATTACGGTTTTGAAATCTTCGTGTTCAGGGTCTGTGCATGAAAGACGAAGGCGCGCTTTCAGGGGAACATTATAAGTCAAACCTCTTTCAAGACACTCGTCAATGGAATATCTTGTTGGGTCAACATAATAATCAAGAAACTCGAGTACGAAATTATTTCGCGCATCAGAGATTGGAAAGTTTTCAGAGAAAACTTTAAACAATCCTTCGTTCTTCCTGTTCTCGGGAGTAGTATCCACTTGCATGAATTCCTTAAAGGATTTCACCTGGATTTCAAGAAAGTCAGGATAATCGATCTGATGTTTTGAACTGGCGAAGTTTACTCGCTGATTTTTCTTTTGTGCAGCCATAAAAAATGTACGATTTACGAAATACGATTTACAATTTTATTTTTCCAATTCCCAATCCTATTTCAAGTTAATATAAACACAAATAGACCTACCCAATCCTTCGATTAGGATTGAGAGGTCTTCAGAAAACTATCTGACAATTTATTTAACTTCAACTTCTGCTCCTGCTTCGGTCAATTGTTTTTTCAACGACTCAGCATCTTCTTTCGAGATACCTTCTTTAATTGGTTTTGGTGCAGCATCCACTAAATCTTTTGCTTCTTTAAGTCCTAAACCAGTAAGTTCTTTTACCAATTTTACAACCTGAAGTTTTGCAGCTCCACCACTTTTCAGAATAACATCAAAAGTAGATTTTTCAGCAGCGGCTGCTCCGGCAGCAACTGGTGCTGCAGCAGCGGCAGCTGGCTCAATACCATATTCGTCCTTGAGTATTTTTGCCAATTCGTTTACATCTTTTACAGTTAAATTTACTAACTGTTCTGCAATTTGCTTTAAGTCTGCCATCGTTTGTGATTTTTATAGTTGATTTATTATTTACTTTTTTGTTTTGATTCTTTTTTAGTTCGCTGGTGTTTCAGTTGCAGCTTCTCCTGATTTATCCGCTTTATTTTTTAAAGCTCCAATAACTGTTTTAGCAGGTGATTGTAACAATCCAATAATTTCTCCTATCATTTCATTCTTGCTCTTAATATTTGCAAGCGTGTCCAATTGGTTGTGTCCGATATAAACCGATTCTTCAACCCAAGCGGATTTCAAAGTAAGTTTGTCGCTTCCTTTTCTGAACTCTTTCATTATTTTTCCTGGCGTATTTGCAACCGCAGAAAACATAATGGCTGTAGTTCCCTTCAATGTATCATGAAACGGGTCGTAAATGTTACTGGTCTTTTCCATTGCCTTGCTGAGAAGCGTGTTCTTTACAACAAGCATCTTCACATCTTTTTCAAAACACATGCGTCTTAGCTTACTTGTTTTTTCTACAGTAAGACCGGAAGTATCTGTCAGATAAAAATGCGCATTCTCCTTCAGCATCTGAGAGAGAGAATCAATCATCTTATTTTTTTCTTGTTTGTTCATCTTAAAAATATTTAACCAACTATTTTCGAGTCAATCATAACGCCAGGGCTCATAGTACTGGACATTACGATACTCTTTATATATGTTCCTTTGGAAGCAGCCGGTTTTAATTTAGCAATGGTTTGGAGCAATTCGTTTGCGTTATCTGCAATTTTTTCTGCATCGAACGAAACTTTTCCGATAGAAGCGTGAACGATTCCTTGCTTGTCAGCTTTGAAATCAATTTTACCTGCTTTCACTTCTTTTACCGCTTTTCCAACTTCCATTGTTACAGTTCCTGATTTTGGGTTTGGCATCAATCCGCGAGGTCCGAGAACTTTTCCAAGTGCTCCAACTTTTCCCATAGTAGACGGAGTACAAACAATCACATCAATATCTGTCCATCCACCTTTTATTTTTTCAACATATTCATCTAACCCAACATAATCGGCACCAGCAGCTTTTGCCTCAGCTTCTTTATCAGGAGTGCAAAGTACAAGCACACGAACAGATTTTCCAATGCCATGTGGCATCGCTACTGTTCCGCGAACAATTTGTCCTTTTGCAATATCAATTCCAAGACGTACGCTCAAATCTACTGAGCTATCAAACTTGGTTGCTGTTACATCTTTAAGAATTTTAGCTGCATCACGAAGGTTATACACCTTGGTTGCATCAAATTTTGTTAAAGCAATTTTTCTTTTTTTAGTCAACTTTGCCATTGTGCGAATTATTTTTTCAAAGGATTTTTCCCGTCTACTGTTATTCCCATACTTCTTGCCTGACCTGCAACCATACTCATAGCTGATTCAAGTTTAAAACAATTCAAGTCAGGCATTTTATCTTCAGCAATTAATTTAATTTGGTCCCAAGTTACAGAACCCACTTTCTTACGATTAGGTTCACCGGAACCTGATTCAATTTTTAATGCTTCTTTTAATTGCGCAGCAACAGGAGGTTTTTTTGTAATGAACTCAAAAGACTTGTCGGTGTAAACAGTGATGATAACAGGAATTTGTTTATTTCCTAAATCTTTTGTCTTAGCATTAAACTGCTTGCAAAACTCCATGATGTTCACTCCCTTCGCACCTAATGCAGGTCCGATCGGAGGAGCGGGATTAGCAGCACCTGCTTTAATCACCAACTTTACCATTGCACCAACTTCTTTTGCCATTTTTTAACGAGATAAAATATTATTGTTTTTCTACCTGCATGTAACTTAATTCAAGCGGAGTTTTGCGCCCAAAAATTTTCACAGTTACTTTCAGTTTTTTCTTTTCTTCATTTACTTCCTCAATTGAACCAGTGAAAGTATTAAATGGTCCGTCAATAATTTTCACTGTATCTCCAACATAAAAAGGAACACTTATTTTTTCAGTAGTTTCAGCAAGCTCATCCACTTTTCCAAGAATACGATTCACTTCCGCCAAGCGAAGAGGAATTGGTTCTCCTGTTTTTGTTCCAAGGAAACCAAGAACCCCAGGTATGTGACGAATAACGTGTGGAACTTCGCCCGAAAGAACTGCTTCAACTAAAATATATCCGGGGAAAAAATTTCTTTCCTTGCTGACTTTTTTTCCCGCACGAATCTGAAATACTTTTTCTGTCGGAATCAAAACCTGAGAAACAAATTTTCCCATCTTTAATCTCTTGATTTCCGCTTCGATGCTTTGCTTAATTTTTTTTTCTTTTCCGCTGATTGCACGAACTACAAACCAACTTTTTGCATCAGCTTCCTGTTTAACAGAAGTTGTAGAAGCTTTTGCTTTCACAGCAGTTTCTTCAATTTTGATTTCGCTATTTCCTGTTGTTTCCATTTTATTATCCGAAAAATCCGTAAATCATATCCATAATAAATTTGAAAGACATATCCATTCCATATATAACGAGTGCAGTCATTAAGGTTGAAACCATCACAATCACCGCGCTTGCATTCAGTTCCTTTAATGTAGGCCAAGAAACTTTTGATACAAGTTCACTGTACGTGTCATTTATATATGCTCTAATCTTTCCCATTATCTTCTTCCTTATTATATGCACGGGCGGAGAGGCTCGAACTCCCAGCCCTCAGTTTTGGAGACTGATGCTCTACCAATTGAGCTACGCCCGTATGCTCAGTTGGCAGCCTCCAGCCGCCAACTTTTATTTAATTACTTCGATAACCTGTCCTGCGCCTACTGTTCTTCCGCCTTCACGGATAGCGAAGCGAAGACCTTTATCCATCGCAACCGGTTGAATCAATTCAACTTGAATAGTTACGTTATCACCAGGCATTACCATTTCTCTACCTTCGGGAAGAGTGCAAGTGCCGGTTACATCAGTTGTACGCATGTAAAACTGAGGACGATAATTATTATGGAAAGGAGTATGACGACCACCTTCTTCTTTTTTCAGAACGTAAACTTCGGCTTTGAAAATTGTATGCGGAGTAATTGATCCTGGTTTAGCAAGAACCATTCCTCTCCAAATATCTTTTTTGTCAACACCACGAAGCAACAAACCTGCGTTGTCGCCAGCTTGTCCAGAGTCGAGTTCTTTACGGAACATTTCAACTCCGGTGATAACAGTTTTAACTTTTTCTTCACGCATTCCAACGATTTCTATTTCTTCTCCCACTTTACAAATACCTTGTTCAATTCTTCCCGTTGCAACTGTTCCGCGACCAGTGATTGAAAAAATATCTTCCACTGGCATTAAGAATGGTTTGTCAACAACGCGAACAGGAATTGGAATAAATGCATCAACTGCATCCATCAGTTCCATAATTTTAGGAACCCATTTGGGATCGTTGTTCAGTCCACCAAGTGCTGATCCGCGAATGATTGGAGTTTTAGCTCCATCATATCCATAGAAAGTAAGCAGCGTGCGAATTTCATCTTCAACAAGTTCCAAAAGATCTGGATCGTCAACCATGTCAACTTTATTCATGAAGACAACAAGCGTAGGAACACCTACCTGACGAGCAAGAAGAATATGTTCGCGAGTTTGTGGCATTGGTCCGTCTGTTGCAGCAACTACTAAAATGGCTCCGTCCATTTGTGCAGCACCTGTAACCATGTTCTTCACATAGTCCGCGTGACCTGGACAATCAACGTGCGCATAGTGACGTTTTTCGGTTGAGTATTCAACGTGCGAAGTATTGATTGTAATACCACGCTCTTTTTCTTCAGGAGCATTATCGATAGAAGCAAAGTCTCTAATTACCGCAAGCCCTTTCGCTGCGAGTACAGTTGTAATAGCAGCTGTTAAAGTTGTTTTTCCGTGGTCAACGTGACCGATAGTTCCGATGTTCAAGTGTGGTTTGGAACGATCAAATTTTTCTTTTGCCATAGTTATTAGTGATTAAAAAATTAAACGATTTATTCTGAATTAATAAAATTTTTATTTAAGGGGTGCGAAGATATATATTATTTTCTCACCACCACTAAAATTATTAACATTTTTTTACAATAAAGTGAACCATCTTTTCTTTAGAGCTCATTAGGACGTGGAAGCGTTATGAGACGACCTTCTAAAGAGGGAAGATTATTTTTTTCAGAGCCAATGACCGGAATCGAACCGGTGACCTCATCCCTACCAAGGATGTGCTCTACCAACTGAGCTACATTGGCTTAACTCAAGTTAAGGTTAATAATAAATTTAACGTTTAACTCTTTCAAAGAGCGGAAGACGAGGCTCGAACCCGCGACCTGCAGCTTGGAAGGCTGCCGCTCTACCAACTGAGCTACTTCCGCATAACATTTTTCCTTTGTGGGGAGACAAGGATTTGAACCTTGGAATTCCGAAGAAGACAGATTTACAGTCTGTTGCCTTTGACCACTTGGCTATCTCCCCAAATCTAAGTTCCAAGTTTAAGTTTTTAGATTTAACGCAGAACAACAAGGAACATGAATCATGAAACAAAGAACATTTTTAGAGCCAGCGAAGGGAGTCGAACCCCCGACCTACTGATTACAAGTCAGTTGCTCTACCAACTGAGCTACGCTGGCAAAATAATATCAAGTTCAAAAAACGAGTTGCAAAAGTAGAAAACATTTCGTTCCTTGAACAAGGATGAGAAAATTTTTACGGAAGAAAAAAAATTACGCGATGAACTTTACCGTTTCTCTCTTGCGAGATAAACTTCTTCGGGTTTTTTCCTTGTGCTTTTTTAATTGCTGGCGCAATGCATCGGTGCATTCATCGGCAGCTTCTTCAAAAGATTGACACTGGCGTTTTACAAAAAGCGCATTCCCGGGAACATTCAGTTTTATCTCGACAACTTTATTTTCAGCAGTAGTTGCTTTGTCTATTTTCATAAACACTTCGCTTCCGATAATTCCGTCAAAGAAGTGATGTAATTTTTCTACTTTCTTGGTGATAAGAGTAGTAAGTTTTTTGTCAGCATCAAAATGGATGGATTGAATTTGGATGTTCATATATATAAGATTAGTATTGATTATTATGCTTTAGGATGTGCTTTCGAATATACAGATTTTAGTTTTCCAATGGTGTTGTGAGTATAAATTTGTGTGGCGGCAAGATTTGCATGTCCAAGTAATTCTTTTATTGCGTTCAGATTAGCTCCGTTATTTAAAAGATGAGTTGCAAATGTATGTCTTAATACGTGCGGACTTTTTTTTGCCAGTGTTGTTACCTTATTAAGTGCATCCTTTACAACACGGTATACGGCACCTGGGTAAATTTGGTTACCTTTTTCGGTCAGAAATAAAAAATCATTTTTCACCTGAATGGATTTATTTCTTTGGTCAATGTATTCCTTTATAAGTACGATTAGCTCAGGAGTCAACGGAATCAGTCTTTCTTTATTTCTTTTACCAAGAACTTTTATTGTGTGATTATAATAATTAATGTCGGATTCTTTCAGGTTAACCAATTCAATGCGCCTCATTCCGGTTGAATAAAGCATTTCTATGATTAGGAAATTTCTCCGTCCTTCAAAATCATTTTCAAAAGAAATATCTTCGATCAAAGAATTCATTTTACTTTCTTCAACAAATACAGGAAGCCGCTTCGGATTTTTTGGCGATTGGATTTTGTGCATCGGATTCACATCCAGAATTTTTTCGCGCAGAAGATATTTATAAAATGATTTAAGCGCGCTTATTTTTCTGTTTACCGAACGTGCTATGATTTTATTTTCCATCAGCGAAACTATCCATGAGCGGATTACGGAATGATTTACTTCCTTTATATTATCCAGCGAATAAACGCTTTTCAGATAAATAAAGAACTGATCGAGATCATTGGAATAAGCGGTAACGGTGTGAGGTGAGAGGCGCTTTTCGTAGCGAAGATAATTGATGAACGCCTCCTTGTGCATGAATGAAATTCTTAATCGTTAATGGAGACAACGAAAACGAATGAGAATTATTTCCAACTTATAAATGAATAGGAAATAATAATTGAGAGACAAAAATTAAATTTCCGCCTCAATAAGACGCTGCTTATATTTTGCGCGCTTAACGGTTTCTCTTCTTACAACTGAAGGCTTGGTAAAAACCTGACGTTTGCGAAGTTCACGAAGAACTCCCGTCTTTTCAAATTTCTTTTTAAGTTTCTTCAGCGATTTTTCTACGCCTTCACCTTCTTTTACTGGTACAATTAACATTTTTTTTTGATTAGTTATTAAGGTCGCAAATATATATATAAATCATTTACTGTGAATAAAATAATTTATTGGTGAAATAATTTTCACGACATTTGTAGCTTTAAGAATGAAAAGACCTCTACTCATTGAAAATAATTCTAAAATTGAATATTTCCATAGTCTGACGGAAATATCGCTTCCCCTTTTCCGTTTCTTAGTAATTATTTCTCTTTTTCTTTTTCAAACGATTTCTTTCGCACAAAGCTGGGTAATGCCAGTTGACGGAAAAGTATTTTCAGGAGGCGAAAAATTAACCGGCTCCATCGTTACGCTTTATAAAGGCGGCACGCAGCTTCAACAAGTAGTTACCACATCAAATGGAAAATTCAGTTTTGAACTCCCTCCAAACGGAGAATATATTATCGCCATCACAAAACCGGGATATGTAACAAAAAAATTTAAGATAAATACTTCCAATGTTCCTGCTGATAGAGTTGATGCGGGCAACTTCAATCCGTTTCAACCGGATGTAACTCTTTTTGAAATGCCTTCTGCTCCCGAAATTTCAAAACGCGTGGAAGCAATCCTCAGTCAACCCATTGCCATTTATCAATACATTCCGTCTGAAACCAATTTTAATTACGATCAGAAATATACCGATGCCGTTCAGTCGAAACTTTCTGAGCTTGAGGATTTGCAAAAGAAAGCAGAAAAAGAAATGGCGGAAAAAGCTAAGAATGCCGCACAGGAAGCTCAAAAGCAAATGGAACTTGATAAAAAATATAAAGCTGCAATTGACAAAGCGGATAAATCATTCAGCAATACTGATTACATGAATGCAAAAAGTGGATACAGCGAGGCTGCAGTTTTGAAACCCACTGAACCTTATCCTAAACAAAAACTTGCGGAGATTGATAAACTGCTTGCCAATGCAGGTAAACAAAGAGAGATTGACGATAAATATAAAGCTGTTATCGCAAAAGCTGACGGCGCATTTGGCAAGAAAGATTATACCACTGCAAAAGCCGGATATAATGAAGCATCCGGCATAAAACCTTCAGAACAATATCCTAAAACAAAACTTGCGGAGATTGATAATCTTTTGGCGGATGCAGGAAAGCAAAAAGAAATTGACGACAAATACAAAGCTGCCATTGCAAAAGCAGATGCAGCATTTGGTTCAAAAAATTACACCAATGCAAAATCAAATTACACTGAAGCATTGGGATTAAAATCTTCTGAATCGTATCCCAAAACAAAACTTGCGGAAATTGATAAATTACTTTCATCGGCTGATGCAGACAAAAAGAAAGACCAGCAATACAAAGATCTGATTGCAAAAGCCGATGCTACTTTCGGAACAAAAGATTATGCAGGTGCAAAAAGTTCTTACAAGCAAGCATCTGAGTTAAAATCTTCGGAGCAATATCCTAAAACAAAAATCGCGGAGATAGACAAGTTTCTTGCCGATATGTCAAAAAGCGAAGAACTTGACAAGAAATATAAAAACATGATTGCAAAAGCCGATGAATTATTCGGAAAGAAAAATTACATGTCTGCAAAAAGTTCGTATGCCGATGCTTCGGCGTTAAAACCTGCGGAGCAATATCCTAAAACAAAAATCGCGGAGATTGATAAACTGCTTGCCGATATTGCTTCTCAAAAATCTTCAGCAGAAAAAGACCAGCAATTTAAAGATGCCGTTGCAAAAGCCGATAAGTTTTTTGCCGCCAAAGATTATGATAACGCAAAATCGGAATACAACAATGCGCTTGGAATAAAACCCGCGGAGCAATATCCCAAAACAAAACTTGCCGAGATTGACAAAATAGCTGCTGCTGCTCAATCGGCAAAAGAAGCGGATGAAAAATATAAAGCTGCCATTGCCAAAGGAGATAATGCAATGACTACGAAAGATTATTCCACAGCTAAAACTTCTTATGCCGAAGCATCCACGCTGAAACCTGCCGAACAATATCCGAAACAAAAACTTACTGAGTTAGAAACTTTGCTGAAAAATCAATCGGCACAGGAACAGAATAAAAAATATAACGAAGCGCTTGCCCGTGCAGCTAAAGATGTTGCCGCCAAAGATTATGCAACTGCAAAAAGCGATTATCAGGAAGCATCTGGAATAAAACCTTTGGAACAATTTCCGAAAGATAAAATTGCAGAGATGGATAAACTGCTGAAAACCAAAGCCGACAAACAATCTGCCGGACAAGTTGCGGATAAAGATTATCTCGCTGCGGTTGCCAGAGGCGATGCCGCATTCAAAGAAAATAGTTTTGCCAATGCAAAAGTGGCTTACAACGAAGCGCTCACCTACAAACCTAATGAACAATATCCAAAAGATAAACTTGCCGAAATTGCGCAGATAGAAAAAGCAAGAGGTCAGGCGCAGGCGGATAAAGATATTCAGCTGAAATATTCCACTGCTATATCACGAGGCGATATTGCGTTCTCAAAAAAAGATTACCACACCGCCAAGCCAGCTTACGAAGAAGCGTTGAGTTATAAACCTTCTGAAAAATATCCGAAGGACAGATTGAAACAGATTGCAGATATTCTTAACAGCAATCAAACGGTTGTTCAGACACCGAAAAAACAAAAAGATGCTCCTGCTGTTTCGGCTGAAGATCAAAAGAAACAATATGTGAATGAGCTTAGAGCAAAATATCCTGCCGGTGTTACCGAAGAAGAAACTGTGGATGGCAACAAAACAATTCTTCGCCGTGTGGTTATTAAAGATGATTATGCCGGAGTTTATACCCGCGTTACGCACAACTGGGGCGGAGTTTATTTCTTTAAAGATAAAGATCCCATCACCGAAACAATGTTTGAGAACGAAACAAAGTAAGCCATTACCATTTCCAAATCAATAATGTGTGAATGATGTAACTTATTTCTAAAGTTACGCAACAATGATTTTGCTAAACCTGTTCATATTTGCTTAATAAAAAGACCGCGTTAATCTTTAACTTGGTTTTTAAAAAACACTATACTTACAAAACACTAAACCCCTACTATGAAAAAGATTATTTATTCCTTATTCCTTTTTGCGGCAGCAGCTATGTTGTTTGCATCGTGCAGCACCAACCTGTCAACTTTTTCTATTACTAAAAGACATTACCGAAGTGGTTATTATATTGACATGGCTACTACCAAACATAAAACAGAAACTGCTTCTCAAAAAGTAAAAACCACGGTTGCTGAAACAACTCCTGTTACCCAAGCTACAGTTGAAAATAATGTTTTAGAACCTGCTCCTGTTATAATGACTCCTGCTACAAGTGCCGATGCTACTCCAAAAGCTAAAAGAGAAACTCCAAAAATTATTACCGCCTCCACTACTCCATCTGCAGTAAGCAGCGAGAAAAAAACCATTACTCCCAACACAATTACCGAACTAAAAAATATCCGCACCGTAGCCAAAAGTATTTCTAGCCAAGAGGAAGGGCGTCACTCATTATTATGGTTCATTGTTGTGATATTGATTGTGCTGTTTGTTCTTTCCTTATTATTGAATACTGGCTTAGGAAGCATTATTTACCTTTTGCTGGTGATAGCTTTGATTCTTATTCTCTTTAGGTTGTTAGGAATTATGTAGGAGAGCACGACTTCAGGATTCACGCAATCTGTCACATCGAGTAGATTTGCTTTGAGGATGTATCGAGATGTTCTCGACCTGTTTGATCGGTAGGCAGATTTCTAAAATCGGTGGAATCTTGGAATAACAAATAACTATTTTCCTTGAGCTCAATAAAATATCACAAGCCACTCCTTACTTTTTCTCCTTAACTAATTCTATTCCGCACTTAGGGCAATTGCCGGCTTTTGCCTCTCTCACTTCGGGGCAGCCGCCGCAGGGGCATATATAAACCAACGATACTTCCTGCTTATGCAAGGTATCAGTCACCATTACAGAAACTCCTTTGGAGGTATCTTTTGGTACCGCTCCGTCATCTTGTTTTTTTTCTTTTGCATTTCCACATCCCAAAATTGTGAGCGATAGTGCAACGGCTCCGGTAACAACGGATAATAAAAAATGTTTTTTCATAGTGTTATTTCTTTTTTCGTTTGGTTTCTATTTGGTGTATTAGTTTTTCTAATTCTTTAATTTCCATTTTTAATTTCTCAAGTTCTTTATCGGATATATCGCAGGTATCGGCATCGTTCAGTTTTGCGCGCAGCTTAATTCCATCTTTTCCCCAAATATCAATATTGTAATATTGTTCTTCTCCTAAACTTACATCATAATCTCCTTCTCTGAAAAAACTGTAAAGCGGAATACGAAGCGCTTTCGACATTAATTCAAGTGTGCGCACTTCAAGCGAATTATTTTCAAATTGAGTATCCAATTCTTTTTCCGTAGTGCCAAGATATTCTGCAAGCTGGCTGAAAGTGTATTTATGAAATGCCAGCACATCCAACACTTTTGCTTTTAAATTAAATTCGGCTGAAGGTTTTTTGTTCATGATAAACTTCGTTCTATCTCAAATAGAATCTATTTATTAATGTCCGGGGGGAGTTACTGCCGGAGGCGGAGCTGTGATCTCGCCCTTAAATGTTTTTGAATAATCATCCCACTGAATGGTTTTGTATGCATCTTCTCCAAAATATTTTACGATGGGTTCAAGCTGATTGGGTTGAAGATAACCGGGAACTTGAGTAAGTAAATTAAAATTCTCATCCAGATAAACCGTTGTGGGATAAGAAAGTTTATTGCTCAAAAGCGATGACGCCAACTGGTGAGTAGAACGCGGCACATTCGGACTTGGATTTACGAAAACGGAATTGTTAAACCTAACGGTATCTTTCATTTCAGCATCTAATCTCACGGCATAAAAATGTTCGTTCACGTATTTTATAATCACAGGGTTGGTAAACGTGTTTTTCTCCATCACTTTGCACCATCCGCACCAACTCGTGTAAACGTCAATAAAAACTTTTTTCTTTTCCTTCTGGCTTAATTGCACCGCTTCCTGAAAAGTGTGCCAATGAATTGTTTCTCCAGCTTCATTTTGCGGCACAGCTGCTGGATTATTTTGACTTTGAAAGAAAATAAATCCGCTCAAAAGCAAACTCAAAGAAAAAAGTCCGATAATTATTTTTGTTGTCTTCATTTCAAATGTAAAGTTAATAAATTTTATTTTGAAAACAAGGAGGAGTTGTGCATAACCTCCATTTGCAGGAATTGTACTATTTCGCCTTTCACATTTTTAAATTCTATCAGCCAAGAGATTACCGTTCCGCCAATTTTTTCATCCTCTTTCATTGCAAGAACAGTTACTTCAGCGTGAATTTTTTGCAAAGGATAAACCGGCTTGACAAATTTCCAGTTTGAAATACCTGTTCCGCACATTACTGTATGACCAAAACGCGGAACCCATTCTTTTTTGTGAATGTAATTCAACAGATGCGGACCGCTCGCGATAATTCCTTTGAACATGGTCTTCTCTGCTAATTCTCTGTCAATATGAAATGGCAGCGGATCAAATTCTTTAGCGAAATCAATAATTTCCTGTTCAGTGAGAATTATATCACCGAAATCAAACTTTTTCCCAACAACAATTTTACTCATAAAAAATATTTTACCAAGGATTTATTTTACTTCCTGCATAAGTTTCCGAACAAAAGGTGAAATCACAATCATTAATACACCTGCAATCAACGCATAAATTGCAAGCTGCTTGTAGCCATCGGTGTAAGCAATTAGTTTTTCTGTTAACGTGGCGTTTTCATTTGCGGTGGACATTCCTGCTCCTAATATTCCGGCAAAATATTGTCCGTAAGCGCTTGCCAAGAACCACATTCCCATAATTACCGCTTGTGTTTTTTGCGGTGAAAGTTTTGTCATCACCGACATTCCTATTGGGGACAAACATAATTCACCAAAAGTGATGATGAACCAACCGAATGTAAATACGTTCAATGAGGTTACTCCGTTTGCATCGGCAAAAAACTTAGTGTAATAAAAAATATAAAATCCTGCAGCCAGAAATAAAAAGCCTAAACCAAATTTCACAAGCGTGTTGGGTTCAATCTTTCTTTTGTTCATCCACAACCAAACCATTCCGATTAAAGCAGCAAAAATGATTACGAAAAAAGAGTTGGATGAATTGTTCACTCCGTTTGGATCTAATTTGATTCCGCAGACAGAATCAGTAAGATTATTGGCAGCAAATAAACTCAACGACCCCCCACTCTGCTCAAAGAATGCCCAAAAGAAAATGGAGAAAATAATAAATACCAAAGCGGTAATAAGTTTTTTATTCTCAGCCAATGAAAAACTTCGCATCTCATAAAACAAATAGAGTAAAGAACATGGTCCGATTATATACATAAAAATATCGGTGTATTCTGTTTTGGCAACCATTAGCATCACCAATGGGATAACACATAATGAACCGATGTAAACTGCATACTCGTACCAGCTATTCGATTTACCTTTTGCATCTTTAACCAAAGGAGTCAATCCGATTGGTCCTAACGATCGTTGTGTGAAAAGAAACGTGAGCAAACTTATTGTCATTACAATCGCAGCCAAACCAAAAGCCAGATTCCATGAATAAGTTTTCCCAATAGTAACGCAGGCATAACCTCCAATCAAAGCGCCAAAATTAATTCCTGAATAAAATAAAGAAAAACCCGCATCGGTTCGTGCATCTCCATTTTTATAAAGCGAACCAACCATGGTAGAAATATTCGGTTTAAAAAATCCGGTGCCGATAATGGTAAAACCAATTCCAAGAAAAAAATAATCATGAGGATTTGCCGCCAATATGCAGCTGCCAGTGATCATTAATATTCCTCCCCAGAAAAGTGATTTACGCAATCCCAATATTTTGTCGGCAAACAATCCTCCTATAAAAGTAAAGGCATAAACAAATGCCTGCGTGGCGCCATATTGAAGATTCGCAACATCATCCTTCATATGCAAGCCAACCACTTTGTCAACCATAAAAATAACCAGCATTCCGCGCATTCCGTAAAAACAAAAACGCTCCCACATCTCGGAGAAAAACAAATACCAAAGCTGCTTGGGATATTTTCCTTTGAAATCCTGAATCTGATCTAAGGTTAGTTGGTTCTGCATGAACTTTAGTTAAGTTCACAAATGTAGAAATAAGATTCTACTGGATGGGCAAACCTTTTTTACTTTTGTGCCATGCTTCACCATACTTTCAAAAAAACAGAACGCCTCACCAACAAAAAACTATTTGAATCCATCTTCGAAAAGGGGCAAAGCATTTCGGTTTTTCCTTTTAAAGTAATTTGGATAGAAACTAAACCGGATGCTGATATTCCTGTTCAACTGGGAATTTCGGTTCCTAAAAAATCGTTTGCTAAAGCGGTGGATAGAAACATCATCAAAAGAAGGATAAGAGAATCTTACAGAAAAAACAAGCACGCACTTTATGAAATACTGAAAAAAAAGAATCTATCTATTGCGCTCATGCTCATCTATATTGCAAAAGAAGAACTGCCATACACAGAAATCGAAAAGAAAATGATTGTATCTTTACAAAAGTTGCAAGAAAAATTTTCATCGTTAACATAATTTAACATCGTGAATAAGTTTGTCGGCATAATTTTGATTAACTTTATAAAACTTTACAAGGTAACATTGTCTCCTTTTATTGGAAATTCATGCAGATACCAACCCACTTGTTCGCATTACGGAATGGAAGCCATTCAAAAGCATGGTGCGGTGAAAGGAAGCTGGCTTACCATGAAAAGAGTTTGTTCCTGTCATCCTTGGGGAGGACATGGATTCGATCCGGTTCCTTAAATAATTAATTTGAAATACAAAATTACAGATATGAAAATCTCACAATCATTTTTAAAACGCGCAAAGAAATGGATTCTTATCGGAACCATTCCGCTGGTTACAATTTTTTCTTTCGGTTTTGTTGACAATTATTTTGAACTGTCAAAGAACCTCGACATTTTTGCAACGCTTCTTCGCGAATTGAACACCTATTACGTGGATGACATTAAGCCAGGCGAACTTATCAAGAAAGGAATTGATGAAATGCTTATCACGCTTGATCCATACACAGAGTTTTATGCCGAGTCAGACATTGAAGATTATAAAATGATGGTAACCGGTCAATATGGAGGAATCGGTTCACTCATTCGCCAGAAAGGAGAATACGTGATGATTGGCGAACCTTACGAAGGATTCCCTGCACAAAAAGCCGGACTGATGGCTGGAGATAAAATTACAGAGATTGACGGCAAATCCATTAAGGGAAAATCTACTGCCGATGTGAGCAAACTTTTGAAAGGACAGGCAAACACATCTGTAAAAGTTACCATTGAACGCGAAAGCGAGAAAAAACCTTTTGAAGTAACGCTTACGCGCGAAGAAATCAAAATAAAAAATGTTCCTTATCATGGTGTGGTTGCGGATGGAATCGGTTATATAAAACTTTCCAGCTTCACCGAAGATGCAGCAAAAGAAGTGAAGGCAGCTTTTCAGGATTTAAAAGATAAATATAAAATCAGAGCGTTAATTTTTGATGTTCGTGATAACGGAGGCGGGCTTTTAAGAGAATCGGTTGACATTGTGAATACGTTTGTGAGCAAAGACCAAACTATTGTTGAACAAAAAGGGAAAGTGAAAGAAATGAACCGCGTTCACAAAGCACAATACGCGCCGATTGATACCACCATGCCGATAGTTGTTCTGGCAAATAAAAATTCTGCATCTGCTTCTGAAATTGTTACCGGTTCTCTTCAGGATTTAGACAGAGCCGTTGTGGTTGGTCAGCGCACTTTTGGAAAAGGATTGGTTCAGCAAACGGTTCCGCTTTCTTACGGAACCCAAATGAAAGTTACCATCGCAAAATATTATACTCCCAGCGGAAGATGTATTCAGGAATTGGATTACGATCACAAAAATAAATCAGGAAAAGCCGAGCACATTCCTGATTCTCTCATACGAGAATTCAAAACCAAATACGGAAGAAGCGTATATGACGGTAGCGGAATTTTTCCCGATATAAAACTTGAACCAAGAACGTATGCGCTCATTACAGGAACTCTTGCTCAGAAAAGTTACTTCTTTGATTACGCAACCAAGTTCCGTAGTTCTCATCCTTCCATTGCTCCTTCAAAAGATTTTTCAATGACGGAAGATGAGTATAAAGATTTTCTAAATTATATTTCAGATAAAGACTACAAGTATTCTACGAAAAGCGAAAAATCTCTGGATGATTTTAAAAAAAGTGCTGAAACTGAAAAATATTTTGAAAGCATTAAAACTTCTTACGATGATCTGAAATCAAAAATTGAAGCAAATAAAAAAGAAGACCTTGCAAAATACAAAGCAGAAATAAAAAACATTCTTGAAGAAGAAATTGCTTCGCGCTATTATTATCAGCGCGGTCGCCTTGAATCAGCTTTGAGAGATGATATTGAACTGAAAGAAGCAATCAAAGTATTGAACGACAAACAACTTTACTCTTCTATTCTTTCAGGAAAAGGTCAGTATAAATTAATTGGCAAACCAGGAGAAACCACAGCAAAAGTAAATACTCCCGAAGATGATGGCGAAGATGTAGTAGCTCCTGATGACACAAAAAAAGATTCAAAAGACATTAAGAAACCTTTAGATAATAAAGCTCCTAAGAAAAAAGGAGGATAATTTTATTTGCTATTCATCACAAAATCCCTTCCCATTAATAGTCGGAAGGGATTTTTTTTTGCAGAAAGAATATTTAGACATCTTTCTCGTTTAAATTACGACTCAAAATAAATCAATGCTCAATACACCGCAAAAGAATTTTTTTTCATATTCCTATCTCTTCGGAATATTTCTTCTTGCTGCTTCCCTGCCATGGTCGAATTTATTGATGAGCATTGCGCAATTCATTTTGCTTTTTTCCTGGCTATTCGGAGGACATTTATCTCTTAAACTGAAACTCTTTGCAAAAAATAAAACAGCTGTTGTAATTAGTTCTGTTTTTATTCTTCACCTGATTGGGCTTATTTATACTTCTAATTTTTCTTATGGGATGGAAGATGTAAGAAAAAAAATTCCGCTCCTGATGTTACCTCTTATTTTCGCCTCTTCCACTCCACTCAAAAAAGAAATATTTGAAAAGGTTTTATCGCTTTTTACTATTTCTGTTATTACTGCAAGTATAATTTGCTTTTTTGCTTTGCTTGGTTTTACCCACAAGCAAATTCTTCAGCCATCGGATGCGTCTATTTTCATTTCACATATACGTTTCGGATTGCTCATCAGCATGACCATCTTCATTCTAGGATATTTTTTTATAACAAAAAATAATATTGCTTTAAAAATTGTTATTCCAATACTAATTGTTTGGCTCATATCGTTTTTGATCATGCTGGAAATTGCCACCGGACTGATTTGCACAGCAATAGTTTCTGTTTTTTTAATTATTCGATTCCTATTTATTTCAAAAAAGCTTTCATTAAAACTTTCACTACTTGCTCTTTTAATTACGAGCGGTGCGATTACAATAAAAACATTTTATTCCATTTCCGAAAAATTAAATAATCATCCTGCAATAGACATTAAAAAACTACCGTTACTAACAAATAATGGCAATCCGTATTTTCAGGATACGACAAACATGGATATTGAAAATGGGAACTATGTTTGGTTAAACGTATGCGAGAAAGAACTTGCAGAAGCATGGAATAAAAAAAGCAAACTGGATTACTTTGGAAAAGACTTGAAAGGAAATGAATTAAAGTTTACACTCATTCGCTTTCTTACCTCAAAAGGATTAAACAAAGATGCAGAAGGATTAAATTCGCTTTCAGAAAAAGAAATTCAGGCAATTGAAAAAGGAACAGCGAGTATTAATTTTTTGGGTGTATTCAATCCTACGGCAAGGATTCAGAAAATATTTTGGGAATTAAATATATACTTCAAAGGCGGGAATCCAAGCGGACATTCTGTTTCTCAACGTCCCGAGTTTTGGAAAGCAGCAGTCGGCATCATTAAGGAAAATTTATTATTCGGTGTTGGTACGGGAGATGTGGAAAAAGCGTTTGATACGCAATACAAAAAAATGAACTCACCTCTTACAAAACAATGGCGGCTTCGTTCTCACAACCAATTTCTTGCTATTGGAACAGCATTCGGCATAATTGGTTTATTGTGGTTTCTTATGTCGCTTTTCTATCCGATTGTTTCAGAAAAGAAAATCGGGAATTATTTATACATGACATTTTTCATTATTGCATTTCTTTCCATGTTCACCGAAGACACACTTGAAACTCAGGCAGGTGTAACTTTCTTCGCTTTCTTCAATTCATTTTTATTGTTTTGCAGAGATGAAAACGATCAGCGGGATAAAACTCCTTTATAGATTTCAAAAGTTTTCTTTGCAGTATTCTCTTTGGAAAAATCCTTAACGAAGAATGCAGCATTTTCAACTAATGACTTTCGCAAATTAGAATCAGCAGATATTCGTAAAACATTTTCTGCCAGTTGATTGAAATCTTTCACAGGAGAAAGGAGTCCTGTCTTTTCATTAATAACAATTTCAGGAACACCACCCGCAGCAGTCGCAACCACAGGCACACGACAAGCATAAGCATCGAGAATGGAAGATCCAAGTCCTTCGGTCTTTGAAGTGAAAAGAAAAACATCTATCTCAGGAAGAATCTTCGGAATGTCATTTCTAAAATCTGTCAGAATAATATTTTTCTGAAGATTTTTATCAGCAATATATTTCTCGATCTGTTTTTTCTCGGGTCCATCGCCAATGATAAAAAACTTTGCTTTGAAATTTTTTCTTAAAAGTAGTTCGGCAGTATCCACAAAGGTGAAATAATCTTTATGCGGCGCAATGGCAGCCACATTCGCAACGATCAGTTCATCCGCAGGAACATTATATTGCTTTCGAAGGATATTTGTATTTTGAAATGTAAATCGCGCAAGGTCAATTCCATCATGAACCATAGCGAGTAGCGACTTATTTCTAATCTCTGGAGCCATGATCACTTTTATTTTTTCCGAAACACAAATGATCTTTTTTATGGAAGGATGGTTGTACTTATAAACCGAAAATAAACTTCCGCCGATAGGAAAATCCACTTTACGGCTTAGAATCAACGATGCTTTATTTCCATAGAACAAACACGACAACACTGCGGCTGTATGCGCGTGCGAGTCGTGTAGGTGGGCAAGATCAATTTTCTTTTCACGACAAATATTAGCTATTTCTTTTGCAAGAAATAAATCCGAAAGAAATCCTTTCTTAAATACAAGATACTGAACTGATTTCCTTTTACAATAATCTTCCATCGCAGAACCCACAGGACAAACCACCATTTGATTCACATCATTAGTTGGCAATTCTTCCAGTAGGTAAGCAAGTTGCTGCTCGCCTCCGCGCCATGATAAAGGAGTTGAAACATGAAGCACCTTCATGAAGTTGGTTTTTTATTTTTAGAAAGCTTCATCAGCTTCATGTATTTCAGATACGTGGCATGTGCCGATACTCTACAGATTACAAAACCATAATACCCATCGAGAAAACCAAGATGGAAAAAATAATCTTTAATGAATTTAGCAGCAGGATTCAGAATGAGATTATATAGTCCGGCTGATTTATTCTTCTGATGCAGCGCGCGTGCTGAAATGGTTGTAAAATATTCCACCTGCTTGTGATGATCTTCTACAGAATAAAAACTGTAATGCAAAATATCTCCTTTCAAATATCCGGTAGTTTTATCGCCATCAAATATTTCGTATTTGTCGTGCGGATTCACTCCTCCCCACTTTCCTTTTCGTGAATCCCAGAGGCGAAGTTTTTTATCGGGATACCAGCCGCAATAGTGTATCCATTTGCCGCAATAGTTGGTGAGACGGTTCATGTAATAACCGTCTTTCGTCCAGTTATTTTTCACAGCAAGAATTGATTTTTTCAATTCATCCGAAAGTGCTTCATCTGCATCCAGAGAAAGTATGTAAGGAAATTTTGCCTGTGTGATCGCCCAGTTTTTTTGCTCGATGTGTCCGTCAAATTTATGCTGCACAAAGCGCACACTTTTTGCTTTGCATATCTCCTCCGTCTTGTCAGTAGAAAAGGAATCCACTACCACAATATCATCGGCAATATCCTTAACCGAACCCAAACATCGTGCGATATTTTTTTCTTCGTTGAATGTGATTATGACAACTGAAAACTGAATCATGGCGCAAAGTTACGATTATTAATTTTTTACCTTTGTTTCGATGAGCAAAACACTGGAAATTCTTAAACAACTTGCTTCTGGCGACAAAAAGGCGCTTGCACGCTGCATCACCATCGTTGAGAATGAACTTGCAGGATACGAAGATATTTTATCCTCGCTAAAATTTAACAAGCATGTTCCTGTGATTGGCTTCACCGGTCCTCCGGGCGCGGGAAAAAGCACGCTCATCAATGCCTTGCTCGCTGCTCTATCCAAAAAAAATAAAAAAGTTGGCGTGATTGCTATTGACCCGACTTCTCCTTTCAATTTTGGCTCTCTGCTTGGCGACAGGTTGAGAATGTCTGAACATTTCAGCGATGAAAATATTTTTATCCGCTCATTAGCAACGCGCGGTTCGCTGGGAGGATTATCCGCAAAGACGATTGAAATTACGGATGTAATGCGCGCTTCCAACTTTGATTACATTTTTATTGAAACCGTTGGCGTTGGGCAAAGTGAAGTAGAAGTTGCGGGACTTGCCGATACTACCGTTCTTGTGCTTGCTCCGGGTTTTGGGGATGAAGTGCAAACTATCAAATCGGGCATTATGGAGATAGGAGATATTTTTGTAGTGAATAAAAGCGACAGCGCGGGTGCTGAAGGTTTTGCAAAAACGATTGAGCAGTTGGTGCAAAGTAAAAAACCATCAACCATCAATTATCAGCCATCAACCATTACCTGGATTCCTCCCGTAATTCTTGCCAGCGCGACAAACAAAAAAGGTACGGAAGAAATTATTGAAAAGATAGATGAGCATTTGATTAAAACCCACAACGACAAAAAAGTTTTCCTGCTCACTGAAAAAGCATACAAGCTGATACAGAACTACCGAATGAAAAACTTAGACAAGAAAAAATTACAAGCTGAAATTGAAAAAGAAATGAAGAAGAAAGATTTTAATCTTTATAAATTTGTAAAATAAATATCAAAAAATTACTGCCATATTAAAACTCATTTACACAGTTTAAAATAAATTATGAAAATAGAAAAGTATGTGAACTTATTAGAGTTATTTAATAAAGATATTTTACTATTACGGCATCCGTATTTCATCTGATCTGAATCTTTTCCATACTTTTATCCCTTGTTTATCCGATTTAATTTATGAAATCTGTGACCGAAATTCCAAAGACATACAATCCCCGCGATGTAGAAGACAAATGGTATTCCTATTGGATGGGAAAAAAGTTTTTCAAATCCGTTCCGGATGAACGTGAGCCTTATACAATTGTAATTCCTCCTCCAAATGTTACCGGTGTTTTGCATATGGGTCACATGCTCAACAACACGATTCAGGATGTGTTGATACGCAGAGCAAGAATGCTCGGCAAAAACGCCTGCTGGGTTCCGGGAACTGATCATGCCAGCATCGCTACCGAAGCAAAAGTGGTTGCCATGCTGAAAGAAAAAGGAATTAAAAAATCTGACCTCTTGCGCGAAGAGTTTTTGAAATACGCATGGGAATGGAAAGAAAAATACGGAGGCATCATCCTTGAGCAATTAAAAAAACTTGGATGCTCCTGCGATTGGGACAGAACTCGTTTCACGATGGAAGATTCGTTGAGCGAAGCGGTGATTGAAGTTTTCGTTGACCTGCACAAAAAAGGATACATCTATCGCGGACATAGAATGGTGAACTGGGATCCAGCAGGAATGACTGCCGTTTCGGATGAGGAAGTTATTTACAAGGAAGTAAATTCACGGCTTTTTTATGTTCGATATAAAATTGAAGGCAACAAAGATGGATGGATAACCATTGCCACTACCCGACCGGAAACAATTCTTGGCGATACTGCTATCTGCGTTCATCCGGAAGATGAGCGCTACAAACATTTAAAAGGAAAACGCGCCATTGTTCCTATGGTAGAAAGAAGCGTTCCAATAATTTTTGACGAATATGTTGACCGCGAATTCGGAACAGGAGCATTGAAGATCACTCCCGCCCACGATGCAAACGACTATGTACTTGGAAACAAACATAAACTCGAAATCATTGATGTTATCAATCCGAACGGAACGATGAGCGAGTCGGCAAAATTTTATGTTGGGGAAGACCGTTTCATTGCCAGAAAAAAAATCGTAAAGGCACTGGAAGAATCGGGCAATCTGGTGAAAGTTGAAGAACTTAAAAACAAAGTTGGCTATAGCGAACGAACCGACGCTGTGATCGAACCAAAACTTTCCCGACAGTGGTTTGTGAAGATGAAAGATATTTCCAAACCTGCCCTGGATGCAGTTGTAAATGGAGATGTAAAATTAATTCCCGACAAGTTCATCAACACCTACAAGCACTGGATGGAAAACGTGCACGACTGGTGCATTTCCCGCCAGCTGTGGTGGGGACAACGGATTCCAGCCTGGTATGATGAAAAAGGAAATGTTGTTGTTGCTAAAACAGAAAACGAAGCAAGACAACTTTTCAAACTCCAAACTCCGAACTCCGAACTCCAAACTATCAGACAAGATGAAGATGTTTTAGACACTTGGTTTTCATCATGGCTCTGGCCTATTTCTGTTTTTGATGGATTCAAAGACCCGAACAATGCTGACATAAAATATTATTATCCTACAAATGATTTAGTAACTGCACCTGAAATTTTATTTTTCTGGGTAGCAAGGATGATTATTGCAGGATATGAATACAAAGGAGAAAAACCTTTTTCAAATGTTTATCTAACAGGAATTGTGCGCGACAAGCAAGGAAGAAAAATGTCCAAATCACTTGGAAATTCTCCCGACCCGATAGAACTGATGGAAAAATACGGAGCAGATGGAGTTCGTGTTGGAATGCTATTGTGTTCTCCAGCAGGAAACGATCTCCCATTCGATGAAAGCTATTGCGAACAGGGAAGAAATTTTTCGAATAAGATATGGAATGCGTTTCGATTAATCAATGATTGGACAGTATTAACAACTCTTAAAGGATTTAAAGAACTAAGTACTGATAATATTTATACAATCGAAGAAAAAGAAAAATCAAACAAAACTGTAATTAATTGGTTTGAAAATAAATTCAATGAGCAATTAGAAATTATTAATGATTTGTATGCTAAATACAGAATTTCAGAAGCGTTGATGGCAACGTATAAACTTGTTTGGGACGATTTCTGTTCTTGGTATTTAGAAATGATTAAACCTCCTCATAGTGATTTTGGAAAATTAATTGATAAAGCAACTTACGATGCGACAATAAACTTCTTTGAGAAACTTTTAAAAATCATTCATCCTTTTATGCCTTTCATCTCCGAAGAATTGTGGCATATCATTGGACAAAGGAAAGAGAAAGATTGCATTATGATGGCAGAGTGGCCAAAAACAGAAAAATATAATCAGCAAACACTTAATAATTTCTCAACAATATTTGAAATTATTATTAAAGTGAGGACTCTTCGTCAAGAAAAAAATATTTCTCCAAAAGAAAAACTTACACTTTATTGCAAGACCTTGCCAGAAGACCAAAAAGAAATAAATGGCAACATTCTAATCAAAATGTGTAATCTTGATTCATTCAAGTATACAGATACTAAAATTGATAATGCGATTTCATATACTCTTAGATCTCAAGATTTTTATTCTTCTGAAGATAATACACAAGGAATGATTAAAATTAAGCAATTTGATTTCTTCATTCCATTATCTAAAAACATTAATGCCGCCGAAGAAAAAGAAAAACTAACCAAAGAACTCGACTACAACAAAGGTTTTCTTCAATCCGTACAGAAAAAATTAGCAAACGAACGTTTCGTACAAAATGCGAAACCTGAAATTCTTGAGATAGAAAAGAAAAAACAAGCCGATGCAGAAGCAAAAATCAAAGCGATAGAAGAACAACTTGCGTCACTACGAATTACGAATTAGCGAATTACGAATGAAAAAAAAACTTCTTCTTGCTGCTTGCTATCTAACACTTGCATTTGGTTTTAGCTCTTGTTCTCTTATAATCAATCACCTGCTGAAAGTTAAAAATCCAAAACATGCTGGCGAGTATCCGAAGTTTTCGGAATCCACAAAACTTCTTGGCAACGAAAACACAAAATACAGAACTTGTTTCGATGCTACTTTTTACGAACTCAATATAACGGTTGACGAAAAAAATAAATATCTGAAAGGAACAGTTCAGATGAACGCAACCGCAGTTTCTGATTTCGATACTTTGCAAATTGATTTGTATGAAAATTTGAAATTGAATAAAATTTCTTTTGAAGGAAAAAATATTTCTTATTCAAGAAAATACGGAGCCGTTTTTGTTGCCATGCCGCGTAAAATAAAATCAGGAGAAAAATTTAAACTTCTTATTAATTACGAAGGTTCACCACTTGTTGCAAAAAAACCACCTTGGAAAGGCGGATTTGTTTGGAGTAAAGACAAAGAAAAAAATCCTTGGATTGGTGTTGCCTGCGAATCGGAAGGCGCAAGTTTGTGGTGGCCATGCAAGAATGTAAATAACGATGAGCCGGACAGCGCAGCAATTAACATAACAGTTGCAAAAGACTTAGTTGCGGTTTGCAACGGTCATCTCATCGGCACACAAACAGGAGTAAATGGAGAAACCAACATTTCGTCAAACATGATAACTTACAAATGGTTCGTCTCCTACCCTATCAATTTATATGATGTTACTCTGTATGTAGGAAAATTTAAACTTCTCGCTGACTCTGTCAAAATGCCTTCGGGAAAAACTCTTCAGATAAATCATTATGTACTGCCGATGAATTATGAAAAAGCAAAAACACATTTAGCTCAGGCGAAAGATATTCTTGCCTTCTACGAAAAAACTTTTGGAGAATATCCCTGGTATAAAGACGGCTACAAATTAATTGAATCTCCCTACGAAGGAATGGAACATCAGAGCGCAATTGCTTATGGAAACGGTTACAAAAATAGTTTTGGATTGTCTTTTGATTACATCATTCTTCACGAGAGCGCGCACGAGTGGTGGGGAAATGGAGTTACTGCTTCTGATTTTGCCGATGTGTGGCTTCAGGAAGGATTTGCAACTTATTCTGAAGCCCTTTATCTTGAAAACACGCAGGGAAAAGAATTTAGTTTAAAATATTTGGCGCTGCTTTACAGGTCGCAAATTGCAAACAAATATCCTGTGGTTGGTCCAGTCGGTTACCGTTACTTTGATTATCGCAACAACGATTGTTACCAGAAAGGCGCATGGACGCTTCACACGTTGCGCACACAAATAGGTGCTGATAGAATCTTTTTTGACATTCTGAAATCCTTTCAGGAAAAATACAGATACAAAACAGTTTCTTCAAAAGATTTTATTGATATGGTGAATGAAAAAACGGGAGACGACTACCATTGGTTCTTCAAACAATATCTGTACGACAGAAAATCTCCGGTGCTTGAATATTACTGGGACGGCACCGATTTTTATTACCGGTGGAAAAATGTGGATTCCACTTTTAAAATGCCTGCTGAAATCATACTTGACAAATTGGTGAGAATAAATCTCAAACCGACAACTTATATTCAGAAAATTTCTATTTCCTCGCAGACCTATAAAGAAATTGACTTCTATAATTACATGGAGCTTTTTGGAACAAAGAAGAATAAAAAACTGCGAAGGGAATTTCCAAAATAGAACAACGCAATTTTCTAAGCATATCCTTGAACCTTATAAACGACCATTCCAATCCATTCGTGAATGAGTGCATCCCAGAAAAGAAGAGTTTCCGTATCTGGGATTAATAAATGATCAATGGAATATCTTCTTGTCGGACTCGCTCTACGGTCAACACTGTAAGGAGAAACTTTCAAGCCGACTTTTTTAAAACAACCCATTGCTCTGCGCATGTGGTTACCAGAAGTGATAAGTAAAAAATTTCCATTGGTGTATTCATGCTTTTCAAGAAACTCGTTTGCATTCACAGCATTTTCTCTGGTATTGCGCGATTCATTTTCAATCCAAATATCTTTATCCGGAATTCCAAGCATCAGTAAATATCTGCGAACAAACAATCCTTCGCGGATATATGAAAACTCAATGCTTCCGCTTCCTCCGACAAAAAATATTTTTTTTATTACACCTGTCTTGTACAACTCCACCGCTTGAAATAATCTGTCGGCACTGCGATAAAATTGGATTCTGTCCAAGCTCATATCGTAATCCAACATTCCGCCGAGAACAATTCCGGCATCATACGTTTTTAAATCTTTATAGGAAGTTGCGGGTATTTCCCATACGCGGTTTACTTCTTCCATGATAAAAGCATTGGAAAAAAAATAAAAGACCGCCACTGCTCCTATCAAACTTCGCCTTTTTCTTTTTGGATTTTTAAATAATAGCGCAAGCAAAAGCAAGATAAAAACCCAAATGATAGGCATAAAAAGAAATGAAATAATTTTTGACAGGTAGAAAAACATATCTTAAAAATATCTGCCCACAAATTTACAAATCATTTGGAGTTAAGTTTTAATTTAAGAAATCGTTTTCCTTTTATACCTTTATCTAAAACAACATGGTAAATCAGAAACAAAAGCACAAACATAATTTGGTTCTTCTTTTTGACGGAACATGTAATTACTGTAACCGATGGGTGAATTTCATTATTTGCCATGACAGAAAAAAATTATTCCACTTTGCAGCAATTCAAGCGGAGGCAGGAAAAAAATTATTGAACGAGTATAAAATCTCTTCCAGCGAAGACACAGTTGTTTTGATTTACGATGGCAAAACATATTTAAAATCTTCTGCAGGGTTAAGAATAATGAAATATATCGGAGGAATTTATTCTGCTTTTTATATCTTCATCGTTATTCCTCCATTCATCCGAAATTATTGTTATGACATCATTGCTCGAAATCGTTACCGATGGTGGGAAAAAAGAAAAGAATGCATGGTGCCAACCGAAGATGTGAGAGAAAGATTTTTAAATTAAAAAACAAGGTTAATTATATTTAAAACCATTCTGAAGGGCAAGGATTGAACATCACTTCATTGCACCATACACCGTTCTTAAAATTGCGCTGCGTATTCCCATCTTGGTAATCTTTTGATTCTCTGAATCGGGATAAACGCGGTTGGAGAGAAAAACATAAACCAATTGTTTTTCAGGATCAGCCCATGTAATTGTTCCGGTAAAACCCTGATGCCCGAAACTCATATAAGAAACGCAATCACAAATCGGACTTTCTTTCGAAGGATTTTCCTCGGGCTTATCAAACCCAAGTCCTCTGCGGTTGTCCTTACAAAATTGACACTTTGTAAATTCACTCACCACGGCAGTATCCAAATATCTTTGTCCGCCATATTCTCCTTTCTGTAAAAACATTTCCATCATCACTGCCAAATCATTTGCATCTGAAAATAAACCTGCATGTCCTGCCACTCCGCCAAGCATTGCAGAAGCCGGATCATGCACATCACCATGCACCAACTGTTTGCGAAACTTAATATCGTATTCTGTGGGAACAATCCGTTTCAATTCAAATCGTTCGCGCGGGCGATAACTCATCGTTGCAAGTCCGAGCGGTTTGTAAAAATTCAGATAAGCGTAATCATTGAGAGGTGTGCCCGAAGTTTGTTCTACGATCTTTTGCATGAACAGGAAACCCAGATCACTGTAAATATATTTATGCTTTTCACTCACAGGAGATTCAACTATTCTTTTCCAGATGGTATCGGGATAACTTTTACTGATGTATAATTTTTCTGCCACACGAATTGGGAAATCATCAGTTTTTGTTTTATTGAAAATCCCGGGTTTGTATTCACCTTTACTGAGCGTATACAAATAAAAAGGAATCCAATCTTTCAATCCCGCCTGATGTGCCATCATTTCGCGAATGACAATGTTTCTTTTATTAGTTCCATCGAGCCATGGCAAATAATGATATAACGAATCATTCACATTTATTTTTTTCTCTCCCACCAATTTCATTACCGAAGCAGTGGTTGCGCCAATTTTTGTTACCGAAGCCAAATCATAAATATCATCTTTCTTAACCGGGCGTTTATTCTCGTAAGTGTGATAACCGAAAGATTTGTAGAAAAAAACTTTTTTTTCTTTCGCCAGCAAAATTTCGCAGCCGGGGAAAGCTTTATCCGTAATTCCTTTTTTCACTATGGAATCTATGCGATCCAGTTGACGAGAATCCAACCCAACATCTTCCGGCACCGTGTATTTGAACCGAATCGGTTCTCCTGTTGAAATTCCTGAGAATAGAGGAAACTTTTGCGAAGCTGTTACAGGTAATTTTCCTTTGGCAGATATTCCACCAAAAATCATTTGAGCGGAAAGATTCATCAGGTAATCGTCATTTTCATAACCCATCACAATCGCATCAATGCTGTCGAAAATCCCATCAAACATTTGGAGTGAATATGCATTTGCAAAAATTGTAAGAATAGTTTTTGTATGATGATTTACTTTTTTTACAAACTCTACGGTTTGTTTGGTAATTCCAAATTCTCTCTTGGGATCATTGATTGCGCTCGCTACGCTGATGATAACAAGATTGTAATCACAAAGTTTTTTCAGAAGTGTATCCAATTCGTGTTGTCTTGGTTCTTTCGAGAGGATGAAATTTTTCACAGGAGAATAATATCCCATCATCTCCTGAAACTTATTATTTCCGTTTGCTCCGATTGAAACAGATGCGATTTTCAATGTATCTAATTTCACAAGCGGAATAAGGCTGTTTTTATTTTTCAGAAGCGTTACAGAATTTTCAGCAAGAAGAATGTTAAGATATTCACTCCGAGAGGAATTTAAATCACGAATCAAATTTGTGGTATCAATTGGGGAATATTTATTTAATCCTGCCCATTGTTTTGTTAATAATATTTTCTTGCATCGCTCATCAATTTCATCTTGAGTAATTTCTCCTCTTGAAATTGCATTTTTTATTTCAGTAATCGCTTTTGGAACATCTTCGGAAAAAAGCAACACATCATTTCCGGCAACCAATGCTTTTGCATCCACTTCTCCTGGTTTGTAAAATTTAGAAACGCCTTTCATGTTCAACGCATCAGTAAAAATAAGTCCCTGAAACATTAATTCGTTTTTCAATAAATCCGTTACGATTTTCGGAGATAAAGTGGAAGCTCGGTTAGTCGTTGTATCTAATGCCGGAATAAAAAGATGCGCCACCATCACGCTTCCAACACCTGCATTAAAAAGTTGTTTGAATGGAAAAAGTTCCAGCGAATCAATCCGTTCTTTTGACTGAGAAATCACCGGAAGTGTTTTGTGTGAGTCGCTGTCAGTATCGCCATGACCGGGAAAATGTTTTGCGCAGGCGAGAACTCCTGCATCCTGCAATCCTTTCATATACAAAAGAGATTTTCTTGCAACGCTGAATTTATTTTCCCCGAAAGAACGATTGCTGATGACAGGATTTCTTGGATTATTATTAATGTCAACAACAGGAGCAAAATTCACATGAATGCCCAAGCGTTTGCACTCACGAGCAATTTCTTTTCCCATAAGATATATTAATGAATCGGCATTAGATGGAATTGCGCCAAGTGTCATTTGTCGTGGAAAACGAACGGTGCTGTCGAGCCGCATATCCAATCCCCATTCGCCATCAATTGCTATGAGAAGTTTTACTTTTGAAAGTGATTGGTAATAATTCGTGAGTCGCGTTTGGCGTTTTGGTCCACCTTGAAAAAAAATTAACCCTCCAATTCCGCAGCTATCAATCAATCTCTTTATTTGCGTCTCATCTTTTTTTTCATTTGAATATGCCGCAACCATAAACAACTGTCCGATGCGTTGGTCTGGCGTTAAGGAATTGAAAACAGAATCAACCCATGAAATGGCAGATGGTTGATGGCTAATGGTTGATGGCTTGAAAAATACTGGCTGAGACAATAAATTACATACAGAAAATAGAAAATAGAAAATAGAAAATAGAAAATATCTGCAATTCGTTTTCATTCGTAACTTATAGAGGAAAACAAATGTAGAAAAGTGCTAAGCCAATGACTGAGCCAAACTATTATCTTTTCAACGAAGGAATGTTGATGGGGAATAAAAACCTTAACAAGAAAAAATATATAAATCTATTTGACTCTCTTATTTTTCTTAAAGAAAACTACAAAAGCATCCTTGAATCCCTTTGCGCGAAGTTTATCTTTATAATCTGTAGCATTTTCAAATTCAAATGTTGAAAATTCCCCTGCAGTATATTTATAAACTCCACCTTCAATGTATTCTTTCACTTTCTCAACTCCTTTAAACATTTTTGCTCGTTGAACCTTAGATAATCTGGTTGGACTAGATGCAATTTGAATCCTATAAGTCATACCTTCCGATGGCGGAGATTTTACTAATGAGGTTGTATCTTTGGTATTTGCAGAACTTGCCGAAAGAGGATGTGAATCTCCTGAAGTATTTGCAGGTTGAGTAGATAAATTATTAATATTTATTTGGCGTTTTTTCTCATTAAAAATAAAATCCACTTCAAACTCTTTTAATCCATCAAAGCTAACCGTAAATTCCGGATCCTGCAAAATAAACTTATCACCCAAAACATTATTGATTGTTACTCTGTAATCTCCTGACTCAGGAACATAAAGTATATAACTGCCATCTGCGTTGGTAAGCGCAGGAAAACTATTACCCAGAGAATCTGTTGCTGTAACCCTTATATTCGCAAGGGAAACTGAACCAACGGGAGAAAATTCATCACGATTTAAAATAACCTTGCCTTTTACTCTAAAACTTTCGACAAAAGGAATATAATAAGTTGTGTCGTGCGTGATTGTTATTGTTTGTTTCTGACCATTAAGAATAAAAACATCTCTCAGATTTTGCAAAGGAAAAATATTAATATTTAATTCTCCTTGGGGAATATGATAATAAACTACTTGTCCGAAATTATCTGTTACCATTTCCGCAGTAGCAAACTGACCCGGATCCAAAATATATTTTTGTTTAATGGTATCCATTCTTCCTTGCTTATCCATAGTAATAACAATATCTGAAATCCCTTGTTCATTCTCATCTTTTCTGTGATTGCCATTAATATCTTTAAAACAAACAATTTTCAGGGTATAGTATTTAACTAAAGGTTGTGGTATATCAAATGTTTTTTTGATGCCAATACTCATGAAATAAGTTCTCGCATAGGTTTGCGCTCCCTCTGAACTTATATTGCTTGATGTATAAAGATTATTGTCAATAAAAAATTTCCAGTCGCGGCCTAATGAGAATTGTAAACGTAAATTGATTGATATTTGCTGATTGTTGTTAGATGCATCGAAGAAATAGGAATCATATGAGCTAAGCAATAAGGTTTTATTAAAATAATATTTTTGAAAAAATGGCATTATGCGCATCGAGTTAGTGTAAGTTCCAAAATAATAATAGTCACTCTGGGTAGGTAAACTATATGGACCCATGTAGTAAAATATATTTAATCCCCAATTGCCTTGCATAATATTAAGACCGGCTTTTGCATTAAAAAAGACTGGCTTTGGAACAAAAGGTGTAGGAGGAATAATTGTAGAATCTTCAGCGCGAGTAATAAATGTATAGCCAACCTGCACATAAGGAGTAATGAAACCAGAAAGGTTATTTTTGTAATTGCATCGCAAAGATAGTTTTGGTGAAATAGTATTGAAATGAGTATAAAAAGTATCGCCGTGAAGTGGATTTACCTTAAGTGCAGAATAAGAAAAAGTTTCCACCATTGGTCCGGCAAAAAGTGTTATCTTATTTGTCATTTTTCCGGCTGCTTCTACTCTATACATACCGGACAAAAACTTATTTTCAGGATTCAGAATTCCTCTATTATAGATACGGGGATCTTGCATGAAAAACACAGCTGTACCAAGTAAATAATATTTTTTATTTAGGATATACTGCCCGCTGGCGGTGATGTTGAGTTTACCGCTATAGGATTGGTAATAGTTTCTAGTTGCCATATCCACATTAACAGACGCAGATATTTTTTTTTGATTTAAGGAATATCCAATTCTTGAAGCAAAACCCAAACGAGTTACTCCCGGGTCATTGGTTATTATTGGGGTACCATTTGGTTCAAGAAAAGTTTGGTTATTGTAATTGTGCTGAGTAGCTGCTGCACCAACTAATACTGTAATGTATTGTCCATTTAATAGTGGACAATTCAGTTGAGCTGATGCACCGTAAGTATTTAGTTTATTATAATTATCGTTCACTATACTTAAAGCAGATCTTAATAGCATAGATTTCGGCAATCTAATTTGATGAAATACAGTTCCGCTATATATGGGAGACCCTAAAGCAGCAGTAAATACTCCTCCAATTGTATTGGTGGCGTTTAGTTTATACTCCCCACCTATACCACGACCCATAATACCAAAAAAACCAGAACTATAGGCGTTGATATCACCAATTTTCGCAGCCCAATTACCTGAAGTATATCCGGCAAGCATGTGGGTTTGCCTCCATAAATAATCAATTGGTTGTGAGTTTGCATTTTGAGTAAAAGGAATATTATAAAATCTCATATCGTAATCAAACACATCATTATTTTTAAATAGTACCGTTCCATATCCGGCAAGGAGCAAAGTTGGGCTGGCATCTGAAAGAATGTTTTGTATTTGAGCTTCAATGCTGAGTGGTGTAATTTTTTCTTCTAAATCGTTATGAAATGCACTTTCAAGATATTTAAAATTCACCGATGTTTTTTTAACAGTACTATCTACCGTAGCGGTTATATGCACTATTAATCTTTGGAAATCTCTATTCCACAATTCAGGTTGATTAATTGGTAAATATTTTATAGGGAAAGAAACAATGGTGTCATGATGTGGTCTTAATTCAATAGAGGTAAAGTGTATATGCCCTAATGCACCATACATTTCAAGTGAACTCCCCATTTCAAATTGCAACTTCACTATTTCAATACCAGTTCCCCTATTAATTAATTTTAATTTAAGAGGTGTATATTCAGAATAACGGTCAAAATATGTGGTGCGCTGCAAAGCATAAAAATTCCATGAACTATTTTTAGGAATAGTAACATAACAAGACTTACTGATTGAGAACTGATTTTTATCGTGATAAAGCGAACGACTGGATACAAGTGAGGCGTTAATAATGTATGAAGTTCCACCAATCGCTTTGCGATCCATCGAAACTCGAATAGGAATATATTCTGTACTTCCAGAAGCAATATTTACCGTAGTTTCTTCGCTCGAAATTAATCTCCATCCCAAAGGAACTGAAATTCTTACAACCCCTTGCACAGGGCTACCATTCTTATTAATTACCTTTAAAATATTAAAATAAGTTGAATCAGGGCTATGTTCAGTTTTTTCCTTAACAAATTCTAAAGACACAACAGCAGAAGGTATTGAGGGTTTATGAAGGGTTGTTTTAGAAGTATCCACAATGGGAATTGCCTTCTTAGCTGATTTAGCAGTATCGGAAAAAAACTTTTCAACGCTATCCGATGTAAGAGGAGATAATAACTGAACAGTAGAATTTTTTCTAGAAGTATCAAGTGTTGGTAATGGCTTTAAAATACTGTCTTTACCTACTAAATTTTTATTTGACTCACTTACAGCAGAATCAGGAACTGTTTGCGAGAAAGAATTTGCAACTTGAAAATTAAAAACTAAAAATAAAACACATATAATATAAAACGAAAATTTTTTCATATAAATAAAATACTTCTTTCCCGTGCTATTAAGTTTAGTGATTTCTGACTAAAGTATGAAGTAATAATAAATATTTAGTTGTTTTATAACTCACTTATCAACTTTCCAAAGTTAAATAATTCAAAATAGTTATATCCTAAAACTTAAACCTAAAATTTAAGTATCTTCAATTCCATAAATAAAACTCAAAACATTGATAAATCAAACCAAAGATTGTCAGAATAAAAATCCGCAGGTTTTCCCATCATCCCACCCAGTGGAGAAACTCCGCATCGGTATGAAACATAAATACGGGTCGAAGCAGGAACAAGATTGGTAACTTTACCTGGAACCGGACAGGGACAAGCAGGATCGCTGGTGCTGTTTACTATGACAGTAGGTCCTCCCGCGAAAGAGGTCAAATTCACAAATGGAGAACCTAAAAAATTACAAGGCACACAAAGATCCAAAGGAGTTGCCCTTACCTGAAGATCAGCAAAAGGTATTTTATTTGCCGGAACAGTACCGGTAAGAAATCCATCCCCATCAGCGTCTTCCGCACTTACGCTAAGTGTCCATCCGGTATGCCCACCAGCTACGGGTTCTGTCACCCCGATTCCTATCACAGTCCAATTGGTAAGCGTAACCCCAGATTGAAATTCAGCAATCGAATTAAAAACAAAATTTATATTGCCTCCCCCATATACCATTACTCGCACCGATTGAGAAAAGGTGCTTTGGTTACAACTAAAAAATAAAACGATTATAAGCCATCGTAAAAACATAGTACTAATAAAAATTTTAATTAGAGGCAAATGTACCAATAATTGGGTAATCCAAAGGTTGAATTTTGCAATAAAATATCATTAAAAAAATATTTAGATAACAATTTATTTCTTCTGTGTTTGAATAAATATTCGAAAAAAGATTGTTAAGAACAAACATTCGTCAGTTTCGCCTTCCTCACTTCCTGAATGGAAAGAGTTTTCGGACGGCATTTTACTTAAAAAATTTTACAACCATTTTAATACGGAAACATTTTTTCTGCATTTACGTTACAAGTAAAAAACGCCATCATGATAATACCTCTACGCGCAAATAAAAATAACTTCCATGTGCTTTGCGCTGCATTTAAAAAGAAGGGTTTATCCATCAGCCGACTGGCTGAAGACGTGTTGTATGTAAAATCCTGCGGGAAAAAGTGCTGCATTCATTTCAAGGACGGTGAAATAATAGAATACTCCTACCGCCTCAATATCTTTCAAAAAAAATTTGACTCGCTTATGCTTTTTGTGCGTGTGCACCGCTATTACCTCATCAAGCTGGATGAAGTTATTGGTTACGCATGGCATCAGGCAAAGCTGAGCAACAACGAAATCATTCAACTCAATGCCGCAGGATATGTGCGGGTGAAAAAGTTTGTTGACGAAAAAAATAAAGGCGTTTCATCTTCCGCCGCCTGACCCTCGCCAGTGAGAAATTTCATCTGCTCGTGAGAAAAAACCTTCGCCCGTGAGAACCCATGCAACATCTGTTTTCCTCCTTGAGTTATTATGCCAGAAACAGCAACAGAACAGAATAGGAAAACTGATAACTCAAAAAGAACACAAGATGAAAACAGAGAAAAACATAGTGATGAAAAAAAAAGAGGTGATTGGAAATAATATTTCAATAATGGGTGCTGCCATTTCAATGATTGGAATCCATCTTTCAATTGTGCGATTTTTTATTTCATGGATGAAAGAAAACAGTTCAATCATTAAATATTTTATTGCAATCGTCAGTAAAAATATTTCAATGATCATATCTTTTATTGAAACGATGAAAGGGTACGTTTCAATGATCAGATTTCTTGTTACACCCATTTAAATGGTATGTGACAATGGTGAGTTTTTTTATCCCGCTTATCATTCAGAATATTTCACTTACTAAAAATTACATATTCACTAAAAACAAAACAAAATGACAAACACAAAGAAAGGTCTTCGAATTGCAGTAAGCCCCAAAAAATGCGATCCCTACATCACCACGAGTGATGACAGACTACAGGCAATTGAGCCCACAAGCGGTAATCCCTACTGGCAGTTTTTGGGACTAAGCAGTACCAACGCCAGCGACTGGCATAACAAACGACTGTTTTGGGATACGGTTAATACCGGATTATTTGCTCAGTACAGCAACCCTGCAACAAGTACAAAGCCAGTGAAACTAAAAGCAAAACAGTTCATTAAGGATTTCCGCGCCTTTGCAAATCCGCTGTTAAGTATTATTGCCGCCAGCCCCAACGCATCTGCGGATGAGGAAAACATTTTTAATCTGGTGCTGAATGTTAACCGCCCACATCCAAGCAAGACGCATACTAAAATTGCCGACCTGTGCATCACCGGATGGAAAAGCGGACTTTTAGGAAGCATGAAAGCTACCTCGCGCAATGACCACGTAAGCAAACGTGCTTCGCTTGTAGCAGGTTAAGATGGCGTGCAATATGCATACATAATTATGGATGATAATCCAAAAACAATTGCCGCACGCACCGCTGCTGCAATAAATGCAAATGCTGCACGAACTGCAAATGTATCCTCCACTGCCGCAGCATCGCTTCCTGCTCCACTTCCCGCACCTGTTCCTCAAAATCCGGATGACGGCGCAAAGCAGGAGTTCTACAGCGGAGCAACACATCAATTTAATTTCGGCACCGCAAATTCCGACAAGTGGTTATGTGCGTGGAGCCGCTGGTTCAACAGCAAACATCCTGAACTTGCAGGGGACTGGAACGAAATGCAAACAATAAGAATATAAAACCCCATAGTCCACCTCAACCCTCACTCCCTTCTCCTTAAGGAGAAGGGACGGGGATGAGGTCAAAAAACAATTCCAATGAAAACCCTTCGTCAAATGCTCAACTTCCTCTTTTGCTCTTGCAACTGCGGATTCACATCTTTCAGAATAATTATCTCTGCAAATCAAATAAGAAATGGCAACAGCATTCCTATAGATATTCCTGAACTTGCAGCACCTGCTGCGGGATATGCGTGGTCTGTTGTGATGGCAGATGTGAAATATTCTTTTGGAACAACTTCATTTACAAGCAGCATATTTTTTCTCATCACCGATACTGCTTCCATCGAACAAATGGTTTCAGGAAAAATACTTGATGCACAAACAAGTTTATTAGACCTCTTTCATAATTCA
>PLUL01000052.1 GCA_003164895.1 Bacteroidota bacterium | reverse complement strand
TTTTAGTTCGGGGTTGAATTTCGAGGGTAATCAAAAAAAATAGTTTTCGTTTTTACCTTCACAGAACAAAAATAAACAGGTCTTTAAATGAGATGCAACCTCGAGGTCTCTTTTTAGATTCCCTCCAATATTTTTAAATATTCTATTGATTTCTGTTTTTTATAGAACAAAAGTCTAAAAGTGTTTAAATTGAATGTATACGATCGTGTACATTATATATTCCCTTCAAGATTTTTAAATATTCTATTACCCTCGACTTTTCACAGAACAAAAATCAAAATATCTTTAAATCGGGTGTGATTGAATGGTCACTTTTCAGGTAAAATATATTTTCGGTATAAGGACAAAAGCAAGCAGAACACTTTGAAAGAGATTTCATCGCTTCGCCCGATCCTTTCCGAAGGAATGCTACGCATCGGACAGCTTCACGATGAAAACACTTTCACATTTTTTTCTTTAAGGATTTATCCGCTTGCTGTTTGTCTTTATTCATTTTATTTCTTCTCCGAGATTTTTATCAATATATATTTCTTTCAACGTGGTAAAAGAATTTGTGCATATCAGAACTTTCGCCATACCTCCAATGCAATAATAATCGTGGGGCTAAGGTGTCAATGACACTACGCGCATAATCACGCGAAGCGCGAGACCCTTCGGGACTTATTCCGCGTTCCTCTATTGACACCCGCTTAAGGCGAGCAGCCATAGATTCCGATGTTCATCGGAATTCTGCCCAAGTCGACCCGCGCCCCCCGATTCGGGACGCTTCGCTTTTTCCTTTAAGAGGTATAGCGAAAGTCTATACACAAAAAATAAAAAACAAAACACCAACGAAAACAAAAATTTATGTTCGAGATTATCCAAGCGGAAAAAAACTTTGAATCAGTCATTGATTCAAAAGAAACACAGGCAGAAGCACAGGAATATGTTACTGCTTTAAATGACACGAAAAAAAATCAAGAAACACAATTCTATTACAAAGAATCTAAAACGTATTCAGAAAATGAAAGCAACCTATTTTAAAAATATTAGTTCCATCGAGGAATTAAAAAAACGCTACAAGGAATTAGCATTGAAATTTCACCCCGACCGCGAAGGAGGCGACACCGCCACCATGCAGGAGATAAACAACGAGTATAAATATTTCTGCGACCATCCTACGTTTGAATATAAACATGAAGGGGACAAAGCAGACTTAAATATTTATCCTGATGTTATTTCTAAAATCATAAACCTGAAAGGAATCATTATTGAACTTATCGGAGCATGGTTATGGGTTTCAGGTGAAACGAAACAACACAGAACCATTTTAAAACAATCGGGATTTTGGTTTGCACCGAAAAAACAAATGTGGTATTTCCGACCTGAAAATTTCAAAAGCAAAAATCATAAACCCATAGATATAAACTCCATCCGCAGTAAATACGGAAGCGATGTGATAAAACAAAAGGAGCAGAACGAAAAAAAAGAATTAATCCTAAAATAATAAATACAACATGGCAACACTTATAAAAACAAACGGAGAAGAAACAAATGTACTCCCTAAAAATAAAACGAATTTCAAATTAGATGAACTGCAAAACTTTGTAGGCGGTCTGATTGAAATTGTCAAGACAAAGGACGGAAGGACAATGGTTATAAATGAAGAAGGAAAAATAAATGATTTATCTATCAATCAAAAAGCAACCGAGTTATATATTCATAGCAACTTTGATTTCATTGTCGGTGATGTTCTAATATGTGATGAAAACGAGATTTTATAAACTAAAAATAATATTCAATACGAAAATCCACGCGCCCAGCGCGCAAAGTGCACGTGCACTTTGCGGGGTAATAAAGGATTAATGTTAACTTTTGAGTAGAAAAAAATTGAATACTTTCTCTTTATCATTAATTGCTAAATCACTACGACTTAGTAGAAAATTCTCTCTAAAGCACCCTCTTGAAATTAATAGTTTATTTTTATTTCGCCTTCACCATTCTCTTTGTATCAATTACTTTGCTGTTCACAATCAGTGAATAAGAATAAATACCCGTTGCAAGGTTCATAGTTGCAAGATTTAGTTCTGCTGTAATACCTTTGTTTGGCAGTTCCAAGTTTTTAATTTCGTTGCCAAACTCATCGTAAAAAATTATGCTTGCTCCAATGGAATTTTCAGGAACAAAATAACGTATGGTTGTTCCATCGCCAAATGGATTAGGCATATTTTGATAGAGGATTGCTGACTTACTTGAAAGCTCGACATCGGTAGATGGCAATTCGTTGTTTGTTGTTCTTGAAGTGATATTGCAGCAGGTGTTGATGGTTGATTGCAATGCTTTGATAATGGAATCCTGTTCTTTAAATCCTTTCACTAAAATAGGAATGAGTGCTTCGTAATTTGCACTTTTATATGTAAAAGCAGGAGTTACAATATTTCCCGCTGAATCTAACTTAGCCGGATGCACACTTGTTGACACAAGATCAGGAAGTACAGTTTCTAATTCTTGGGCAATTAATCCATAGCGTGTTCCTGTCGGCAAATTCATAGAAGGAAAGTCGGTTGTTTTGAAATTAAAAGTTCGAGGACGCAATTGCGTGAGAATTTGAGTCGCATCTTGAATATCAACGATATTTGTTTTAAGTAGTTGATCGGAAGGATTAGAAAAAGTACCTAATACACTGACATTTCCATTAAAATAACCTGCATAGTAAGTTGAATTTGATGAAAAATATCCCGCAGTTCCATTCTCTGTTGACACATTAATTCCGTTGCATCCTCCTATTCCTTGAAGATGAAGCGCAGCAGAAGAACCTCCGTTAGCTGTTAATTCAGCAGCATATACTGATCCTCCATTAGTTGACACGTTAAACAGCCCGTTTCCTGAAGTTGTTCCTATTCCAACTATTATTCCGTTATCGTATACACTGCTACTTGTTGCGGAATCAGTATTGTGCCACTTGGCTAAATAATTTGCAGTGCCTGTTCCTAAAACACCTCTTGGGTTATTTTTTAAATCTGTTACTGTACTGTCTAACTGTTTGATAGCACCTACCGCAAAGGGAATAATTTGTTGGTAATCAAGCAGCATAATACCTTTTACAGTATCAGTAATATCAGGAAGAATTGCATTCACATCTTGAGCAATAAAACCATATTGTCTTATCGTAGAAGCATCACCTCCTAAAGTATCTCGCATATTAAATGAATAAGGCAGTAATTGTCGAATTTTTGCAAGACCATTATTTAGAATTGAATCATTTGTTTTTAATCTGTAATCAGATGCTGAAAAATAATGAGCAGCAAATAAATTATTATATCCCACTTCAGACGACCAAACTGCAATATTGCGAGTAGGTGTTCCAAATTCGCAACCAGGTGAACCATTACCAACTTTAAATCTTAGCTCTGTATATCGAGTGAGTGGCGGAGGTATTTGAGGATAGGTTGTTAAAGCCAAATTTCCTTTTATAAGCACTTTGTAATTGGGGTTGTTTGGGTCAATTCCCATACCAACACTGCCGTTAGGATCAACTTTCAGTTGAGCTGATGATATTTTGCTCATGAATGGGAGCAAAAACAGTAATAAAAAGATTTTTGTTTTCATAGTTTTGTATTATTTAATATTAATATTAACTAACCTAGTTGTTATTTTGTTTTATTAATGGAAGAATAATTCCTCCTTGCAGATAAAAACTTTTCTTTACGCCAAAATCAATTCCTAAAAATGGATTCAAAGAAAGATTCTTGATTTTTAAATCATAACTAATCTGAAAAGTCGGAAAAACAGTTAAAGAAGTTTCAACAGTATTAATTACTTTTTGAGAAGTACCCCAAGTGGCATATTGAGGAGATAGATTATCTGCATAGGTATAAGTTGTTCTGAGAAAAGTTACTATTGGCAAATGAACTCCGGCAAGAAAATTAATTTTTTTATACTTATACAATACTAGAAGTGGCAGTTCTATATTTTCAGAAAAGTAATCGTATCGGGTAATACCGGATATTGGAACATAAACAGAAGTGTGATATTTATTAACCGTATCGGGATTGCTTTCATACACATCTCTTCTGACAAAATAAAATAACCCAGATGCTATATGCCAGTTATTATAAATTTTATAACTAAATAAAATTCCCACATTAAAACTATGTGTGGGAATTTTTTTGAAGCCGTCAAATTGATGAGTTAAAGTAGTATCAAAAGCTAAATTTGGAGTAGGCGCAATATATTTATTCCCCCAAAATGATTTATAACAACCACCCGCCTTAATAGAACATTGAAACTTATCCTTATTTATCTTTTTGCCAATGGTATCTTGGCTAAATGATTCGAAAGAAAAAATAAATAAATAAAACATTATTGTAATTCCTATTTTCATGTAGTTATTGTTTATCTCCTATTACATAATAGTCAAATCCACTACCTGGGAAATGGTTTCCAAGATGAAATTTAATTTTACTGATAGATTCGAGTTCACCAACTAAATAATAACCACCACTACTATACCCCAATGATCCATCTTCATAAATTATTGATTCAAATGGCTCATACCAATTGTTTGAGGAAGATTGTTCAGTAAAAAAAATTAAAACTGTATTCTCGCGTGTGCCAAGTTCGATTTTCCCATTATAATAGTATGTAGTATCAGTAGTGCTATAGTTCGGAGGTGCTATCCCCATGTAGGTTTGCAAATGAATTGCAAAACGATAATTTCCAAGAAACTTATCACGATAATCATGATGTTTTTTGCAGCCATAAATTAAAAAGCAACAAAAAACAATTAGTAAAGTTGCCTTAATATTTATTCTTATTAATGGCATGTGGAAATATTTAAATCAACTGATTTTCCAGTAACGGGGGTAACAACTACACCCGGTTTTAAAATAATAATATCCGTGGCTTCCAACAAAAGTGCATTATTTACAGGAGTAATGTTCACATTACAACCACTTCCTCCCAATTCAATAATTTTTTTTACAGAATTATCGTAGGTAGAAAAATCATATATGCAAGGGTTAAATGTCTGGGTACATCCAGTACCACCTAAATCTGTAGCGCAATCTTTATTTGCATCCATATAAAAAGACGCTCCAACAGGAACATAAAAATCACCGTTGATTTCAATATATTGTGACGCTCGTATTGTAATATTGTCGCCAACAGAAAGAGAATTATTGCCACCTCCTTGACCAATATTAATAAAGTTTTTTTCTACATTATTATATGTAGAAAAATCATAATTAGTTGAGTTAATAAAATCATTACAATCTTCCTTTAATTCGTAGACTCTCACATAATCAATTAGCATATCCGAGGGAAAAGGAGTTGTATTATCAGCTAGTGGAGCACCATTGGTTCCTTGAATAGCTAAATTCAAAATTATATGTAAAGTATTTGTTATTTGAGAATTCTGAACAATTCTTACAGGATAATCATCTACATAATAAACTATTTTACTGGGAGACCATTCTATTCCATAGACATGATATTGCGTGAAGTCTTGTATTGTTGAGGCGGAACCATGAACGCATGCATTCTCACCACTACTCAGATGATAGCTCGATGTCATTGTATTTTTAGTATGATTGAGATTGAGATTACACCAGTCGGGGTAACCCGGAATCATTTCAAAAATGTCAACCTCGTTATAATAAGATGAAGATGCATTCCATAACCAAAAAGCTGGCCATAAACCACGACCATCTGGGAGTTTAATTCTTGCTTCAATAAACCCGTATTGTTGGTCGTACGGGATCGCTGATGTACTAACATCTCCCGAAGTATATTGATAACCTCCATAAGTTTCTTTTAGTACTCTTAATACTAAATTGCCATTTGAAAGAAAAACATTAACAGGTCTGTTCGTATATATTTCAGGCTCTCCACTATGATTAAAATTATTAGGTATGTCCCAAATATTTGTATTAATAGCCGTACTATCAAATTCGTCATGCCATTTAAGTTGCCAATGCGGGTCATTGGTAGGAGTTTGGCTATGTCCTATAAAACAACCTATTAATAAGGTAAAAAATAATATTGCTTTTTTCATTGTAGATACTTTATTGAAACGCGTACAAATTATTTATGGTCATTTTTTAGTTTTTCATTTTCTGCTTTTAACAATGCTACTTCTTTATTTAATTGAATCATGTAAAGAGTGAGCTCTTCCACTTTTTGTAATAACTTACTATCAATTTCACCTAATGAAACATTGCCCTCCTCTTGCATTTGTTTTGCAGATGCTACCTCCGGCAAATGATGATTTTGTTCCAAGTAAGCATCAAGGGAATCTATGGGCATGAGTTTATAATTTTTATCAAATACAAAATCACAAGTTCCAAACAAACATACTTTCACTTCATTTGCTCTCATTACGCCATTAACATCCAACAGATAACCTGTACCCGGATTTGTAGTGCCAATACCAATACTACCAGAAGATAAAAGTGTCATTATGGGTGCACCAAAAATTTCAAATTCAATATCTCTATAAATACTGTTATGACCAATTTTTAATCCGGTATTATCCATTCTGAAGGTTGAAGTATATCCGCTTGTTGAGTTATCAGTAAATATATAATTGGCGTTTGGACTACTTCTTACTTCTAATTTTCCACCGGGACTGGAAGTTCCAATTCCTACATTACCGGTTGCCGTGGCACGCATTACTTCACTATTGTATGTTTTAAAAACCACATCCACATAGTCTGTTGTTCCCATAAAAGCAGTTGAGGAACTAAGCCCTGCATTTCCTGATGTTGACCATGCAAGCGATGTAATAGAATTGGCAATTTTCAAATTACCGCTTGCATCAGCGGCAAGTATTCTATCGCCTGTTCCGCTTAAATTACTAACCAATAATGAAGAAAGTGAAGGGCTGCTATTTGATGTTATACCTGCTGTTGTTTGAACAGAGTTATCAGGAAATTTGAATCCGCCTGTATTGCTGAATATAGTTCCTGCAACTTCTAATTTTTGTGAAGGAGCAGAAGCAGTACCAATACCCACATTGCCACCCGAAGCAACTCTCATCTTTTCCGTATTATTTGTTTTGATAATAAAATCTTTCGCATCGGTGGAACCAATGAAATAGTTATTTGTTCCTATTTGTGTTCCTGTAAGCGACCAATTAGTTGGCGCAGGGAGAGAAGCTAGGATTTCAATATTATCAATCCGTAATGTTCCTGTGCCACTTGCTCCACTTGCCATAATCCTAAAGTAAACTGCCGACTGATAATTTAATGCACTCACTCCACTTAAATCAAAAACCTGTTCGGCAAAACTTCCATCGGGCGGACTCATGGTTGTAGAAAAGTTAGTGTAGGTGCTTCCGTTTGTGCTGTAAGCTATAGTTACAGTTTGCGCTCCAGTTGTGCTGCGTTGCGCCTGCAAATAAAGTTTATACCCCCAATACGTGTTTAATGCGCTTCCGCCTAATTGAAAAGTCCAGTAGCGGGTGTTTGTTCCGCTGCTGTTTGCCATTGCAAGGGCATTTCCTGCGGTGCTGTTTGCAACAAATGCTGATGAGCCACTGGCTGTTCCTGAGTAAGTGGTGAATGTTTCAGTTCCTGTTGCGGTGGAAGTTATGTTCGTAGCAACAGTTGGAGTTAATCCGCTGTAAGATGAACCGCTGTTAAAGTCATAATTAACAATGGTGGTTTGGGAAAAAGCATTTTGACTGCAAAAAGAAAATGCAATCGCTGTAAAAACAAATAAAAGTTTTTTCATTGCTGTAAGATTAAGATGTTTAGAATTTGGTTATGAAAAACGTGGGAGAATTTATTACGATCCAAAACTGTAACGGCAATACATGCCTGAGATAAAACTATTTTCTCTATGAGAAAGGGTAATTTCATTTCATATAGGTGACTCAAAAAACGAAAGACAAGGATGGGGACGGTGTCTTTCAAATGATATGGCAAACATAGAAACATTTTTTGAATCTGCAAATTATGCGGTTGTTGTATGTGTTTATTATTTCTGAATAAAAATTCACCCCATATTATATGTATTCCGAAATCAAACAGTACTCTAATCGTTCAATCCTCTGCTCATTTTCTTTTATTTTATTTCTGATACTTGGAGTTTAATAATTGTCTTTTTATTTTTTCCCTTTTCGGCTTGCATCTTTTTATCTACTGAAATTGCTAACTCACGCAGTTGTTCGTCTGTGTGCCATGCAAAACTTGCCAAACTGTAATCACTATCCTTATCTTTGCGTTTTACGAAGTCAATTAACTGTTGTCTGGACAAACTGTAAATAAGTATTATTCGGATTCCATTGTACTTCATCGGCAAAGCTGGATTATTCTCCATTCTAATCTTTCTATCCGTTGCTCGTTTTCCTTTATTTGCTTGCGGTGTTTCGGCTTTTTATGAAACACCTCGCGTAAAAGATCATCTACTGCAAGACGCTTATTCTGCTCTTCGTAAAAATTAATTTCTTCTTTTATTGCTTTTCCAAACAAAAACATACTGGCTGCAAGCGTTAATACAAATCTTATGTGCAATTAAATGCAAATGTAGAAAAAGTATTTATTAGGTAATATATTACCTAATATATTTTTAACTATGTGAACTTTTGCTTTGTGAAAAAGAAGCAAAGCAAAAAATTTCTCAAGGCATTAGGTAGAAGAATAAGGGAGGTACGAAAGGAACAAAATATTTCCCAAGACCAGCTATCTTTTGAATGTAATACAACTCAAAAGCATATTTCATTAATTGAACTGGGGCAAATAAACACGACTATTGCTCAACTCCATGCTATCGCAGAAGCACTTGGACTAAAATTGAAAGAACTTTTGGATTTTGAGTATTAATTTTTTGGGGAGATTCTCAAGACCTTTCCCCCGATGCCTCATCTCCCATCCGATGCCACTCTGCGTTGCTCCGTGCGCATCGTATCCGCCAGAAAGGACTTGAGACCGCGCGTATCCGTTCCCAAAAGCCTTCCCCCATCCCGCCAAAGCGCGTGATGTTGCCATCACTACTATCGCTATCTCGTACAGCCCAACGCACAAAAGAACCTTCCTTCCTCCACTTCACTCCGACTTGGCGAATCAAAGCATTCCCTCGGTCTCCGTTCCGCTATCGTTCGTCAGAACCTTTAGAGCGTTGAAAAAAAGACACCGTTGTAAAAATGTTGATTGCCAAACCGGATTCATTCAAAAGACATTGCCGAGAAATCTTGGGTCATGCTTTGGAATAGACAATCTCCTTTTTAATCGCAAGTTCAGAACCCCTTTTAAGAAACGACAATTGGGGTTTCTGAACTTAAATTCCTGTTTGAAATTTTTTATTTGAAACAACAGGAACTCTCCAAAAAGTTGAGTTATCAGCACCTTTAATTAATGTTATAACATCAACTTAAACCTCATTCTTGAACTCTCCAAACAATGCCATTATGACACAAGCGGATGAGTTTAGCATATAATAAATTTCACTCAATGCCCATCTCGAAATTCAACCCCGAACTAAAA
>PLUL01000009.1 GCA_003164895.1 Bacteroidota bacterium | reverse complement strand
GTACGGCTATCTTCATCTTGCGCGAACCATTTTTGAACAAGATTCTGCGATTTAATTACCATGCAATACTTTACTTTTGTTTTGACACAAAAGTAAACAAAAGGTCAAGACTGCTAACAAATTTTGAACGTGTGCTGCAACTCAAGTTTTCCTGTCGTAGCCCAAACTCACTTCGTTCAGACATGGACTACTTTTCACTTCCGTTGTTCGTGCGTAAAACTCATTTGCCACGCGCGTTGCGTTGTTATCCAAAATTTCTTAAAGGTCGTTTGATGATACTACATACTTAATCCGCGTTTTCTATCGGGTATATCCTCTTGTTGTTTTTTCTTTTTTCTTTTCTTCTCATCTTCATCTTCCGGATGATAACTTTCCTGTGCAGGATTTAAGTGTCCGATTTTTAAGAGGTCATTTTCCATGCTGCTCTCATATTTTTTATTCCTGTCGTATTCTCTGTTAATGTAGTCCGTACATTCTTGCAGCGTTCCGTCACGCATCACAATATGTTTTTCTAATTCCTTGCCTGCACCTTCATAAAGATAATGCTGGTCAAAGTGCGTGCAGGATTTCAGTTTAAAGTTTTCTCTGCTGAACAGTTTCTTACTGTTGACCAGCGGTGAGAGTTTTATTATTTTGCTTTTATCGGTACGGCTGACGATGACATGTACATGAGTGTTATCACCAGGCATCACATCGCCTTGTTTGGCTTTTCCCTGTTTTACTGCTTCGTCCGTTCCCTTGTAATACCGTTTCTCTTCCAGTTTGGCGTAATAAACAAGGTCGCCACCGGACAGATTTTTACTTGCCCCGTTTTTTCCGTTGAAGTTCCCCGCGTATATATCCATCGTGTCCCGAACGTATGTTTTTAATTTTGTCTTATCATTCTTGATATGATCCATTTCATCGGGGCGCGGAGCAACGACCAAGCTGTAGAACCTTGCTTCACCCTTTACAATGCTTGGGCAGTTGCTATCTATGCTTCTCAGAACATCGTTACTTAGTACATGGTCTTTGTCGTGGCTGAAGAAGAACTCCTTTTCCAATCCTTTGTCCTCATCTTCCTTTTTTAGATATTCTACTAAAGCCGAACAGCTTCCGGAGTTATTGTACTCTTTCTTGCCGTGTATTTTGGGATTGATTACTTTGATGTACATTAAGCAGTTAACCAAAAACTTTTTTACTGAGTTTGGCATCAATGGTTGCCTGCATCGCTTTTTGCTGTGCCTGCAAGCTGTTGAGGGCTTTGGTTAATGCCGTCATTTCTTTTTTATTCTCATCAATAATTTTCTGCTGAGCTTGTCGCAAATAATCCTTCTCATTTTCGTGGTAGTCAATTATCTGATTCAGGGCTTTAATCACTTCTTCAAAGCGTTCGGACTTGGGTAATATTTTCAGAGAGTCACCTAAAGTATTCTTTAGCAAAATCAAACCATCATGCAAAGGATTGAGTTTGTCCTGCTCATGTTTTTTCATAAAACCGACAACTTGTCTTACTACTTTTATTAATTCTTCCATCGCTTTTAGGGGACTTTCATGGTCGGATTTGCCGGGATTAATGCCCGTCTTTTTAAAGTACAACATGCTCTGTTTTACAAACTCTCCTAATTCTAAATCCAGAGTTTTGCAGAGTGTTTTTACTTCTTCGTGGATTTTCTTTTCAACTGCTATTGTCCTCCTTGTTATACTCATGATTATACTATTTATCTCTGTTAATATCTGTGAATCACATGGTTAACTTTTTGAGTATACTCTAAATTTTCCAAAGTATACTTTCAAAAAAAGTTAAGTCATTGATAAACAATTTTCTATGAAAAAAAAGACCATCATGGAACAGAAAAACTCTGTTCCCGCTTGCTATTTTTCTCCCCTCTATTTTTCTCTCATTTTACTTTTGGCGATTCTTGCTTCTTCAATACTAAATGCTGTTTTTTTTATCCGCGGTCAAATCTAAAATAATTGTTAAAAGTGGTTTATGATAATGCTCATTTCATTTTTAACTTCACAGAACAAAAATAAATAGGTCTTTAAATTAAATGCATACGATCGTTTACATTATATATTCCCTCCAGAGTTTTTAAATATTCTATTGACTTCGACTTTTCACAGAACAAAAATCGAAATATCCTTAAATCGGTTGTGATTGCGCGGTCACTTTATAGCTTTTTCCTTCCAATATAGTAATACTCAAAAACAAATTCATAGCTGGTAAAATATATTTCCGGTATAAAGACAAAAGCAAGCAGACCATTTTGAAAGAGATTTCAGTCCCGCGAAGCGCGGGATGAAAACACTTTCTTACTTGTTCTTTTGGACTATTCAGCTTGCTTTTGTCTTTATTCATTTCATCTCTAAATAAAATTCTTTTTTGTTAATGCGGGGTATAACGTAAATAATTTTGCTTATACATGCTTTCTCTATACCTCAAATACAATAATAATCGGGGGGCTAAGGTGTCAATGACACTACGCGCATAATGGCGGAGACCGCCACCATTCGGGACTTATTCCGCGTTCCTCGATTGACACCCGCTTAAGGCGAGCAGCCATTGATTCCGATGTTCATCGGAATTCGCCTTAAGTCGAACCGCGCCCCCCGATTCGGGACGCTTCGCTTTTTCCTTTAAGAGGTATAGCGAAAGTCTATACACAAAAAATAAAAAACAAAACACCAACGAAAACAAAAATTTATGTTCGAGATTATCCAAGCGGAAAAAAACTTTGAATCTGTAATTGATTCAAAAGAAACACAGGCAGAAGCACAGGAATATGTTACTGCACTGAATGACACGATGAAAAACAAAAAAACATTTTTTTACTGCAAAGAAATTAAAACCCAACAAGAAAATGAGAACGACTAATTATTTTAAGAATGTTAGTTCCATTGAGGAACTGAAAAAACGATATAAAGAATTAGCGTTGAAATTTCACCCCGACCGAGAAGGAGGCGACACAGTCACCATGCAGGAGATAAACAACGAGTATAAATATTTCTGCGACCATCCTACGTTTGAATATAGACACGAAGGAGACAAAGCAGACCTAAATATTTATCCTGCTGTTATTTCTAAAATAATAAACCTGAAAGGAATCATTATTGAACTTATCGGAGCTTGGTTATGGGTTTCAGGCGACACGAAACAACACAGAGTTATTTTAAAAGAATCTGGATTTTGGTTTGCACCGAAAAAGAAAATGTGGTATTTCCGCCCTGAAAATTTCAAAAGCAAAAATCATAAACCCAAAGATATAAACGCAATCCGCAATAAGTACGGAAGCGATGTGATAAAGCAAAACGAAAAAAAAGAACTCATTTTAAATTAATCTCTTAAAAACAGAAATACTATGGCAACACTTATAAAAACAAGCGGAGAGGAAATAAATGTACTCCCGAAAAACAAAACTGATTTCAAATTAGATGAAATGCAAAAAATCGTAGGCGGTCTAATTGAAACAGTAAGAACGAAAGACAATAAAATTATGGTGATAAACGAGGAGGGCAAAATAAATGAATTGCCGATGAACGAAAAAGCAACCGACTTGTATGTACACAGCAACTTTGATTTCATTGTCGGTGATGTTCTGATATGCAACGAAAACGAAATTTTATAAATCAACTAACCTATGTAAAACAAAAAGTATGAAAGACGAAAAAGAAATTTGTAACGAATGCGGAGAGAGTGTAAAATTTAGTTCAGGTCATTTTGTTAATCGAGTTCCAGACCTGAACGACCCCGAAACCCGTATAGAAATGGGAAAATCTTTTCCGCATGGTGAGTGGATATGTTCTAACTGTGATAATGCAGCAATTGCCTTACCAAAGAAAAAAACGAAATCGGATAAAATGCTGTCGTTTAAAAAGTTTTGTCAGCATTTTGAACTTGTTAAACCTGACGGTTACGCTCTGATAGTGGACGCATACATTCAGTATGAATTTGATTTTTTTCAGGGTGGATATGTTTCACCTGATAATTATTATTCTAAACGGTAAAACGAACTTTTACCATAAACCGGATTTTGATTATAAATAGTTGAATCATATTTCGGATGTATGTTTTCTATCTGCCCTGCGCGCGCAAAGTGCACGTGCACTTTGCGGGGTGGTACTATGCATGAGTAATTATTTTTAGAAAGTAAACTCCGTTTAATTCAATGAATGACCCCGCAGCAGAGCTGCGAGGAATTTACTTGATTAAAAATTGCGGAGAAGAGCTTTGGGATTTGTAAATATTTTCACCTATTACATTAAAGATTTCAATTTCATGATTTATCACTTGTAAATCCTTAGATATTGTCGGAAAAACGATATAATCTTAATTAGAGATTAAACTACTTAATTTTTAATCAGTCAAACAATAACAGAGAATGTTAAAGAAAGTTAAATGACAATACATGAAAGATAAAATACTTATCTTCGGACATGAATTCGTATTCAAACATAAATAAAACATGCAGGGTTTAAAAAAATATTCGTTGCTGTTTTTTTCTCTCGCACTTTTTTCTTTCCTCCTTTTTCAATCAGTTGGCAAATCTAATACGGTTGTTCCTGACTGTTCAATTCAGAAACATACAACAGGTAGTTATTCTCCGCTCACTAATTTAAGTAATTGGAATCCGGTTAATCCGTATGTAAGAAACAAGCGATGCACCAAAGAAGACGATCATAAATTATTTTTTGATGCGCTTGTTCAGAATAATAATTATTGGAAAAAGCCATTTAAGTTTATTTTGCTTTCCGCAGATCATCTGCTTTACTATTTTAATGTCGGTATAATTTCTTCCCGCGCGCCTCCTGTTATGAATTGATCGTTGCTGCAACGATGTTTCACGAACGGTAGATTTCTACTTTAAAACAATTTTAACATTACTGGAATTAAAATGAATCCTTACATATTTATTGGGCTGATCATTCTTGGAATGATTGCAGGATATTTTAGCGGACTAATCGGAATTGGAGGCGGTGTTATCATTGTTCCTGCTTTAGTGATCCTTTTTGGATTTACTCAGCATACTGCACAGGGAACCACTCTTGCATTACTTGTTCCACCAATCGGAATATTGGCTGCCTATTCATATTATCAGAAAGGTTTTGTCGATATAAAATCTGCCGTTCTCATCTGTATAGGATTTATTATTGGCGGATTTATAGGAGGAAAAATGGCAATTGGATTATCTGAGAATGTGATGAAAACAATATTTGCAATCGTGCTTATATTAATAGGAATAAAAATGCTGGTTTATAAAGAATAAAAATATGGATAGCAGCCTTGCATGTTTTTCCTTGATCAAAAAAGGATTTTCTTTTTCAATGCAGGGTTGCTTATCCGCCATTTTTAATCTAAAATATGCAAGATTAACATATAAAAAAAAGAATGCTGCATTTGAAAATTTTCACATCTTCTCTTAGAAGGTTCATATGGATAATAATGCCTATTGCAATTATTGGATTAGTAGTTATTATTTGCGTTATTTATATTTTTTTTATTGTGCGTGCTATACTTGAAATAATTTTCAACAAGGCTCATGGGAAATGGAGGGGTAATCCTAATAACAAAAGTAAATCTATGTAATCTCAGTGGAATTATCAATCATTTTCCATTCAAATGAAATAAATTATAATAAAAATGAATATGTATTTAAAAAAATTCAATCTCACAATTATAATAAGCGTCATCTTGTGCAGTAAGTGCTTTTCGCAATCAAACAATAAGATCGGTTTAAAGCAGGCAATTGATTCAGCCATGAAAAATTATCCTGCATTAAAGTCAAAACAATTTGAAGTGGAAAGCGCTAATGCAAATGTGCGCGATGCAAAGCATCAGAGTTTGCCTTCGTTAAAAGTAAGCGACCAGCTGGATGCAGGCACAGCCAATGGTTTGGGCGGTTCTTATTTCCCTATGGGAATTATCCCATCTACTTCAGGAGGAATAAGTGCAGAGAATAATACCAATACATTTTCGGGAAACATTGGCGTTGCGTATATGGAGCATGAACTTTACAATTTCGGCTTGAACGGTGCGCGCATTGCATCTGCCAAATCTCTTGCCGGCAGCAGCAAGGCAGATTATGATGCTACTTCTTATTCGCTTCAATTTCAAATTGCTCAATTGTATTTTGAACTGCTCAAGTACCGGTTGCTGACAAACACGCAACAAAAGAATATTGAACGCTACAATGTTCTTTATAACTACATCAAAGCATACACCGGAAGCGGCATAAAAGCGGGAGTGGATTCATCGGTGGCAAATGCTGAAGTATCGAAAGCAAAAATTCAATACCTGCAAACGCTGGAGATATACGACAAACTTAAATCTCAATTCTTGTTCTATACTGGAATGAAGAATATAAATTTTGAAATCGATACAAGTATTTATCATTTGCCCGATGCTAAAATCAATCAGCTCAAAGCAACCGTGTCGGTTGATTCGATAAGCAGCAGCAATCCTGTTCTTGCTTATTACAACAGTAAATGGGAATACGCTCTGTCTCAGGAAAAATTAATCAAGAAAAGTTATCTGCCTAAACTTTACCTCATCGGCAGTGCATGGATGCGCGGTTCCAGTATAACTCCAGCGAATGTTTACGGAGATCTTTCTTCGGGATTGAATTACAGCCGTTATAATTACATGGCAGGATTGGCTTTCACTTACAACCTCGTTGATATTGTTCATCAGAAAGATAAAGCCGACACTTATTATTTTCATGCGGAAGCGGTGCACGAAGAAATGCAGCAACAAAAATCGCTTTTGGAAAATCAATTGCAGCAGGCGGATATTGCCATTCAAGCAGCATTGAACAAAGAGAAAGAAATCCCAATTCAATTAAGAGCAGCGCAAAATGCTTTTCTGCAAAAGTCGGCACAATACAATGCCGGACTTGCCAACATTGCGGAACTTACGGATGCATCTTATCTGCTTTACAGAGCCGAAACAGATGCGGTGGAAACACAATCTGATCTTCTAAATACATTTTTGCAAAAGGCGGTTACGAATAATACACTAAACACATTTTTAAGCAACTTCTAAAATAAATCTATGGTAAAGTTTGCGCTTAAAAGACCGATAACGATCATTGTTTTGTTTCTGGGAATATTATTGTTCTCTATCGTGGCTATTTTCACCATTCCGGTAGATATTTTCCCTAAACTGAACTCACCGACCATTTATGTTATCGAACCCTACGGTGGAATGTCTCCTCAACAGATGGAAGGATTCTTCGCTACGCGGATGCAGGACCAATTCCTTTACATCACCGGAATAAAAAATATTCAGAGCAAGAACATTCAGGGATTGACAATGCTGAAACTCACATTCTACGAAAACACGGATATGGCAGAAGCATCAGCACAAGTTGCTTTGCAGGTGAGTCGTGCAATGAATTTCTTTCCACCCGGTGCGGTTCCTCCGCAGGTAATTCGCTTTGACGCTTCTTCATTGCCTGTTGGCGAATTAGTGTTCAGCAGCAAAACACGTTCGCTGAAAGAAATCTACGATCTGGCAAGCACGCGCATTCGTCCCATGTTTGCAACGGTGCCGGGTTTATCGGCTCCTCCGCCAATGGGAGCAAATGCACGTTCTCTTTTGATGAACATTGATCCGCAAAAACTTCGCAGCTATAATATTACACCCGATGAAGTGGTTCAGGCAGTTGCAAAGAACAATGTCATTACTCCTTCAGGAAATGTGCGTATCGGAAACACAATGTTTATCGTTACCAATAATTCGCTGGAACAAAAAGTGGAGGAATTTGAAAAGATACCAATCGTTACTAATGGTTCTTCCACTGTTTTTGTAAGCGATGTTGCCACGGTTTCCGATGCAGCCGATGTTACCGTTGGATATGCACTGGTAAATGGAAAACGTTCTGTTTATATTCCTATTGTAAAAACAGCAGATGCTTCCACCATGGATGTAGTCAACGGATTGAAAAAGACGCTTTCGGAAATGAAAAGTCTTTTGCCTGATGATGTGAATGTTTCCTATGAGTTCGATCAATCGGTTTTTGTCATCAATGCAGTAAAAAGTTTAGTTACCGAAGGCGCGTTGGGTGCATTGCTTACCGGACTCATGGTTCTTTTGTTCTTACGCGACTGGAGAAGTTGTTTAATTGTAGTAATTACCATTCCTGTTTCTGTCATCAGTGCAGTTATGTTTTTAAAGTTAGCTGGACAAACCATCAATCTGATGACATTAAGCGGATTGTCTTTGGCAATAGGAATATTGGTCGATCAGGCAACGGTTACCATAGAAAACATTCACCAGCATTTGGAAATGAGGAAAGATAAAAAGCTTGCCATCTATGATGCGTGTAAAGAAATTTCTTTTCCTCTTTTACTTATTCTCCTTTGTATTCTTGCGGTGTTCGCTCCTTCGTTTGTAATGAATGGAGTTCCCAAAGCAATGTTCCTGCCTCTGTCATTATCCATAGGTTTTGCAATGATCATTTCGTTTTTTGCGGCACAAATGCTGGTCCCTGTCTTATCGAACTGGATATTAAAATCAGAAAAGTATTCTTACAAACACGGCAAAGAGCATGCACATGCCGGACTCGCATTGGATGCTGCAGAGGTAAAAGAAATAAATACTCATTTGAGAGATGAATTAAAACATCCGGAAGGGAATGATTTCTTTCAGAAAATTAAAATTGGTTTTCTGAAACAATTAGAAAAGTTATTTCCGAAAAGCAAACAATGGGTGATTGTTTATTTTACCGCCACATTGCTTGCTGCCGGTTCTTGTTTTTATTTCATCGGCAAAGACATGCTGCCGAAAGTAAATTCAGGTCAGTTTCAATTACGAATAAAAGAACCTGATGGAACCCGTCTGGAAAGAACGGAAGAAGCAGTACATAAAGTATTATCCATTATTGATTCAACAGTGGAAAATCATGTAGCTATCAGTTCAGCTTATGTTGGTTTGATTCCCAGCAGTTTTGGCACAAGTAATTTGTATGTTTTTAACAGCGGTACACACGAAGCGGTTATTCAAATCGGTTTGGAAGAAGATTACAAGGTCAACTTAGATAACCTGAAAGAAAAACTGAGAAATAATATTCTTAAAAATTTACCAGATGTTAAAATAAGTTTTGAACCTATTGAGCTTACAGAAAAGATCATGAGTCAGGGTGCATCCACTCCCATCGAAATAAGAATTGCAGGAAAGAACATGAACGATATTGAAAATTATGCAGGCAAACTTAAACATAAACTTTCTGCAATTCATTATTTGAGGGATGTTCAGATTCAACAGCCATTAAAATTTCCTGTCATCCGAATTCATCTTGACAGATTAAAGATCGCACAGATGGGATTGAGCCTGCCTGATGTGGCGCGTTCGGTAACCGATGCAACTTCTTCCAGCCGTTTCACAGAAAAGAATCTTTGGCTGGACGAAAATAATTCTTACACCTACCAGACACAAGTGGAAGTGCCAGAATATTTGATGAATGATATGAGTCAGATAAAATCCATTCCGCTGACGAAAGGAATGAACCGACCTTTTCTTGCCGATGTCGCTTCCTTTTCTGTGGATAGCATTCCGGGAGAATACGACCGTTCAGGACCCAGACGATTTGTTACCGTGAGTGCCAACATCAACAAAAAGGATTTAGGAACAGCAACCGATGCAGTTCAAAAAGCAATTAGCGAAATAGGAGAACTTCCGAAAGGTTTGAAAATGGAAGTGAAAGGAATGTCGGAATTATTGTTAGAAACATTTTCAAGTTTGCAAACCGGATTGCTCACAGCACTCATAGTTATTTTATTATTGTTAGCTGCAAACTATCAGTCTTTTAAACTTTCGCTAATTGTTTTATCTACCACTCCTGCCGTTTTACTGGGAGCGTTGTTGTTTTTATTGGCAACAGGTTCAACACTAAATCTTCAATCGTATATGGGAATTATAATGGCAATTGGAGTATCAGTGGCAAATTCAATTCTGATAGTTACGAATGCAGAAACATTACGCCCGAAATATCTCAATGCTTTAGAGGCAGCCAAAGTAAGCGCTTCCGTTCGTTTGCGTCCCATCTTAATGACAAGTCTTGCAATGATAGCCGGAATGATTCCGATGGCTGCGGGCTTCGGAGAAGCAGGAGATCAAACTGCGCCTCTTGGCAGAGCGGTGATTGGCGGATTGATCGCTTCCACATTTGCAGCATTATATATTGTGCCATTGGTTTATTCTTTGGTTCAGCAAAAAACTTCTTACGATGATCCATCATTATTACCCGAAACAGAAATCAACTAACTCTTTTGTATGAAAAAAATAATTCTCATATCATCATCCGTTTGCATTTCTGCATTGATGTGGACTTCCTGTTCAAGAAAGGAAACAGATGCAGGCGAAACAAAATCGACTGCTGGCAATTTCGCATTATATGTCGTAAAGGAACAATCGCTTGGAACAACCTTGCGTTTACCTGCACAATTAAACCCTTACGAAGAAGTAAGCATTTATCCGAGAGTAACAGGTTACATAAAAAATATTCCGGTAGATATTGGCACCACCGTAAAACAAGGACAGGTGATTATGGAAATGGAAGCACCCGATGTGGAACAAAATAGTTTGGCTGCACAGGAACGTTATATAAAAGCGCAGGCATCGTATCGAGCAAGCAAGGATAATTATCTCCGATTGCAGAATACAGCCAAGACAGCAGGAGCCGTTTCACCCAACGACTTGCAATCGGCTCAATCAAAAATGCAATCTGACAGTGCTTGGTGCAACAGTGAAAAAGCCAACTGGATGGCTATGGAATCCATGAAAGATTATTTAATTGTAAAAGCACCTTTTGATGGAACCATCACTCAGCGCAACATTCATCCGGGGGCATTGGTTACAGTAGGCAACAAAATGGATGCGAAACCTATGTTGGAATTACAGCAAATCTCCAAGTTGCGATTGGAAGTAAAAGTACCGGAAACATTTGCTACACAATTAGAAGTCAATCAAAAAGTTTCTTTTATTGTTGAGGCAATCCCGGGAAAAACATTTACAGGCATCATAAGCCGCCAGGCAAATTCTTTGGATGAAAAATATCGAAGTGAATCTGTTGAAATAGATGTATTGAATACCGACAAAGTATTGATGCCCGGAATGTATGCAGAAGTGCTTCTCCCGTTAAAAGGACATGTGAACGCATGTATAGTTCCACAGTCGGCAATAGTTACTTCCACAGAAAAAAAATATGTAATAATTGTTAAAAACCATAAAACTGTATTGGTGGATGTTACAACAGGTAATGAAGATAAAGGAATGATAGAAATATTCGGAGATGTTAAAGCGGGAGATTTTGTTATTGAAAAAGCAAATGAAGAAATAAAACAAGACCAATCAATTACAGGTTAAAACAATCAGTGATAGCTGGAAGAAAAGATATGGATTTTAAAATTTCGTAATACAAACCCATGCAAAATGTCAAAAGAAAGGAAGAAAAAACCAAAAAAAAAGCGAGCGCACAATTACAAAAAGAAATTAACAAACACGTATAACATTTTTGATGTAATTAATGCTTCTAAAAGGGCAAATAAAAATTGGTTGAATGGGTAGTAAGTAGAAACAATGACACAACATTACAAATAGTCAAAAATAAAAACAACAATATGAAAAAAATATTAATAGCAATTGATGATGGAGCAACTTCTGAAAAAGTTGCCTCCACAGGTTTCCAACTGGGGCAACAGCTAAATGCAGAGATAGCATTCGTAAGTGTTGCTGACACTGAATTCCTAATGACTGATGGTGGTGTGACCCCAAGGGAAATGATAGATATAATTAAAAATGATTTCAAAAAAAGCCAAAGAATGCTTATAAATAAAGTGTTTAAGGACTATAAAGTTCAGGCTTTTATTGAAGAAGGAAAACCCTTTGAAATGATTTTAAAAGTTGCTAATGCATGGGAAGCAGGTTTAATTGTATTAGGAACACATGGCAGAACCGGACTCTCTCATTTACTGATGGGCAGCGTAGCTGAAAAAGTAATCAGACACTCAACAAAACCTTTATTTGTTATTCCAATCAAGCTATTATAAGGGCGGGAATTTGTTTCACTCCCATGCTCCTCATTTGCTTGCTATTGCTGGTGAGCGTATTGAAATATATATTCAATAACTTTCTTTTTTAAAAGAAAAACTCAAACGAATATCATACTTTTGGTAGTAAGCTAAAACAGAGCAATATGTTTAACGATATAAAACTGGAAGAAGAATTTAAACTTCATGCCAAGCTGATGCAAGTTGCCGAAGGCACTGTGCTGATGGAACCGGGCAAGTACATTAAATTTATTCCTATTGTTATCAAAGGATGTATCCGCGTGCTGAGACAAAACAAAAACGGTGACGAAACATTTTTGTATCACATCATGCCGGGAGAAACCTGCGCCTTATCGCTAACGTGCTGCTCCACCTTGCAACCCAGCGAAGTAAAGACCATTGCAGAAGAAGATACGGAGCTATGGGCAATACCTATTCAATACCTCGAACAATGGCAGAAATATAAAGAGTGGAAAGATTTTATTGCACTCACCTATCAAAGCCGTTTTAACAAACTGCTGAAAGCGATTGATGATATTGCTTTTGAGAAAATGGATGAGCGCATCTGGAAGTATTTACTGGCAAGATCAAAAGCAAAAGATAATTTTATTCTCTACATCAGTCACGAAGAAATTGCGCAGGAGCTGAACATTCAGCGCGAATCCGCCACGCGCCTGATAAAAAAACTGAAAGATCTTGGTTATATTGAAACAGGAAGGAACCAGATACGAATCCTGAAAAAAGATGCGCTTGTATAACACCAACGTATAAAAAAATCCTCCTCGCATTGCTTTTTAGAACTTTTAGAGCTATGAAAAGAAGAATTCAAAATTATTCTCAGCATTCTTATGTGCGGAAAGGTCTAAGAATCCATAAAGGTTTTTGTAAAGAATCAGAAAATATAGGAACCCATAGTTTGCTCGGCTTTCTATAATAGTGCTGAAAAATCTGCATTGTGTGACAAATGTTACTATCCATTCGATTGATTCGACCTTACTTTGCATCATAGATCAGTGTGAAAAAGTTTAATTCACAAGTCAAAAATTAATAACTATGAAATATATTATTGTAGGCGCAGTAGCCGGAGGAGCCAGTACCGCAGCAAGGTTGCGCAGATTAGATGAAAAAGCAGAGATCGTAATTTTCGAAAAAGGAGAATATATCTCGTATGCAAATTGCGGATTACCATATTATATCGGAGAGGTAATTAAGGATCGTGATAAATTATTTGTTCAGACTGCTGCTTCATTTAATCAGCGATTTAATATTGATGTTCGAGTAAAGACCGAAGTTATTTCGATTGACGCAATAAGTAAAACAATTACTGCGAGGAATCAAGTAACAAATAAAGAATACACTGAGACGTATGATAAATTGGTTTTGTCACCTGGTGCAGACCCTGTTCGCCCACCATTGCCCGGCATTGGACTCGAAGGGATTTTCACATTGAGAAATGTTGCCGATACGGATTACATAAAAAGCTATGTCGATAAGCATAAATCAGGAAAGGCAGTTGTGATTGGAGGAGGGTTCATTGGCTTGGAGATGGCAGAAAATCTTTTTCATCTCGGTCTTGATGTAAGCATTATTGAAATGGGAAACCAAATTCTTGCTCCCATAGATTTTCCAATTGCCTCTATTGTTCAACAGCATATCCGATCAAAAGGAGTTGATTTGCGATTAAGTACAAGTATTTCAGGATTTGAAAAGAATAATGATCGCTTAAAAGTTCTTCTCAGCAGTGCTGAAACCATTGACGCGGATGTTGTGATTTTATCTATTGGCGTTCGCCCTGATACACGTTTAGCAGTGCAAGCCGGGCTTCAATTGGGAAAAGCAAAAGGAATTTTTGTGAACGAATACCTGCAAACATCCAATCCGGATATTTATGCGGTAGGCGATGCTATTGAATTTGAAAACCCAATTACAGGACAATCCATGAATACTTATTTGGCAGGTCCTGCAAATAAACAAGGAAGAATTTGCGCAAATAATATTGTTTTGGGAAATAAAGAAAAATATCACGGTGCTATAAATACTGCCATTGTAAAAGTATTTGACATGACCGTGGCAACTTCCGGAACAGCATCCAAACATTTAAAAGCGGCAAACATTGCGCATTATGTTTCTACAACTCATAGCAGTTCTCACGCAACGTATTATCCCGGTGCAGAACAAATGCACATCCAAATTGCATTCTCACCTGATAATGGTCGATTGCTAAATGCACAGATCGTTGGATATGACGGAGTGGACAAACGCATGGAAATGTTTTCATCGGTCATTAAAAGAAACAGCACCATTTATGAATTGATGGAAATGGAACATGCTTATGCTCCGCCATTTTCATCGGCAAAAGATCCGGTGAACATTGCTGGATTTGTTGCAGAAAATATTTTGAACAATAAAATGATTCCTTTTTACTGGGATCAGATCAAACAAATTGACAGCAATTCTGTTCTCATCGATGTGCGAACAGAAAAAGAAAATCAAGTAGGCACTATTCCAAATGCAGTTAACATTCCGATGGATGAATTGCGCAGTAAGTTGACTGCTATTCCCAAAGACAAAACCATTTATATCTTTTGCGAAGTGGGATTAAGAGGCTATTTGGCGCAGCGGATATTAAATCAAAATGGTTTCAATAAGGTGTACAATCTTTCGGGAGGATATTCTTCTTGGAAAAACTGTAATGCTGAATCTGAAACTGCACCTAAAGTAATGAAAGAGGAGAAAGAACAATTATTTACAGTTTAATAAATGAGATTGGATAGAAATAAAATCATCCTTATGTAACAAATGTCACTGTGCAACGCATTTCAAAGTTCGATCTTTGTACCATAATAATTAACGCACTTAAAAATAAAACAAATGAAAGCAAACATGGGAACAGTAGACAAAGTAGTTAGAATACTTGTCGCCATCATCATCGCAATACTATATTCAACCAATCAAATTTCAGGATCAGTAGCAATCATACTCTTGATTCTTGCAAGCATTTTTATCATTACAAGCTTTATTAGCTTTTGTCCTTTGTATCTGCCATTCGGCATTTCCACCAGAAAGAAAGAAAAACAATAACAAATCAGAAAATGAATATCCTATTAAAATATAGACTCACCATTATCGGAGTAATTGTTGGAGCACTTGGAGGTTATCTCTACTACTATTTTGTGGGGTGTGCCAGCGGCACTTGTGCGATCACTTCAAGTCCGGTGAACAGTACCTTATACGGTTCGGTTATGGGCGGATTATTATCAAACATGTTTAAAAAAGAAAAATGAAAACAGAAACAATTATTGTCGCAAACTTAAAATGCAATGGATGTGCCACTACTGTTAAAAATGAATTGAGCAAAATAACAGGAGTAAAACGTGTAGAAGTGGACATAGAAAAGGATTCCGTTACCATTTCTCATGAAGATGTTGTACGAGATGTAATTATCAAAAAATTACTTTCTCTTGGTTATCCCGAAGCTACTGAAAAGAATGGTTTGCTATTGCAATTGAAAAGTTATACCAGTTGTATGATAGGAAAAATGAACAATTCTTAAAACAAAACATATATGAACATTGAAAAGATCATCAAAGAAAAACAAGGCACTATTATAGATGTGCGCACACCTATGGAGTACAGAGGCGGGAATGTTTCCGGTTCCATCAACATTCCACTGCAAGAGATTCCAAAACGGATAGATGAACTGAAAAGCCTTGAAATGCCGTTAGTGTTATGCTGTGCATCAGGTGCACGAAGTGAGCAGGTATATCACTACCTCGTTCATCAAGGCATAGAATGTTTTAATGTGGGTTCTTGGCAAGATGTAAATCGTTATAAATCCTAAATTCATTCTAAGATGATAAACACACTTAAAAACCTTTTTGGCTTCGGTCCTAAATTGGACTATGCTGAGTTAATAAAACAAGGAGCAATTATTTTGGATGTTCGCAGTAAAGGCGAATACGCAGGAGGTCACATTAAGGATTCAATTAATATTTCTGTTGATGCCTTGAACAACAATCTGAGTAAACTGAAAGACAAAAGTAAACCAATCATTACTTGTTGCGCATCAGGTATGCGAAGCGCATCGGCAAAAAGCATTTTAAAATCAAATGGATATTTACAAGTTCATAATGGCGGAAGTTGGTACAGTCTGCAAAACAAAATAAGATGATCAAACAAACACTTTTAACAGGTTGGAATTTTATGCGCTGGCTGCGTTTAGGATTGGGAGTTTTTATTGCCATACAAGCCGTTCAGACACACGATTTGTTTTCAGGAGGAATTGCAGCATTCTTTTTATTTCAGGTTGCTACGAATACCGGATGTTGCGGTGCAAGCAGTTGTGCCGTGCCAATCACAAAAAACAATCAAGACAAAACGGAAGATGCAATTTTCGAAGAAGTAAAAGCAAAGTAAAACATCATTAATACTAAAAAAGGGAACTATGAATAGGAAATTTGCCGACATCATCAAAAGCGACAAACCAACGTTGGTTGACTTTTCCGCAGAATGGTGTGGTCCTTGTAAAATGATGAAACCGATCTTAGAAGAATTAAAATCTTTGATTGGCAGCAAAGCAACTATTTTAAAAATTGATGTGGATAAAAATCCAAAAGTAGCAAGTGCTTATCATATTAGGGGAGTGCCAACACTGATACTATTCAAAAACGGAGAGATTAAATGGCAGCAGTCGGGAGTCGTTTCGGCTAGCAACCTTGATAAGATTATTAACCAATACCTAAATTGATAGCTCATGAGAAATTATATTCTTATTAATGTTGCTTTTCTTTTATTGATCTGTGGAAGTTGTGTAAACAATCCTACTCAACAAACAACAAGCAATCTTTCCGCCACTGAGTTTTCAAATAAAATAAAAGAATTACCAGCCGCAGCAATAATTGATGTGCGAACACCGGAAGAATTCTCAAAAGGACATTTGGCAAATGCAAAGAACATTGACTGGAACGGAGATGATTTTGCAAAACAAATTGCATTACTGGATAAGTCTAAACCTGTTTTTGTTTACTGTTTAAGCGGAGGCAGAAGTTCGGCAGCAGCCAAACAAATGCGTTCGGATGGTTTTAATGAAGTGTATGAACTGAATGGAGGTATTATGAAATGGCGAGGTGCTAATCTGCCGGAAGTAACTGGAAACACGACTGCATCTTTAGGATTATCCAAACAACAGTTTGACGAACTTCTTAAATCAGATAAGTTGGTGCTAATGGATTTTTATGCCGACTGGTGTGCGCCTTGCAAAGAAATGAAACCATATCTGGATGAAATCTCAAAAGACATGGCTGATAAGGTTGTAGTGATTCGCATCAATGCTGATGATAATCAGTCGTTGTGCAAAGAATTGAATATTGACGCGCTTCCTGTTTTACAACTTTACAAAAACAAAACTAGGATGTGGTCGCATTCAGGTTTTATTTATAAAGCAGGAGTACTTAAGCAACTTTAGGTTAGGAGAACTGAAATTCGGTAAACATGACTTGGGTCATATTTTATGTTTTTAATAGTTCATAAATTTGTGAACTGTTAAACACTCAATGAAAGACAAATCAATTTATACCTTACACGCTGACGTATGCAAAGCACTTGCACATGCTATCAGAATAGAGATCATTGATGTACTTAAGGGTAAAGAGATGTCGTTTTCAGAAATTCTTGAAAGGACTGGCGGATTGAAATCCAACCTCTCCCAGCATTTATCCGTCATGGTAAATAAAGGGATTTTAGTCAGCAGAAAAAACGGGCAGAATGTGTTCTTTAAATTGTCCTCCCCGAAAGTGCAAAGGGCATGTCATTTAATGCGCGAAGTTCTAATTGACAAACTCAATAAACATCAATCAATATTAAATCATAAAAAATGAAAAAAATTATTTTTAAAATTGCAATGGGAGCAGTTGTAATTGCAATCGGCAGCTATGGCTGCACAAAAAAGAATAATGCACAGGAAGAACATGCAGCGTTGGATAAGAAAGATAATTCCACCATTGTTTCCATTCAGGCTGAAACAAAAAATGCCGTCTCCTCCAATAACTCCCTGATAATGTACCACGATAGTTTAACGAACTCATCCAATCAAACACTGTCCAGTCACTATACATCCATGATGCACTACTACGACAACTTATATCATCATGCCGATTCAATGTGCCATATCTATCAGGGTTGCTTGAATAATATTCACACTTGTGGCATGATGTCTCAATGCCAGTCAATGATGGGCGGTGGAAACATGATGGGTGGTAATGGAATGATGGGAGGCAGTAATTCTACTTACCATTGTTCATTAATGAACTACATTACCAATAATTGTTCTGATGGGGATAATGTTCGCAATACACATACTAAATATTGCACGCGATAAAAACTCAATATTAAAAATAAAAAAGTATTCTGATCATTCAGATGAAAATCGAAACTGCAAAGGAGTGGTAGTAAGGGTGGAGTTAATTGGCAATTTTTAACAAATCGACAACTACTATTCTAAATTGAAATCCTTATCTTCGTAATGCAATGAAAATATTCGCAGCAACATTAGGGTTTTATATTTTGCTTCTATCGGTTATTCCTGTTTTGTCAAATTTTAAAGTGACAGGAAAGAAAGAGCAATGCCAAAAAACATGTTGCCATCTCACTAAGTCCTGCGAAAAAAAATCTGACAATAAAAAAGACAAAGGCTGTCCGCAAGGTCAATGCAGTCCGTTTTTCGGATGTACTAAAATGCAAATAGTTGTTCCGACTTTTGCTGCTTTAATAAGCAAGCAAATTGTTCTTGGCGAAAGAATTTCATTTTTTGTTCAATCGTATGTTACTACTTCTCTTTCCTCTGTGTGGCATCCGCCACAAGTTGTTTAATTATTTATACCGTTAATTTTCAGGTTTAGCATTTCATATTCAGGATCATTGAATGATTGACTGACCATGTGCTGCTACCTTTCAATTAAAAAAACAGTTAAACAATTAAATCTAAATAATATGAAAAAGTATTTTTTAATGGTAGTGATCGCATTGATTGCGATTACTTCAACTTTAAACGCTCAAACAGCGAACTCAACTAAGAGTGACGCATCAAAGATGCAATGCTGTAAAATGAGCAAGGGTTCATGTAAAATGGATTCTACTAAATGCAACATGATGGGAAGTAAGACAGACAGCAAAAGTATGTCCTCTGCTGATTGCATGGCTATGTGTATGAATTCCGGCAAAGCAAAATGCGATACTTCAATGTGTCAGAAGAATGCAGCTAAATGCAAGCAAATGAAAAACTGCCCAATGCAAAAATAAGTTGCAATAATTTACAGAACGCTTCATTCAGTTGGAGCGTTCTGTTTTTATATCTTAATTTTAACAATCATAAAAAATAATACATGAAAAAAATAATAAGCCTCTTAACCATATTATTATCAGCTGTTTTATTTAGTTACAACAGTTTTGCAAATCAAACAACACAAAATAACACTGCTCAGTATCAATGTCCGATGAAATGTGAAGGGGAGAAAACCTATGATAAACCCGGAAGTTGCCCGATGTGCAAAATGGATCTGAAAAAAGTTGCTGAAAAGAATACGAATAAAACAAAAACGAGCAGCGTAAGAGTAGTTGGTGCCATGATGAATGTAATGCACAAAGGAGAACTGTTCGGCACGATGGACATTGATACTATCAAAAACAAAAACCATCTCTATGGTCTTGGACCTGTGGAATATTTAAAAGGTGAGTTAATGATAATAGACGGCAAATCCTATAAATCTACTGTGGCGGCTGACGACTCAATTGCCATGGAAGAAACATTTAAAGCGAAAGCCCCATTCTTTGTTTATGCCAACGTAGACAAATGGAAAGAAATTTTTTTACCCGACAGCGTGCAGTCCATTCCTCAGCTTGAATCGTTTCTTGACCAGACAACAAAAAATCATTCAAG
>PLUL01000029.1 GCA_003164895.1 Bacteroidota bacterium | reverse complement strand
TAAACTTTGGAATAGGTAACGCGTTGACGGTAATACTCAGGCTCGTTGTATCGTTACATCCATTTGCAGTTGTAGCAATGAGTGTAACGGAATAATTACCTGCAGCTGCATAATTATGTGTAGGACTTTGCAGGGTTGAATTCGGACTTGCATCACCAAAATTCCAATTCCATTGAGTTGCTCCTGTTGACTGATTCGTGAATGTCATAGGTGGCGTATTTAAACATACAGGAGTTGTAGTAAAATTAGCTATGGGCAACGGATTTACCGTTACAGGAATCACGGTAGTATCTTTACATCCGTTTGCAGTTGTAGTAATGAGCGAAACACTATAAGTTCCGGAAACAGAATATGTGTTGGGCGGATTTTGCAGAACAGATGTATTTCCATTACCAAAATTCCAATTCCACGATAATGCTCCGGTAGATAAATCGGTGAATCGTGTAGTATCTCTTAAACAAACTGTTGTAGCACTGAAGTTAGAAACAGGTAGAGAATTAACCGTAACGGTGTTTGTGATAGTGCCTGAACATCCCAACGTGGATGAAGCATTCATTGTTACAGAAAATGTACCCGAAGCAGAATATGTATGCGAAGGGTTTTGCACATTGGAAGTATTTCCATCTCCAAAATTCCAAGTCCAACTCGACATGGTTCCACTGGTGGCAGGTGTGTTATCAACAAATGTTGTGGACTGACCTATACATACATTCGTGTAAGTAAAACTTACAGGAATAATATTTGTATTTTTAATTGTAACAGTATCGGCAAAAGCTCTTGCGCAGTTGGTAGATACAGTTACCGTATAAGTTCCAGGACATAAGCCGGTAGCAGTTTGTGTGGTTTGCCCTCCTGGATTCCATGAATAAGAAAATCCGGTGCTGCTGCACGACGGTGCCGTAGCTGTTCCATTACATTGAGCGCAGGTAGCCGAAGTGGCTGTAAGAGTATGAGTGGCGGCTGTTAAATCAATTTCAGATACAAATCCATTGCCACATGCGTAAAGTTTGCTGCCGGAAAGTTTTAAATCATAAATGGTATTTGAAACAGGATAGGTAGTAACAGGTGCCCAGTTTACATCATAGACATTTATTGCGCTTTGAACTCCAACATATAGGTTATCGCATTCATCCACATCCAATCCACCCCAACTGAATAGTGTACCCGATACAGACAAACTTGAAACAAAAGCTCCAGAAGTTTTGTTCCATTTTTTTATTAATCCTCCATCATATGTGTAAACAAAATTTGGACTTACAGCCAAGCCATTAAATCCGTTGGGATCCCATCCAGCTCCTCCACCAGTATAAGTTACACTCGACACTTCCACAAATGTATGACCAGTAAGTGTTCCCCATGTAGTTGGAATTAACCCTGGCAAAGGACATTTCACCAATAAATTATCTAATGTAGGTTGACTGCCACTATATATTCGGGCAAAAAGAATAAAACTAAAATTACTGTATCTATCAGTAGATAGTAATGCAGCATCAATATCAGGCAGTGTACTTACAACCTGAACAGGTGTAATGGTTACAAGATTTGTATCAAGTATAAAAGACTGATGCGAAGGTGTTGAAGTTCCACCTCCGGCACAAATAATTGTTCCATTACAATAATTATACGCCATTCTCCATAATTCAAGCATTTGCGAATTACCAGTATAAAGTCCGATCTGAGAACCAAGTGTATTTACTTTGGCAATCTGTGCACCTGATCCGTTATATCCTTCACCCAGATAACTTCTACCACTTGTGCCATCCACAGCAAAAGCACCATAATATCCGTTTGCACTGACAGAAGTAGCACTAAAAACCCATTGCAGAACTCCAGCACTATTAAATTTTACCAACTGATATGTGCCACTCGACCCATACGCATATACATTTCCTGCAAAATCATAATTTACATCAAATGCCTGATTTGTAGAAAAGGTTGGGCTGCTTGTCCATGGGTCAATGATAATAGTGCGAGAGTTGTCAAAGTTTGAAAGTTTAAAAGCGGTGATGCCATTTTCTATTGCAAAGGAAGAAGCCACCGAACCACCATCCGAATAATAAGTTGTTGGAGCATGATCAATAAATTCTCCGAATGAACTTTTTACAACAATATTACCTGATGCATCTTGAGAGATTTTTTCACCATCCCATTTCATTTTTATATCACTCGGATTTGCGCCCGGATGCAGAACCAAGGAATATTTAATTCCTTTTTTATCTTCCGGCAAAATATATTCCACATCAATGTTCGGATAAAGATTGTGGTAAATTATTTTTTTATAAGCACTTGCTTTTATTCCTTCTTTTTCTTTTTTAGGATCGAACGAATAAGTGTAATAGAAAGAAACTTTATCTTCTGCTGTAACTTCGACTGAAGAATTACTTCCGATCCATTGTGCCGATAAAGTATGTGGAATCAACTCAACTTTTCTTTCTTCATTTTCATCCTCGTCCTTGTCATCTGCATCATCATTTTTTTTCTTTGGAATTATCTCATCATGACGATACACAATGCCTTGTTTTGTAAAATAGATATTCACTCCTCCGCTTACTGCGTGAAATAAAATTTCATTATTCACCTCTGTGTTTTCATTGAACTGACCTTTATTCTCTACAAAAACCTTTTGCTCAAAAGGATTGACAGACCACTTGGAAGAAGTTTTCTGTTTGACAGATTGAGGAATTTGAGAAAAAGTCGGCTTAACATTACACAACTCGATAATCGTAAAAAGAAAAAACAAACAAATTATGGGGGTAAATAATCTCATCAAGTCATGTTTGAAATAAAGACGGAAAGTTATGTAAAGGTTGCCTGTGTAATAAAAACATATCAATACATTTTATCAACAATAAATTGCAATAAGATTATATAGCAATAGTAATTTTTAAAAGTTATTTCTTAAACGAAATGCAACATATTTTAGACAAACAGTATGATTTTTTCGACAAAATTGCAGGAAAAAATAAAATTACTTGACAGAATACTCACCATTGCTCAAAACCGAGATAGCTGGAAGGATTTTATTCTTTTCAAAATACTCATATCCTTTCTGAATATTTTTCCAGAAATAAATAAGTTTAGGGTTGTCTTTATACTCTTTCTCAAGGTATTTCATTCCATTCTCATCCATCCGACAGGGAAAAATGTGAACAAATATTTTCTGCTGTCCAGCAGATCGCGCTTCCACAGCCATCAGATATACTTCTTTTATTTTATCATCGGTAAGCGGCATACAACCGATGGTAACGCAATTGCCATGGATAAAAACATCTCCGCCAAGATTTCCTTTTTCACCAAGAATTCTATCTGAAGAATTTGGGTAACTCACCCCAAGCGACAAATAAAAATTACTGGAAGGATTGAATCTGTCTATCTCATAAAACCCTTCTGGTACTTGTCCGTCACCTTGTTTACTTTTTGGACCGAGTGTACCTGATGAAGCGCAAATCGAATATGTTTTTATCAGTTGAAACTTTTCTTGCTTTGAAGATTTCGCCCAGATTTCCAACTGCGCTTCTTTTTTAAATGCACGGATAAAAATATTCATAGCAGAAATATCTATTCCCTTTGAAGAAAATAATTCCTTCACAGGTTTTTCTTTTTCATCGTAAGCAGTTTTTACCCGTGGAAATTTCTGCTGCTGTAATTTGAAACTTTCTGACATGAATGAAGAATTAAACACAAAAAAGATTATCGACAAAAATACGACACCTGATAAATATGTGAATATTCTTTTCATTGTGTTAGCAATTTTGTTTAAAAGTACAACGAATTTATTTTGCAAAGATTGTTTCGCTACTTACTTTTACTTCAATGGGAAAGAAAAAGAATTCATTTTTAAAAATGATTATTCCGGTTGTTTGGAATAAATATTTTATTTCCATCTTGGCAATAATTGTTTGGGTTACATTTTTCGACAAAGACGATTTACTTTCACAATATCAGCTAAGACAAAAACTAAAACAACTTCGCACCGAACGTAAATATTACAAAGATGAAATCAAGAACAGCAAGAACGACATGAACGAACTGCGCACCAATCCTTCCAATCTTGAAAAGTTTGCACGTGAAAAATATTTAATGAAAAAAGATAACGAGGAAATTTTTGTAATCGTTAAAGACACGGTGAAGAAAAATAGTATCGCGTCAAATTAATTTTACGAAAGATAAAGGACATCTTTCACTGCACGAATCACTTTTCCCGCATTCGGCAATGCAGGTTCAACAAGTGTAGATGCATAAGAAAGAGGAACATCTTCTGAATTCACTCTGCGAATCGGAGCATCCAAATAATCAAAAGCATTTTTCTGAACATAATAAGCAATCTCAGAGGAAATTGCAGCGAGAGGCCATGCTTCTTCAACTACAACTAAACGATTTGTTTTCTTTACAGATTCAATAACCGTGGCGTAATCAATAGGACGAATAGAGCGCAGGTCAATTACTTCGGCAGAAATATTTTCCTTCGCCAATTCATCGGCAGCTTTGTAAACTTCTTTAATAATTTTTCCGAAACTTACGATTGTAACATCACTTCCTACACGTTTTATATCCGCAACACCAATCGGGATTAAATATTCTCCTTCAGGAACTTCGCCTTTATCGCCATACATCTGCTCGCTTTCCATAAAAATTACAGGGTCGTTATCGCGAATGGCAGATTTTAAAAGTCCTTTTGCATCTGCTGGATTTGAAGGAACAACCACTTTCAATCCAGGACAGTTTGCGTACCACGAATCAAACGAATTGGAATGTTGCGCTCCAAGTTGTCCTGCCGAACCGGTAGCTCCGCGAAACACGATAGGAACAGGAAACTGTCCGCCACTCATGTTCAACATTTTTGACGCACTGTTTATAATCTGGTCAATGGCAACAAGCGAAAAATTAAAAGTCATGAATTCTATTATTGGACGCAAACCATTCATGGCAGCACCCACACCGATTCCGGTAAAACCTAGTTCGGCAATGGGAGTATCTATCACGCGCTTAGCGCCAAACTCAGCCAACATTCCCTGGCTCACTTTGTAAGCGCCATTGTACTCAGCCACTTCTTCGCCCATGAGAAACACGCGTTCGTCCCTGCGCATTTCTTCTGTCATGGCTTCGCGCAGTGCTTCTCTAAATTGAATGGTTTTCATAAGTACGGATGCGAATTTTTACGAATGTACAAATTATGGAGGGCAAATGTAGAAAAAATCGGGTGTGTAACATCGAGTAGTCTGTTCTGGCACGTATCGGGATGTCTCCACAGATTGAATTAAAAAAGCACTCTTTTGAAGGAAGTAAGAAGTTTGAAACAAAAAACCTCAATTTTCAACGATTTTAGCTATTAGATAGAGGCAACTCACTCAGTTGGACGTCTCATTCATTCAGTCGGATGTTTCATTAACGCAGTTGGATGTTTCATTCATTCAGTTGGATGTTTCATTCACTCAGTTGGATGTCTCATTCATTCAGTCGGATGTTTCATTCACTCAGTTGGATGTTTCATTCACTCAGTCGGATGTTTCATTAACGCAGTTGGATGTCTCATTGTGAAGGTTGGATGTCCGACTGTGAAGGTTGGATGTCTAACTGTGAAGGTTGGATGTCCAACTGTGAAGGTTGGATGTCTCATTGTGAAGGTTGGATGTCTAACTGTGAAGGTTGGATGTCCGACTGTGAAGGTTGGATGTCTGATTGTGAAGGTTGGATGTCCGACTGTGAAGGTTGGATGTCTGGTTGTGATAGTCCGATGTGTAACTCCGAAAGATTGATTATTGATTGCTCATGATTCCTTATTCATTATTGATTTGGGATGTGTGGCTGTGAAGATGCTCTAACGGCTAATCACAATTTTCTTCCTCGCAATTCCTTGTTGAGTGGTGAGTTGCAGGAAATAAATTCCGACTGCTTGTGCAGAAAGGTTAATGGTTAATTGAGTTGATTGAGGTAATTGGGAATTGCTGTAAACTTTTTCCCCCATTACATTGTAAATTTCTATTTGGCTATTAGCTAAGAGCTGATGGCTACCTGCCTGTCCGGTAGGCAGGTTGGCTTGTATTGTAAACATTCCATTAGTGGGATTTGGATAAATTTCAAAGGAGTTGTCTAAATTAATTTCGTTGATTCCACTAATACCGTTTAATTTGGCAAGAAATATATTAGTACCCCCCATATTTGTATTAGTTAAAGTTGTGGAACCGCAAATAGTAACGAAACTATTTAATATTCCAGTAATAAAAACATTGCCACTACCATCCGCGCTGACGCTGTAACCCATATCGCCACCATCACCCCGTGCACTTTTCACCCAAATTACATTTCCCGAAGCATCGTATTTTGTAAGAAAAATATTCCAATAACCTGCATTGGTTATTGTGTCTGAGTCGAAGGAGATTAATGAGCTATTAAAATAGCCAGTTAAATATACATTGCCAATGCCATCTGTACTAACACCGCAACCTACATCAGTACTTGTTCCCGTAGAGCTTTTTGCCCATAATACATTTCCCAAAGCATCATATTTGACTATGAATATATCAGGTGCCGAATCTGAATTGGTTAAGATAGTGTTACCAAAAGTGACGGTGGAACTCTTAAAAAAACCAGTTACAAACACATTGCCAATACCATCGGTACTTATGCTGTTACCATTAGAACTTCCACTCGCACTTTTCGCCCAAAGTACATTCCCAGAAGCATCATACTTAGCAATAAAAAATTCTGCACTTCCGGTATTAGATAATATAGTAGTACCGAAAGTAAGGGTATAACCATAAGAGCCCGTTAGATAAACATTGCCACTGCCGTCAGTGCTGACACCAACACCATAATCATCAGCATTTCCTGCCACACTTTTCGCCCAAAGCACATTGCCAATAGCATCATATTTAGTTATGAATATATTAGTGAATCCTTGATTGGTTAGTGTCGTAGAACCAAAAGTGATTGATGGGCTTTGAAACCAACCTGTAACAAATACATTTCCTATGCCATCTGTACTTATGCTATAACCTACATCTTGAGAAGACCCTCCAACACTTTTCGCAAAGAGCAAATTGCCAGAGGCATCATACTTAGCTATGAAAATATTTTGAATTCCTAAATTGATTAAAGTGTCGGAGCCGAAAATGATGGTAGAACTCTCAAATCCGCCTGTAATAAATACATTGCCGTTGCCGTCTGTACTTATACTTTGCCCGAAATCATTACCACTTCCACCGACATTTTTCGCCCACAAAACATTTCCTGAAGCATCAAATTTGGCGATGAATATATCTTGGGTATTTCCTGATGTATCTTTATTAGTGAGTATGGTAGAGCCAAAAGCAATGGTAGGACTGTAAAAATAACCTGTAACGAAAACATTACCAACACCGTCTGTGCTTACGCAGTTACCCTCATCACTTCTAACACCCCCAACAACTTTCGCCCAATCCCAATTCTGTGTAAAAAGATTTTCCGAGAAACAAACAAAAAAGAAAAATGTCGAGAGGAATTTCATTTTCATCCCACAAACCTACCTCTTTCTTTCCATTGCGCAAAATAAAATATGCTTATCACAGATTTGACTTTTCTCATTTCCGAGTCATTCAGATATTATTATCTTTGCCATCCTTTGAAAAAAATAAATATTTATGAAATTTCTTGTCTGCATTTCACAAGTCCCTGACACTACAACCAAAATCACTTTCACGCCTGATAAAAAAGCATTCAACGCTCAGGGCGTTCAGTTTATCATCAATCCTTACGATGAAATTGCTCTTACCCGCGCGCTTGAGTTGAAAGAAGCTTTGGGTGGAACAGTAACTGTTATCAATGTTGGTCAGACAAACACCGAACCCAACTTGCGCAAAGCACTTGCCATTGGCGCGGATGACGCGATCCGCGTGAATGCTGAACCAACCGATGCTTATTTTGTTGCATTTCAAATTGCAGAAGTTGCCAAGAAAAATTCTTACGATATAATTCTTACAGGAAAAGAATCCATTGATTATAACGGAGGACAAGTTCCAACCATGCTCGGAGAATTTTTAGGATTACCTTCTGTTTCCGTAGCAACAAAACTGGATGTGAATGGATCTGTAGCAACACTCGAAAGAGAAATTGACGGCGGAAAAGAAATCCTTGAAGCAAAACTTCCGTTTGTTGCAGGAGCGCAAAAAGGAATGGCTGAACCAAGAATTCCAAACATGCGCGGAATTATGACAGCAAGAACTAAACCCCTTGCAGTTGTTGAACCTGCTGCTTGCGAAATGTTGAGCAGTTCAGCACAATTTGATCTGCCTGCTGCAAAAGGAGAATGCAAAATGATTGACCCGAATAATGTTGGAGAATTAGTAAACCTATTACATACAGAAGCAAAAGTTATATAAATAACGTCATTGCGAGGGAGGAACGACCGAAGCAATGACGAACAATAAAATAAAATATGAGTGTATTAGTATTCGCAGAAAACTGGGATGGTAAGTTCAAGAAATCAACTTACGAAGCAATTTCTTATGGTGCTGAAATTGCAAAACAAACCGGCAGTTCCGTTACTGCCGTTGTGATCGGAAACGCAAGCGATGAGGATATGAAGTCGCTGGGAAAATACGGTGCTCAAAAAGTTTTATCGGTGAAGAATGATAAACTGAATTCGTTGAATCCTTCAGCATTTGCATCTGCCATTTCACAAGCGGCACAGAAAGAAAATGCGAAAGTGGTTGTTCTTTCTTACACTTATTCAGGAAAATCTGTTGCCGGAAGAGTGGCAGTGAAATTGAAAGCTGGATTAATTGCAGGCGCAACTGCACTTCCATCGTCAACTTCTCCTTTCACCATTCGTAAAAAATGTTTTTCCGGAAAAGGATTGACCGATGTTGTAATTTCTTCCGATGTAAAAGTGATAGGAATTACTCCAAACTCATTTCATATTAATTCAGGAGAAGGAAACGTTTCAATAGAAAGTTTTTCTCCAACATTCGCAGGTGCTGACTTCAATTCCACTTCAAAAGAAACTAAAAAGACATCCGGAAAAATTGCACTCACCGAAGCAGAAATAGTTGTTTCTGCCGGAAGAGGAATGAAAGGACCTGAAAACTGGGGAATGATTGAACAACTTGCAGAACTTTTAGGTGCTGCAACCGCATGCTCCAAACCAGTTGCGGATATTGGATGGCGTCCGCATCATGAACACGTTGGACAAACCGGAATTACAGTTGGACCCAATCTTTATATTGCCATTGGAATTTCAGGTGCAATCCAACATTTAGCAGGAGTGAATTCGTCAAAAGTAATGGTGGTTATCAATAATGATAAAGAAGCTCCATTTTTCAAAGCGGCAAATTATGGAATTTGCGGAGATGCGTTTGAAGTTGTGCCTAAATTAATTGAGGAAGTGAAAAAATTTAAGTCAGCACATTGATAAATTACAGATTGCAAATTGAAAGTCATAAACAATTATTTCGTAAATTCGTATTGATTTGGAGTTTCGTAGATTTATGAAGAAAGTTAAGTTAGACATCATCGGATTATCTTACAGCCAAACTCAGGCAGGAGCATACGCACTTGTTCTCGGAGAAGTAAAAGGAAAAAGACGATTGCCAATCATCATTGGAGGATTTGAGGCTCAGGCAATTGCAATTCAGCTTGAAAAAATGACACCGAGCCGCCCGCTTACGCACGACCTTTTTAAAAATTTTGCAGATACATTCGGAATAAAACTTAAGGAAGTCATCATTTATAATCTCGTTGAAGGGATTTTCTATGCCAAGCTAATCTGTTCAGCAGATGAAGAAAAAGAAATAGAGATTGACGCACGTACTTCGGATGCTATTGCGCTTGCGGTTCGATTCGATTGTTTGATTTTCACTTACGAATTTATTCTTTCTGCTGCCGGAATTATTTTAGAAGACCAGCCGAAAGAAGCCGGAATAGCCGCTATTGAAGAACCTGTGGTGAAAAAAATTGCAGAGAAAGATGATAAAGACCTCACAAAAAAATCTACAGAAGAATTGAAGGAATTATTGAAAGGAGCTATTGATTCAGAAAATTACGAGCGCGCATCCAGAATTCGAGATGAGTTGAACAAGCGAAAAAAGTCCTGACAAGATTTTATTTTTTCTTTTCCTTAAACAACAATAACAATCATGCTCAAAGCCAAAGTAAATAATAAGTACGATTTTACTATTGATGAAGATGTCGACAAAAGCTTTGACATGATTGAAGTGAAACAAGGAATTTTTCACATCATCAAAGACAACAAATCTTACAGCGCAGAAGTTCTCAAAACATATCACGAAGAAAAAAATTTTGTGATTCGTGTGAACGGAAATAAATACACCGTTCAGCTAAAAGACAAATACGACCACCTTCTGAAAGAACTTGGAATGGAAACATTAGCAGCAGCAAAAGTGAAAGATATAAAAGCTCCCATGCCGGGTTTGGTGGTTGATGTGCGAGTAAATGAAGCTGATGAAATAAAAAAAGGTGATGCTCTTGTCGTTTTGCAAGCGATGAAGATGGAAAATATATTAAAGTCGCCAACCGATGCTGTTATCAAAAAGATTCATATCAAAAAAGGAGATGCCATTGAAAAAAATCAGATAATGATTACCTTCGCTTGAAAAATAATACTAACCCCCATATTCAATAATTTTATGAAAGAACAAGAAAATAATAATCGCAGAGATTTTTTAAAAAAAGCTGCGCTTGCCGGAGCAGGATTTGCTGTATTAAGCACTTCCTTTGGAAAAAATTATTCCGATGTGCATTCCGAAATTTCAAAAATGAATTTAGGAATTCCTGAAGACAATATGTTCACGCTTCCACTGCTTCCTTATGGTTACGATGCGTTGGAACCATACATTGATAAACAAACAATGGAGCTTCATCACGACAAGCATCATCAGGCATACGTTGATAAACTGAACAAAGCGTTGGCTGAAGCAAAAATAAGCGGAGTTTCTTTAGAGGATATTTGTAAAAACGTTTCTAAATATTCTGTTGCTGTTCGAAACAATGGCGGTGGACATTACAATCATTCCATGTTTTGGAAAGGAATGAAACCAAGTTCAAGCACTGTTCTTGCTCCTGCTTCTCCAAACGAACCTGCCGGAAAAATTGGGGATGCAATTAAATCTTCATTCGATTCATTTTCAAATTTCAAAACAAAGTTTGCTGAAAAATCTTTGAGTGTTTTTGGTTCAGGTTGGGCTTGGCTAATTATCAATAAGGATGGAAAATTAGAAATAGGCACTACTCCAAATCAAGATAATCCGCTGATGGATGTTTCTGAACTGAAAGGAAAACCAATTATCGGACTTGATGTTTGGGAACACGCCTACTATCTCAAATACCAAAACAAACGCGCTGATTACGTGAATTCGTGGTGGAATATTGTGAATTGGGAAGAAGCTGCAAAAAGATTTGAGAAATAAGACATAGGATTTGAGAATGGGTATTTATATTTCTCACATCTAAAATCTAACTTCTCATATCTGTTTTTATCTTATCTTTACGCAACTAAAAACAGCTACTATGATTAGTTCAATTTTAATAGGAATGCTCGGCACACCCGAAATCATCATGATTGTGATTGTGGTGTTGCTTCTTTTTGGAGGAAAAAAAATCCCGGAACTTATGCGCGGACTTGGAAAAGGCGTTAAGGAATTTAAGGATGCTTCTAAAGGCGATGACGCAGAAGTGAAAACAGAAATAAAAAAGGAAGAGCCGAAGTAGTTATCAACGATAACCCTTTATCCATCCGTTATCAAGAGACTAATTTACTCTTACTAAAATTTCTGCCTTTTCATTCTCATTTGCAGCAAACTTAGTTTTAAATTGATGTTTGATGGCAAAATCAAGTTCAGGAATATTATTTACCGGATAGTCTGCTACAGGAAATGCAACCTTTTGGTATCTTGTCTTTTGCATGAAATCATTAAATACTTTCGGGTCTGTACCCCACGTTTTTCTATACATAATAATATCAGGAATATGTTTCACATCATCTTCCAAATTATTATTACAATAGCCTATTATCACTTTACTATTTAAGTAATACATATAAGAATACTCCTCATAATTAGTAGCAATTGTCAGAGAATCTGTATGCTTAAAATTATCTTTTATAAAAGGAATAATATAATCTAAAGATCCTTTGTATTGATGGGTTAGTTCATAAATATGTCCTTTAATATATTCCATCTTATTACGTGAATTGTAACAAAAGACCAGCATTACAACGGTGAACAAACTATATAAAATCTTTTTCGTGTTCTGCTTTTTAATAAAGTGATTGGCATATTCAACAATGGCAAACAAATCAATCATCATCATCAAACTTACTGCAACCTGAAGCACAATAATGTATCTCGCAAATATGTAATATGGAATCCGTGCAATCATCAATATATAAATAACAATAAAAAACAATAAAAAAATGGAAATAGGTAACAACTGAGAATTGAACGATCGTTTAGAAGATACTGTATTCTTTTTTGCAAAATATATAATTCCAATTAAAATTATTTTAATAACCAATACCGTATATAAAAACTCAAGCTTTGAAAAAAAATGAAATATTGTTTTGAAATTTCCTGTGTAAATATCAAATGAATAATGGTGGTACTCGGAAACCGCCTGAGATGTTTTCAATAATTCAAAAAATAGAATGAAAGGGATTGCCAACAATCCTGCAACAATGACAGGAATCGCATCTTTCAGATATAATTTTATGGTACTGATACGGTCATCCCATTTTTTGATTTTAATCCATTCGACAACCATTGTAAAAAACTGATGTGCACAATAAACCAATGTTAAAATAACGAACGCGATAAAATTTGTGTGAAATGCAATGGTCAAAATAATAAATATCAATAGCGCATATTTATAATAATTTATTTTCTTGAAAAAAAATCTCCTTACATATACATAAAAAAAACAGGCGCAAATAAAGATGACAAGCGGATAAGATCTGGCATCTCTCATGTGCAAAACAAGCGAAATTGAAAATAATTCAATAAAAAGAAACAGAATCACAAACCATTTAAATAAATTTTTGTCTAGGAAAAACGGATGTAGCGCGATAATAAAAATTATCAAACCCAATAGTCCCATTGTAGCATAAGGTATTCTTATCAGTGCCGTTTTTGAATATATATCATTTGCGAATTTTGCCAATGTTACACCTATAGTTGCGAAATAATAATTTCCCCAAGTTATATATGTACAAGCATCTAACTTCTTATTGTAGCCAATATCTGAATTGGGAATATCGGATGCGAAAATCCGGTTCTTTCCATCATTTACCTTAGGATAGCCATAAGTAAGCACTCTAGTTGCCATCATGGTAGATTCTGATTCATCGTTCCACAATAGCGGATATGAAATATTTTTATATAAACTAAAACAAAAGACCAAGAACAATAATCCAATAATGTAATTTTTAAAATCAGAAAACATTGGCATGAGATTATTAATACAAAACCATTACTTAGTTATTTTTTTCAAATGGAAGAATACAATGCCCCCCGTATTCAAATTCGTTTCATTTATTAATTGAGAATTGAACAGCGCAAAGTACAAAGGGGAAATAATACTTCGAAGTGCCTTAAATAAATACCATTTATTAAATAGTTTTTTAGAAATAAAGCTTATGATGCAGAAAGGCGCTAAAAAATCATTAAGAAGAGCCGCTTTTTTCTTACAATACTGTTGAGACTGTGTGACCTCAAACCCATTTTTCTCAAAAAGTTTTTGCCATCCTAAGATATCATAGTAATGATAATGCCGCCAAAATCCATTAAAGAATTTTCTGTACTTGGCAGCCGTGTTATTTAATCCTAAGCCGACTAAAATCTGGTTAATGATACTGTATTGGTCGAATAAATTTGTAGGTACTGTTACATAAAAATTGCCGGTATCAGCTAAAAGCCGATGTGCCTCTTTCAACACTGATTCAATACCCGGAATATGTTCAAGTACACTGTTGCTCAATATAGTTTGGAAAGAACCAGAAGGTTTTGAAATATTATCTCCATAACATTTCAACAGCTCGTTATACATTCCATAATCTTTAGCCCGCATTAATTCCCGCTCATCAGGGTCTATTCCCACATCAATCTTCTCATCAAATAATATATACGTAAAAAGCCCTTCTCCACACCCGATATCCAATATGGGATGAATAAATTCCTGCTTAGAAAGAATTTCGCACTCAAATGATCTTTCCAATGCAAGCGGAATAGGAGCTTCTTTGAGATAATTGTAAAAAAAGTTGGTTTTGAATTTCATCTGTTCTTTAATTTTAATAATTGTTCACATATAAAAACAATGTCGTCATTTTTTAAGGATGGAAACGAAGGTAAACTAATAACATTCTTGCTAATATCTTCACAAACAGGAAGCGAATGCTGCTGATAAATTTTCAACAAACTCGATGCATAAAATCCTGGGCGGGTTTCAATGCCTGTTTCTCTTAATTGCTCAATTACTTTATCTCGACCTTGCGGAAAAGTTTTTGAATTTAGTTTTAAAGCAACTGCCCAGATAACGGGATCAACATCCTTTTCTATTTTCTGCAAAACCACATCTTCCTGATTTGCAATGTGTTTTTTATATTCTTCATACACACGTTTCCTTTCAGATAAGATAAAATCTATTTTTTCCAGTTGCGCAACTCCAAGCGCTGCCTGCATATTTGTTAAACGAAAATTGTGCCCCGGTAGTTCATGCCAGTAAAATTTATCCTTTCTGCGCATTCCATGACTTCTGTACAGCATCATTTTTTCATTCAGCTCGTCCGAATCCGTAACTACCAACCCTCCTTCACCAGTAGTAATTGTTTTGGTTGCCTGAAAACTAAATGTATTTATCTTTCCAAATGTTCCGGAATATTTTCCTTTATATTTTGAAAAAAGCGATTCGGCACAATCCTCAATGACTGGTATTTTATGCGCATCCGCCACTTTCATAATTGCATCCATCTCGCAGACATTTCCATAGGTATGAATAGGAACAATGGCTTTTGTTTTTGATGAAATATATTTCGGAAGTTCTCTTGCTGATAAGCACCAGGTATCTTTATCCACTTCTGCAAAAACAGGTTTCAAACCCATGTGCAATGCAATATTTGCAGCAGCCATAAAAGCAAAACCAGGGACAATAATTTCATCTCCCGGCTTCAACCCCAACCCAAGATATGCAAGGTGAATTGCGGTAGTTCCGTTGGAAACAGCAAGAGCATATTTTTTTTGAAATGTTTCGCTAAACTGTTTTTCAAGTTTATCAAGGTAAGCGCCGCCTGAAATCCATGTAGAAGCAAGTGCTTCTGAAACATATTGGATTTCATTTCCCCAAAAATCCGGCTTTGCCCAAGGTATATGTGATTTTTTGTCCGGCATTATTCAAGTTGATTGATATACATATTCCACTTTACACCATACATCATAAAGTTGGCAGACAACTTCATACCATTCTTCACATAAAAATTATTTGACTTCTTCATTTCATCATGAACAGTCACCTTATATTGGTGTACGCCATGTTTTAAAAACTCTTGATCTAAAACAGAAACTAATTGCTTACCCACCCCGGTCGAGCGATGATTAATATCCGTTACAATCACTATTAATTCTGATTCCACATTCGTATTTTCTTTATTAACATAGAACAATGTTTCAAAAAGTTTTGGGATTATTTGCGGATTTAAAATAATCCTAGGGAAAATTATCATGAAATACTTAATAAATTTCCTGGCGATTATATTGAAAAGCTGCTTGCTGTTTATACAACCCAAAACAAAACCACATACATGGCCGTCTTCCAATGCAAAAATAAAAAAGCCCAATTTATCTGCGAGAATATCTTTATACAGTTCAACCATAAATTTATTTCCGAACAGGGTAATAAAACTGCGGTAAGAAAGATGTTCAATATGCAAGCGGGCCGCTTCGCTCAGCAATTGATGATCAAATTTATCGACAACTATATATTTAATATCATTGCTCATTGGCTTCTAAAATATATTTTTCAAAAATCATTCGCACAAAATCTGATTCTACAATCTCCATCCATTCATTTGGAGACCTCCACGCATACGCTAGGCTCTGCTGATCCATTTGCACTTTTGTTTCAGCAACCTTTAACAAAGAAACCGTTGTTATACCATGCGAAGGATTATTTCCTTCATTCATGATCACATCAAAGGTTCCAATATCCTTTACCCACTCTCCGACAAGTCCGCATTCTTCTCTCAATTTTCGCAATGCAGCTTCTTTTCTTGTTTCCATAAAATGTATTCTTCCTCCAGGAAACCACCATTGACCTTTTGCAGGATTATTTTTTCTTTTAAGCAATAAAATTTCTCCAATGTGATTTGAAACTACCAAATCAACGCATGCAATAGGCATGAAATTAATTATTTGTTCATATAACTCATCCGAAATATACTTCGCATTATTTTTTTTACCAACTGGCATATATGTTTCAGCCAAAAAGAACTAATTTGAATGTTTCTATTGTATATTGAAAAAATACTTTTATAAATCTACTGTTGCCTTCGCCCTTTAACCTTTCACCGTTAACTACAGGTATTTGCAAGATAGTACGGTTTTGTTTTTGGAGGTAATACATTAGTCGAATGCAGTAATCGCCATAACCCCAAAAAATTTTATCGTAACTTAATTTTTGTAATACTTCTTTTTTAATTGAAAAGAACCCGTACAAACTATCTGTAATAGACTGACGGGTTAGTACACGAACAAATACATTAAATAACCAACTGGCAATATGCCTGAAACGACTTTGCATGCTTCCGCCATATAAAAACCGCGAAGCCGAAACACAATCGTAATATTCCATGTTTTTTACCATCTGTGAAATATAATATGGCTGATGATTAAAGTCGCTGTCCATCACTACAATAATATTTCCATCGGCTTCTTCTATTCCTTTGCGAATAGATTTTGCCAAACTTGGATCTGTAGTCCTCAAAATTGTTTTTACAAATTCATACTTTTTTTCACAAACTAAATTATAAGTACCATCTGGGCTATTGTCATCCACAACTACAATTTGATGAAGACAAAAATTTAACTCTTTATGAATCGCATCAATAAGTGGAATTATATTCCCTTTTTCATTATAACAAGGCAAAACAACAGAAACATAATTAGGATCACTCATACGCTAACAATTTCAATTTCAGGCAATGGAAAAATAAATTTACCTCCTGATTGTAAAAAATCTTTTTCTTTTTCAAGAATTCCTTTTCTAAAATGCCAAGGAAGAACTAAAAAATAATCCGGTTTCATTGCTCTTGCTTCCTTTTCAGAAATAATAGGAATGTGTGTGAATGGAGTGAATGAACCGAATTTATCTTCATTCACTTCAGCAATAAAAGGAATGTCGTTTGCCATGATGCCGCAATATTGCAAAATCACATTTCCTTTTGTAGAAGCACCATATCCAAAAATCTTTTTTCCGTTTTGCTTTATTTCGCGAATCAAAGAAATAAGTTTCAATTTGTGTGCTTCAACATTTTTTCGGAATGCTTCATAGGGCTTTAAAGTATCTATTTGTAGATTTTTTTCATTTGCTGCACATTCCGTTACATTTTGTTTCGAAATATAAGAAGAGTTATTTTTTGCTGCGGTAATTCTAAAACTTCCGCCATTTATATCATTCAGTTCTACATCAATTATTTTGAACCCAACCTTATCCATCATATATTTTATTTGGAGCAAAGAATAATATTCAACATGCTCATGACAAATGGTATCATAAGAGTTTGTTTCAAGCATTGACGGAAGATAACTTTGTTCGAAAACCCAAATTCCATCATCAGCTAAAACAGAATGGATATTTTTTACAAATGAAATCGGGTCTTCCAAATCATAAAACATTGCGATGGAAGTGATCACTTTTGCTTTTTTGCCAGGAAATTTTTTATTTACATTTTCGAAAGAAAAAAAGTCAGGGATAAGCCCAATATGAGAAGGATAATACTTTTTAAATTTTGTCCCGGTCGGGTCAATTCCTGTCAGCACTAATTCTTTATCACTCGGATATTGCTGCAACAAAGTGCTGTCGTTACTGCCGATATCAATAATCAGATCGTCTTTTTTTATCTCCACCAAAGAAAGAACATGTTGTACAATTGTAGTTAAATGCTTCACCATAGATTGATTAAGTCCTGAGCGATAACCATAATTCAGTCCATACATTTCACTGCTGTCATAAGAATGGTGAAGTTGAACTAAATGACAAACATTATCATTTTCATTTTTAGGATGACACTTCACCAATTCCAAAGGACCTGAAGTAACTTTTTCTGATTTATTTTTTGGAAATACACCCGTCAAAGCTTGCTCGCCAAGATGGATCAATGAAACTAAATTTGTATTACCGCAAATCCTGCATTTTGTAATTTCCTTATACATTTTATCGTCAAATAATGAAGCCGAATTTACTTTAAATTATTATATCCCTATTAATATTTTCAATACTCTTAAAGATTTATTTTCATCAATAATGATTCCTTTTTTTACCTTCGCCTCCACATTTTTATATGAAAAAAATCTATAACAACATTCTCGAAACCATTGGCAACACGCCACTTGTGAAACTCAACAGCATCACAAAAGATGTGAAAGCAACTGTGCTTGCAAAGGTGGAAACTTTTAACCCCGGTAATTCGATCAAAGACCGCATGGCTTTGAAGATGATCGAAGACGCGGAGAAAAAAGGTTTGCTCAAACCCGGCTATACAATTATTGAAGGAACATCCGGGAATACCGGTATGGGATTAGCAATGGCTGCCATTGTGAAAGGATACAAATGTATTTTCACAACAACCGATAAACAATCGAAAGAAAAAGCAGATGCACTGCGCGCTTTCGGAGCCGAAGTAATTATTTGTCCGACCGATGTTGAGCCCGAAGATCCTCGCTCTTATTATTCCGTTTCGTCTCGGCTGGTAAAAGAAGTTCCTAATTCATGGAAAGCAAATCAGTACGATAATCTTTCAAACTCTCAGGCGCATTATGAATCTACTGGTCCTGAAATTTGGGAACAGACCAGCGGAAAGGTAGATCATCTCGTTGTCGGTGTCGGAACCGGAGGAACTATTTGCGGTACCGGAAAATTTCTGAAAGAAAAAAATCAAAAACTGAAAGTATGGGGAATTGATACCTACGGTTCGGTTTTCAAAAAGTATAAAGAAACTGGCATCTTTGATAAGAATGAAATCTATCCATACATCACCGAAGGAATTGGAGAAGATTTTTTGCCGAAGAATGTTGACTTCAATATTATTGACCACTTTGAAAAAGTTACGGATAAAGATGCTGCCATGATGACGCGCGAAATTGTTCGCCAGGAAGGAATTTTTGTCGGCAATTCGGCTGGCTCGGCAATTGCAGGATTACTGCAACTGAAAAATAATTTCAAAGCAGGAGAAACTGTGGTGATAATTTTCCACGATCACGGCACGCGCTATCTCGGAAAAATGTTCAACGATGAATGGATGCGATCCAAAGGTTTCTTCGATAAGAAAGGACTCACCGCAAAAGATCTGGTTGCATTCCAGAAAGGAAAATTAATTTCTTTGGATGTGAAAGATTCCATTGACCGCGCTGTGAAAATTATGAATGAAAACGATTTTTCACAGGTTGCAGTTACCAACGAAGGTCGCGTGGTGGGTTCGCTGAATGAACAACATTTGTATTCACAGATTGTAAAAAATCCTGACGTTAAATCAAAATCCGTTGAAACAATTATGCAGCCGGCTTTTCCATATGTGGATATTTCCGCGCCGATAGATTCGCTTTCGGGAATGCTCACCACCGAGAACACTGCAGTTCTTGTGCGCGATTTTAAAACAGACGAAACATTCATCATTACCCGTTCCGATATTATCCGGGCGCTTTGCTGAAATTTCAAGAGGATTTAATTATTTTTTTCTTCGTATATTCGCAAATTATGTTTTTGCGACTCATTAATAGTAAAAGATGAAACTTTCAAAAGAAATAAAAACCGGCATCCTCGTTGTTATTGCGATTGCCATATTTATTTACGGATTTAATTTTCTGAAAGGGAAAGATATTTTTTCGAGCCAGCGTCTTTATTATGCCATTTATCCCGAAGTTGCCGGACTGGTGGAAGCCAATCCTGTTCAGATGAACGGATTTAAAATTGGTCGCATCAAAGCCATTCAGCTTTATGATAACAGCGGAAAGATTTTGGTAACAATGTCCATCACAGATAAAAAATTTAATATTCCAAAAAGTTCCGTTGCAAAAATTATCAGTCAGGATTTGCTCGGAGCAAAAGCGGTTCAGATAATTACCAGTTCCGAAAAAATTTATGCGCCCGAAGGCGATACGCTCATCGGAATTGTGGAAGCATCTCTTCAGGAATCAGTGAACGCCACCGTGAAACCGCTGAAAGATAAAGCCGAAAAACTAATTTCATCCATTGATTCTATCATTGTTACCATTCAAACGGTAATGGATAAAAACGGAAGAGAAAATCTGGAAAAAAGTTTTGAAAGCATCAAGCACGCGCTCGAAACTTTCGACAAAACTTCCATGCGATTGGATACGCTTATTGCTTCCGAGCGAAATAAATTATCCGTAATATTTTCTAATGCACAATCCATTTCTACTAATCTGGCGAACAACAATGAAAAAATTTCAGAGGTTATAAGAAACTTTGCAGCAATAAGTGATTCTGTTTCAAAAGCAAATTTTTCTCATACCATTGCAAATACCAACCGAGCGTTGTCTGAATTTTCTAGTGTTCTTGAAAAAATAAATAAGGGCGAAGGTTCTGCCGGATTGTTGTTGCGTGATGATAAACTCTACAAAAATTTAAACTCAGCTTCCGGCAGTTTAGATAGTTTGCTGAAAGATATGAATGAAAATCCCTGGAGATATTTTTCGATGTACAGTAAAAAGAAAAGAACAAAAAAACACAAACAGTGATTTTTCCCTATGGGAATTTCCAATATCATATTTTTACTTTTACTCTCAGCCGGAACCGGATTGTTTGTTGTTAACGCAAAAAAGATTCGCAGAAATATTTTACTTGGAAAAGATTTAGACAGAAGCGACAAACTATCGGAGCGATGGAAAATCATGACATTGGTTGCGCTCGGACAGAAAAAAATGTTCGCGCGACCGATTCCTGCACTGCTTCACATTTTTGTTTATGTTGGATTTGTTCTCATCAATATCGAAGTGCTTGAAATGTTTATTGACGGAATATTCGGCACACACCGTTTTCTTTCCATCCTGAATTTCGAATCTTTTCATTTTTATAATTTCCTCATTGGCTTTTTTGAAGTGCTGGCATTTCTGGTGACATTCGGATGTGCTGTATTTTTCATTCGCAGAAATATTATTCATGTAAAACGCCTTTCTATGAAAGAACTCAACGGATGGCCTCGAACTGACGCTAACCTGATTTTGTGTTCTGAAATTATTTTAATGAGCGCGTTATTCCTTATGAATGCAGCCGACCAAACACTACAGCAAATGCATAGTGAACATTATTGTGCTGCGGGAAGTTTTCCCATCAGCCAGTTCATTGCACCTATACTGAGCGGAATGCAGGAACATTCATTGATGATGATTGAAAGAGTTTGCTGGTGGTTTCACATTATCGGCATTTTTGGATTTCTGAATTACATTATCATTTCAAAACATTTTCATATCGTTCTCGCTTTCCCGAATATTTTTTATTCCAATCTGAATCCTAAAGGTCAGTTCACCAATCTTCAAAGTGTAACGAATGAAGTGAAAGCCATGCTTGATCCTTCCTTCACTCCGCCTCCTGCAAATCCTGATCAGCCAATGCGTTTTGGAGCAAAAGATATTTTTGATCTCTCTTGGAAACAATTATTGGATGCTTACACCTGCACCGAGTGCGGAAGATGCACTTCTTCCTGCCCTGCAAATCAAACAGGAAAACTTTTGTCGCCACGAAAAATAATGATGAGCACGCGCGATCGTTTGGAGGAAGTCGGCAGAAATATTGACAAGAATAAAAAGTTTGTTGATGATGGAAAATCTCTCTTTGGAAATTATATTTCTTCCGAAGAATTGTGGGCTTGCACCTCCTGCAATGCCTGTGTACAAGAATGCCCTGTGAACATCGACCCATTAAGTATCATTATTGACCTTCGCAGATTTCTGGTGATGGAACAAAGCGCGGCACCTCAAGCGCTCAACATGACATTTACAAATATTGAAAATAACGGAGCTCCATGGCAATATTCACCGACTGACAGATTAAATTGGGTGAATGAAAATTAATTTTACTATGACTGACTCAAAACTTTTAGATGCTGAGGAAAACGGAAAGAAAATCTCTCCTAAACTTCCTGAGCATGTAAAAAATTTTCTCATTGATATTGACGGGACTGTAGGGGAAGATATTCCAAATGAAGAACCGGAGAGAATGGAAAATGCTGAGGTTTATCCCGATGCTCTTGCAAAAGTAAATCAATGGTACGATGAAGGACACATCATTACTTTTTTTACTTCGCGCACAGAAGCACACAGGGAAGTTACGAATCGCTGGCTGAAAAAATGCGGATTCAAATATCATGGGCTTATAGTTGGAAAACCAAGAGGTGGAAATTATCATTGGATAGATAATCATATTGTTCGTGCAACAAAATACAATGGTAAATTCACCGAACTGAAAAACAAAGAAGCAACCATACAAGTTTTTGAAGAATGAGTGAACTGAAAGTAAAAACAATGGCGGAGTACGCAGCTTCGGGTGAACAACCTGAAATTCTCTTCTGGGTTGGATGTGCAGGAAGTTTTGATGACCGTGCGAAAAAAATTACCCGCGCTATTGTGAAAATTCTGAATCATGTTGGGATGAAATTTGCCGTGCTGGGAACTGAAGAATCCTGTTCGGGTGATCCTGCCAAACGAGCAGGCAACGAATTTCTTTTCCAGATGCAGGCGATGAATAATATTACTACGCTCAATAATTACAACGTAAAAAAAATTGTTACCGGTTGTCCGCATTGTTACAACACATTGAAGAACGAATATCCGGGTCTTGGCGGAAATTACGAAGTGATACATCACACGCAATTGGTTCAGCAATTAATTGACGCAGGAAAACTGAAAGTGAAAGGAGGAAGTTTCGCAGGAAAAAAAATTACGTATCACGATGCTTGTTATCTTGGCAGGGCGAATGATGTTTATGAAGCTCCTCGTTCTGTAATTCAAAACTTAGATGCGAATCTGGCAGAGATGAAACGCAGCCGCGAAAAAGGATTTTGCTGCGGTGCTGGTGGCGCGCAGATGTTCAAGGAACCAGAAAAAGGAACCAAAGACGTAAACATCGAACGCACCGAAGAAGCGCTTTCGCACAAACCCGATGTCATTGCCACTGCTTGTCCATTTTGCATGACTATGATCACCGATGGCGTGAAACATTTTAATAAAGAAAGTGAAGTGAAGGTGATGGATATTGCCGAACTTGCAGCAAATACTCTCCAATGACAAATTTCAAAAACATTCCATCCCATTCCCGCATTTGGATTTACCAATCGAGCGAAGAATTTACTCCTACACGGTTAAGAACGTTTGAAGAATTAAAAAATGTTTTTCTCCAAACTTGGGAATCTCACGGAAAACCGGTGAAAGGAAAAATAGAAATTCTTCACAACCGATTCATAGTAATATTGATTGACGAAGCCGATGAAATGAGTTGCGGCAGAAGCGTGGACGCATCCATCCGTTTCATGAAAGAACTGGAACAAGAGTTAAATGTCTCTTTACTTAACAGAATGTTGGTTGCCTATAAAAAAGGCGAGCAAATATTTTCCTGCACTTTGCCTGAATTTGAAGCCCTTGCAAAAAAAGGCGAAGTAAATTCCAGCACCATTGTGTTTAACAACACCGTGCATACTTTAGCTGAGTTTGAACATGGCTGGGAAGTACCCGCTGAGAAAAGCTGGCACAAGCAAGTTTTGCTATAAAAACATTTCTAAAGACCAAGTTTCAAATCCTTTCCAAGACATTAAAGAGGTTTTTTTACTTTTACTGAAATTTTTAGATTTGAAAAAGTGTTTGCTCATATCATCCTTCTTTTTATCATCGTCAATACTTTTTGGACAATTTGCTGATTCGTTAAAAGCTCGCGCTAAATATCCTATACAATATTTTCAAGAAAAAGATTATTCCCTTGCTGTTCCTGCATATAAAACTGTTGATACATCGTTCGACAGAATTCAAAATTATTTTCCAAATAATTTCACTTATAGTTTAGGGTTGGCAAATAGGAAATTAACTTTTGATCCTTCTTCAGAGATCGGATTCAGTAGCGGATTTGATTATCTGGATTTATTCGGCTATAACAATGAGGCGATGAATTATTATCACACACGCACTCCATACACGGAAGCATTTGTTTTATTCGGAATGAAGCAAGAACAATATTCCAAAATACTCCACACACAAAATATCACCAAGCGATGGAACATTGCACTCAACATGTTGCGCATTCGAAGCACCGGATTTTATCAGCGGCAAAATTGCACAGACAATAATGTTTCTATTTCCACTAACTACATAACAAAAAATAACCGCTATTCGTTTTTGGCAAATGGAACAGTTAGCTCAATCAAAGAATATGAAAATGGTGGCATACCAACTCGTCCGTCTAATTATGATTCTCTTTTTCAAAAAAATCAACTGATTGACAAGAAACTTTTCAGTGTAAACTTACCGGATGCAAGAACCGCACGAGGAGGCAGGAGTGCTTTCATAAAACAATTTTTATACTTCGGAAAAAAAGAAAAATACACGAAGGGAGATTCCACAAAAACCCGCATTCGCCCAACACATTCCCTTGCGTATTCTGTTAACGTTGGGGAAAGTTGGTTTGTATATGGTGATGGAGAAGCAGCGGGTGATACAATTTATTATAAAAATAGTTTTTTTGATAAAACAAAAACGCTTGACTCAACCCACATTTTTACTCTTCAGCAAACTGTTTCATGGAAAAGCACTTTATATAAAAATGTGGCGGCAGAAATTTTCTTTGATCAGAAATCATCTACCATTGTTCAGTATGGATTTGCTTCTCCATTAGAGTTTACAGGAAGCACCGTCTTCCAAGCACCGTATATTGCCATGATTTCAAACAAAAATATTACAGACAATACTGCGCATTTTGAATTAGGGAAAAGAATTATTGACTTTCGCAAAAACGGACTTTACTGGAACGTGGGTGGAAAGTATATTGTGAGCGGAACCAATCAGGGGAATTATTTAATAAAGTGTGATCTGCTGACAATCTTCAAACACGATAAAAAAATATTTTTTGAAGCGACAAAAGATTTGCGTTCTGTACCATATCTATATACAAATTACAGATCCAATCATTTCTCATGGAAGAACGATTCGATGAACGCCATTTCAGAAACTCAGGTGAGGTTAAATTACGTGGATTCAAAAAATAATTTTTCTATTGGTGCAACTGCAAATCAAATTATCGGGTACGTTTATCTCGATAGCAATTCTAACCCAAAACAATTCACTGGCACTTTAATCATCTATTCGGCATTTATTCAAAAGAACTTTCACCTGAAAGTAATTCATTTCAACAATACCATTACCTGGCAACAAGCACAGTCTTCTGCTGATGTGATTCATCTTCCGCAAATTGTTTCGAATTATTCGCTTTACTACCAAGATAAATGGTTTAAAAAAGTAATGGATGTTCAGATAGGATTTGATGTTTCATTTTACACTTCTTATTACGCAGATGCTTACATGCCTGCACTCGGACAATATTATTTGCAGAACAAAACACAGATTGGAAATTATCCTTTCGTTGATTTTTTCTTTAACATGAAAATAAAACATGCCAACATTTTCTTTAAGACAGAACATCTCAATTCAGGATTAATGGGCGCATATTATCTCGCTCCGCAAATGCCTGCACCCGACAGAAGTATTAAGGTCGGAATCAGGTGGTTGTTTTATGATTAACAAAAGACGCAAACAAATTAATCCGTGTGCATCTTTTTCTTATCCGTTTGAATCATTTTTAAGTTTTCTGCTTTTTCTTTTTCGCAGCCGGAAACAAAACATTGTTCAGAATCAAACGGTAACCGGGTGAATTAGGATGAAGTGATAAATCCGTAGGAGGATCGCCCACTTTGTGTTGGTAATCTTCTGGATCATGTCCGCCATAAAATGTCCAAAAACCTTTTCCAAAATCTCCGTGACAATATCGAACTTCGTTGAATTGTTTTGCTTCGCCCATAACAAGAACGTCCGGCTTCACAAATGTTTTATCAAACGCAACACTTTGTCCCCAGAAACCCTTAATTATTTTTTCATGATCCTGACAGAGCATGGTTGGAACAGGATCCCATTTTGCAGAGAATTCAAATAAAGTAAAAAGGTCATTGGTTTCCGTTACCCCGTATTTCGGTTGACGCGTCCAGTAGGTATCAATATTGGATTTAGCGTACTCACTTGGATTTGAACTGAGCGTATAATTTCTAAAAGCAAATCCTTTTGAGTAATCAATTTTTTTGTTCATGTTAGGATCGGCAGGATCGCCATCAAACATACTTTCGCAAATGTCAACTCCTTCGGCAGCAAGTGCGATGTCATACGAATCCGTTGCGGAACACATCGCAAACATAAATCCACCACCTGTAACAAAATCTTTTATTTTTTTCGCCACAGCAAGTTTCAACTGAGAAACTTTTGTAAAGCCAAGTTTTGCTGCATCACTTTCAGATTCCCTTACTTGATCCTGATACCAAGCCACATTTTTATACTGCGCCCAGAATTTTCCGTACTGTCCTGTAAAATCCTCGTGATGAAGATGAAGCCAATCGTACTTCACTAATTTATCTGATATCACATCTTCGTCATAAACTAAATCGTAAGGAATTTCTGCGTAAGTAAGTACAAGCGTGACTGCATCATCCCATGGTTGTTTTGTTTTTGGAGAATACACGGCAACCTTCGGAGCTTTTTCCAATTTCACCGCATCCATATTTGCTTCCGGGCTTGCAATTTCCGAGAGGATGGCATTGCCCTGCACATCCGCAATCACTTGGTAAGTTACTCCGCGGATAACACATTCTTTTTCAAAATCAGGATTGTAAGCAAACATAAAACTTCCACCTTTGTAATTCAAAAGCCACTGAGCCGTGCCGCCTTGTTTCAAAACCCAATACGTTATTCCATACGCTTTGAGATGATTTTTTTGCGATTCATCCATGGGAATAAAAATGTAAGATGCAATAGCCAGATGACATACTGTAAATGACAAATGACAGACGACAAACAGAGAGATGAAATACTTTTTACTCACAAGTTACAAGAATAACACAATTTGCTCCTAAACAACTTATCAAATATATGAAACTTATTAGGAAGGAAAATGATCGAAATAAAAAATGCTTAACTAAAACATATTCTTCATTGCACCACAATCACCATATCACTGTAGCCGCCACAACCATTTGTCCAACGGAAACCATACGTGCCGCTTACTAATCCGGTAATGGTGGATGTTGCACTTCCAGGAGTGGTAATTGTTGCAGCAGCACCTCCTATCTGCGTCCATGTTCCTGTGCCTGTGGCAGCCATGGTTGCAGGGCTTGCACAAATATATTGGTCAGGACCGGCAGAGGAAACCGGAGCAGTTAAACTGGAGGCAAAGAGTGAACTAAAATCCACCCACGCAGAAGCATTATTACAAATATCTGTCGCGTATTCTGAAATATCGTTCGCAACAAATATTGGAAAAGTATTATTGGGAGTAACCACAAAATTAACTGTTCTTGTATTTCCCACAAGTGATGTGCTTGCACTTACCAAGGTAACAGTACCATTTCCATAACTAGCAGCATATTTACCTACAAAACCTCCTCCGGTACAAGCCGATTGATTGGCGGTAAAACCAGCAGCATTCAATGCAGCAGTTGTGGTATTCCATGCAAAGAAACCACCATTGTTAGCACTAGCAGCAGGATATGCACCATGCGGTCCCTGATAATTGATTAACGTTAATATTCCCCATGTACCTCCCCAACCCACACCCGCTTCAGTAGATACTGCAGTAATAGTATAAGTATGCGCATTATCACATACCCAGCAAGTACTGTTTACAGTAACATTATCTGTTGTGGGTGCGGTTAGATCTACTGTTACTGTTACCTGCTGGCAGGATGTATTAACACTGCAAGGAGCAGGATCTTCATACCTGCCGTAATAGGTGGTAGTAGCAACAGGATTTACAGTAAGATTATTTCCTGTGCCAACCAATGTTCCTCCACATGAACCAGTGTACCATTTAATCACCGTTCCAGTTCCGCCGCCGCCGCCGTTTAATGTTAATACAGAGGCACCCCCGCTACAAACAATACTATTTGATGCAGTTGCTGAGGTAGGTGCAGTTGATGTTGCATTTACACTAATAACTCCACAGTTGCTTGTTAAAGTGCCGCAGGCATTGGTAGCAACACAAGTGCCATAGTAAGTACCCGTTGTAAGCACTGGTGTTGTATAACTTGATGAGTTTGCACCTCCAATTATGGTTGGTGTGGCACAATTAGTTGCCATTTGATACCACTGATAAGTTATTGGCGCAGTGCCTGTTGCAGTAACACTAACTACTGCGGTTCCACCAGTACATATTGTTGGGCTATTGGGTTGAGCAGAAAAACCAGGGGCGGTGCAACAACCAGCCGTACTATAAGTAACGGTAACCGTATAACCCATAGTCATCGCCCAGCAGAGTCCATCCAACTCTTCACATGTCAAAGTCCATGTTTGGTTTGGGCTTTGTCCGTTCCAGTTAGATTCGTTGCCACCACAACCACCAGCGTCAGTAGTACCTAATGCGCTACCCGTTAACTTCCAATTAAAATAGGAACCGCAATTAGTCTGAGCATAACAACAATACCACCCTCCAGACCAATACTGGATATTAGTAGCATTTATAGCAATATTTACATTGGTAATAGTAGCTCCTGCACATATCCCAGAAGTAGTAACTGCTAAGCCAGTAGGGGATAACCCACACAAACCGCTGTTAGAGTAGTAGAAAGTGCTGCCATTATTAGCCACACTTCCAATTACTGTTTGCGCAAAACCAACACTACTGACAAGCAGTAAAACAATAAAGAAAAATAATATATATAAATACTTTTTCATCTATTTCTTTTTCACAATCTTTTTTATAAATGATTTATTGTCGTTACTTAGTTTAACCATATACAATCCTGCACTAAAGTTTGTTACATCAAGAGTTACTTTATTCAAACCGGGTTCAGATGATACAGTTTTTGTTGTAATTGCCTGACCAAGCATATCGGTAATCGTCAACTCAACATTTTCACTTTGTATATCGGTGAATATCACATTCAATTCATTGTCGGCAGGATTGGGCAGAGTGCCTATAAAATTAAAATCAGGATTCTCCTTACAATTTATTGTTATGGGAGTAAACTCAGCTATAGCACCGTTGTAATCGGTTTGTGATAACCTATAGTAACAACTGCCAGGAGAATCTTTGTCAGTAAAAGAGTATTGTTTTATGGTAGAACTGTTTCCTGCGCCAGGTATGGTTGCAATGGTTTGATATTGGAAAAAATTTTCATCACAGCTTCTTTCCAGAGTAAAATAATTGTTGTTACTTTCTGTAGCAGTGATCCATGATAGAACCGTATTGTGATTCACACAGGTTGCATCAAAAGCAACTAAGTCAACAGGCAATGGCACCGTGTTTTTTGCTGTAGCAAATTGAGAAAATCCAGAAAGCCCTGTTCTGGTTGCTGTAATTAAACTGCCATTATTTGAACCTACATAAAATGTGCCGTCACCTGCAACATTGCCTACTTTCCATGCTCCCGGGCAAAACGGACTTCTTTTAACAAAAGAATAATAGTTACTTGCCGAAGAGGGAAAAGAAGCGGTATTATAATTTGTTCCATACAATGTCATTGTGTAGGAAGCAGCAGTAGAGGTGGCTGGTTCATAAATAGTATTATTTGCATTATTTGTAAATACGGTCCACACACCACCTATACCTGTACCCGTACCGGTATTAGTTCCTCCAACATCCACCAAAGGAAGTGTGTAATTCGGATTTTGTGGCGGATCATCAGTAAGAGGAAATCCGCTTCCTGATGCAATGGCAGTAGGAGGGGTTGAAAATGAAACTGTAAGGTAATTCGCTGTAACAGAAGCAAAATTAATATTCATCAATTCGTATGGATTAACTGTAGCGCCAACCGGAGAATTGCCCACAGGAAAATCATATGCATTACCACCTGTAACCGCTCGCGTAATTCTTCCGTTAACATAACTATTCACGCCATATCCGCTAAGCGAAGTGCTTGCATTATTATTGATCACTAATTTTCGCACTCCTTCGGTCAAAACAATTCCGTTCTGAAACATGAAGTTTTGAGAAACAATCATATCCTGATATCCGGATGCACCCATAATGGTGAGCAACGGAGGTGATGCAGTATTATTAAGCACTACATTTTGAAAATTACCTGTAGCTGTACTTGTTTTGGCAAAATGTTGCGCCACAGTTCCCATGAAAACTATTTTTTCATTATGGTTGACTGAAGTACTGGTGATAGCACCACTTTGAGTAAAATCACCGCACACATTCAACTCGGCTTTGTTATCAGAAAAATTCAAAGTAGCTCCACTTGCAAGAGTAAAGTTTTGGCAGGCAGCAACAAAAGGAGCAGCGGGCGAAAAACCAATGTCAGGAGAATTAGGAGTACCGCTTGGAATATTTACGTTTGTTCCGCAAACAGGCAAACAATTTGGAGTCCAGTTCAGATTATCAAACCAATTATTTGTTCCTCCGCTATGAGTTCCATTCCATGTTACGCTTATTGGAGATCCGGTTATAGTCATAGTTACAGGAGTGCAAGCACTTTCGTTACAACCAGACAATATAACAGAAACATAGTAAGTAGTTGTAACTAATGCATTAGAAGTATATCCTATCCCCGAACTAATAAATCCTGAATAGGGAGGACTGCCTACACAAGGTGTATTGTACCAATTATAAGTTGCTCCTCCAACGGGGGCATTAACAGTCATAGTTTGCCCCGAAGAACAGGAAGATACATTTGTTAGCGATGGCGGAGAGCTTGCTGTAACAGTTACTGCAACCAAAGCGCGTGTCGCACTCACACATCCACTTGGACCGATTGTCTGAACATAATAATTAGTAGAAGATGATGGACATACTGAATAGTTTGCTCCGGAATAAAGTAGAGTTCCTGCTGTAGATGCATTATACCATTCAAAACTACAATTAGCAGGAGCTGTAGCACTTACCATGGAGCAACTTCCCGGGCAAATGGGACTAGCAGTTGCAGCAGCTGTGGGTACCGAAGGCAATGCATCCGCTGTAAAGCTAAAAGTTATGGGTGCTAAAGCACCACAACACTCTGTTTTAATGGTTAAACTAACTGTGAACACTAAACTTCCGCCGGTATTATTTGGAAACGTAATATTGGAAGAACTTGAATTTGGAGTAGCAACAGTTGGAACATTTCCGCTAACTGTATTTGCAGACCACGCAAAAGTGAAACCCGGCGTGCTGCCCAAACTGCTTTGAAAATTATAAGTGCCCGGGCAACCGCTTGATAAAGAAGCAAGAATACTGCCTGCTGAAGGCGGAGTAGTTATAATATTATTAAATCCGGTATAGGTATTTGCATTCATAACCACATTCTCTCTGCCGAGTGGCGGAGCTGCATAATAAACTCCTAATGTTGCACCACTGCCCGAAGCAGGTGTTCCTCCCGGCAATGTCCATGTTGGAGTGGCAGCAACAGTTGTCATATTCATATTAGCAATAGTGCCTGTGCAATTAATGTTGTTCAATGTAGCGTCACCAGCTACAATTACAGGTTGACCAGTGAGTGAAAAATTAGGTGGAATAGCTAACCCAGGAGATAAAAAAGAAGTAACACCATTATTTATATAAGTTACATTAGAACCTGAAACAATAGCAACAGTAGCAACTGCTCCTGTTCCTCCTGTTCCTCCTGCTCCACCTACTCCTCCTGTTCCTCCAGTTCCTCCATTTCCACCTTGACCTCCATTACATCCTCCATAGGCAGTTCCTGCAGCTCCAGCGGCACCAGCAACTCCACCCGCACCTGCACCACCTGCACCACCTGCACCTGCAGTAGCTGCCATTTGGCAATCAATCACACTTCCATTTGCACCATTGCTAAAAACAAATATGGAAAAAGATCCTCCACCTCCATAACCACCAGTTCCACCAAGACCACCTCTCCCACCCGAACCTCCTATGCCACCATTTGCATTTCCACCGCCGCAACCGCATGTACAACAAGTTCCAATACTTCCACCACCTCCTCCTCCTCCTCCTCCTCCTGCAAATCCATGATTTCCTGCACCTGCCTGACCAGCAGGTTGATATGTTGCAGTTGAAAGACCGAGAGTTGAACCAGCTGCTCCGGCAGTTCCTGCTGCCCCAGTACCTCCAGTACCTCCAGTACCGGCAGTACAGCCGTTTGAACTACAGCCAAAAAAATTACACCCACTTGAATTACATGTTGGACCGCGAGAACCACCACCAGCACCACTGGACGCTGCGTTGCCTAGATTTCCTTGACTACCACTTCCTCCACAATTTCCATCGGGAGCACTACCTCCACCACCTCCTCCGGTGCCGGGGGTATCTCCTCCATATGTACCAACACCTGTAGTTCCTGTGCCTCCTGTGCCTCCTGTGCCAGGGGTAATTTGGCATCTTACAATATTGTAATTGCTGCAAGAGTTTATATAAATACCATAGGTTGAAATACCTACATTATTTCCAGCCAACGTACTTGCTACTGGTGCATTTGAAGTTGTAATAGTTAAATCCTGCAATCTAAAATTAGAAATGCCATTACAAATGAGAGCTGTAATTCTAGGATCCACATTGGCAGTGCCTTCAATATTACTGGTATTTCTTGTAATAGTAGTTGTCCCTGCAGCACTTGATTTTGTTTGAAATAAATTATCATAACCACCTTCTATGGTAACATTGTTAGGTAAGGTTAACGGATTAGAAAGCGTATACGTTCCTGTAGCCATTTTAATTGTTGCACCGTTGCATGCAACAGCTGTCATCACCGATGGTAAAGTGGAAGCGTTTGCTGCAGTGGCAATGGATGATCCGTCTTGCGGTGCAGCTCCTCCTGCCGTAGTAACATAATAAATACTACAATAATTAGCTGGTAAAGCAGATGCAAGAAATACAGTGGTAGAAACAGTACTCGTTCCACAAGTAGTTGAACTTGCGGTTACAGTGAAAGAGCCGGCCCCGGCTCCAACCAAAGTTGCTCCGGTAGAAGGTGCTGGAGCTGGTCCAGCCCAAGTGTAAACACAACCAGTGCAGTTAGTTGAAGACGCAACAAGACTTGTTGTTCCGCTGCAAAGCACAGGATTCATAGGTGAAATACTAACAATTGGAGTTGGAGATATTGCTACTGTTGTGGTTCCTACACCAGTACAACCGCCGTAAGTAACTGCACATTGATACTCTGTAGTTGCATTAGGGGTTGCAACAGGATTATAAACAATTGCACTCGGAGTCAAACCAGCAGAAGGTGTCCAGACATACGTGGCTCCGGCTAAATTAGACACAGAAAGATTGGATGATCCACCCGCACAAACAGAGGCGGGAGAAGCACTGGCAGTAACAGCACCAAGATAATTAAATGTTATGGAGGTACCAACTGCCATGGCATTGCCGCAATGATCTAACAAAGTATTTAAATCATTCCCGTTCTTAACAGTAATTGTATATACACCGGAAGCAGGTGTTCCTGTTAAATTTAATATTGCCTGCGATGCCATATTACCGTTACCAACAGAAGTGGTTGTCCAAGTAAATCCGGCAGGTGTAATATTGAAATCGGAGCCATCCGCATCCAGAGACGCAGCTATGTTAGGATGCCCAACAATAGGACCAATAGTTATAGGTTTAGAAAAATTCAGGGTAACTGTATTATTGCAATTATTAATTGCGGATGTAATAGTGGGTGCAACATTATCGGTAATGACAGCATTACCACCAAACGTGAGCGTGTATCCTAATAAGTCCATTGAGTAATTGTTAACAATCATGGCATAAGTATGTCCCATTACAACAGGGAGGTCAGCGTTCCAAGGTATTCCTGCAGCATTTGTATTGTTTGAAAACCCTCCCATCGCAGTTGAAATACCGGTGTTTCCATAAGTGCCTGAATAATTACAAGTCACCGGGGCAGAAGTTGGAACGTGACTGCACCCGCCTATGGCTGTAAGATCATAAATTGCCCAATCATAGTCATGGTTAGTATTGATGGTGAAGTCAAAAGTGTTGCCACTCTGCACTGTAAAAATATACCACACTGAATACGTTTCATCTGAAAGCAAACACGTGTTGTAAACCTCTTGCATGGTTCCAAAGCCAGTGTAGGAGGTATTTTGTGTATAGGATGTTGCACAAACCTGAATGCCATTCATGCAATCCTGTTCGGGCCCGGTAGTTAATACTACAGGAGTATTAGACCATTTATATGCATTCGGGTTTTGATAATCGTTACTTGAATTATTTTGTAATTGTACAGGAATAATAAAATTGGGGTCAGCAACTTTATGCAAACTATCAACCTGCCTTCGGGTGAATCCTTGTTCAGTGAGGGATTTGTAAAAAATATGATCCTGCTGTTCTTTTGTTTTGTTTGACTTGCGCACACTATCAATGAATGCAATTTTTTTCGCCACCAAATCATTTTCATTGGGCAAGGTTGTTTTATTGCTAATCTGCACCTGTGCAAAAACAAAATCAGCACTTAGAAGTGTTGCAATAAAAAAAATTACTATGAGTAAATTTCTTTTCATCAACTTGCAGGTTTAAAAGCATGAGGAAAATCATACTTCTCCCCATTGTACAAATATATATTAAATGTTTCACCATTTATTGTTTTTTTATTACAATTTAGCCATACTGTTTATATTTATCGATAAAGCACATATCCTTTTCGACGAGTTTCTTGAGAAATATTCCCAACAT
>PLUL01000072.1 GCA_003164895.1 Bacteroidota bacterium | reverse complement strand
GAGTAACAGTGTTATTACAATTATTAACTGCTGAACTAATAGTGGGAGCAACATTATCTGTAATTACAGCAGTACCAACGGCAAAGGAGATAGTGTAACCCATAGCATCCAAAGAATAGTTGTTAACCATCAACGCATAGGTAGTTCCGGCTACCATATTTGAAATACCTGACTCAGTAGGAACCCCTGCTGCGTTTATACCAATAGGAGGAAGTTCAGTTGCACCGGGAAGAGTTAAACCTGTATTTCCATAGGTACCGGAATAATTACAACGCACAGGAGTGGAAGTGGGAACATTGCTGCAGCCGCCAATGGCAGTAAGATCATAAAGCGCCCAATCGTAGTCATGGGATGTTACAATATTAAAGCCAAAAGTACCGCTGGCTGTACAAGTGAAAATATACCATACCGAGTAAGTTTCATCTGAAAGCAAACATGTGTTGTAAACTTCCTGCACCGTTCCATAGCCGGTGTAGGATGTACTTTGAGTGTAAGATGTTTGACAAACCTGAATACCATTTATACAATCCTGCTCAGGACCTGTTGTTAAAACAACAGGAGGAGGATTTAGATTATTATTCTTTTCATTATTGCTGTTTTGATTTTGAAACTTAGTATGCACACCTGTTTCATCAGCAGAAGGAGAATATGCCGGGACAATAAAATTTGGGTCAGCAACTTTATGTAAACTATCTACCTGTCGGCGAGTGTAACCTTGTTCTGTGAGTGATTTGTAATAGATATGATCCTGCTGCTCTTTTTGATGTTTGAAATTATTCTCCTTACGAACGCTGTCGAGAAAAGCAATTTTTTGGTTGACAATATCGTTCGGCAAAGCAGATTTATTTATTATCTGCTCCTGAGCAAAAAGAAAACCTCCACTAAGAAGCGTTGCAAATAATAAAAATAGTGTGAGTAATTCTTTTTTCATCAATATGCAAACTTTTTAAACATGAGGAACATCATGTTTTATACCACAAAACAAATATACATTAAATGTTATAACATTAATGCATCTACCAATCAATTTAGCCGAAATGTTAATATTTATCGATGAATCTAAACTATTAAACGACTAATTTTTGAAAAACAAGCACAACACTTGTACAATGTAATATTCCCTCATTAAAAAGAACTAAGTTTGCGAGTAAAAAATTAGGTGTTTAATTCATGAAAAATAAAATCTCCATTTCATTTGCTCTGGTTTTACAAATACATTTACTTTTTGCTCAGCAAATTTCTTTAAAGAATCCTTTAACAGAAAGCGATAAATTGTATTTGCAAAAAGAAGCAATGGATTGTTTTGGTTACGAAGCTTCAGTAAATTTCAGTTTTCTTTCAAACGATTTTTTTGATACTAAAAATGTAAAGGCAGATAAGTCAAGCAGCATGGCTCACATTAAAGAACTGGAAAAGAAATTAAAAGGAAATTATTCGGATGCCAATATTTATAACAACATAGGGTTAGAATACCGGGGACTTTTTAAAAAAGAAGTTGCTGCAAAAAACTTCAACAAAGCACTTGCTCTTGCAAAAGAATTAGTAAAAGCAAAACCCGATAGTTCCACTTCTTACGATTTGCTTGCGGCTATTTATTTTGATCTTGAAAATTTTACCGAAGCCGGAAAAACTTCTCAGCACGCATACGACATTAACAGCAAAGACAGCATTGCAAAATTTATGATTCCGATGGCGTATGTTTTTTCAAGAGATTTTGAGCCCGCACTAACCATTATTAAAAAAGAAATAAATGCAGAGCCCGATAATATTTGCGGCTATGTTTATTTGTCGTTTTATTTATACTTCAAAAAATATGTGGAGCTTACAAAATTAGACGGGAACAGTATAAAGTTATTGCTGAAAAATAAAACTCCGGAAGAAATTATTGATCTCACCTTGATTGAAAATGCTTATAAAAATCATAAAGACAATATTCCGTTTGAATTGGTTTATCGGTTCACGCGGCATCTTTCGGTTTGCGCAAAATCAATGCTACTTACGTTGAATGATACATCTGTAACTCCCAAAAATCAAAAATTTATTATTGATGAAAAAGATGTAGTTGAATTTAATGATCTGGAAAAATTTTATCTCTCGTGTTTGAATAACACCGGAATACCCAATAAATTTATTATTTACAAAGCGCTTGGAAACATTCATTTACTGAAAGGAGAAACAAAAGATGCAATTCCATTTTTACAAGAAGCGATCAAACATAAACCTTTAAATAAAAGTAAGTTCATGAATAATGCTTCCGAAGATTACGATAATCTGGCGGCGGCATATTTATTATTAAAAGATACAACTTCTTTTGAAAAAACAATCACTCAAAAATTTCAGATAAAGCCCGCCATCAATCCATTGACTGAAGATTATATAAGAATGGCAAAAATATCTTTCTATCATAAAGATTACGAAAAAGCAAAAAAATTAGCAACAGATGCATTACAAATGGACGAAAACCAAGACAATGCCTACATCTGTCTTGCTGCGATTGATCTGATAAATAAAAACACCAAAGATGCTTTTGTACAATTAGAAAAAGCAAATAAAATAAACCCTAATAATTATTCCATGTATTTTCTGCAAGGAATTTGTCTTTTGAATGACGGCGATGTTTCAACCGCATATTATTCATTCAAAAAAGCTCAGGAGTTTGTAAACAATCCGCGCTGGATTGATGACGAGATCATCAATAAATTTTTCAATATGAAGAATAAATAGCTGCAACTATCCTCTACCATCACTGCGTCTAATAATTATAATAGATTTCTCTTCAATTAATTTCTCCAACTGTAGTAAATTTTTAATTTGCTTTATAAGTGAGATTAATCACAATAGAAAGTGTGAAAGAACAAGTCGTTTTATTTGTTCTATAGAAATAATCACTTTAAATTCGCCACCTAAAAAAACTTTTTCTCATCTATTAAAAGGTTTAGAAACAAACAATTAAAACCCAATTTCATGAGGATGAAAAATATTGTTGCAGTAATAATTTTTCTGACAAGTTATTTATTTGCTACAGCTCAAGATGAAATTGCTTTTATCTCCAGTGGAACAGATGGCGCGGATGGATATTTAATTTATAAAATGGACGAGAAAGGCAAAAATCAACAAAAATTATTAGACGATTATGTTATTTGTGGTCCGATTTTCGGAACTTTAACCGGAGATAAAATTGCATTCATAACAATAAAACAAGGACTTCATGTGATCAATAAAGATGGCAGCAATTTAAAACGTATTTCCAAAACAGGAGAAAATCCAACATGGTCATATGACGGGCAAAAACTTCTTTATGTAGAAAAAGATGGGGATAAAAGTAACATCTATCTTTATGATTTTACAAAAGAGAAACGATTTAAAATCACAAATGATGGTCGCAGCAATTCTCCATCTTGGTTTCCTGACAATAATAAATTTGCATTCTATTCAGAGAGCAACGACACCTGTGGCGTTTACACAATGACGATTGACGGCAAGAATAAAAAACATATTTCTCCCTATGAAAAATGTTTTTCTAATCCGCAAGTTTCTCCTAACGGAGATAAAATTGCTTTTGTATCGAAAGATTGGAAAGGTCCACAACTTTATGTAATAGACAGCAGCGGAAATAATTTTATTCAGTTAACCAATTCCTTTAATCTTCGTCATCGCGACCCTAATTTTCAGGTTGAAGGCAACTGCGATCCTAATTGGTCGCCCGATGGTTCAAAAATTGCTTATGTAACTTGGGAAGACGGCAATCCTGACATTTGTACAATTAATCCTGATGGTTCAGACAAACAAAAATTAACAAAAGATCCGCAGCGAGATGAAGATCCAAGCTGGTCTTATGACGGTAAATACATTATTTTTTCTTCTGCTTCACATCAAATATTCAGAATGAAATCTGACGGAAAAGAAAAAATTAATCTATCAAAATGTTCCGGTTACAACGGGCAACCGATATGGATTAAGAACTGAAAGTCCACCATTTTTTGTAGTGGTGCCAAGTAAACACTCAAAGGAAAGTTCCAAGTAAATCAAAAGGAAGTTTATACTTTTACATTTCCAGTCGGAAATAAGAAATATGGAATTAAAATTCAAATCAATAGGAACGGTAAGAAATTCCCGCAAAACTCCAACTGATGATCATTGGGAAGAAGTGATTTCGGAAATTGAACTTTCAGATGATATTCCGACAGAAGCATTCGATGGCATTTCTGGTTTTTCGCATCTTGAAATCATTTATTGTTTTGATAAAGTAAAAAGCAATGAAATTGTTTTTTCAAGCCGACCAAGAGGTAATCCTGATTTTCCTGTCGTTGGAATTTTTGGACAACGAAAAAAAGATAGACCCAATGCCATAGGACTTTGCACCGTTGAATTTTTAGAACATTCTGCAAGGAAAATCAAAGTGAAATATCTTGATGCAATTGACGGAACTCCTGTGTTGGATATTAAACCTGTGTTTAAAGAATTCCAACTTAAAGGAAAAATTGTGCAGCCCAAATGGGTTTCGGAATTAATGAAAAACTATTGGAAATAAACTTCCGATATCAGAACCATTTTTTATTCATTGCCAATCTTATTGCCTGTGCTTTGGAAGTAACGTGCAATTTTCTGTAAATGTTTGTTATATGATTTCGGATGGTATTTGGACTGGTAGTAGTGATTTTAGCAATTTCTTTGTACTCCAATCCTTCTACTAGAAGTTTCAAAATTTCTTTTTCTCGTTCTGTCAAATTATGATCTACGACAAAATTATCATTGATTGAATTGTTTTTAGAATCAATTTTGGCATTAATTAATAGCTCAAGCGTTTTTCGGGCAATGCTTGGAGACATGGGTGCGCCATTGTCATATAATAAATTCCGGATGGCATCTTTTATTTTTTCTACCGGTTCATCTTTCAGCAAATATCCGTTTGCGCCTGCTTTTATTGCTTCAAATATTTTATCGTCATCATCAAAAATTGTGAGCATTAGAAATTTTGTATTTGGATAAATATCTTTTGCCTTTGCTATTGCTTCAATTCCATTCATTACAGGCATGTCAATATCCATTAATACTACATCGGGTGTAATCATTTTTCTTGCTTCCATCATTTTTTCTAAAAACACTTTTCCGTTTTCTGCCGAAAATAATATTTTGAAATTTTCAAATGATTCTAAGCGTTGTAACAATGCATTTCGGATGGATTTTTTGTCGTCAACAATTGCGATGTAGGTCATTTTGTTTATTTTATTTTCAGCAAAGGTCATCATTGGTTGGGTATTGTGAAATAGTGCATCTATACTACAAGCGTAACTTTACATCCATTATTTACAGCGCTTTCCATATTGATGGTTGCATTTATTTCTTTTGACCGTGTAAGCAGATTTGCAAGTCCGTAATGCTCAACCTCATTCACATTATTTCTGTCAAAGCCAATTCCATTATCCGAAATTATTATTGTTATTTTTTCTTTTCTTTCTATTGATATAACTAATTCGGTTGCGTTTGCATGTTTGAATGCATTGTTAACTGCTTCCTGACATATTCGGAATAAACTTAACGCAAATGCTGGGTTTAACTCGGAATCGTTTTCAATAGTTTCTTTAAATCTGATTTGAGTATTGGTATAAGTAAAAATGTTACGCGTGTAGATTTTTAATTTATCTGACAAATTTTTTAAGGATAATTTCTCCTGATTAAGCGCCCAAATAGTTTCACGCAGGTTCCTTGTTATACTTCTTATGGAAGAAGCAAGATCGGTTGATTTTTCTTTTCTCTTTTCCGCAGTTGTTTCTTCGTTTGCTTCTAATGAAAATAAAACATAAGATAGTTGTCCTCCCACATTATCATGTAAGTCGCGTGAAATGCGTTCTCTTTCAATTTGCAGTTTTTGTTGTGCTTCCAATAAGCGTTCTTTCTTTTTTAAATTAATGACGCTTATTCTCCAAAAGACAATTATTATAAATAGCAATAGGCATATCAATAATCCGATAATGGTTTTGTTTTTCGAATCAATCTGCAATTGATTTACTTTGTTTTTTTCATTTAATAGAATATTTTCTTTTTCTTTTTTCTCCGTTTCATATAATGTTCTGTAATCGGCAATTTTTTTTGCAGTTTCTATTTTAAAAACAGAATCTTTTAACGCAAACAATTTTTGAAACAAACCATAAGATTTAGAATCTCCGCTTAATGCAAAGCTCCCTGCCAGCACATACAATGCATACATTTTGTCTTCTACTGCGCCATTCTTCTCATATAGTTCCAATGCAATTTGAGCATGTTTGATTGCCATTGGATAGTTTTTTATTAATCTGTAATAAATCGAATATTTTATCTGGATAAAAGGCATCCAGTCTTTGCTGCCGGATTTCTCTGCGTATTTTTCTGCATCCTTAATATATTTTAAAGCCAGTTCCAAGTTGTGAGTATGCAATAAATGCAAATCGGCTAAAACGGCATTTACCTTTGCCAGATTATTGTAATCAGCAGTATCTTTTTCTAAAATATTTTTTGCGCGATTTAAAAAAAACAAAGCGGAATCGTTTTTTCCTTTCTCCGTATATATCACTCCGATATTATACAATGAAAGATGTTTTAAAGAATCAATATTACAGGAGTCAGCCATCCGTGAACTTTTAAAGAAATAGTGCAGGGCTAATTGTTTATCGTGAAGGAAGTAGTACATTTTACCAACCTTGATATTTCCGTATGCAAGTAGATTGCAATCTTTTCCTTCCTCAATTATTTTAAGTGCTTTAAAGTTGCTGTTTAAGGCATCGGCATAGTTGCCGCTGCTAAACTGTTGTTGAGATATTTTATATAAACTATCAATCGTGTCTTGCGAGAAAATGTTCGTAATGAATACTCCACTCATCACACAAACTAAAATCACCTGCAAATTTCGCATTACTAAATAAATTTTTCGAATATAATTATTTAATCTAAAGCGCAAAAAATAAATACCATCAAGCGTATAGTACATCTGCACTATTTCCCAATCGGTTTCTTACATATACATTTGTATTTAATTTAAAACTCAATCAAAAAATAAAAAACTAAAAAATTAGAAAGTATGAAAAAAACAATTTTTGCAGGTAGTTTAGTATGTGCCATGTTTGTAATGCCATCATTCATACAAACTGCTACAACCGAATTTTCGGAAAAGACATCCAATGTTGATAAAATAGGATCGTGGCTTGATTTTCCTACCGAAGGAAGAAATGCAAATAAAGGTGGCGGCTACAGTGCCAATGTTGATTTGCTCGAACCCAAACCCAAAAAAGTAGCACTCGTTAGCTATTACCTATACGATCCTGCATGTGGAAAATCATCCAATGTAGGTGTAGCAAAAGCTTCATGCTGGAGAACACCGGATGCACTCGCACAAACGCATATAGATGGTTTTTATGCGAAAAGCATTGACACACTAAAAGCGCAATTTAAACGATATGGAATGGATTTATTAACTCCGTCAGAATTTATTGATACGGATGAAAAGGCAGATTTTTTCTATAACTTTAATCAGGAAACTGCAAAAAAAGAAAAATCAGCGGTAACAGTAAAAAGAACCTCTCGCTATTCTACAATGGCTGAAGCTACTATTTCTACCATTAAAGTATGCCCAACCGATAAAGGATACAGAGCATTTTTTGTTTCGAATGAGGAAATGACAGCATCTAATTCTACACACTTTTTAAATACCGGTGTATTGGGTGCAAACCGAAAAATGAGTTCCAGTCTTGGTTATGAGTTATGTAAAGGTTTGGGAGTTGATGCCGTGGTGGTATGTTATATCGTTACACGTAAACCAAAAATGAATAAAGAAAATTATGATGTAAATGCTGTGAATCTTTACATGTTCGGACCAAACCCTAAAATAGAAAGCGAAGACGACAAAAATCGCGGGCAGTTTTATTGCGGTGTAAGATTTTACAGCGAAGGCATGTTAGAATTTCAAAATGAAAAAGACAAAACTTTAAGTTATGATGGTATGGATAATGTGTTGAAAGCTATATCAGGAAGACTTTGCAATTATGTAATTAATAAAGTAAAAAAATAAGTTATTCTAATTGAGGTTCCAAATTTTAAAACTAAAATTATTTATGAAAAAAATTCTATTCGTGTTAATTGCTGGAATTGTTTCAGCGAATATGATGGCACAAAAAAGTGTGGAAACTGTTACAAACGAAAAAATAAAATATACTGTTACGAAGAACGACCCCGATCAATACAACCGCACTCGTTTAACTCTTGACCCAATAAATGTGGATTTGTATATGGGTACATCCCTTTCATTCGCTGCAAAATTAGAAACTCAAATAAGCAAATTTGTACCTCAGGTAAGTTATAGCAGGGCATATTTTGAAGCAAATGTAGATAAAGGACCGGCAACTCGCTCAACTTATGAATTAGGAACAAAACTCATTATTAGTGAAAGGAATGTTGATAAGCAAGATGTACATGTAACGCTACACTCCTCTACCACAACTGAAGGGAATTATAGAGTTACACATGAAAAATATATTAATGTGCCTGCAACTATAAAAAGGATTTCTTCATTTTACTTTGGATATTTTCACTGGACAACGCCAATGGTTATTACAAATGGTCAATCATCAAATGATGGAGCAAATGGCATAAATTCTTATTATCACTATGCTAAAGCTGATGGTTCATTAAATGTACCCATTCATGATTGGGCTGGTTATAGTGGAACAGATGTCCAACCTTTCGGGATTAAGGATAGCCCATCAATTATGGAAAGATTATCAGGAATAAAAGTGGGGTATAATCTTAGAACCATAGAGAATCTTTTTGTTAATGTGGATAATTGGGGCGAACGAAAGGTGCGAAAAATAAACGATTTCTCATTTAATCTGCTTTATGCGTTTGATATACAGATGGATCATTTTACTGATAATGCAGGAGTTGAGTGGCAATATGAAGCTACTACTAAAAAGTTAACTCGTCATTTGGGATGGAATCTGGAATATGCAAAGCAATTCAGAGTTGTTGGATGGCATTGGGGAATTGGATATAATCCTGCGCAAAAGGTAGAACATGGAGGGGTGAAAAGCATTATGGATAACGGTTTTAATATGGGAGTAGGATTTTCTTTTTCGCTTAGTGTGCATAAAGGTTTTTTAATTAAACAACCAGAACCAGCAAAGTAATATTAATATGAAAAAAGCATGTATTGTTATTACGCTGTTGACTATTTCAATTTTCTCATTCGCTCAATCGCTTGATAAATTTTACAATAAAACCTTTGAACTTTACACTCCATTCAGCGGAATGTCCAGTAACTCAAAAACAGGAGATTTACTTGGATATAAACAGCGATTAAATTTTTGGGGAGTTTTAAATTTAAGCAATACGCTTTCAAAATCTAAACCATGGGGTTTTTCATTATATGTTGGCGAACGCCAGATGGGCGATATGATGTTTTTGCTAAAAGGTATTATGGGTAAGAACGCCAATGCAAAAGATTTTGGGAACCTCTATTACTTATCTGATTTTGGATTGCTTCCTAACTTTCGCTTGGGATTAAATGTAATTGGAAAAGAGAATACTGTTATCAATATCGGAGTGAATAACAGTTATTTCATTACACAAACACATTTTATAATTAACGGACAACAAGAAAACAAAGGGAATGACTGGATGTGCGCAGGACCCAATATCTATATAGATAGAGTATTCACTAATTGGCTGGCACTAAGAGTTTCTACCGGTCCATTGTTTCAATATGCAAATGGAAAACATGAAACAGAAAATATTCCCAAAATATGGGAACATTATTTTGAAGTGTTTACAAGTTTTGGATTATTTGTAGGATTAGATTTATTGAACTTTTCAAAATTTCATGATGACCTGCAAAGCAATATTAAGATGAACAGATATGATTTAAAGATAGGATTCAGAATACATTTTTAATAACCGTAATTTACATAGTGAAAAAATGTAGAATATCTGATATAATTATTTATTGCGCCTGATTGCATAAACCAGTTCATCTAAATATTCTCCATTCTTAAATAAAGTTTTTTCAAATCGCGCTTCCAAAACAAATCCTGATTTTTCAAGTACTCGTTGCGAAGCAGCATTTGTTCCGAATGGTCTGGCAAAAACTCTGTTAATATCATACGTTTTAAAAGCAAAATCAGTTATTTCTTTTATTGCACTTGAAATAATTCCTTGTCCCCAAAACGGTTCCGCTAACCAATAACCAAGCTCTGCATTTTTTTTGTGAATGTCTGTTTGAGGATGAATGCCGATTCCGCCGACTGCTTTTCCAATAACATCTATTGCGAAAATATGAATAGGATTATCTTTCATTGCAAAAGCGATAAATGTTTTTCCATTTTCAATTGTATAAGGATAAGGAAAACCATCCGTCATAAATTTTGCAATGTTGAAATTATTTGCGTGATGAACCAAACTATCCAAGTCATTCATTTCCCAAGGACGAAGTTTGAAATCTGTTTTGCGCATTTTTATTTTTTAGAAATAAAAAAGGCGAAAATTTCTTCCCGCCTTTTCGTTGTTTCAATAATTATTAATCAAACCGTAACTCCAACTTTCTTTTTCAATCCTGAAATGGTAATTGAACCCGGACGTTCAAGTGGCAAACCAAGAACACGATCCCAAATTAAAGATGCCATTACACCAAGTGCGCGCGACACTCCAAAAAGAACTGTGTAGAATTCAAATTCAGTAATTCCATAATACATGAGCAGCGCTCCACTGTGTGCATCTACATTGGGCCAAGGGTTTTTAATTTTTCCAGTATTCTCCAAAATTGGAGGAGCAACTTCATAAATCATCTGTACGATCTCGCAGAGTTCGGCAGTTTTGCCGTCCTTTTTTATGTAACGGTTGTAAAAATCCTGTTGTGCTGTAAAGCGGGGATCTGTTTTCCTCAACACCGCGTGTCCATAACCCGGAACAACTTTTCCTTCTTCTAAAGTTTTCTTAATGTAATCTGCAATTTGTGTTTTTGTTGGAAGTTTTGTTTTCAGTTCATCCTGCATTTCCATTATCCAATGAATCACTTCCTGATTTGCCAAACCGTGCAATGGACCTGCAAGTCCATTCAATCCTGCCGCAAAAGAAAGATACGGATCGCTGAGTGCAGAACCCACAAGATGCGTTGCATGTGCCGAAACATTTCCGCCTTCGTGATCGGCATGAATGGTGAGATACAAACGCATCAATCTTCGCACATCAATGGATTCGTAGCCGAGCATGTGTGCAAAATTTGCCGCCCAATCTAATTTCGGATCGGGTTCGATATGCACATCGTTCTTATATTTTTTTCGATAGATGTATGCAGCAACACGAGGCAAACGTGCAATCAAATTCATTGCGTCTTCATACACATATTCCCAATAATTTTTTTTATTGATTCCTTTCTGATATGCTTTTGCAAATTCAGATTCTGTCTGCAATGCCATCACGCCAATACTAAACATTGTCATTGGATGAGTGTTAGCAGGAAGGTGATCAAGCGTATCAAAAACATGTTTAGGAACAATTGCACGTCTTCCCCACGTATTGCTCAAATTCATTACATCTTCCTTAGTAGGAAGTTCTCCCATCAGCATGAGATAAAAAATTCCTTCAGGAAGTGGCTCAAAACCTTTTGGAGCTTTAGGAAGTTTTTCGCGAAGTTCAGGAATGCTATATCCTCGAAAACGAATTCCTTCATCAGGATCCAATTTGGAGGTTTCGGTAACAAGCCCGATTATTCCTTTCATTCCCTGATAGGTTTGAGCAATAGTGTACTCGCCTAATTTTTTTTCGCCATGCTCTTTGATGAACGCTTTAACATCGGCAACAGCAGGCAGAGCTTTTTCCGAAAATTTTTCCTTTAATGTATCCATGATGATTTTTAGTTTTATAATTTACAATTTAAAAACACCTACTATTTTTTTCAACAGAGAGTAAAAATAAAAAGAAACAGAAAATCAAACTATGACATTTATCATCTTCATCTACCGAGATAAAGTTTACAATTACTTTGAAAACCGAAATGTTTTTCCCAAATAAACTGCCGCTTCGCCTAAATTTTCTTCTATTCTTAACAACTGATTATACTTAGAAATTCTATCCGATCGTGATGCAGAACCTGTTTTAATTTGTCCAGTATTCAATGCCACCGCAAGGTCAGCAATTGTGCTGTCTTCTGTTTCTCCCGATCGGTGACTTATCACAGCCGTGTAAGCATTTTTGTATGCAAGTTGAACAGCGTTTATGGTTTCCGTGAGCGTTCCAATCTGATTTACTTTTACAAGAATTGAATTTGCCACGCCTTCGTTAATTCCTTTTTGCAAGCGTTGAACATTCGTTACAAATAAATCATCTCCAACAATTTGAATTTTCTTACCAAGTTTTTCAGTCATCAATTTCCATCCGCTCCAATCGTCTTCGGCTAAACCATCTTCAATAGAAATAATAGGATATTTTTTTACCCAGTCAGCCCAATAGTCAACCATTTCGGAAGAAGAAAGTTTTTCTCCTGTAGATTTTTTTAAATGATATTTTTTTGATTTGGCATCATAGAATTCAGATGAAGCAGCATCCAATGCAATGAAAACATCTTTTCCTGGTTTATATCCAGCAGATTCAATTGCTTTCAAGACAAATTCAAGTGCCTCTTTATTTGATTTTATATTCGGAGCAAATCCGCCTTCATCGCCAACATTAGTCGAGAAGTTTTTCTCCTTCAAAACTTTTTTCAGGTGATGAAAAATCTCCACGCCCATTCTTAATCCTTCGCTGAAAGTAGCCGCGCCCACCGGCATTACCATGAATTCCTGAATATCCAAACCGTTATCGGCATGAGAACCGCCATTTAAAATATTCATCATCGGAATTGGAAGCGTGTTGGCGTTCACACCGCCGATATATTTATAAAGCGGCAAACGACATTCTTCGGCAGCCGCACGCGCAACTGCAAGAGAAACTCCAAGCATCGCATTAGCTCCAAGATGTTCTTTGTTTTCGGTACCATCAAGCGCAATCATTTTCTTGTCAATTCCACCCTGATCGAAAATAAACATTCCGCTAAGTTCCTGTTTAAGCACCGTGTTTACATTGTTCACCGCTTTCTGAACTCCTTTGCCGAGATAATAATTTTTTTCTCCGTCACGAAGTTCAATGGCTTCGTGTTTTCCGGTAGATGCTCCTGATGGAACCGCAGCTCTTCCAAAAAAACCCGAATCGGTAATCACATCTACTTCAACGGTAGGATTTCCTCTTGAATCAAGAATTTGTCGCGCAATAATGTTTGAAATGTATGGCATATAGATTTGATATATTAAAAAAAGCCCTTCAGATTTTATTCAGAGGGCTTTTTTTTAGTTACATATTAAAATTATTAACTGGTTATTTTATTTCTCAATGCACTAACAGTTTCACGAAGTTTAGGCAAAGCGCTTGGATCCCATCCAACTTTTCCATAGCCGAGTAAGATTGCCTTTGATGGCTGCATCTCCTGTAAAAGTTTAGCGCAATCCGCATTGCTTTTATACGATTCCAAAAGCTGGAATACATAAGTTAATGAATAACAATGAACGCTGATATCATTATAAATATCTTTTGTATTTGGACCAGTAGGATTTGTATTTAATTCTTCAATAGAAGTATAAAGTCCTTCCACCCATCCGCCAGCAACCAAAAGAACAGTAGTAGCAACACGCTGATTGGAACGAAGATTGCGTTCTGCTTTATCAAATGCTTTGTCAAGCATAAGTTGAAACGTATCCGGTTTATTTATAGTTGTAAGAAGTTTCTTTGAAAACTCAGGATCAAATGCAGTACTGATTCCAAGATCACCTGCAAGTTTGCTCATATTAGTTAGATATTCCAACGCATCCTGCGGTTGATTATAAGAAGCTGCCATTCCGAGATCTGCTCCTAAAGCTCCCATGCCGATGGCTTTCTGATAATTGGAAGAATAACTTGATCCTTTGCTTGGCGAAAGCAAAAAACTTTTATTGTACGCAATTTTAGCAGCAGAAAGTTTTTTAGTTAATTCACCCGGAGAAGGAATATTTACACGAATCAAATCAAAATCATTTCTTACTTCTGATTTAATAGTGTCTTTGGTAACTTCAACATCTTTTAACGAAGGGTCATCATCTTTTTTGCCACCGCATGAAGATAAAAAAGATGCTGCTGCAATTCCTGCAACGAATGTTAGATGAATGGGGGAAAATTTTCTAAACATAATTTTATTTATTTGTTTAATTTGTGTGCCAAAGATATATTATTCTCGTAATTCGGTTTAAATAATTTTACTGAACTTTTTCAACAACTTCCTTCGCCACCACTCCCATCGAGCAGAACTTCTGAATGCGTTCTTTTACCATTTTATCTGTCGGAAGATTTTGAAGAATAGTTAACTGTTTAAGAATTTCATCTTTAACAAACTTATAACTTTCTTCAGGATTTGAATGTGCCGCGCCCAGCGGTTCAGGAATAATTCCATCTATCAATTTATTTTTCAGCATATCAACGGCAGTAAGTTTTAAAACCTCAGCAGCTTTTTCTTTAAAGTCCCAAGTTCTCCATAAAATAGTAGAGCAATTTTCTGGGGAGATCACAGAGTACCAAGCGTTTTCAAGCATCAACACTTTATCGCCAACTCCAATTCCAAGCGCACCACCGGAAGCACCTTCGCCAATGATGATGCAAATGATAGGAACTTTCAGTCGAGCCATTTCAAAAAGATTTCTCGCGATGGCTTCCGCTTGTCCGCGTTCTTCAGCTTCAATGCCCGGAAATGCACCGGGAGTATCAATAAAAGTAACAACCGGCTTATTGAATTTCTCGGCAAGTTTCATCAAGCGCAAAGATTTTCTGTATCCATCCGGGTTCGCCATTCCGAAATTTCTGATTTGGCGTTCTTTGGTAGTTCTGCCTTTCTGCTGCCCGATGAACATAATTGTTTTTCCGTTTACCGAACCAAAACCACCCACCATTGCTTTGTCATCTTTTACAAATCTGTCGCCAGCAAACTCCGTAAAATTTCCTTCGGTAATCGCCTGAATATAATCTAATGTGTATGGACGGTCGGGATGGCGGGAAAGCTGTACGCGCTGCCATGGAGTTAGATTGGAAAAAACTTTTTTGCGTTCAGCATTCATTTTTTCTTCCAGCTCACGAATAGATTTACTTACATCCACTTTGCTTTTCACAGCCATGTGTTTCAGCTTTTCTATTTGCTCCGAAAGCTCCTGAATAGGTTTTTCAAAATCTAAATAATTCATAGGTGCGAATAACGAATTAAGGGCGAATATACAAAAGAAGTGAAAAGTCAAAAGTTAAAAACGAAAGACAAATTTTTTAATTTGTTGTTATTCGTAAATTCGCGGCAATTCGTTATTCGTATCCAATGATTTGTTTTCCGAACGCAAAAATAAATATCGGCTTAAATATTATTGAGAAGCGGGAAGATGGCTTTCATAATATAGAAAGTGTGATGTACCCGCTGAAAGGAATTGTTTGCGATGCGCTGGAAATAGTTCAGGTTAAAGATTTCGGGTTACAGATTTCAGGTTTAAAAATACAAGGAAATGAAAATGAAAATCTTTGTGTAAAAGCATACAACCTTATCAAAAAAGATTATCCGCAACTTCCTCCTATAAAAATTTATTTACACAAAGCTATTCCGATTGGCGCCGGATTGGGCGGAGGTTCTGCCGATGCGGCATTTTTTATCCGCTTGCTGAATGATACGTTTGAATTGGGTTTGGCATGGGGAGAAATGCATCATTACGCAAAACAACTTGGCAGCGATTGCTCTTTTTTTATAAGCAACAAACCTGTATTTGCAAAAAGAAAAGGCGATGAATTGGAAACGCTCAGTTTCAGTTTAAGCAATTACCATATTGTGCTGGTTTATCCGAACATTCATATTAATACTGCGGAAGCATACAAAGAAATTGATAATTCACAATTGAAAATTGATAATTCAAAAAACAGTTTGGAAAATTTAATTCAACTGCCGATTGAAAAATGGAAAAACAATATTCACAATGACTTTGAAGATGCTATTTTCCCCCAACATCCTGAAATAAAAAAGATAAAAGAAAAACTTTACTCGCTTGGCGCGGTGTATGCTTCCATGAGCGGAAGCGGCTCGGCTGTGTATGGAATTTTCAAGAAAGAACCGAAGGTTAAAAATAAATTTGAAAAGTATCTGGTATGGGAAGGAAGATTACAATAAACCACCAATTATTTTTTGTTTAAAACTCTCCAAATTATCAACAAGTAAACAAGCAGATTTCGTTAAAAAAGCAACTGCGATTCCTAATAATTCAAAATTTGTTCATTACGGCACAAAAGTTCAATCTGTTCATAAACATTGACCTAAATCATAAACCTCTTTTAGTGATTTTTTTAATTTCGCTTCCTAAAATTTAAAACCATGAATGCACAAAATCTTAATGGTCAATCCCGAAAAGAGAAAGACCTTCAATGGCTCAAATCAATCGGCATCAACAACGCAAATGCTTGCTGGAATCTTTCTGCCGCCGAACTTACTGAAGAAACGCTGAACCTAAAACAAGGCGTGTTAACCGACACCAACGCTCTTGCGGTTGATACCGGAGAATTTACCGGTCGCTCGCCGAAAGATAAATTCGTTGTGCTGGATGATAAATCAAAAGACACTATTTGGTGGGGCGATGTTAATTTCAAATTTGATCCTAAAAAGTTTGATGCACTTTGCACCAAAGTTACCAATTATCTTTCGGGAAAGAAAATTTATGTGCGCGACAGTTATGCTTGCGCTGATAAAAATTACCGTTTGTCTGTTCGCGTGGTAACAGAATTACCCTGGTCAAATTTATTTGCGAATAATCTTTTTCTTCGTCCTACAAAAGAAGAACTTCCATCTTTTAATCCTGAATGGACTATTTTAAATGCTCCGGGTTTCCTTGCTGATGCTGCTGCCGATGGAACTCGCCAACATAATTTCACCATTCTGAATCTCACCAAAAAAATTATTCTCATTGGTGGAAGCGCTTACACAGGCGAAATCAAAAAAGGAATATTCACATTGCTGAATTATATTCTTCCGCACGAAAAAGGAGTTCTTTCCATGCATTGCTCAGCAAACATTGGCAAGAAAGGCGACACAGCTATCTTCTTTGGATTGAGCGGCACCGGTAAAACAACTTTATCTGCTGACCCTAATCGCGGACTTATCGGAGACGATGAGCACGGATGGGCGGAGAAAACAATCTTCAATTTTGAAGGTGGATGTTATGCAAAATGCGTGAACCTCACCGAGGAAAAAGAACCTCAGATATTCAATGCTATTCACGAAGGCGCGCTTTTGGAAAATGTGCGATTCTATCCTGCAACAAAAAAAGTGAACTACGAAGATATTTCGGTTACAGAAAATACCCGCGTTGCTTACCCGATTCATTTTATTGATAATGCGGTGGAACCTTCTGTTGGTGGAATTCCAAAAAATATTTTCTTCCTTACCTGCGATGCTTTTGGCGTGCTTCCTCCTATTTCTAAATTAACTACGGGACAGGCGATGTATAATTTCATTTCGGGTTATACTGCAAAAGTTGCAGGAACAGAAATGGGAATTACAGAACCAACGCTGACTTTCTCTGCGTGTTTCGGAAAAGCATTTCTTCCGCTTCACCCGACAAAATATGCTGAACTGCTTGGAAAGAAATTAAAAGAAGACAAAAACATAAATGTTTGGTTAGTGAATACCGGTTGGACAGGCGGTTCTTATGGAGTTGGAAGCAGAATAAAACTTTCCTACACCCGCGCGCTCATTACTGCGGCACTGAACGGAGAACTTGAAAAAGTAAAATTTGAAACCTTGCCTGTGTTTAATTTCCAAATGCCAACAGTTTGCCCTGGTGTTCCTGCAGAAATGCTGAACCCGCGCAACACATGGAAGGATAAAGATGCTTACGATGCAAAGGCAAACGAACTTGCAAAATCATTTGTAAAGAACTTTGCGCAATACGCAAGTGCAGCTAATGATGAAATTCTGTCTGCTGCTCCTAAGGTTACTGTGAACGCGTAATAGTTTCAAGCATATTCAAAAAGAAAGGCGAGGAATATTTCTCGCCTTTTTTATTATCATTCATATCGAACTATACGGTGTATTTAAGAAGGATGGCTTTTAGCTTGGTGGTGTTGAGCATTTTTGAATTTGATAATCCTACATTTTATTACCAAATCAAATAGATATCACCGTGTTCTAAATATCAATTTTAAATTTATCACGGTATTTGTAAATTACTACTTAATTGATTTTCATTAAGTCCATCTGGATTTATCCCATAATTCACATTATTATGACTTACAATAACAAAGTAAGAATTAATTCTCGATTTTCTTCCGTGAATACTAAAATGTCCCGAAGCATCAGTCGTGGAATTTCCAATTTCAATCTGATGACCCCAACATGCCAACTGCCATTCATCAGCACGTCCACCTCCACATGCATTTAAGGTTACTAGTACACCTTGAACCGGATTGCCATGCAAGTCGGTAACGTTTCCAGAATAAACCAAACCAGAAAACCATATTTTTTTGCATGTTGTACTGAAAATCATTATGCACAACAAGGTCATAAATAAAAATAATTTCATTTTCATATTAATCTTATTGTTTTAGAAAGAAAAGTAATAATAGGTTATAAAATATCTCGTTGTGAAGCCAAAGATACAAATTAATTCTTCCTTATATTTAGATGAACAGACCTAAAAGCAATTACAATGCTGTCAGTACCAGCAGGTACATGGGTAATTACAGTTGGTTTGATGTCTATATCTGCAGGTACAATATAAAATACAGTTGTTTTGATGTCTATGCTTGTAGATACATGGGCAAACACAGTTGTTTTGGTGTCTGTACCTGCAGAGACTCGGGCAAATACAGTTGTTTGTGTGTCTATGCCTGCAGGTACATGAGCAAATACAGTTGTTTTAGTGCCTATGCCTGTAGATACATGGGCAAATACAGTTGTTTTGGTGTCTGTGCCTTCAGATACATGCATCTGTAATGTTTTTTTGAGGGTATTGGTTGCATGTTGCGCGAAGGATAGAAGTGGAAATCCTTCGCGCCTCGCAAAGATTGAAACGGATAGCCTGACTTGAGCGAAGCGAGAGGCGCGCCCAAACATCCGCGAGAAGAATCAATAACTCCTACGCTACTTGCTTCCCTTTCTTCGCTGAGGGTAGTTCCGCCTGAATATTTCTGCGGGCAAACATGGCACCACCAAGCGCACCCATGAAAATAGAATCTGTGTGAATGTTTATTTTGATGTTATTGCCGTAATTCTCCTTAACCAATTGCGTGAGATATTTTATAACTGCAGGATTACGTGCAACGCCTCCGGTAAAAGTAAATTCGTTGAATACACCGCCCGAACGGGCAATGAGCGACATCGCACGCATGATGATGGCTTTGTGCAATCCACCAAGAATGTCTTCGCGTTTTTCGCCAAGGTTGGTAAGTTCGCGAAGCTCTGCTCCGGCAAACACGGTGCAGGTAGAACAAATCACCACTTCTTTATCCGCCTTCATTGCCATTGGACCCAATTCATTCAGTGAAATGCTCATTTCATCAGCAATGTAACCGAGATAGCGTCCGCAACCTGCAGCGCAACGGTCGTTCATTTGGAAACTTGTTACTAATCCGTATTTATCTACTTGAATTGCTTTTGTGTCTTGTCCGCCAATATCAAGAACTGTTCTTGTTTCAGGAAAAATTGCGTGCGCGCCAAAAGCATGACATAAAATTTCGGAACGAATGCAATCCTGAGGGAAAGGCAACAAGGCACGACCGTAACCAGTGCCTGTCATGTTCTCAATATGAAATTCTATATCAGCAATTTCGTCAATATGCTGACGAAGGGTTTCTGAAACATGGTCGAAATTTCCTTTCAGCAAATTCATTTCAGCATCAAAGTTCACGCTCTTGTTATCGGCAGAAGTTTCAGGAAGGTTTTTGTACTTCTCTTTAAGTTCATCCATCGCTTTATGAACAAGTTCCTTGAAATTAAAGGTAACGCGTTCGTTTTCGGCAGGGCTGATGCTCTTATCCCACACTGTCATCAGCGGTTCGAAGAGCGACATATCGAGCTTGTTCACCTCTTCGTTATATTTTTCAGAAACAATATCGCGAAAGAATTGATTTTTTGATCCGAGATTGTTGTACAGATAATCGTGCTTGATAACGGGCTTGAACACTTTACGAATGCTTCTCAGATATCCTAGAATTTCATCGCGCTTTTTTTCATCCTTAAAAAATGCATTGCAGGTTTTCACCAATTCATCTCCCAATTTATCCAAGCGAACCTTGAACTGCTCGTATTGAAAAACACTTTCCAAGTCAACGATATATCTTTTGTACTCGGGCTTGGCTTTCATTTCATCTTCCATTTTTTTCTGAAGGATGGAAAAGCGTGCATTGTAAACGGCTTCGTCGCGCGCAATATCCGCAGCAACAGAATAATTGGAACGCGTGTTAGTGATGCCGCGACCGATAATTTCATCGTCCTCATTGATGATTACCGCTTTGGATGTGGTTGAACCGAGGTCAACTCCGAGATAGTATTTGTTCATGAAAAGGTTTTTCGTTAATTGTTATTCATTTCATTTTTATTTTCAACACGGCACTAAGAACATCTTAATGCCCCTAGCTCAAACCCCTTGTTATATGCCGTTTTTCTATTCTTCGTCATTATAAGTGAACTTCTTTTCAGCAACAAATTTGAACTTGTCAGGCTCTTCTTGAATTATTCTGTAACCATCTTTTATGTATGATTGCTTTGTTTCTTCATAATCCTTAAATATCCGTGTATAGTATTGAAGAAATTTTGAAGAATTGGTCAATATTTCAAACATATTATGACCTGAATTTTTGTTGAGTTCAACTGTGACCCATCTTGTTTCTTCTCTCATTGTATTTGTTTTAATTATTAATGTTTCCTCAAATATACCACTCCTCATTCGTAAATTCGTACCGATTCGTTTTTCGTAGATTTTATTTCTTCATCCCCACTTCCAAATCTGCCACCTTGCCGCGTATAATCTATTCAAACTTTTTTGTATTTTTGTTAAAAAATTAAATCATGCAAACACTCATAGTAAAAACAGACAGCGTTGCTCATGCAAAGTTTCTGTCGTCATTTTTAAAAACAGTTGGTTTTGTGAAATCCGTATTTATTGAACCGAATGCTGTCAGTACCCATATTGTGAGCGAACCAGCGGTAGAATACAATTGGACCAATCCTTCGCGCCCCGCCACAGACGAAGAAATTGACCAACTTATCATTGAAATGGAAAATGATGGTCCCGGGGAAGATGTAGAGATTGTTTTCAATCGCATTAAAAAAGGATTGAAAAAACGTTCATGAAAGTTATTACCAGACCAAAAGCCGAAAAGAGCATTGCTTCCATTGGCGCATACATTTCTGAAAAAGGGTATCCCGATACTGCTGAAGAATATTTGGATAGAATGAAAAGATTTGCTCAGAGTTTGGCTATTTCTCCCGATAAATACCCGATTTGCCGTTTTGCAAAGTTTGCCAAAGAAAATTTTCACTGTGCCACTTTTGAACAGAACTATATTTTTGTTTACAAGATCATTCACAAGCAGATTGTTATTTACAATGTTATTCATGGCAAGGCGATGAAGTAATTATTAGTCATTCGTTATTCAATTGTTCTGTATTTAAACTGCTACTCCCTCCTGTTTCAATATAATTTTCCTTTGCTCTAACATCTGAAAATAAGATTCCAAACGGTTTTTAATGTTTGCGTAAGAGAAATAGCGCGGGTCAACCAAATCGCTTTCGATAAATCCTACCGGAACTCCGGTGCGCTGTTCTATCTGGCGCATAATCATCAACTGCCCTGCTGAAAACGAATTGCAGCTCTTGATTGAATTGATGAGAAATCCGTCTGCCTTATATTCTTTTACATATTTCTCAATCAAATCCACACGCTGCGGAAGATTCAGATTTGTATAAACACCCATGCAATATCTTGATAAACTCTCCAACGGATTTTTCGGGTCATGGCGGAATCCCTGGTCATACACTCCGCCAACTTTTGTATAAGTTGAAGCAACAATCACCGCACCCATGTCGTAAAATATTTTCCAGAACTCACGGAAGTTTGTCCAATTTGGAGGACCTTCCATTACCAAACGATATTTTTCTTCCTTCAATTCTCCTTCAGGAGTAACAGGTCCCAATCCCAATTTAATTCTCTCCTGCACTTCACTCCACAGTTCAGTGTAATATTCAACAGCAGATTCTGTTCCACGAAATGCGGTGAAAATAGGACCGATGTAATATACCCCTGCAAAATACGCATCAATAGGAGATGGTTTTCTTTTTGCACTTTCTAAAATCTTTACCAAAAGATCTTCTGCTTTTGCAGAGTTCTCCATTAGTTTAGAAAGCTTAGCAGGATCAAATTTCTTTCCGGTAACTTTTTCCATTTTCGGAATCACTTCCTCGTTCAATTGCTTCACCATGTAATCGGTTTGATCTTTGGTGATCTTTCCGTCTTCCTGGTAAGGAGTGTGAAGCATGGCAACCGGAACTCCGGGATATAAACGCTCTAGGTTTTCAAACCATTTCAAGAAAGTGAAACATCCTGTGTAACTTAATAACAAGAGATCAGGCTTCGGAAGCTGTTCTCCTGTGGGGCCGATGTTTCCGTTGAGCATCATTCCGACATCGCACTTCACGTAAGTACAAACGTCTTCGGAGTGTCCCATCTTTTCCGCTTCACGAATGTAAGCAGCAGATTTTTTTCTCATTCCGGATTGCAGGGCGTTGATCTCCGGATATACAGGCAGCATATCGAACGAAAGGATAAGTTCCGTCAGGTTTCCCGGCACAAAAGTGTACACCACTTTTTTTCCGAGCTCCTTTGCTTTACTGAGATCATGAAATTGTTTTGCAAGCATGTCTTTTTGAATGACCATGCTTTTTTCTTTAATTGCTTCTTTGGGGTCTGCCATGATTTATGTTTTACAAAATTTGTATTTCGTATTGTTCGTACAGTTTCGTTTTTCGAAGATTAAGCCCATAATTTGATTGAATCTGAAAAAGTTCCTGCTTGTTCTTTAATAACCTTGAACTGACCGGTATTTTCGTGGTACTGGAAATTAATGTGTGGAATTCCCGCAGCATCACATTCTTGTTGCATTTGCGGACGATCCAGCAAAGCGGGATCGCAGAAACTTGCCGCGGAAAAAATTATTCCATCGGCATTTCTTTCTTTCGCGAGTTTGACCAGTCTTTTTCCTCTCGGATTTTCAACATCGTAAAAACAGGAAGTAAATGTGCTCTGATGGATGTACGCATCTGCAAGAGCTTCCAGCGGGTTCTTGCTGTTATCATTTATATCTCCCTGGATCTGTCTTGAACCAAGCATGAAATCATCCTCGACAATATAACATCCAGCCATCTCAATGGATTTTATCAAACCGATGGGAGGCTGTTCGCAGAATGAGCCTGTAACCACTACGCGGATATTATCCATCGGCTCACCTCGTTCTCTTTGAATGTGCTCTACCACCTGTTCGAGCATTTCGTTGTGCTCTTCGACAGGAATTGTAATTCCGGCACGCAAAATGTGATAGGTTTCAACAGCAGATAATCTCCATGGGTATTGCTGGCGGATATTATATATCTCTTCGATCAGCCTACGGTTGGTGTTGTAAAGTTTGATGGCTTTATTAATTGCTTCAGGAGTTACTTTCACACCATTCACTGCTTGCATATCTTCCAGAATCTTCTCCATCTCTTGGATATAAAATGTTCCTCCGATGAGCACATCAAAGTTTTGAGGATAATCAAAGTAGCGTTGGAACTTTCCTTTCTTGGAAAGTTTGAACATTCCCGAAAGATTCCGCACGCAGTCGCAAATAGCAGGAAACATGAATCCGTCAAAGTCATCCAGGTTCTTGTCGAGTGCCATTTCTATAATTCCTCGCGGAAGATGGCAGATGTACGATTGATAATAAGCATCGCCCTTTATAATTTGCTTTCTGTCTCCGGCTCCCATAATTCCAACAGGCAATCCGTTTGCTGCATGAATTATTTCGCGCGGGACATAAATAGGAAGATAGCCGACAAGAATTCTTTTTTTGTCTTCTGCTTTCCATTTTTTTGCTCTGGCAAAATTCAGGTCGAAAGCTAAACCTTCACATTCTTTTAGGATGGCTTCAAAAGATTTCATTTCGTAGTAATTTAAGGCAAAGTAACTTTTATTACAGAATAAATTCTATGATATTCATCATGTTTTTCAAAAGGAAGGAAAAGTAATTTCGGATAGAAATTAACCGATTATGAAAAATACTTTCGGAGCAATTATTCTTTCAGGTGGAAAATCCGAACGGATGAATTACCCTAAAGCTTTTTTAGAAATTGACGGAGTTACTTTTCTGCAAAAATTAGCTAATACATATAATAAGGAAGTTTCTGAAATTGTAGTTGTGCTTAATCAGGAACTTTCAGAATCAAAATGGGAAAAAAAAATTGAAGCTATTGATAAAACTTGTAAAATCGTTTTGAATCATCACAGCGATAAGGGGAAATTTTATTCTTTGCAGTTGGGAGCTAAAAATATTTCCAGTGATTATTGTTTTATTCAGAATGTAGATAATCCGTTTGTAAATTCTTTTCTATTGGGTCAAATGATAAAAAATAAAAATCTGAATGGCATTACAATTCCGGTATATAATAGGAAAAGCGGACATCCAATTTTGGTTTCAAAAAAAGTTCTCAAGAAAATTTCTTCAACTGAAGACACAAACATTCATCTGAAAGATTTCTATTCAACTTTCAGTAAGAAATTTATTGAAGTGGAAGATGAATCGGTACTTTTGAATATAAACACACCTGAAATTTACGAAAAACATGTCGCAGTAAAATCGTGAAAAATATCTTTGAAAAAATAATTGAGATTCAAAAAGGCGGCAAGGAAGCGGTGTTATGCACAATTGTCAACACAAAAGGAAGCACTCCGAGAAAAGTTGGAGCAAAGATGATTGTTTTTGAGAACGGAAAAATATTCGGAACGATTGGCGGTGGTGATCTTGAAAAAAATGTAATTAAAAATGCCATTGAACTCATCGGGACAAAAGAACCAAAATTATTTCGTCACGATTTGTTGCATCAACACGACATGTGCTGCGGTGGCACGGTTGAAATTTATATCGAACCCATCATGAAGAAAAACAAACTTTACATTTTCGGAGCGGGACATACCGGACAATCGCTCGCAAAACTCGCCACGGAATTCGATTTTGAAACCGTGGTCATTGATGATCGAAAGGAATATATTGATGATTGCAAACTGGAAGCCGTTAACAAAATGAATCTGTCATTCGGACAAGCACTAAAATTACTTCCGTTCGATGAGCAAACTTATATTTGCATTATGACTTACAGCCACCCGATCGACAGGGACATTCTCGCTTTCTGTGTGAAAAAATCTTTTGCTTATCTCGGAATGATTGGCAGTCAGCGGAAAGTGGAGATGACAAAAAAAATGTTCACCGAAGGATTGAATATTTCATCCGAAGAACTTGAAAAAATCGATATGCCGATGGGAATTGACATTGGCGCAGAAGGACCGGAAGAAATTGCGCTAAGCATCTTTGCAAAATTAATCGCTGTAAAAAATAAAGTAACATTATGGAAAAAAGAATTGCAATCGTAACTGGAGCAGTAAAAGGAATCGGCAAAGCGATAACCGATAAATTTATTGCTGAAGATTATATTGTCATTGCCGTGGATGTGGATGACAAGAACGGCAAGAAATTAATTTCGCAATACGGAAAGGAAAAAATTCTTTTCGCGAAAGCCGATATCAGCAATGAAAAAACGGTGCGCCTGCTTTTTGAAAAGATCGTTAAAAAGTACGGACATATTGATGTGCTGGTGAACAACGCAGGAATCATTCGCGATAATATGATTTGGAATATGCCAACGGATGATTTCGACCTCGTGATGAAAATAAATCTGAAAGGTGTGTGGCTCATGTGCCGCGAGTGCGCCAAAATTATGAAAGAAAAAAAATCAGGACGCATCATCAATGTGGCATCACGTGCATGGCTGGGAAACAGAGGACAATCAAATTATGCCGCATCAAAAGCCGGAGTGGTATCGCTCACTCGCGTGCTTGCGCTTGAACTCGGAAAATATAATGTGCTGGTAAATGCCGTTGCACCGGGGTTGATTGACACACCGCTAACGCAGAAATTAGAAAAAGATGTTCTGCAAAAATTGATTGAAGCTCAACCGACAAGAACCATGGGCAAACCCGAAGATGTGGCAAATGTTGTTTCTTTTCTTTCCTCTGAAAAAACTCAATTCATCACCGGACAGACAATTTATGTAGATGGCGGGAAAAGCATTGGAGCAGGGATTTAAAATTAGGGCAATTCAAATTTAAGATTCAATTAAAAACATTAAAGTAAAACATCAACACGAAAAATAATTATAAGAACTAATGTAACAATGCCTATAAAAAATAAACAAATAGTTCCAAAATGTCTTCTCCACCAGCCATCAACTAAAATCTTCCGCGGAGTTTGTTTCTCGATTTTCTTTTGATTTACACTTGTAGAATCCGAATAAAGATATTGAAATTTTATTTTATCAGAAAGATGATTGTGTAATAGAATTGGTTTTTTATTGTAACTGTTTTGGAGATTTTCCTTTTCTGAAATACTTTCCGAATTACTTGCTAAAACATTATTGGCTTCATTTTTTATTTCTTCATCATTCTTTTCGGCAACATAATTTACAACTTTAGGCTTTTCATTTGCAATTGATGATGGGAGTTTCTTTTGGGAATATTCAACATAATATCCCGGCTCATATTTCCGTTTCACAATAGTAAAATGAGAAGCGCAGGAAGTCAGGAAAAATACTCCTGATAAAAAGAGGAAATGAATACGTTGAAAGATTCTTTTATTCATCTAAAACTATAATTGAGTAGCTAAGATACGGATAATAAACCTAAGCGCAAAAAACAGAAGTTTTCATTTTTTCAAGTGCGAATTTTCTTTCCGAGTTTCAAAAACAATTCCATTGCAGTATGTTTTTGTTTATCAAAACTAAAGTTGATGTGATGGTGCAAATAATCGCTTATCAACTTTTCATCAAACTGGTTTTTTAATTCTTTCACCACTTTATCTCTGTTTTCCACTCCAAAGCGAAGTGATTTGTACAAATCCGCCATAACATTTTCATTCGGCTCTTTGTTGGCAATCCAGCAGGCAAACACAAATGGAAGTCCGGTATAGTTTTTCCATTCTTCAGCAAGATCGTAAACATGTTTAAATTTTCTCGGAAGAAAAAAGTTGCGGTCGCCAATGATCACTCCGGCAGTGGTTCCTTTAATTTTTTCTTCATATCCTTTTTTTGCAGGAGTCCATTTAGGAGAAATTTTCCAAAAGTATTTTGCAAGAATTCGCACAAGCATCACAGAAGTGCGCGACTGATAATCCAAAAGAACATTTTTAATTTCTTTCAAAGGAACTTCGCTGTAAAGCATCACCGTCTTTACCGGACCATTGGCACCAATGCAAAAATCAGGAATGATAAAATAATTTTTCAGTTCAGGGATAATTGCAACCGGAGCCAAGCCAATATCCACCTGGTTGGTTTTCAACTTTTCCGCGCATACTGAAGGAATATCCAGCGAAAGGGAATAATTCTTTAGAAATCCGCCATGCTGAATTCCATAGATAAATGGTTTTGAATTTATATACGACACCGCGGAAATTTTCAATTCAGTTTTTTTCATAAAAAATATTTTAAACTACAACAACTTCCCTTTCCAACTCCACATTAAACTTTTCTTTTACCGATTCCATTATTTTACCTGATAGTTCAAACACTTCTGAGCCGTTTGCATTTCCATAATTCACAAGCACCAGCGCCTGATCTTTGTGAACACCCGTGTTGCCAACGTGTTTTCCTTTCCATCCGCATTGTTCGATGAGCCAGCCGGCAGCTAACTTAAAATTTACATCGGAAGGATAAGCAACTAAATCAGGAAATTTTTTCTTTATCGCTTGAAATTGTTCAGCAGAAATAGTTGGGTTCTTAAAAAAACTTCCTGCATTTCCTAACACTTCAGGATTTGGAAGTTTGCTTTTTCGAATGTTGCACACCGCTTGTGAAATTGTGGCAATGGAAATTTCTTTCACTCCCATTTTTTCCATTTCCTGATTGATCGCTCCGTAACTTGTGTTAAGTTTTGGTTTCTTGAAAAGTTTGAACGTAACTGAAGCGATAATATATTTCCCTTTTGCTTCGCGTTTGAAAATACTGTCGCGATAACCAAACTGACAATCAGATTTATTTATTGTTACCGATTTTTTCTCTTTCAGATCAATTGCTTCGAGTTCAAAAAAGACTTCTTTCTGTTCCACGCCATACGCACCAATATTCTGAATGGGTGCTGCGCCAACAGAACCTGGAATAAGCGAAAGATTTTCAACTCCGGCATAATTATTATTGATGCAATTCATCACAAATCCATGCCAGCTCTCCCCTGCTCCAGCTTTTACATAATAATTTTCTGAATCTTCTTTTAATAATTCTATTCCTTTGATGCAATTCTTCACAACAACTCCATCAAAGTTTTTGGTGAAGAGCATATTACTTCCGCCACCTAGAATTAATCGCAACTCAGTGTTTATTTTTTTGTCTTCTAAAAATGCTTGAACATCAGCAACCGAATTTACTTCCAGAAAATATTTTGCCGAAGCATCAATGCCGAACGTGTTTAACTTTTTGAGGGAATAATTCTCCAGAAGATTCATGGATGCAAATGTAAAAGGAAAGTTTCACCGCATTACAGAATTGCTATACATTTGCTTTTTAAATATTTATTCTCAAAAAATATGCATTTTTAATATGAAAACTAAAATACTTTTATTTCAATTTATTTTATTTATTAACGCCTGCATTGCACAGGAAATTGATGTAACCAATTCATATAAACCGAATATTGACATTCATTCCCATGCTTCGTTGAAAAATTTTATTGACAATGGACAAACTTCAAAAAGGGTATTAGATAGTATTGATTTGTGGCAGAATTACAAACCTCTTAACAAAGCAGACATTGTTTACGGATATGAATCTACTTTCGGGAATTATTTTCAGGCGAATTATACAAACATTGCCAAAGGAAATTATGCCATTGTGGTAAATAGTTTTTGCGAATTAGAAAAACTCAATGTCAATAACGGTTTTAAAAGATTTTTTGCTCACCGAGAAGCAAAAATTCCTTATGCGGCTTGCAAATATTTCGGATCAGAAACAACAAGTCCTTGGAGAGAATTTATCAGAGATTACAAAAACACAAGCAATCAACAACAATATTTTTATGATCAATTAGCAATTATTCCGATGGGAAAAACTTTTCATCTGCAACATGGAACTACCAGTATCATTTATTCCATCGAAGGCGGACATACTTTGCATGGAAGTTATTATTCTTCGCACAAAAATTTATGGAAAATAAATGTTAGTGAATGGAAGAATGAAGATCGTGATTCCAAAAAATATAAGCAATATGAAATATTCAGGAATGAAATTCTAACTCATGCAGATTCATTAAAAAAATTAGATCATCCTATTTTTTATATGGGAATTGCTCACCATGATTGGAACCAGCTTTGCGGATATGCGTGGTCAAAAGATAAAGAAGAAGACAGGACATTAATTGAAACCGCTATGCATTTCGGATTGATAAAACATGCGAAAAGAAAAGTATCCATCACCTCCATTGGAGAAGAAGTCATTTACAAATTGCTAGGGTACAATCCGGAAAATCATACGCTATCCGGCATTCCTATTTTAATTGACGTGAAGCACATGAATCTGCAATCTCGAATTCGTTATTACGATATGCTATGCGATATAAAAAATCATACTGGAAAAAATATTCCTATAATTATTTCGCATGTTGCGGCATCAGGATTATCTTTAGATCGTACTTTTTTTAATAACAATAAAAGTTTCAGTAAAAGTTTTACTCAAGATCGTTCCGATTCATGTATGTTTCCATATAAACCAAAGGAAGATGCTGGTTTTGGTTCTTTCAGCGATGAAAAATTAATTTCAAAAAATGCAAGTAAAAAAAATCTTCCGTATGTTGGTTGGTTATACCCATGGCTGTTGAATTTATCCGATGAAGAGATCAACAGAATTTTTGATTCGGATGGATTAATCGGAATTATGATTGATCAACGACCATTAGGCAGAAGCATGGTAAATTATTACAGCGAAGCATTTTGTGATGTTTCAGAAAAATCGTTGCGCTACGATACTTTGTATAATAATGGCGATCAAACAAAACTTAATAAAGAACTTTATGATCTAATTCACACCTCAAGATCAACAAAGAAAAAAGAAAAACGCAATTATGAAGATATCATTAGGAAAAAACTTTACATCGAAGATTGGTCAAGTTATGTGGGAATTAAATCAAAGGAATTATCCATAAAAACATTTAAGAACAATGAAAACACAGAATTGATTCCTGAGTTTTTAGAAATAGAACCTTTTTTAAGAAATATTTTTTATATAGTAGAGAATTCTGGTATTTCTAATTCTACTGCTTGGAATCATATTTGTTTCGGCAGCGACTTTGATGGCTGGATAAATCCAGTTGATCCGGTTCCGCTTGCATCCGATGTGAACCATCTCAAAATGCTTATAAAAATTTATTTACCTCATTTTGTAAAACAAAATTCATGGACAGCATTGAATGGAAATATTTATTGCGACAATCCACTGGATTTTAAATCGAATTTAAGGATGCACGAAAAAGCATTGTTGCTTTTAGATTCTAATATTGATAAAGCCACCGATAAGTTTATAAATAAATTTTTTCATGACAATGCGTTGAGAGTTATTGAAAAGTATTATGGGAAAAATTGGAATGAAATAAAAAATGATTAGACATTTTCTCGAAAGGTAAGTCTTAGAAAGCAAAAAGATATCACACCGTTGAAGTTACTACTCTTACCAAAACTGCCTGACCCTTAGCCATTTCAATAAATCCTTTAGCTCTTTCAATTTATGCTTTAGCCGATATAGAACTTGCTTCTGCCATTTCAAAACTTGGTTCGGCAGGTATAAAACTGCCTTTAGCCAGTATAAACTGGGATTACACCGATTTCAAAAACTGCAAATCCAGATTACAACGATGAACTGCAACAACGTAATCGGTGTAATCCCTGCCTGTCCGGCAGGCAGGTTTTTAAAATCAGTGAAATCTTGGTATAATATTTTTCTCCGAAACATGATTATTGTCATAGTATGAAATAATGAATGGTTGTTACTTTGTGATAACAAAAACCCCCATTGCAATGAACATAGTCCTTTGTTACCACTTAGTAGTTGTCTTATTTAAATTTCAAAAAACATTTATTAATTGAATAAAAAAAAATTCTATGAAACAATCATTCAACACCATGGGCATTGATGTAGGAAGCAACTTCATCAAATTAGTTTTAATGGATTATTCTGACAAACCAAAATTAGTTGACAAGCAAACCGAAAAAATCCGTAAAAGAAATCCTACACAGGTTGCCGATGAAATGATTCAAACCATGCTCACCAAACATAAATTAAAATACGAAGACATTGCTTACCTCGCTTCCACTGGCGAAGGTGATTTGGTAAAACGCAAACGCGGACATTTTTACGGAATGACCACACACGCAAAAGGCGCAAACTTCTTTTTCCCCGATGCAAGAACCGTGGTGGATATGGGAGCGTTATATGTAAGAGCGGTAAAGATTTCTGGCGATGCGCGTGTAGAAGATTATAAAATGACGGGTCAGTGTGCATCGGGTTCAGGTCAGTTTGTAGAAAATATTTCGCGCTATCTCGGTTTATCCATCGAAGAAGTGGGCGAAGTTTCTCTCTCGGCAAAAAATCCTGAAATATCTTCGGGTATCTGTGCGGTGCTTGCCGAAACAGATGTCATTAATATGGTATCGCGCGGAATTACTACACCTGATATTATTAAAGGAATACATCTTTCCATTGCAAATAGAATTATTAAACTAATGAGTTCGCTCAAAGGTGAATCTCCCATCATTCTCACCGGAGGAATGGCGTTAAATAAAGGAATGCTTCAGGCGATTGAAGAACAATTAAAAGAAACAGGAAAAAAGTTTGAAATAAAAACTCATCCCGATGCAGGATATGCAGGTGCTATTGGCGCTGCGTTGTGGGGAGGTTTCCGTCATATTAAATTGAAAGAAAAGAAAGCGGTAGCAGCATGAAAAATTTGGTAACAACATATAAAAATAATTATTCACTGAACTTTGATGCCGGAGGGAATATAATTTGTTTGAACTTGTACGCCTTAGGAACTATGGGGGTTTCCATGCGCGTGCCTTTCATTCTTAAAAATTCTCTTAAAAGGGCAGGCACCTGTTGTCTGCCTTGGCATCATTGCTTCGGTGATAATATTTAATATTCAAAAACTTTCGCTATGAATTACCCCGAAGCAAAAGAAAGAAAAGAAAAATCGAAGGTTGTTCATGAATTAGATTCTCTGTTCAAACCCAAATCAATTGCCATCATTGGAGCATCATCAAAAGAACTTTCCATTGGCAATGTCATTCTGAAAAATTTGGTTCACTTCGGTTACACAGGAAAAATATATCCCATCAATCCCAAAGAGCCCGAAGTAAGAGGCATAAAAGCATATCCAACTATTTTTGATGTTCCTGATAACATTGACCTCGCACATGTAATTATCCCAAGCAAATTTGTTCCGCAGATAATTGAAGATTGCGGCAAGAAAGGAATCAAATCCGTCATCATTAATTCTGCCGGCTTCAGCGAAATGGGCGAAGAAGGAATGGCACTTCAAAAATCCTTTTTGGCAAAAGCAAAAGAATATGGCGTAAGAATCTTTGGTCCAAACTGCCAAGGCATTATCAATTGCGACCCTGAGTATAACGCTTACTGCGATTTCACTTTCACTTTTCCAAAGCCGGGTTCCATTTCCATTGTCGCTTTGAGCGGTGGCGTTGGAGCGTTCATCATGCAAAGTTTGTTTGACTTGGAAATCGGAATGCGCATGTATGCTTCCAACGGAAATGCCTGCGATATTTCTATTTCGGATGTGGTGAATTATTACGGCGAGGACGAAGGAACAAAAGCCATCATTTTATATACCGAAGGATTTCACAATCCCAAAGAATTTATGAATGTGGCTAAGATGGTTGCAAAGAAAAAACCAATCCTTGCTATGAAAGCCGGTCGTACCGAAGCAGGAGCGAAAGCTGCAGCTTCACACACCGGTTCGCTTGCAGGTGTGGATATAGCCACAGAATTAATTTTTGAAAAGACAGGAATACTTGCATTTAATAATGAAGAAGAAATGTGTCAGGTTGCAATGGCTTTCTCAACGCAGCCTATTCCGAAAGGAAATCGTGTAGGCATCATAACAAACACGGGTGGTCCTGCCGTTATTGCAACCGATGAATTGGTAAGCGCAGGATTAGTTCTTCCTCCACTTTCTGAAAGAGCAAAAAAGATTTTAAAAGAAACAATGTTGCCCGAAGCATCAATTGGAAATCCTATTGATGTGGTGGCGACAGGCGGAGGAAAACATTTCCGCAGCGCGCTGGATGTGTTGGTGGATGAAGATACCATTGATTCCATCTACATAAATTTTGTAACTGCTCCTTTTACAGATACGGATGAAGTGGCTAGACAAATTGTGGAAGTGAACAAGATGAAGAAGAAGCCCATTGTTTGCAACTTCATGACCAACCTGAGCATGGAACGATATCAGGTTACCACAAAAATTATGAAAGATGGCGGTGTACCATGTTATGCATTTCCAACAACTGCTGCAAAAGCTCTTGGCGCATTGTATAAATATCACAAAGTTCGTTCGAGGAATATTGGTGAAGCAAAAGTTTTCTCAGGTATCAAAAAAGAAAACGCTTTAGCGATTATCAATGAAGCTAAAAGAGAAGGCAAATCATTTCTTTCCTCTTCTCAGGTCTATAAATTATTGACGCAATACGAAATTCCTGTCGCTGATTGGAGAATAGCAAATGATGTGGATAAAACAATTCAAGCTGCAAACGAAATTGGATTTCCTGTGGTAATAAAAGCCGATGCAGAATCATTGGTTCATAAAAGTGATTTAGGCGGAGTTGCTATAAATCTGAAAAATGTAGATGAGGTTCGCGCAACTGTCGAGAAGATGAAGAAAAAGTTTGATGCCAAGGATTTAAAATTCTTTGTTCAAAAATTTCTTCCCGGAGGAAGAGAATTAATTGCCGGTGTAAGTGCGCAGCGTGGATTAGAACCTTTGATAATGTTTGGTATCGGAGGAATTTATGTGGAAGTTTTAAAAGATGTGATTTTCAAAATTGCTCCGGTAACAGAGTTGGAAGCAAAAGAAATGCTTTCGTCTATCAAAGCGACAAAACTTTTAGACGGAGTTCGAGGAGAAAAAGGAATTCATAAGGAAAGCGTAATTGAAATTATTCAGCGATTGTCACAATTGGTAATTGACTTTCCTGAAATTCAGGAAATGGATTTGAATCCGATAATGGCATTTGAAAATAAAGCGTTTGTGGTTGATGCAAGAATAAAAATTTGAAATAAAAAAAACAGCATAATGCAAAAATTACTGAAAATATTATTAATAAGTATTTCTGTTTTTTTGCTATGTAATTTTCAGTCTGATAACAAGCATTTGAATTTTTCATTAAGGAATTCTACCGAAATGATTTTATCAGATGTGAATGTGGAACTGGCTGGAACTAAAATTTCTTATCCTTCGTTGGCTCCAAATTCACAAACAAAATGGGTGAAAATTAAAGTTGCTTATTCCAAAGGAGCTATAAAATTTCGAGACAATAAAAAACGAGAATATGTTTTCAAGCCAAAAGATTATGTAGGAGAAAAGCTGATTAATTCAGGCAATTTAACTTATGTGATAAAATCAATAGATACTCTTTCAAAAAAAATTGAATTAGACCATTCGTTGACATTAAAATAAATAAAAATAAAAAAGTATGTATAAAATTCAATCGGCAAAATTGTTAAAGGAAGTAATGACAAGTTATTTCCTTGGAATGAAAGACACCTCTAAAAAAATGGCATGGTGTACCAGCGTAGGACCTGCTGAATTGCTGCGCTCATTCGGTTTCGAGGTTCATTTTCCAGAAAATCATGGAGCGTTACTCGGCGCCACACGCACGGCAGGTGATTTTATTCCTGAAAGTACAAAGCTCGGTTACAACAATGATATTTGTTCTTATCTCACTGCGGATATTGGTTCATATCTTAAAAAACAAACTCCTCTGCAAGAACATTATGGCTTGAAAGGCGCGCCGAAACCCGACCTGATTGTTTACAACACAAATCAATGTCGTGAAGTTCAGGATTGGATGAATTACTTTGCCAAAGAAATGAATTGTCCGATTGCCGGAATTACTCCACCGCGCCATGTGGACGAAGTAACCGATACGCATATTGTCGATGTCAGCGCACAATTCAAAGCGCTAATTCCTGCGTGCGAAAAAGCCAGCGGAAAGAAATTTGATATTGACCGTTTTCGCGAAGTATTAAAGCTCAGTAAAGAAGCAACTGACCTTTGGAAAAAAGTATTATGGACTGCAACAAATTCTCCTGCACCTATAAGTTTTTTTGACGCCACCATTCACATGGGACCGATTGTGGTTTTACGCGGAACACAAGTTGCCAAAGATTATTATGCAGCATTGCTAAAAGAATTGGAAGGAAATGTTTCTCAAAAGATTGGATTTCTTGCTGAAGAAAACAGTCGGATTTATTGGGATGGAATGCCAATTTGGGGCAAACTAAGACCGATGTCAGAATTATTTATTGAAAACAAAGCGGCAGTTGTTGCTTCCACTTATTGTAACAGTTGGGTATTTGATGCGTTCGATGAAAAAAATCCTTTTGAATCATCAGCAAAAGCATACACAGAAATTTTTATTAACAGAAGTGAAGATGCAAAAGAAAAAATCTTGGCTCGATTGGTAAAAGATTTTCGTATTGACGGAATGATATTTCATGATGCAAAAACCTGCGCTAATAATTCCAATTCGCGCTTTGGAATGCCTCAAAGAATATCCGAGAAACTTGGAATTCCAACGTTGGTAATTGAAGCGGATTTGTGCGATTTAAGATTTTATTCCGAAGGACAAAGCACAACAAAAATCGAAACTTTTCTTGAACAGATAGAAAGTTCCAAAGTGTTAAGTCATTAATTTTTCGTATTGTAAAAAAGAATAACATGAACGAAAAAAGATCTTTTGAAAACCGGATATATAAACTTTCTACCGGAGAAAAAATCAGCCCTGCTGATTTAGGAAAACTGATTGGAGAGACCTGTCATTATATAAAATACGTTGCAGTTAGTGAAGATGAAAAAGAAAATCCGGTTGCATTAATTTTCCCGAATAAAAAATTACTCGAACAACCCGATTATAAATTAACTCCGGAGGAAGGTTGTTTTTGTCCTCGAAGTATTTCAGAACTTGGCAGATGTCTTTCCGGTTGTTTGAAATTGGTGAATCGCCAGATAGAAGATGGTTCATCACAAATAAAATCAGCAACAATTATCAATACTGAAATTTCGGAAAATAATTCGTCAGGAATTATTGAGAAATACAAGCTATTGCTTCGCAAGCAACACGGTGAAAATATTCCTGCCGATGAAGAGATTTATTTTATTAAGAATATTTAGGCATAACGGTCTCCAATTTTGGTCGAGAAGATTCATAAATCAAAATAATACTAAACTTATTTTATGAAAGATATATTATCAGATAATCAAAAGAAAAAAGTTGCCGTTATTGGCATCGGTCCGGTGGGAATGATTCTCGCGGTTCATTTGCAGGAAGCCGGATTGGAAGTCGCTGTTTGCGACCTAGATAAAATGAAAACCAATCTTATAAAAAAAGATGGCGTTACGCTTATCGGTTGCATTGAAAAGAAAACTTCCTTCAAAAATGTTTATAGTTCCATTGCTGAACTTGAAAAATTTCATCCCGATTTATTGGTCGTGAGTTTGAAGACAACCCATCTTCCAGCAGCAATGAAAGAGATTGCGAAATTCAGCAACACTTCAATGGGAGTTATTTGCGCCATGAATGGAATTGATGTGGAAAAAATGGTGTCGGATGTTATTGGAGAAAGCCGAGCACTCAGAATGGTAATTAATTATGCAGGAAATCTTACCGCACCAAACATTACGAAAGTTACTTTCTTCACTCCGCCAAATTATTTGGCTTCTGTAGATGATTCAAGAATAATAGAAGTGGAAGAAATTTGTGCACTTCTGAAAAATGTTTCACTCGAAACAAAACCCATCACATCGTTTGAATTACTGAAAGCCACTTGGGAAAAAACAATTTTAAACGCATCGCTCAGTGCGTTGTGTGGAGTTGGAAGAATGACGATGGCGGAAGCAATGAGCAATTCAGACACGGTTGAACTTGTAGAGCAAATAATTGAAGAAGCCGTAGAAGTTGCAGCAGCTGAAAAAATAAAATTTGAAGATGATTTCGTCAGGAAATGTCTTCGCTACCTCGGCAAAGCAGGAAATCACTTTCCTTCGCTGGCAGTCGATCTGCTGAACAATCGTCCTACAGAAATTGATTATCTGAACGGAAAAATTGTTGAGTATGGCAGAAAACATTATATAAGAACTTCGCTTAATCTCACTTTCACGAACATGGTGAAAGCGATGTCGGATAAAAATTATTCTTCTTCCATTCAACCGGCTAAAGTTGCCATCGCTCAGAATTTAATATCGAAGGATATGCCTTCGATGAATGGAAATTCTAAAGCGCATAATTATTTTCTCGGAGTTGACCTTGGTTCAGCCTATACAAAGTTTTCTGTGATAGATGAGAATGAGAAAATTGTTTTTCAAACTGCACTTAAAACTCTGAATCGCGATAAGATATCGGTTCGGCATGTGATAGAAGCGGTTAAAAAAGAATATCCGATTTCTCATACCTGCGCCACAGGTTACGGACGCAAACATTTTCCGGATGCAGATGTTGTTAAAACGGAATTGAATTGCGCTGCACTTGGTGTTTCTAAATATTTTCCGGGAGCAAAAAATATAATTGATATTGGCGGAGAAGATATTAAAGTGATAAAATGCAAAGCAGATAATAATATTGAGAATTTTTATCTGAACGATAAATGCGCTTCGGGAACCGGTTCATTCATAACTGAAGTAGCGGAACGCGCAGACATTCGCATCACCGACATGAGCGACCTCGCAGGCAAATCAACTTTCAGCAAGGAACTAAATAGTTTTTGTACTGTGTTTGCAAAAACAGAAATTATGAGTTGGATGTTTGAAGGACTGCCAATCGAAAATATTGCAAAGGGAATTTATATTTCTATTGTTAATCGCATAACGAAATTGAAAATTGATTTCACTGCGCCAATTTATTTAATCGGCGGAGTCATCGCGCATCATCCAGTTTTAAAAACTTTGTTGCAGGAGCGTTACAAAAAAGAAGTTGGAGTGGTAGAAAAATCTCAGTTTGTCGTTTCGTTTGGCGCGGCGTTATACGCGAAAGATTCAACTGTAAAATCTGATTCAATTGAAAAATCAACAGCAACCATTAAATAAAATAATTTATGAAAGGATTTCACAACAAAGAAAAAGGTATCGGAATAATGTACGATGACATCTATTTGGTGAACGGAATGCGTACGCCCTTTGGAAAATTATGCGGCACAATCGGACAGGTTTCTCCTACGGATCTTGGAATTTATGCAGCGAAAGCCGCCATGGAAAAATCGGGAGTAAAGCCAACGGATATCGATCAGGTTTTTGCCGCAAATATCGGACAAAGTTCACCTGATACTTATTTTCTTCCGCGTCATATTGGTTTGTATGCGGGTATTCCTTTTGGAATTCCTGCCGTGATGTTGCAAAGGATTTGCGGTTCTGGTTTTGAAACTATCATCGCGGGTGCTGAACAAATTTCATTGGGAAAAGCAAGCGTTGCACTTTGCGGCGGTACAGAAAACATGTCGCTATCGCCAACGGCAGCTTTCGGAAACAGAATGGGATATGCGCTTGGCAAGCCCGGATTTGTGGATATGCTTTGGGAAGCGCTGAATGATACGGCTGCGGTTCCGATGGGATGCACAGCTGAAAATGTTGCCAAGAAACATGGCATCACAAAGAACGATGCGAATGAGTTTGGAAAACTTTCTGTGGACAGAGCAATTGCTGCGGTGGAAAGAGGATTTTACAAGGATGAAATTCTTCCTATGAATTCCACCATGTTTGAAGCGGAAGGATTGAAACCAAGAAAAGTTTTTTTGCCGAGAGGAGTAAAAGATTTTGCAAAGGATGAACATATTCGCGCTTCAACTTTGGAAGATATGGCAAAGCTTCCTTCGGTTTTTGTGAAAGACGGAGTGCAGACGGCAGCCAACTCAAGCGGAATAGTAGATGGTTCAGCAATGGTGGTGGTAGCTCATAAAAATTCTGTGAAAGATAAAAATCTGAAACCACTTACAAAAGTTATCGCATCAGCAACCAGCGCACTTGATCCGAGTGTGATGGGATTAGGTCCGGTTCCTGCAATAAAATTAATTCTTGAAATGACAGGATTGAAAATTTCTGATATCGGATTGGTTGAAATCAATGAAGCGTTCGCAGCGCAATTTATCGGATGCGAAAGAGAACTTGGTCTTGACAGAAATAAATGCAATGTAAACGGAGGTGCAATTGCAATCGGTCATCCTCTCGCTGCTACGGGCGGACGTTTGTCGCTTACGATTTCAAGAGAAATGAATTTGAGAAAAGTGAAATATGGAATTGCTTCGGCTTGCATTGGCGGAGGACAAGGAACAGCAATCTTATTTGAAAATCCAAACTTATAGAATATGAGCAATACAAAAATTAAGCAATGGCAAATGACAGAACTCAATAAAGAGTTCAAACTTTCGGAAATAAATTTCCCTGATCTGGCTGAAGGCGAAGTGCTGGTGAAAGTTGCAGGATGCGGTGTATGTCATACAGATATAAGTTTCTGGCATTATGGCGTTCAAACAAAACATGCGCTTCCGCTTACGCTCGGGCATGAAATCAGCGGAATTGTAGTTGGCGGAGATGCAAAATGGCTTAACAAACCCGTCATCATTCCTGCCGTGCTTCCTTGCGGAGAATGTGAACTCTGCAAAAAAGGACGAAGCAACATTTGCCGAAATCAACTCATGCCTGGAAATGATTTTCATGGAGGATTTGCATCTCACATAAAAGTCCCATCAAAATTTTTGTGCGCTGTGCCCGATGCTGTGTTGAAAAAATATCCGCTCGAAACTTTATCGGTAATTGCCGATGCTATCTCCACACCTTACCAAGTGGTAAAAAAATCTGAACTCGAATCAGGCGACCTTGCAATTATCATCGGAGTGGGCGGAGTAGGAGTATATGGTGCGCTCATCGCGAAAATATTTGGTGCAAAAGTTATTGCGCTTGATATTAACGATGAGAAATTAGGAATTGCAAAAGCAAATGGAGTGGATGCAACTCTGAACATTAAAGGGCTTGATTCAAAAACCATCAAGGATAAAGTGAAAGAATTTGCAAAAGAAATTAAAGCTCCGAAAACCGGATGGAAGATTTTTGAGATTAGCGGAACAAAAGCCGGACAGGATTTGGCGTTCAACTTAATAACATTCACTTCCACGCTTTCCATTGTTGGATTCACGATGGATAAAGTGGAAGTTCGCCTCAGCAACCTGATGGCTTTTGATGCGAAACTTATCGGAACATGGGGATGCCGTGCGGAATTGTATCCAGAAGTGCTGGAACTGGTGGCAAACGGAAAACTAAAAATTGAACAATTCGTTCAAACTTTTCCTTTGTCGAAAATAAATGAAGTGTTTAAAAATACATTGGAACATAAATACACAAAACGTTCGGTAATGGTACCGGATTTTAATTAATCTATATAACAAAAAAAATACAATACATTATGAGAACACTTAGACTAATGGTTTGTCTTCCATTATTGTTTGTTGCCTTTTGCGCATCGGCACAAATTAAAAAAGACTCAACTTCGGCTGAACGCCCAAAAGGAACTATCGAAACACGCGAATGGTTCAAACGCAAAGGAACATTTTTCTTTTACTGGGGTTATAGCCGCGATATGTTTTCGAACAGCGATATACGTTTTTGGGGAGATGGTTATAATTTTAAAATCACCGATGTGCGCGCATTGGATGAACCCGATCCAATTTCGAAAGAATATATTGGGCTCACTTCTTTTACTGTTCCGGAATATAATTACCGAGTAGGTTATTATCTCAGCGATAAAGTTTATGTTTCGTTTGGCGAAGACCATATGAAATATCATATTGTTCCACAAACCACACATCTCACTGGAAGCATTTCAAAAGAGGCGAATGGAACTGCGCAAATTGGCACGTACAATAATCAGGAAGTTCTGGTGGGTGAAGGATCGGATAATAATATGGGTGCATCTATCATTCAAGCTTTGCCGCAAGGTTTTGTTCAGGGTTTTGAGCATTGCGATGGTTTGAACGATGCAAGTTTTGAAATCGGTCGACTCGAACAAATTTGGATGTCGAAGAATGGAAAAGATGCTCTCTCGGTAGTTGGTGGTGTTGGTGCCGGATTGGTCGTGCCGGATACGGATGCTGATGTACTTGGTTATCCTCCTAAGCATGATATGGCAACAGGAAAAAAATCATATCACTTGGCAGGATATAGTGGTTCATTGCATATTGGTTTGCAGTTTGATTTCTGCAAACACTTTTTTTTATTGGCGAAACTAAAAAGCGGATACATTAACCTGCCGGATATTCTCACTACCACCACAGGCGGAAAGGCAAGTCAGCATTTTACTTTTATAGAAGGGCAACTTGTTTTGGCTTATACTTTCTCATTTAAGAAACATAAATAATTTAATCGAAAAAACATGGAAACCAAAAATCACAACATCGTAGAACACAGTTTCAAAGAAATTCTTTTTGAAAAACGTCCATGTATAAATCATGACGGCAAACCTGTAAAAGATTTATTTAACGCTTGGATCATTCTTAATAATCCAAAGCAATTCAATTCTTACACCACTGCTGCTGTAAAGGAGATCATTCTTGCTTTTGGCGAAGCATCCAACGACCGAAGTGTTGTTGCGGTTGTATTCACGGGTGTTGGCGATAAAGCATTCTGCACAGGCGGAAATACAAAAGAGTATGCAGAATATTATGCAGGCAATCCTCAGGAATATTCTCAGTACATGCGTTTATTCAATGATATGGTGAGCGCAATTTTAAAATGCGAGAAACCTGTTATCTGTCGCGTGAACGGAATGCGTATCGGTGGTGGACAAGAGATCGGAATGGCTTGCGATTTTACTATTGCTCAGGACATGGCACGTTTCGGACAGGCAGGACCAAAGCACGGAAGCGCTGCGATTGGCGGAGCAACGGATTTTCTGCATCTCTATGTTGGAATTGAAAGAGCCATGATGTCGCTCACACTTTGCGAACCATGGACTGCGCATCAGGCATACAACTTTGGAATGATAACCGATATTGTTCCTGCCTTGAAAGTAGATGGAAAATTTGTGGCGAATCCTTTGGTGGTGATAGATAAACAAACCGATGAATTCGGAAAACTTGTTTTCGGTACCATGAAAACAGGGGAAGAATTAAAAAAAGCAAAAGAGGTTTTAGCAAAAGGTGTTGTTGATTTGACTTTGCTTGATGAAGCTGTGAATAAACTCATTGCAAAACTCTTGCACACCTTCCCGAATTGCACAGCAAAAACTTTATCGGAAGTGCGCAAGAAAAAATTGGAGCATTGGGATAAGAACAAAGAAAGCAGCCGCGAATGGCTTGCACTTAACATGATGACCGAAGCAAAAGCTGGTTTCCGAGCGTTCAACGATGGTCCGAAAGAAAACCGCGAAGCAGATTTCATCAAACTTCGTCAATTGCTTGCACAAGGACACGAATGGAACGATGAACTTCATAAAACTATTTCTCCACAATTTCAACAAGCAAAAGTCTGATCTATGCAAAAGATAAAAATAAGTTATACGGACGATAATTCCATTGCAAGAATAGTTCTTGACGATGGAAAAGGAAACGTGCTCGATCATGTAATGATGCAGGAGCTACAGGATTTGTTCAATTCATTTTCCACGAATAATAACTTGAAGCTTCTTGTGTTTGAAGGTGCAGGAAAGCATTTTTCCTTTGGTGCGAGCGTAGAAGAACACAAGAAGGATTCTGCTTCAGCCATGCTTCGCGGATTTCACCAGTTGTTCTATTCCCTGCGCGATCTTTCCATTCCTACGGTGGCAAAGATCAGCGGACAATGCCTCGGTGGCGGACTGGAACTTGCGCTGATGTGCAATATTCTGTTTGCAGATAAAACCGCCAAGCTCGGTCAGCCCGAAGTGGTGCTGGGCGTATTTCCTCCGCCTGCATCCATTCTGCTTCCCGAAAAAATTGGTTTTGCGCGTGCCGAAGAACTGCTCATTACCGGAAGAACCATTGCTGCCGATGAAGCAAAAGCGCTCGGATTGGTGAACGAACTCTTTGCCGATAAAGAAACCATGGAAACCGAAATTGCAAAGTGGATCGAACTCCATATTGTTCCCAAAAGCGCTTCCTCGCTGCGCTTTGCCGTAAAAGCATTGCGTGCAAAACTCAATCATGTTATCACTAATTTTCTGCCGCAGTTGGAATCTATGTATGTAAAGCAACTCATGGAAACCCACGATGCCAACGAGGGCATTAATGCTTTCCTCGAAAAGAGAAAACCTGTTTGGAAGAATAGTTAATCCCCTCTCCGTTGGGACTCCACCTTACCCCATTTAGCAAATAATTCTATCGATCACACTTTAACGGTTACATAACCATAAAAATAATTATTATGACAATATTTTTTGCAACAATCGGAGGTTTGACACTCGTAGATTCAGAAAGTGAACTCTAAGTAGGAACAAAACAACTTTTAACAGGTGGTTCTTTCCTCCAAGATTCTTGGAGAGGAATATTACCAACCTTGAGTACCTGCTATTTTCAATAGCATCAGAGGTACTCACTCACAGCCAAGATCAACAAGTTTCAGGATAGGTTTTAGAATCCGGTGACAATGACCCTTTACCGTTAAGGGTGAACGATGTTCCTTTTTCCACCTATCCATAGTCGAGTTGTAAACGTTTTATGGATTTCATTGCCGCATTGAGTGCTGTGTCTTACTTGTTTTGCTTGTTCTGATAAACTTAGGCGTGGAATAGAAGAGTTAAGAGCCACTGTAACTTCATTTAATTGTTGTTACAGTTTTAAATATCAATTTGGAAGGAAACTTTATTGAAATTAGGTAAATTATTTTTCTACAGCTACGAATCAATAATAGGCAACTCTGCTGGGGTAGCAAAAAAAGTATTTTCAAAATATTTAATACCTTTACATATAATTGAAGCACTCTCCCGCCCACATTGCTTCTTTGTTAAAATATAATCATGAAAAAATCAATTTTCATTTTATTATTTGTCGTAACAACACAATTGCTTTTCGGACAGGTGGTATCATCTGCAAACAACCTTTCCTTTCTAAAACCAGATTCCCTAAAAAAAGATTCTTCGAAATGTGATGTGATAATAATGAAGAATGGCGATACTGTTTTTGCTAAGGTTACTGAAATAAATCCTGATTTTATCCATTACAAATTATGTAACATGAAGGATAGTCCTGCAATTGTTGAACTCAGAAAAAATATTCTTATTATAAAATTTGCTAATGGATTGAAACAAGTATTTAGTGAACCAGATAAAGCAGAGCCGGTAAGAACTCAAGAGGTAAAAAAGGAAAATCCTTTCCCCAATGAAAATCTGTTTATAAAGGGGCAAATAGACGCATCAAAATACTATGTTAACTACAAAGGTGCAGGAACTGTTACTTTGGTTATAAGTTTATTATCACCTCTGGTGGGCTTAGTTCCGGCAATCGCATGTTCTGCAACTCCACCAAGACAAAAAAATTTAGGGTTTCAGCGTACAGAACTTTTTCAGAATCCAGATTATAGTAATGGATTCTCACAAAGAGCAAAAAAAATAAAATCCAGAAAAGTTTGGACGAACTGGGGAATTGCATTTGGCGTTAATGTTGTTTTAACTTTGATATTATTAAAGAAATGAGTTCAAGCAATAAGAAACACAAAATGAAAAAGGTCATTTTAATATTGTTACTTGTCATTACTGCGCAGTTATTATTCGCTAAAATTTTGTCTCCTGAATCCAAGAACTTAATTAAAAGCAATCGCTCTTACTCTCAGGATTCTTCCAATTGTGATTTAATATTTATGAGAAATGGAGATACTATATTTGCAAAAGTGACAGAAATAAATCCCGATTTTGTTCATTACAGGTCTTGTAAAGTGAAGGATTCTCCCGTTATAGTTGAATTATGTACAAACATCCTGATGATAAAGTTTTCTAATGGGGTGAAAAAGGTTTTTGGCGAGCCAGCTATTAAAGAGACACAAAAAACACAGGATGTTCAAAAAGAAAATTCAATTCTAAATACCAACAAGAACCAATCAAATGAAATTTATGTTGTTCAAGATAATGGAATTATTTTTATGCAAAATGGTAAAAGATTGACCATTCAACAACTTCTAGAAATTACAAGTGCAGATAAAGTTGCATATACGGAGATGAGAATTGCAAAAAGCAATTCCAATGCAGGAAGTTTTTTTAGTGCTGTTGGTGGCAGTGGTCTTGGTGCATCGGCTGCATCGTTGCTTATCAATGGAAAAGTAAATTTAATTGTAGTCGGAATAGCTATAGTTTCGGTTGGTGTTTCCATAATGTTCGCACATGATTTTAAAATACATGCAAAAAATGCTGTGAGAATCTATAATGAAAATTTAGGTCCACCCAATAATACACCACTAAACATTTCTTCCGATCCCCAAAAAGCAATACATTCAAATGACAATACTTCCGAATCAAGTAATTTAAAACATTCAATAGATTTATTAAGCGTTCTTTACTGCACGAAATCTGATTCAAGCTATCAAAATTATATGGTTAGACTTGAATCATTATTAAAACAGGATATTAAAATTAATTCTCACGAATTCCATGAATACAAATATATGAATGGCAAAATTAAATGCAGAGGTTTTAAAGCATCCCATAAGTACGGAGGTAATGAGGATTATTTTTTTAAAATTGGTACTTGGGAATATTATACGACTGAGGGTGTACTGGAAAAAACTGTAAACTATAATTTGAGAGAGCATATTGTTGCCGAGATGAAATGAATTCGTCTAATTTAATGGATTAATCTTGATTACGACCAGCAGTGAGAGGGTATTAAACCAAGATTGAAATTTAGTTTTTAATTTTCCAAAATGAAACCTACCATTCTAATATCTATAATCATTTCAGTGGTTTTGTGGATGGGGGAAGTAGTTGATGCACAGAAAGTAGATTCTACACATAAATATCAGTCTAAGCCTGTATCACATAATGCTAATCCACATACATTATTTGGGATGAGTTTTGGATATTCTACAATGATGGACAAAAAATACTCTCAATGGCTCAGCGATAATGGTCAAAGTATTCACAACATATATTATCTGGGATTTAAAGCAACTATTGCAAGAATTATAAAATCGAATACTATGGTTGGTTTGGATTTTGACTTTTATGGCTCTTTGAATGATACAGCACATTATCCATTGCGAATGAGCATTGGAGCATTGGTAGGAAAGAGTTTCAGATATGGACATAAATGTATTTTTCTGTCTGGAACATTAGGATATTATCGGACCAGAGTTAATAATCCCATTCCTTTTCTGCTGACAAACGTTAATACTCTTACATCTCAGGAATTAAATCAGGAAGGACTTTTTTTTAGTCCTTCATTGAAATTATTGTGGAATAACCTTTGGTGTAAAGGACTGGATTTTGGAGCAAGGATTTATGTATTACATACGGACTGGACTTTTCCGTTAATAACATCTGGTTCCAATTATCAAATTATCTCACGGATTCCAAATTTAACTTCCATTGACTTTTATATAAATTTTTTTATTGGGGGTTATCCCAGTAAGTGAAAAATAAATCAGATTTTAATTTATTCCTGTGCCGCATTGAGTGCAGTGTCTTACGCTTCTAAACGTGACAGGTTTTGATTTTTAATCTCTACCTAACTTCTAACATTTACAATCACTGATTCTACGTGAACCCAAACCAGATTTTTGGGCTCACTATAGATGAAAGAACTCAAAAATCACTGGAGTACGCAGTATTATAGGAACGTGAAAGTGGATGCAGCAGTAATTAATCAATACAATATATATAATATGGATTCCTACTACAATTTAAAAAAAACAGGAAGATTGTATCTAACTTATACCTGTTAAATTAAGCAATCAAAAACTCAATCTACATTTTCAGCAGATTGAGTTTTTGGTTAGCTATTGTTTATTTCTCGATAATAATCTTCTTAGTAGCCGTTCCCAATTCAGTATTCACTCTCATGAAATAAACTCCGCTGGACTGAGAAGATAAGTCAACTGAATTTGACATTTGAGTTCTTTCATTAGACATAAGGTATACTCTTTGTCCAAGAAGATTAAGAACCTCAATTGCATTGATATTACCAGTTGTTACAGAAACCTCAACCATTCCATTGGATGGGTTTGGATAAATCGATATAATACTTGGATCAGATAATTCATTGACTCCACTTGAGCAACTGATTGTCGTTGCGCCGATAGCAGTACATCCTTTTGAATCAGTTACAGTAACACTATAAATACCATTTGGAAGAACAACAGCCACTTGTGTTATTTGACCTGTTGGAGTCCAATTGTATCCATAAGGTGCTGTTCCACCTGATACATTTGCTGTTGCAGATCCATTTCCACTCACGCAAGAAACAGGATTAACACCGGTTACATTTGTTACCAATACAGATGGCTGAATAATGTTAAATACTGAGGTTTGAGCACAACCATTGATATCGGTAACATTTACTGAATAATTTCCGGCGCATAGACTCGCAGTGGAAGCCACAGATCCACCGCTTGGCAGCCAATGGTATGCATAAGGTGCAGTACCTCCAGCTACCAGTGCAGAAGCTGTTCCGTCACAAACACCATGACAAGAAGGGCTTACACTTGAAACCGTAGTTGTCAATGTCGATGCAGATGTTGCACTAATATTAAAATTAGAAACCACTGCACAACCTTTTGAATCAATAACACTTAAATTGTAAGCACCTGAGCAAAGATTAGAAATGGATTCCGTTGTGGCACCGGTTGACCAAGTGTAATTGAAAGGTTGAGTTCCACCAACAGGAGTAGCAGCAGCTGTACCATTACATGAAGTGTTACATACTGCATTTGTAGTTGTAAAATTCAAAGAAGGAGAAGCGTTTGCATAAACTAAATCACTTTTCACTGCTTTACAACCTAGTGAATCTGTAACAGTAACAGAATAATTTACACCATTATTGTAATTAGCACAAAGTCCGGTTGCTACAGAATTTGTACCTCCGCTTGGTACCCAGCTATAAGTATAAGGACTCTTTCCACCACCATTTACTGATGTAACACTATCCTTACCATTACAAACTAAATTACATGAAGCATTAGTCTTCGTAGTTGATATAGAAAGAGATATGTTAGCATATACTCTTTGAGTACCACGTGTTGTACATCCGTTCGCGTCTTTAACAGTACAAGTATATGTTATACCACTAGTATAGTTACCACATAGCCCGGTAACAGAAGCAGTAGTGGAACCTGTATTCCAAAGGTAAGAGAAAGGAGGTGTTCCACCTGTTGGATTTGTAACCATTATATTACCATCGCATCTTTGATTACAAGTTGCATCATTTTCATTAAAGCTAAAATTAACAGAAGAATTAGTACCTACAGTCCAACTTTGTTGATCACTACAACCATTTGCATCAGTAACTGTAAGTGTATAATCACTTGCACACAAACCGGTAACAGTAGCAGTAGTTTGTCCACCAGGAAACCATTTATACATATACGGGGGAGTTCCTGTACCAACATTTATTGTACCTGAAATAGAACCGCTACACGATGCATTACAGAACGTATTCACTATGTTATTGTTTGTTGTATTATAATCAATTGAAACTCCATTATTGCCATTTCCAATTGTTATATTAGCCATTGCTTTACATCCAACAGCATCTGTAACAGTTGCCATGTTTGGATACGTACCAACACAGAGATTAGAAACAGAACTGGTTGTTTTTCCATTACTCCATAAATATGTATAAGGAGGAGTGCTGTTACCACCAATATTAAAATTATTAATTGTAGCCATTCCATCACACGCAGCTGAACACATAGCATTGCTTATTGAAGGGGTAACAGAAATTAAATTGTTTTGATTAATAACATTCATAAAATCAACTGTATCTTTAACATGACATCCAACTGAGTCAGTGATAGTCAAAGTATAATTAATACCATTATTGCTACCGCAAAGACCAGTTGCAATAGTTGTAGTAGAACCATTTGACCAATGATAAGAATATGGGTGAGTACCATTTGTCAAATTACTAATTGAAGCAACTCCATTACATGCAGCAGCACAAGTAGCAGCATTAAGATTAGTATTGAAGCTCATTTGATTCTGCAAGTAAATAACTGCATTTGTAGAATCTTTTGCCTTACAACCAAGTCCATCGGTAACAGTTACGGTATAAGTGTTACCATTATTGCTTCCACAAAGATGTGATGCTGTTTGAGTAGTAGCTCCACCCGGCATCCACAAGAAATGATAAGAACCTGATCCATTATATACTGTTGCATATGCAGTTCCGTTACAAACTGAATTACACGATGCGTTAGTAGTTATAAAATTACCAGGGTCAATTTGTAAAGGATTTGGATCTGCAGTAACAGTAGTTGTTGCAACGCTACCACAACCATTTACGTCTTTAACTGTCAAAGTGTAAGATGTGCTTGCACAAAGACCCGTTGCTGTAGAAGTAGTATTTCCGTTAGACCATAAATAAGTATAAGGTGCTGTTCCTCCTGAAACTACCGGAACTGCTGTACCATTACAAACACCCTTACAAGCTGCAAAAGTGGTTGAGAATGAAGCAATATTTGCTACAGGATTACCATCAATAGACGTAGTAGTAACCTGATTACATCCGCTGGCATCCGTAACAGTTAAGGTATAAGTTGAACCTGCGCAAAGACCTGTTGCCATTGCATTGGTTCCGCCATTTGACCATGCATAAGTGTAAGGCGCTTTACCTCCATTTACTGAAGCAGAAGATGTACCATTACAAGAGGTACTGCAATTAGCATTTGTATTTAGAGTAGAGAGAACCATAGGTGTAATACCTATAACAGATTCACTTACAGTCTTACAACCATTTGCATCAGTTGCTGTTAGTGTATAAGTAGTATTAGCACAAAGACTCGAAGCTGATGCTGTTGTTTGAATCGGTGAAGTTGACCAAGCATACGTAACAGGACTAGCTCCGTTAGTTATAGTTACCGCAGCACCTCCATTACATGCGGCCGAACAACTTGCATTAATATGTGATTCTGAAGAAACTGTTACTGATTGAGTATTTGCAATACTAACAATAGATACGTTTTGACAACCAACGCTATAAGAGTCAGTAGCAGTTAACGTATATGTTCCTGCACAAAGACCAGTAACTGAAGAAGTAGTTGCTCCATTTGACCATGAAAAAGTGTATGGAGATGTGCCTCCTGATATTGCCATAGCAGAAGTTCCATTGCAATTACAAGTTGCATCAGCAGATGTTGGAGAAAAAATCATTGATGGTGCAGCATTAATAGTTACAGGAGTAGAGCTTTTACAACCCTTTGAATCTGTAGTATTAACTGTATAATTTCCTGCGCAAAGTCCTGACGTTGCAGTTGTGGTATTTCCATTAGACCATGAATAAGAAATTGCACCAGTGCCACCGGATACAGAAATATTCGCTGAACCATTACAAACACATGAAGCATCTGTTGGAGTAACTGTAGGTGAAGTTGCGGGAAGAACGGTAACAGTTACAGTTGAAATATTACTTACACATCCTGTTGGAGTGGTAGCATATACCGAATACGCAGCAGTTGAACCAGGAACAAACGCAATGCCATCATTAACACCACCTGTCCATGTATAAGGATTATTATAGGTTACAGTAACTATAGCATATATGCCAGATGACCAATTTGTATTGTTGCTAAATCCAAAAGTATTTCCAAAAGTTTGAAAAGAGTTAGAACCACCTACAACATAATTACTAGGATTAACATTATAAGTAACTATTTGGTTTCTTGTAGCGCAAGAACACCAAGATGGATCTGATTGAGATCCGATATTATGGGTGTTTAAAGTTGCTGAATGTGATCCTCCGCTACAATCCACTCCAATATTTGCTTGAATGGTGACAGAATTAATAATAGCTCCACCTGGCTCGGTTCCTGTCCATGTAAAACCTGGATTAGTGCCGTAGTAACTTCCAGCTCCGCAGCTATTAGGACAGTTTGTTAAACTGGAAAAAGGTACTTGGTAAGTAACAGTATGAGCTTGTCCAGCACCAGATCCTGAAAGAATAACTGAAGTTCCTGGACAAACTGTATAAGAAGGGCTAACACTTGCCGCAACAGTAGGTGCAGTAGTATTTAATAAAACGGAAACATTACCGTCATTATTGTTTGGAGTTGCCAAATCAGGTTTTCCATCACCATTAAAATCGGCACATACAATATTATATGGGCTATTTCCAATATTGAAAACTGCTTGTGTTCCAAATGATCCATTGCCATTACCAAGCAATACAGAAACGGTTGCATTATTATTATTATTAACTGCCAAATCCAAATTTCCATCACCGTTAAAATCGGCAGTAACAATTCCATAAGGTTGACTTCCAGTATTAAAAGTAGTTGCAGAATTCAAGGTTCCATTACCATTACCTAATAATACAGATAAATTATTACTATATCTATTTGACGCAGCTACATCAAGTTTCCCGTCTGCGTTAAAATCGGCAACAACAACATTTGACGGACTATTACCAGAATAGGTAGTTGATGGTGATTGAAAGGTCCCATCATTGTTTCCAAGAAGAATATCAATAGTACCATTACCATAATCAGCTACTACTAAATCTTGTTTTCCATCACCGTTCATGTCAGCATTCACCATTGAGTTGGGTCTTCCACTTAAAGCAGCGGTGGTAACAGCAGTAGCAAAACCACCAGAACCATTTCCTAAATAAATAGAAATAGTTTGATCATTCCAATTAGCCACTGCTAAATCTTTTTTACCATCTCCGTTAAAATCGGCACTTATCACCCATTCAGGACCAGATCCTGTAGGTAAAGCAAGACCAGGTCCGAATCCACCTGCTCCATTACCAAGATAAACAGTAACTGTATTAACATTATTATCAATTACAGCTATATCGGCTTTTCCATCTCCGTTAAAATCTGCACTGCAAACTTGCCACACACCATTACCAGAGCCTGCTCCCAAGTTAATAGGAGCTCCAAAAATACCCGATCCGTTATTTAAAAGGATGGATACGGTGTTATCGCAATTATTAGGAACTGCAAAATCCGGTTTTCCATCTCCGTTAAAATCCGCGATACACATTGGTGCTGGACAATTTCCTGCTGCATAATTTGTTACCGGCTTAAAACACACGCCTTGAGCAGTAGAGTTTAATGTCCAAATTCCAAAATTAAACGAAAGAAGGGCGAAGAGTAAAAATGATTTTTTCATAGAGAGATTTTAATAGATGAGATTGTTTTTTAAATTAAAAATATTAAATTGAATAATGTATTTTTATTTTTCAGGCCGCAATAATAAGTAAATCTTTAATACAAAAAATAAAAATATGATAAAAGTCATAGTTTATTATTAAAAAAATATCAGAGGAAACAGCTATGTTGAGGTGAGAAGAGAATTTTGGTATCCGCCAACAACAAAAATATTTCCATTATTGTCGGAGAAAAAAGTAAAGAGACTTCCTCTAATAAAGATATATTCGTCATTGCAATGATGACTTATCAAATAAATATTGGAAATAGATTATATGAAAACAAGTAAAAGAGGCATTCCGCTCGACCGGATTCTGTACCATTTGCTTATAAAAACTAAAAAACCCTGGCGGAGAGCCAAGGTTTTAAGTGATCCCGCTGGGATTTGAACCCAGGACCCCTACATTAAAAGTGTAATGCTCTACCAGCTGAGCTACGGGATCAATTGCATTTCAAAAAACAAGGCGCAAAGATATAAGCATTTCGTTACGCTCAAAAAGGAATTTTTATCAAATATCATTTCCACTATTATATTTGCAGATGAAGGTTTTTCTCATTGGGTACATGGGTAGCGGGAAGAGTACGACAGGGAAACTATTGGCTGAAAAATTGAAAAAAGATTTTATAGATCTTGACATACATATAGAAGAAACAACCGGTAAAACAATCAAAGAAATTTTTGATACTGAGGGAGAAGAAAGTTTTCGTTTCATCGAACACGAATTTCTAAAAAAACTTATGAGCAAAAATAATGTAGTAATTTCCCTCGGAGGAGGAACTCCTTGCTTTTACAACACTATGGAACTTATCAATCAAAATGGAACTTCAGTTTATATTGAAATGGGTGTTGATACCCTCGTAAAAAGATTATCAAAAGTACAAAACAAACGCCCTCTTATCCGCGGCATAAATGAAGTTGATCTGAAATATTTTATTAATACTAATATAGAAGATCGTCTGCCTTTTTATGGAAAAGCAGATTATATAATACAAGCAGAAAAAAAAACAGCGGATGAACTTGCGGAAATCATTGAAAAGCTTTTAAAAAAATAACAAGTAAGTATTTATAATCCGCTTTTTGTTACTTCGCGCCTTCTAATATTTTACGAATAATCTTTGCCGGATTTCCTGCAACAATTGTATTGGCGGGAACATCTTTCGTAACTACTGAACCTGCACCTATCATTGCATTTGCATTAATAGTTACTCCGCCTAAAATTGTTGAACCTGAACCAATAGAAGTACCTTTTTTCACAAATGTTTTTACTACTTGCCAATCTTTGTCTGTTAGCAATGTGCCATCTTCATTTGCAGCCTTTGGATACATATCATTAATAAAAGTAACACTATGTCCAACAAAAACATTGTCTTCAATATTCACACCTTCACAAATAAAACTGTGAGAAGATATTTTACAGTTTTTCCCAATCACAGCATTTTTTTGAATCTCTACAAAAGCTCCAATCTTCGTATTGTCTCCTATTGTACATCCATAAAGATTTACAAACTTAAATATTTTAACATCCTTCCCCAATTTTACATCCGAGGCAATGCTCTGAAAAAGTTCACTCATAAATAAATTAATTTGCCATTATTTTTTATTGACTTCTGAGAAGCTTCAAGTAGTTGTACTGTTTTTAATCCTTCTACTCCTGAAGATAATGGTTGTGTTTTATTTCTAATAGAATTAACAAAATCATCTACCACTCCTTTTAATGCTTCAATATTATTTATTGCCGGGCTATATGAATCCCCTAATCGGTAATTAACAAGTTTTTGATATTCATCTTCTTTCGTTTTAATATTAATTCCTTTATCATAGAGTTTTACCTTCTCGGAATTCTCCATATCGTCAAACACAATCATTTTCTTTGATCCCCCAATTAATACTTTTCTCAGTTTAACAGGAGAAAGCCAGTTCAAATGAAAATGTGCAATCAGGTTATCCTCAAAATTTACGTGAACATAGGCAATGTTTTCCATTCCATTCCCTACATGATCAGCTCCCATCGCCTTCAAAGAAACTGGTTTTTTATTCAGAATATAATTCATGATTGAAAAATCATGCGGAGCTAAATCCCATATCACGTTTGCATCTCTCTGAAATAATCCAAGGTTAATGCGGATAGAATCAAAATAATAAATATCTCCAATTACATCCGAATCCACAAGCTCTTTAATTTTCTTCACAGCCGCAGTATATAAGAACGTGTGATCTACCATTAAAACCAATCCTTTTTGTTCAGCTAAATTAATAAGAGTTTCTGCCTCTTCAACAGTTGGCGTTAAGGGTTTTTCCACTAATACATGTTTTCCACTTTGAAGCGCTTCTTTAGCAAGTGAAAAATGTGTGCTGATAGGAGTAACAATAACAACGGCGTCAATATTTTTATCTTTAAATATATCCTGCGGATTCTTGGTCGTTTCAATCGAATGAAAACTTCTTTTTGCCTTCAGAAGTTGTTTTTCATCCAAATCGCAACATACAACTTTCTGAATGTGTTCATTCATCATGAAGTTCCGAACCATATTTGGTCCCCAGTATCCGAGTCCAATAATTCCTATATTCATAAATTATCCTCCTCCTTTTCCATTAAGTATTACTGAAAATGTTTTTAAAATTATTTTAAAATCAAACCATAAAGAGTGGTTTTGATTATAATAAACATCCATCAACACTGAATCTTCAAAATCCACTTCGCTTCTTCCGCAAACCTGCCACAATCCTGTGCATCCGGGTATAAAATCCAAACGAAGTTTTTGCCAATCATCATATACTTTCCATTCACTTACTATGCAAGGTCTGGCGCCCACCAAACTCATATCTCCTTTAAGGACATTAAATAGCTGAGGTAATTCATCCAGACTATATTTTCGTAAATAATATCCAATTGGTGTTATGCGTGACTTGTTAACAATTTTATTGAATCCATTGTCTGAAACAAATTCTCCTTTAATAAACGCTTCAACACTTTTCTTTCTTTCCACATCTTTATCGCTATTCAGATACATTGTTCTGAATTTATAAAAATAAAATGGTTTTCCTCCTTTACCTATTCGGATTTGTTTGTAAAAAAGTTGCCCCTTGGAAGAAAACTTAACGAGCAGACCAATAATGAGAAAGAATGGAGAAAAAATAATAATTCCTATTGCACTTGCAACAATATCAAATAATCTTTTTGCATAATCAAATAGTTTATTATCCAAACTGCTGTTAAACCTTACCATTCCTGATTCGCCAAAACGATCCAAATTAAGTTTTTCATAAATTACTTTTACGTAGGTAGAACTTACATAGAAAGGCAATTTATTTTCTTTAAAAAATTTAAAAATTTCGTAAAATTGTTCGCGTTTTAAATTATCTATTGCAAGAATAAAATAATCCACACAATTACTTTCAAATATTTCTTTAGCATCCTTTATTTTTCCTATAACCGGAACATTATCAATAGTCGGCACACTCACATCATCATCAATAAAACCAACCGCCTCTTTAAATTTTACTTGAGTATGAAATAAATTTAAAATCCCTCTTCCTTTTTCTCCGGCTCCAATAATAATAACTCTGTCTTTTAAAAAAGTTGTAGTTGCAAGCATTTTAGCTACAGGTACTCTCAAACACAGAAGAACTAGAATAAGAACACACAGCCATATTAGAAAAAATAATCTCGATTCATATTCAATCCGAGTAGTTGCAAATTGAAATATTATAAATCCCAATACTACGAACATAGATGATTTCACGATCAGGAATGAATGGCTGAAAGAATTATAAATAGTTTGGATTTTATAAAGGTTGGAATATTGAAAATAATAGATTGCAAAAACTGAAAAACTAAAGAGCCATAAAAATTTTGAAAAAGAAAAATAATTCATTAGCAGATTTTCCGAATGAATGTTAAGAATATATAATGAAAAGAGGAAAGATAAATGAATTGCCAGCATATCCATGAAAGCAAGCATCCATTTATATTTCGGATAAATTCTGAATATGTTTTTCATTTTCTTAAAATCTCAGCAAAGAACTTTTGCTTTGTAAAATTCTCTAACCACATTAGAAACAAAAACAATCTGATCATCTGTTATTTCAGGAAATATTGGAAGCGATAAACAATTTTGTGCAAGATTTTCCGTTTGAATAAAATCACCTTTTTTATATCCCAAGTGTTTGAAACATTGTTGCAAATGAAGAGGAAGCGGGTAATGCAATCCTGTTCCAATTCCTTGTTCAGTTAATATTTTTTGTAATTCATCTCTATGTGGCGATTGTATTACAAAAAGATGATATACATGTTTTGCATAACTCATTTCTTTTGGCAAAGTAATTTCTTCAATATCCGATAATAATTTCTTGTATTTCTCAGCAGCTATTCTTCTTTTTTGAGTCCACAAATCAAGATATTTAAGTTTAACTCCAAGTACCGCTCCCTGAATGCCTTCCATACGGTAGTTATGCCCGCAAACTTCATGAAAATATTTTTGGCTTGAACCATGATCTCGAATCATTTTAAATTTTTTAGCAAGATCGGAATTATTGGTCGTAACTGCTCCTCCTTCACCATAAGCCCCTAAATTTTTTCCAGGATAAAAACTAAAGGAAGCACAATCAGTTAAGCCGCCAATCTTTTTCCCTTTGTATTCTGCCAGATGAGCCTGGGCTGCATCTTCCAGTAAAAAAATGTTATGCTTCTTTGCAATTTCTCTCAAAGGGTCAAGATTTGCAGGCTGTCCATATAAATGCACGGCAACAATTGCTTTGGTCTTGGGTGTAATTGCTTTTTCTACCAGTTCAGGGTTAATATTATAACTTTCCTTTTCGCAATCAACAAAAACAGGCGTTGCTCCGCATAAGGTAGCTCCCCAAGCTGTTGCTATGAAAGTGTTTGCAGGAATAATTACCTCATCTCCCTCTTTTATTCCTAATGCCCATAACGTCAAATGATTCGCATCCGTACCCGAACTCACAGCAATACAATGTTCTACCTGATGTGCTTTTGCAAATTCTCTTTCAAAATTTTGAACTTTTGAACCAAGTATATAAGCAGTAGTATCTAATACTTGATTTATTTCTGTTAGTATTTCATCCTTAATACTAAGGTAATTAGCTTTTAAATCTATGAATGGAATTTTCATGATCAACCAATATGTAGGCAATTTAATTGTTTAAACATCAAAACTAAGAATAAGACGCGAAAATAAGGAAAAAGGTTGCTTGTTGATGAATAGTATGTCAAATAATTCAGCGTAATAACAAAAGTAATTAGTCCGATTAACGAGATGAATAATGTTTAACTTTGGTTTTTTTATGAAAAAAAACTACCTGATTATTCTCCTTCGATTAAATTTTATTTTTTGTCTTTTCCCTCTCCTAACATTTGCCCAGCCATCTGATGATAAAAAAGGAGGTATCTGTTTTCGATATGATGATAATGCTCCCCTGGATAAATTAAAACAAATTGAAGAAGTTTTTAATAAGTACAATTATAAATACTGCTTTGCCGTAAATCTTGCTGCACTACCCGATCAAAATGAGTATCCTGATTACTTAAAAAAATTAGACGAACATGGTTTTGAGCTTATGGATCACTGCCCGAACCACGGCACAAATGCATTTTGGATTGACAATTCTGAAATTTCAGTATATGAAAATCAACCAGGAGTGCATCATTTCAATTCAGTGGGTATGGTTTGTCTTGAATATGAGGAAATAGATTCTAAAAAATATTTATTTCAGGGTACCGCTCATATTTCAACCGACACGGTTATTTCTGAAACAGCAGGTGGATTTAAAGATTATAACGACAATCTTTTTATTTATTTCCCTTCACTACAGAAAATTGGAAGCCCCATTGTAGTCAAAAATAAAAATCCGAACAACCCCGATACCATTGTGATGAGAAGTTATTGGGGTGAGATGATGTATGTAAACAAAATATCAAAAGTTGAGTTCTGCTTTATTGATAATTCGTCCATACAACTTACCCGCAATGCAAGATCAATTCTAGCACAAGAATCCATGCGGCTTTTTGAAAAATACCATTTATCAAGGCCATTATCATGGATTCAACCCGGGGGGAAAACACCTCACTTTTCTTCCTTAGAAATAAAAAATACGTATGGGGATAAATTTCATTATACCTCCGGTGCTTCTGACGGAGGATTGCAATGTTATAATGATGCGAGAAAGGATGCGCGCTTTGCCATGCAATGGGGAGATTTTTCAGGATGTGTTTCAGAAGTTTCAAAGGATAAAAAACTAATTGCCGACCAAATGGCAAAACACTATTTCCTGATTGGCGGCTCTCACCTTTATGAAATTTCAATAGAATGGAAAAAATATTTGAGCAGGGTTGACAGCATCCTTGCATGGTGTTCAAGAGAACACATACCTGTTAAAACTTATCGGGAATGGTCGAATTTGCTTTATGATACTCCTCAAAACCCTTATACAAATATTTTTCCGCCATTAAATACGGATATTAATGGAGATGGGATTCCCGATGGCTATGATCTGGTGGAAGGAAAATTAAATAAAACAGATTCTCCTCCACAGGAAAAATATTCCCTTTCCATTGATAAGAAAGGAACACTATGCAAGATCAATAGTTTGGCAGGATTTGAAAAAGGAGAAAACGAATTTTTCATTTGGACCAAAGGCGCTCCGGGAGATTTTATCACGCTTACCATCCGCTTTCAGGAAAGTAACCAGATGCTTACTTTTAAAATTCCCGCCACCGAAAAAGAATGGACTAAATATTCTTTGAACGACTTGAAAGATTCTAAACAAAAAGTAAATTTCCCGCAACAATGGTCATACCTTCATCTTGATTTTTCATGCACAGATTACAAATCGGGCGAAGTAAAAATAGGAGGATTCAAACTCAATAAAAAGTTAGATAATCCTTTATATGTCATTTCAAAACCCGATACTCTTATTTATACCGGTGATCCGTTTCGTTACCAGGTCATCGCAGCAAAGTATAATGTGAACGACAAATTAAATTACGAACTGCTCAATGCTCCTTCCTGGATAAGAATTGACAAAGCCGGATTGATAACAGATTCTTCAGGAGTTCACGAAGGGACGTTTACTGTACAGATCAATGTAAAAGATCAATCCGGAAATAAAGCGCAGCAAACTTTTTCCATAAGGTTTACCAAACGCCTTGTTCCTTTTGTTGATATGACTGCTTACCGTGAAAGGATACTTTATATAGTAATTATTCTTGCCTGCACATTGCTTATTATTTTGGGCATGTATTTCTTCATCCACAAACCGGTTATCAAAGAATTGAAAAGCACACAGGAAAAAATTGATTCTCTTGAAAAGCTTATACACGACAAATTTGGTGATAAGCCATAAGGGTGCAACAACTATTTACTATTCGCTTATCACGTATTACTGCCAGAAAATGCAAAAAGCGAAGCAAATAAAGAATAGAAAACAATTCCCTGCTGGCGGCAAAACATAGATTCAGGAATGCAG
>PLUL01000076.1 GCA_003164895.1 Bacteroidota bacterium | reverse complement strand
GATGAGAAAGAAAAACGTGCAGCTGAATTAGGAATCGCCAACAAAGAATTGGCATTTCAGAATGATGAAAAGGAAAAACGTGCAGCTGAATTAGGAATTGCCAACAAAGAACTTGCTTTTCAAAACGAGGAGAAAGGAAAACGTGCAGAAGAGTTGATTATCGCCAACAAAGAACTTCTTGCTTTCACATATATATCAAGCCATGATTTGCAAGAGCCGTTGAGAAAAATACAAACCTTCGTAACAATCATACTGGAACAAGAAAAACAAAATCTAACCGAGAACGGAAAATATAATTTAGAGCGAATGCAATTAGCGGCAGGAAGAATGCAGCAACTCATTGATGATTTACTCGCTTTCTCCAGAATTGCCACCACCGAACTCAAGTTTGAAAAAACTGAACTGAGTTTAATTATTAACGAAGTAAAAGCAGAATTAAAAGATACCATTCAGGGAAAACACGCCACCATCGAAGCAATCGAACTTGGTTCCGCCAACATCATTGCTTTTCAGTTTCGACAGCTGATGTACAACCTCATCAGTAATGCACTCAAATTCTCGCAAGCAGATAAACCTTCGCTTATACAAATTACAAGCAGAATTGTAAAAGGCAATAAATTAAATAACGACCGGCTCTCATCTGGGAAAAATTATTGCCATATCACAGTTAAAGATAATGGTATCGGTTTTGAACCTCGTTTCAGCGAACGGATTTTTGGAGTGTTTCAAAAACTTCATGGCAAAGAAATATATGAAGGCACAGGTATTGGGCTAGCCATAGTTAAAAAAATAGTGGAAAATCATAACGGGGTCATCACTGCCACAGGCGAACTAAAGAAAGGGGCAACATTTGATATTTATATTCCGGCTAACTAAAAATATTTCTGCTTACGGTTCCTCTTATTATTCTTGAAAGGATAAGGAAAATAATACGATTCATGTTAATCAAGTGCGATCATTAACTTTGCACAATGGAAGAATACAACAACTTAAGCAACGATGAAAATTCAAAAATCGAATCGTTGTATAAGCAATATATTCAGAACCCAGAATCGGTAGATGATAACTGGAGAATATTTTTTGAAGGATTTGAATTTGCGAAATTAAAATTCCCATCAGATGTTTCGTCAACTGTCGGACAACATTTTGAGACAGAATTTAAAGTCATTAATCTTATTAACGGTTATCGTTCGCGCGGACATTTGTTTACCAAAACAAATCCTGTTCGCACGCGGAGAAATTATTCCCCAACTCTTGAAATAGAAAATTTCGGACTTGTCCCCAATGACCTTGAAACTATTTTCCATGCAGGTTCCATGATTGGAATTGGTGATGCAAAACTGAAAAACATTATAGCTCATCTAGAAGCAACTTATTGTGAAAGTGTAGGTGCAGAATATAAATACATCCGTACACCAGAGGTGTTGGATTGGCTGGAAAATCAAATGGAAAGCACACGTAATTCAAAAATATTTTCCACAAAAGAAAAAGAACGCATCCTGAAAAAAGTAAGCGAAGCGGTTATGTTCGAATCGTTCATTCATAAAAAATTTGTAGGACAAAAAAGTTTTTCTCTTGAAGGATGTGAAGCGCTTATTCCTGCGCTGGATGCTGTGATCAACTTTGGAGCGGAGAATGGCATCAAGGAATTTGTCATTGGAATGTCACACCGGGGACGATTAAATGTATTGGCAAATATTATAGGAAAATCTTATGAAGATATATTTACAGAATTCGAAGGATTGGAATATGATAAAAACACTTTTGCGGGAGATGTGAAATATCATTTAGGTTTTTCCAGCGATGTTGTTACTGAAACAGGTAAGAAAGTTCATTTGAGTTTAGCACCTAATCCATCGCATCTCGAAGCAGTTGATCCTGTGGTGCAAGGGATTGTTCGTTCAAAAATTGACAATACTGAAGGAGGAAATGAAAAGTCAATTGCTCCGATTCTTATTCATGGCGATGCTGCCATTGCTGCTCAGGGAGTTGTTTATGAGATTATCCAGATGTCGCAACTGCGCGGATTCAAAACTGGTGGCACGATTCACATTGTGGTAAATAACCAAATTGGCTTTACGACCAACTACATTGATGCACGTTCGTCTACTTATTGCACCGATGTGGCAAAAGTAACTTTGTCTCCCGTGTTCCATGTAAATGGCGATGACGTGGAAGCATTGGTATATACCATTCAACTGGCAATGGAGTTTCGCCAAAAATTTAATCGCGATGTGTTCATAGATATTCTTGGTTTCAGAAAATATGGACATAACGAAAACGATGAGCCTCGTTTTACACAACCCTTACTTTACAAAGCAATTGCGGCTCATCCCAACTTACTTGAAATATATTCTAAAAAATTATTGGAGCAAGGCGATATGGATGTCGATCAAGTAAAAATAGTAGAACAAGAGTTTAAAACATTGCTTCAGAAAAATCTGGATGCTGCAAAGCAAGTAAAAGAAATGAGAAGCCCGGATTCAGAAGAATATCCAAAAGGAAAATGGAAAAGGTTTCGTTTAGCTGAAAAAAAGGATTTTGATGTTTCACCAGAAACAGGAGTGAGTAAAGATATTTTACTTGAAATAGGAGATCGTATTACCGATTTGCCTTCCGAAAAAAAATTCTTTGACAAGACCACGAAATTATTTGCAGACAGAAAGGCAATGATTCAGAAAGGTGAAAATATTAATTGGGCAATGGCTGAGTTGCTTGCTTATTCCACGTTGGTATCTGAAGGATTTCCGGTTTGGTTCAGTGGACAGGATGTTGAACGCGGAACATTTTCACATCGTCATGCCGTGGTTCCGGTAGAAGACAGCGAAGAACAATACAGTCCTTTAAATCACATTAAAAATGATCAAGCAAATTTTTATATCTGCAATAGTTTATTGAGTGAGTATGCTGTGCTCGGTTTTGAATATGGGTATGCTTTAGCTTCTCCCAACGCTCTTGTTATTTGGGAAGCACAGTTTGGAGATTTCAGTAATGGTGCACAGGTAATAATTGATCAATACATAAGCAATGCTGAAGATAAATGGAAACTGATGAATGGAATTGTTTTGCTGCTTCCGCATGGGTATGAAGGTCAGGGAGCAGAACACTCGAGTGCGCGGTTGGAAAGATTTTTGCAATTATGTGCCGGAGAAAATATGCAAATTGTAAACTGCACTACTCCCGCCAATTTTTTTCATGTATTGCGAAGACAGATGAAAAGAGATTTCCGAAAGCCTCTTATTGTTTTTACACCGAAAAGTTTGCTTCGACATCCGCGCTGTATTTCATCAATGGAAGATTTATCTAAAGGCGGCTTCAAAGAAATTATTGATGATGCTTCTGCCGATGCAAAACAAATATCGCGAGTGATGTTTTGTTCCGGGAAAATTTATTACGACCTACTTGAGCGCAAAGAAAAAGATAAAGCAAATCATATTGCCATTATTCGCCTTGAACAATTATATCCGTTTCCAGAAAAACAATTTCAGCACGTGCTCTCAAAATACAATAACACCGCTGACTGTATTTGGGTTCAGGAAGAGCCTGAGAATATGGGTGCATGGAGTTATCTGCTTCGAACTGTTAAAGGCGTTACATTAAAATTAATTTCAAGACCTGAAAGTGCAAGTCCTGCCACTGGTTCTCACCACGCTCACGAGCGTGAACAATCTGCATTGATAGAAAAGAGTTTTTTGAAAGAATTTGAAAATTAAATTTCATCCTTTTTCTTATTGGCTTTAGTTTAGATGTGTGAATTTTGCAACTTATTTAAAAAGTTGTGTAAGCCATATCCTAATTAAGCTATTCATCTTTGTCTCGTTGTGAAAATTCATTCACAATCTGAAATAAATAAAATGACAAACAATACCGCCACTCGCACTCATCTTAAAGGAAACTCGAATGAACAAAAAAATAAAAGCAAAGTAATAAAAATAGATTTTTCTAAAAGTAGGACAACGTATAATGAGTCGGTCATAAGTGAAAATGGAATTAACGATTTACAAAAACTCTCTGCGAAACGCGATGTGATGGTGTGTAAAAAAAATGAAAATGTTTACAAAGCAAACAGTTATCCCAAAGGAATTTATTTTGTGATGAAAGGGAAAGTAAAAACTTATAAAACGCACGAACGAGGAAAAGAGTTCATTACAGGATTACATAAGGAAGAAAATTTTTTCGGATACCCGGCATTATTGGATGGTGGACAATACACCGATTCGGCTATGACATTGGAAGACTCCGAAATATGTTTAATTCCGAAAGAGGATTTTTTTGAATTAGTTTATAAAAACTCTGAGGTGTCGCGTAAGTTTACGAAAATGCTCTTGGATAATTTACGGGAAAAAGAAGAACAAATTATAAAACTTGCGTACAACTCCGTAAGAAAACGAGTAGCTGATGCACTTGTTACTCTTTCTAATTGCTATAAAAAAGATGGAGAACAATTTAGTATGAATATTTCGCGCCAAGATTTGGCAAGTATTGTTGGTATAGCTCCAGAAACCACCATCCGAACACTTAGTGATTTTAAAGACGAAGGTTTAGTTGACATTAAAACAAGAGGAGGAATTATTTTTGTTACACAATATGATAAGCTCACTCAAATGCGAAATTAAATTATTTTAATTTTCTATATGACTGAGAATAAAAAAACGTGTGAATCATGTAAGGAATTTCCAAAATTATGTAATACCAATCACAATTAAAGAACTCACTTTTGTCTGTTGTGAAAATTCATTCACAATATAAATTAAAAAATATGACAACTACAGCAACACCAATCCGAAAGGAACAGACCAATGGATCTTCCACAGAAAATCACAAAGGAATTGAGAATCACAGAAAAGCTGCAAAGCATCATGAAGAAGCTGCAAAGCATCATCACGATGCAGCAAAACATCATGAAGCAGGAAATCATGACAAAGCTTGTGAAAGCACAGTGAAAGCTCACGGACATCATTGCCTTGCAAGTGATCACATGAGAGAAGTAAGCAAACAACATGCAATGAAAGGTTAATCATTGATGAAGTAGATTTCAATCTTTAATTTTAAAAAAGCATTCCGTAATTCTGCGGGATGCTTTTTTTATTGTATTGAAAAGGTGTGAATAATATAACTCTTTCCAAAAATTTTGTAACAAATAAATGTTTGCAGATGCTCACCTTTGAAAAATGTATTAAAAAATAAAATCAAATGAGCAACAAAATATCAGAACATCAAACATTAGAAATTATTCCCACCCAAACCGCTCCGCAATGGGCAAAGTTTAGAAAAGAAATGCTCAAATCATTTCCTTCGCCATACAGAGGAGAAAAAGATTCTTTAGCTGACGGAATAAATATTGCCGTTCGCGAATTAGATAAACTCAAACCCGAAAAAAATGGTGGCTCCGCATTTCTCGGAACAAATCCTGCATTGACCATTGATTTTGATAACGTAAAAAATTCTTTTTTAAATCCAAAGATGAGTTCTTCAGAAGAAGTAATTAAGCAAGTGATAAAATTATTTGAAGGTTTGCCAAACTGGGGACACCCGCTTACAATGAACAATGTAAATCCGCAGGGAAATACCGCAGCAATTATCGCGGCAATTCTATCTGAAATATTTGCACCAAATATTCTCGAAGGTGAATATGCCTGGAACATTCATCAGGCAGAATTAGAATCAGGAGGAATATTAGCAAATCTTGCAGGATGGGAATCGAAGAAAGCAGGGTGCGTTTATACTTATGGCGGTTCAGGTTGCTGGACCTATCATTTAAAGTATGCGCTCACACGTGTTCTTCCCGATTCAAGAAATAGAGGAATCAGAACTGATGCAAAAGTTATTTGCTCGCAGCAAGCGCATTATACCATGCTCAACAGTACCGACTGGTCTGGATTGGGAATGGATAATATTATTCGGATTAAAACAGATATTGAAACTAATGCAATGGATACAAAACATCTGGAAGAAGTTTTGAAGGATTGCGTTGCGAAAAAAATTCCGGTTGCTTCGGTTGTTTGTACTATGGGAACTACGGATGCAAATGCATTTGACTCGGTTGAAGAAGTAAGAAAACTAATGGATAAATATCCAAATCCAAAAGGTTATGGCAAAACATTATTGTATTGCGATTCGGTGATTGGATGGTCTTGGATAGTTTTTAAAAATTATGATTTCAAAAAAAATCCTCTTGGATTTTCAAATGAAGTGTTGCCGTATATTGAAAAAAATTATAATGCCATAAAAGGGATTTTTTATGCCGACGCCTTTGGCGTTGATTTTCACAAAACAGGATTCTCTCCATACATCAGCAGCGCTTTTGTTTACAAGGATGCAAAGGAGTTTGAATCGTTGCTTTCGCGCGGGCAATCCGCGTATCTGCAACCACGTTCACCATACAATCCGTTGAATTATACGTTGGAAGTTTCGAGAGCGGCAACCGGTTCATTAGCTGGATGGGCAACACTTAAATTTTTTGGTCACGAAGGTTTTCAATCTATTCTGGGTGGCATACTCGAAAACAAAGTTTATTTAAAAAATCAAATTGCAAAAAAATCAGAAATGGTTTGTGTGAATCCTTCGGATTATGGATTGGTTACACTTTTAAGAATTTATCCAGAAGGAATTGATGCTAAAGTTCAGTTTGAAAAAGAATTGTGCGATAAGAATTTTCGTGAAGATTTAATTCGACATAACAAACTCACACATGATATTGGGGATAAATTATTTGAATGGTTTCGTTCCGGTAAAAAAATAAACGGACAATGTACGCCTTGCCTCAGTTTCAGTACGGGATTTCGTAGTGCGGAATACAACCGAGATATGGAAGATAAAGAAGCTTTGATTTACGCAACAAAAATGTTCCCCATGAATGTTCACATAACCCCTGAAGTGATGGACCATGTTTTGGATTGCATTATTGCTGCACGAGACGAAGTGATGAATCACTAACTCGAACTTCCGAATTTAAAATGTGTGAATGATGTAACTTTTTTCAGAAGTTGTGTAATGTGTTCCGCAATTACAATCCTCACCTTTGTTTTATAAAGATTCTTTCACAATTAAAATGAAATTGAAATGAAAAAAATAATAATAGTGGCAATAATAATATTAACGGCAATGTCTGCATTTGCCCAAAACAATGAAGTTCGGAAAGATGATAAAGATGTGAGACTGGACAGCAAAGATGTTCGATTGGATAGGAAGGAGAAAAGACTAAGCAAAAAAGATGTTAAAAGTGCCAAGGCTAATGTAAAGAAGGATAAAACAAAATTGAAAGAGGATAAGCAAGCCGGAAATACTGAAGAAGTAAAAAAGGATAAAGAATATACTGATACAGACAAAAATCAATTGAATTATAATAGAAGAAATGTAAATCAGGATAAAAAAAGTAAAAACCATGCTAAAATGAAAAAACAGCATGATGAAGAAAGAGAACATAGAGAACACTAAACTAAATGACCAAGTTGAAAAACATTCTGGATAAAATTAATTCTGATAAAATCAATCTTCAGAATATTCGAAGAATTATTTTGAAAGTGCTGGTAGGATTCGGAGTTATTGCTGTTGTCTTTTTTATCGCCATAAATATAACGCACAAAAAACTTTCTCAATTATCCGAAACCGTTTCAGCAATTTTGGAACCGAATATTAAACTCATCAAATTAAAAGAAATATCAGGTTGTCTTTATGGCGCAGAAGCAAACGTAAAAGCATATTCGATCAGGAGAGATACGGCATATCTGCTGAGCTACGAAAATTATATAAATTATCTGAACACCCGATTAGACACATTGCTTGTTGTTTCAGCCAAAGGAGGAATCATTGACACGAACGAAGCAAGCAGTGACAAGGATTTTTCAAAACAAATTGATACTCTGCGAGAACTTATTACAAGCAGAGTTGATTTATTCAGTGAATACATTGAATTAAAAACAGGAGAAGGTTCACGCGATGTGCTTTTGCAGTTACTTAAAAAAATAAAAATAAAAAATCCCATTATAAAAAATATTCCTGAACAAAAAGCAGAACTGCCTAAAAAATCTTTTTTCTCAAAAATTTTTGCTTTAAAGAAAAATAAAAAAGATACATCGAGTTTTGTTGCACCAGTTATTTCATCGGATTCGGTTCAGAGAAGTATCCAAAAACTTATTTCTAAAACACAGCAGGAAGAAAAAACTAAAAAAAATCAGAAACTATCTGAGGAAATGGATATTACTCAGCGCGAGTACATGGTGATGAATCATATTTTTTCTCTTCTGAACAACATGGAAGAAAAAGAATTAGTTGAAGGAATAAAAAGAATTCATGCGGCGACAAAGGAAACCACCGCGCAAATACGTTTTATAAGTAACTGGCTCACAACATTCGGTTTGCTTTTGGCGTTTACGTTTTCATATTTTATTTACCGTGATATTTTAAGAACAAAACGTTTCAGAGAGCAATTTCTTTTTGCAAAAGCGAATACCGAAAAATTAGCTTCGCAATATTCCCTGAGTCTAATTGAAGCAAGCCGTGATCCGTTGGTAACCATTAGTTCAGCAGGAAAAATTATGGATATGAATGAAGCAACGGTAAAGATTACCGGAATGACGAGAGAAAAACTTACGGGTACTGACTTCCTTGATTATTTCACTGAACCTCAAAAAGCGCGCGAAGTTTATCAGGAAGTGTTTTCGAAAGGATTTGTTGCCGATTCACCGCTTACGCTTCGCCATAAGGATGGTAAACTGACCGAAGTATTATTCAACGGTTCGGTTTATAAGGATGATAAAGGAAATGTGTTGGGCGTTGTGGTGGTTGCGAGAGATATAACAGATCAGAAAAGATTTGAAAATGAATTGATCGAATCAAAAAGGAATGCAGAGCTGGCAACCAAAAAAGCCGAAGAGTCAACTAAATTGAAAGAAACATTTCTCGCCAACATGAGTCATGAAATTCGTACACCGATGAATGCAATCATTGGTTTTTCAGATATACTATCAAAAAAAAAATTAGGCGAACAGGAAAAAGAATATGTGAAGACAATAAAGTTAGCAGGGGAAAATCTGCTTACCATCATTAATGACATACTTGATATTTCAAAAATCGAAGCTGGCATGATGACTTTTGAAGAAAATAATTTTAATATTAAAGAAACTTTTAAGTCACTTCAAGAAATGCTGATGGGAAAGGCAAAAGAAAAAAATCTTGAATTAGTGTTTAGCTGTGATAAAGATATTCCTGATACTTTGCTCGGGGATCAAACACGTCTCATGCAAATCATCATCAATCTTACTGGTAATGCAATTAAGTTCACACAAAAAGGGAAAGTGCAGGTAAATGTCAGAGTTCTTAAAATAGAAAATGAGAATCCTGTGTTGGAATTTTCTATAAAAGATACAGGTATAGGAATACCTAATGATCAACTTCAGAATATTTTTGAACGATTTCGTCAAGCGGATTTACACACGACCAGGAGATACGGAGGCACAGGATTGGGATTAAGCATTGCAAAACAGTTAGTTGAACTTCAAGGCGGCACATTGTCGGTTAAAAGCGAATTAAAGGTTGGCTCGGAATTTTCTTTTTGCATTCCTTATAAAAAACCAAAGAAAGTTTCTTTGCCATCTGCGATCATAGAAAAAAAACATCATGTAGAAAACCTGAACAGATTAAATATTCTGCTGGTGGAAGATAACCAGCTGAACATAAAATTAATCTCAAGTTTATTTTCTGAAAATAAATTAAAATTTCAGGTAACGGAGAACGGCATTTCATGTATTGCGAAGCTAAAGGAAAACAATTTTGATATTATCCTCCTGGATATGGAAATGCCAATCATGAATGGTTATGACACCGCACTTTTTATCCGAAATGATTTGAAAAACAATATTCCGATTATCGCGATGACTGCTAATGCGATGGCAGGAGAAAGAGAAAAGTGTTTGAATCTGGGAATGAACGATTACATCTCAAAACCGATAAATGCAAATCTGCTTTTTGAAAAAATATCTGACTTAACTTTTAATTCATAATAAGATGACAACAAATGAATCCAAAATAGATAAAGGAAATGTGTGTGACCTAAATTATCTGTCTGAGCTGATGGGTGGAAAGAAACATTTGATTGAAGAAATAATGGATGTTTTTCTAAAACAAGTTCCCGAAGAGTTGCAATCTATTAATGACGCAATAGAAAAAATAAATTATGCAGCCATCAAAGGAGTTGCACATACAATGAAATCATCTGTTTCCATAATGGGAATTTCGGTTCTCACTCCTATTTTGCAAGAGATGGAAGATTTAGGGTCAAATGGAACTTCGATTGAAAAAATCAAAGAACTGAATAGAAAACTTATTCTTCTGTGTAATCAAGCAATTGAAGAAATTAAAATAGAGAAGAGCAAATTTATTTAACATTTTAAAAATAAAACCATGAAAAAAACTCAGCCATATCTCATCTTTTTGGTAGAAGACAATAAAACATACCTCAAGACATTGAAAAATTATCTTAATGCACATTTGAAATTCAATGTTTCCATAAAAACATTTTTAAATGGAGAAGACTGTATTAAGAGTTTGAACTTATTTCCTGAAATTATTATTCTGGATTATTTTCTAAATGAAAAAACAAAAGATTCTAAAAATGGTATTGAAATCCTGAAAACAATTAAGAATAATAATCCGGAGATATCGGTTATAATATTATCTGTTCAGGATAATATGAAAGTAGCAACCGATACAATGAAATACGGAGCGTTTGATTATGTATCGAAAAATGAAAATGCTTTTATACGTATTCAAAATGCCATTAATAACATTTATAAATATGGATTGTGGTTGCATTAAAAATTTGAAATACAAAAACAATAAATGGAATTATATAGCAATCAATTATGAAACTCAAACGTAAAAACATGAACACAAAAAAACAAATGGATATTTTTATTGTAGATGACAATAAAGTTTTCTCGCTGGCGCTGAAAGCAGATATAGAAGTTGCTTTTCCAAAAATGCTAATCAAAACACATCTCTTTGAAACTGGTGAGAAGTGCATGGAAAAATTTATTCAAGTAATGCCTGAAGTAATTATTCTGGATTATTTTCTCAACAGTAAATATCCTGAAGCAGCGGATGGAATTAAAGTTTTGGATTGGATTAAAAAAGAGAATTTTAATACCGAAATCATTATGCTGACAAATGATGATAGTATTGATATCGCCTTAAAGTCATTTCACCATGGCGCTTCTGATTATGTAGTTAAAACAGAAACAAAATTCAAAAAAATAAATTATTCATTATTCAATCTTTTTAAAACCATAGAGGCAAGGAGCGAAGCAAAAACATTCAAACGTTTGCTTATCGCATTATCTTTAGTAGTTGCCATTTTGGTTGGAGGAATAATTGCAATTGAAATATTTATTCCATCACTTTTTAAATAAACAGTAACGAAACTAAAACTCAATCTTCAGCACTAAATAATAATAAACTTAAAAACTATGAATATGTTTTCAAAAATTTTCGAAAAAGAAGAACCACGCGTTAAAACAATTTTTATCGTGGAAGACAATGAAGTATATGCAAAATCATTGGAAGGGTTCTTGACAACTCGTTTTCCTGATATACATTCAATAAAAATATTCCCTTTCGGCGAAGCGTGTTTGATGGAACTCTACCAGAATCCAACCGTTATTATTATGGATCATTTATTGAACTCTCAAAATAGCGAAGCAGCTACCGGACTATCAATAATTAAAAAGATAAAAACTGCAAGTCCTGATTCAAATATCATTTTATTGAGTAATCAAAATGAATTTGATGTTATTTCAAAAACAATTTCAAAATACGGTTGCACTTATTTGCAAAAGGATGAGCAGTCGTTCAATAAGGTCGAGCAGTTAGTGAAGAAGTTTTTTGCGTAAAAGAAGAATCTTTCCAATTATTAAAAGGAACCGCAGACAAATACGGTTCTTTTTTATTTTCCATTACCGCAAAGAACACTAAAAAGCATCTCACATAAAATGAAAGTGTGAATAATGTAACTTTTTAAAAAAGTTGTGTAACACGAACCGCAATTAAGTTGCGCACTTTTGTCTTGTGGAAATTCATTCACAAATTAAAACATAATAAAATGAAAAATAAATTACTCAATATTGTAACAGCAGTTACACTGCTAACTTTTCCGAATATAAATTTCGCACAAGTTACTTTAGGAGCAAATGCTTCTAAATTTGCCCTCTTCACGTACTCAGGAGCGATTGGAGATAATGCGAGTGTGCATTCACATGTTACCGGTGGAATAGGAACAGATGGTGGCGGTCTTATTTCAGGATTTGGAAACGTAAATGGCGTGATGCACCCAGGTTCAGATATTGCAACTGCAGCATGTATTTCAGATTTAAATGCAACTATTGCACAGATAAATGCGATGCCTGCAACTTTAACCGGTCCACTTATTTTGGGAAACGGATACACAGTTACTCCCGGTGTTTGGGCTATTCCTGGAAATGCATCGGTTAACGCAGATCTTTTTATAGACGCACAGAATGTTTCCAGTTCTCAATTCATAATTAAAATAGCCGGAACTTTCAGCACAAGCACGCTTTCAAGAGTAAAATTAATTAACGGAGCATTGGCTTGCAATGTATTCTGGCAGGTAAGTGGCGCAGTAACTATGGCTTCTCTTTCTACGGTGAGAGGAAATATTATTGCCGGTGGCGCAATTATAATGGGAAGCGGAGATTCTCTCGAAGGAAGAATGTTTGTAACACCAGCCGGTTCAATTACTATTGACGGCATCACAGCATTTACTCCGGTCGGTTGCTCAAGTGCAGTTCTTGCTGGACCAAAATATCCTAATCTCGGAACCACTTCATGTTATGCACTGTTTACAAGTGCAGGTGCGCTTGGAAACTCACCCACTTCAACTTCTGTTGGCGATGTGGGAAGTAATGGCGGAGGTTCGGTTACAGGTTGGACTCCAGCCGATGTAACAGGCGCACTTCATGTTAGTCCTGATGGTTCTACCGCGCAATGTGCTTTGGATTTGTCTAAACTTTATGATACGCTTAACGCAATGGTTCCCGATATTCAGTTGTTATATCCTGTTGAGATAGGCGGCAACTTAGTTCTTACACCGCATGTTTACCTTGTGGATGGTTCTACCAACGGACCTGCAACTTTAACCGATTCACTTTATCTGGATGCGCAAAACGATGTGAATGGTGTATTCGTTATCAAAATAATAAACGGAGCTTTTACCACTAGTGTTAATTCAAGAATTAAATTGATAAACGGAGCGCAGTCTAAAAATGTGTTTTGGATGGTGGATGGCGCGGTGAGCATCAACAACAATTCTATTTTTAGAGGGAACATAGTTGTTTCTTCCGGAGCGATTAACATAGTAAATACCGGAATTACACTTGACGGAAGAGCACTTACTAAAATTGGTACTATTACTACTACTGCAATGAAAGTTACCATTCCTTCTGTATGCAGTGCGACAAACGTACCTTCTTTTGACGCAGCAACCGATGCGGTTACCATTTATCCTAACCCGTTTAACGGACAGTTTATAATACAAGCCAATGACAATCAGCTATTAGTTATTAGCATTTACAATGTGATGGGACAAATGGTTTATGAAACAACTGTAAACAAAAATTCTGAAACTGTGAACCTAAGCGGAGCAAGTGGAATGTATTTTTACAAAGTGATTGGCAATAACAAAACTATTCAAACAGGTAAACTGATTGCTCAATAGTAAATAATTAAAAAGGAAAAGCCCGCTGCATTATTGTGGCGTGCTTTTTTATTTTCAGAACTCTGAAATTTAATGTGTGAATAATGTAACTTTTTACAAGAGTTGTGTAACACCCGCGGGTCAATTGTAACTCATCTTTGCCATTGAAAAATCACTCACAACTAAAACAAAATATTTTATGAAAAAAGTAACCTTATTGTTTGTTGCACTTGCATTAATTACAATGGCTGCATCAACCATCCCATCTGTTGCAAATGGTATGAAAAAGAAAAGTGTAAATTCTGAATTAATTGATGCAAAGTATAAAGCCTGTGTTGAGGCTTGTAATGCTTGTGTTGCTTCCTGTAAGAGTTGCGAGACCAAGTGTACAAACGGAAAGGATGCTAAAATGACTAATTGTATTCAACTTTGTAAGGAATGTGTTTCTTTATGCGAAACAGCTATTAAATCAATGAATTCAAATAGCAATACCGTTAAAAGTGATTGTGCAGCGTGTGCAAAAGCGTGTGATGCATGTGCTACTGAATGCGATAAGTTTACAAATGACCATTGCAAAAAATGTGCTACTGACTGTCGCAAATGTGCAAAGCAGTGTAAAGACATGTAAGATAATTGTTGGTAATAGAATGGTTGGTTAAAAAATGGGGATGAAAAATTCATCCTCTTTTTTTTTGTTACTCAGGCAAACAAATATTCTATTCAAATCAATGTGTGAATGTTGTAACTCTTAGAAAAAGTTATGTAACACCCACCGGTCTATTGTAGCTCATCTTTGTTTCATGAAAACTAATACACAAATAAATACAATTCAAATGAAAACTAAATTATTACTTATTATAACCGCAGCAGTTCTGCTGGCTTTTCCAAATGTAAATTACAGTCAGGTAATTGTTGGCGCAAATGCCGCACGGTTCGCTCTCTTCACTGCCTCGGGCACTGTGGGAGATAATGCGGTTGCGCATTCAAATATTATTGGCGATGTAGGAACTTTAACTACTGGTCCTATAACCGGCTTCGGAAATGTGAACGGTGTGATGCATCCGGGTACGGATCTTGCCACTACAGCATGTGTAACGGATCTGAATGCAACCATTGCACAGATAAATGCGCTACCTGCAACCTTGGTAGGTCCGCTCGCTTTGGGAAGCGGATACACAGTTACTCCAGGTGTGTGGTCTATTCCCGGAAATGCAACGCTTACGTTAGATCTTTTTATCGATGGACAGAACAATCCCAACTCACAATTCATTATTAAGGTAGCCGGAACTTTCAGCACCAATACTCTTTCAAGAGTAAAATTAATTAACGGTGCGTTGGCTTGTAATATCTTCTGGCAAATAAATGGCGCGGTAACCATGGCGGCATTGTCAACCATGAGAGGAAATGTTATTACAGGCGGTGCAATATTAATGGGAAGCGGAGATTCATTAGAAGGAAGAATGTTTGTTACACCTGCCGGATCAATTACGATCGATGGCATCCACGCATTTATGCCGATCGGTTGCGGAAGTACGGTTCTTACAGGACCTGCCTTTCCAACACTTGGCACAACAGAATGTTATGAAATATTTACAAGCAACGGAGCGCTTGCAAATACTCCGGTAACTACTTCTATAGGCGATGTGGGAACGAATGGCGGAGGCACAGTTACTGGCTGGACTCCTGCCGAAGTAACCGGAACGCTTCATCTTATTCAGGATCCTTCTACCATTCAATGCGCAACGGATGTTTCAAATCTTTATACCGCACTCCTCGGATTGCCTTATGATATTGAGTTGTTATTTCCGGCACAGTTCGGACATAACTTGATTCTTACACCTCATGTTTATTTAATGAATGGAGCAACCACTTTTACAGATTCACTTTATCTGGATGCGCAAAATAACCCGAATGGTGTTTTTGTAATTAAAATAATTGGTGGTGCGATGACAACCAGCACGTATTCAAAAGTTAAATTGCTAAATGGTGCGCAATCAAAAAATGTTTTCTGGTTAGTTCAGGGAGCAGTGAACATAAATAATTATTCTGTTTTCAGAGGAACGATAGTAGTGGGCGTGGGCGCAATCAACTTAGTGAACACCGGTGTTGTGCTTGATGGAAGAGCATTAACCATGAACGGTGCAATCACAACAGCAGGATTAGCAGGCGTGATACCATCAGGCAGTGCAGGACCGGCAGGAGTAATAACAGGTCCTGCTTCAGTATGTAAAGGACAAACAGGAGTTACTTTTTCTGTGCCTGCGGTATCAGGTGCATCTGGTTATATCTGGGCATTATCTCCAGGAGCAACCATTACATCAGGAGCAAATACAAATAGCATCACAGTAACTTTTAGCGGAACTGCTGCAAGTGGTACTGTAACAGTTCAGGGAAGTGCGAGTTGCAATAACGGAACGGTTTCTTCAACTTTTTCTGTAACAGTAAATTCATTACCAATTGTTGTTGCGAATCCAAGTGCAGCAACTATATGCGCAGGTTCTTCTGTTACTTTAACAGGAAGCGGAGCAACAACATATGTTTGGACAGGCGGAGTAACAAATGGAATTGGTTTTGTTCCTACTTCAACAAATACCTATACAGTTACAGGAACCGATGGAAATAGTTGTTCAGCAACTGCAACAACAACTGTAAATGTAAATTCTACTCCAACCGTTACAGCAAATGCAAGTTCAACCACGTTGTGTTCAGGTTCTTCAACAACATTAACCGGAAGCGGAGCCACATCTTATATATGGACAGGTGGAGTGATGAATGGAATTGGTTTTACACCGACTTCCACAAATACTTATACCCTTACCGGAACAAACGCAAGCGGTTGTACTAACACAGCAACGGTAACTATCAATGTAAATTCTTCTCCAACGGTCACAGTGAATGCAAGTGCAACAACTGTGTGTTCTGGTTCTTCGGTTACATTATCGGGAAGCGGAGCAACATCTTATGTATGGACAGGAGGAGTAATCAACGGAATTGGTTTTGTTCCAACATCCACAAATACTTATACGGTTACAGGAACAAACGCAAGCGGTTGTTCTAAGACAGCAACGGTAACTATCAATGTAANNCAACTGTTACAGTTAATGCAAGTGCGACAACAGTATGCTCAGGTTCTTCTGTTACATTAACAGGAAACGGAGCAACATCTTATGTTTGGTCGGGGGGTGTAATTGATGGAATCGGTTTTATTCCGACTTCAACAAATACTTATACGGTTACAGGAACAAACGCGAGCGGTTGTTCAAACACAGCAACGGTAACTATCAATGTAAATTCTTCTCCAACTGTTACAGTTAATGCAAGTGCAACAACAGTATGCTCAGGTTCTTCTGTTACATTAACAGGAAGCGGAGCAACATCTTATGTTTGGTCAGGCGGAGTAATTAATGGACTTGGTTTCGTTCCTTCATCAACAAATACTTATACAGTTACAGGAACTAATGGCGGCTTATGTTCGGGCACAGCAACAATAACTGTTGTTGTAAATCCAATACCTGTTGCAGTTGCAAACAGTAATTCTCCAGTTTGTATGGGAAGTCCAATAAACTTAACAGCACAAACCATTGCAGGTGGAACTTACAGCTGGACAGGTCCAAACGGATTTGTTTCTGCAAGTCAGGATCCTACAATCAATCCTGCAACGGGTACAGGAGGTGGAACATATACTTTAACTGTTTCAAGCAATGGTTGTTCTTCTGCACCAGCAACTACTTATGTCGGAATAGATGCCTGCGATAGTATTCATTCAAAAACAGATTTCTTTATTCCTGAAGGATTCTCTCCAAACGGTGATGGAATAAATGATCTGTTTGTCATCAGAGGGATTTTAAACTTTCCGAATAACACATTTGAAATATTTAATCGCTGGGGAAATAAAGTGTTCGATGCAAGTCCTTATACAAATACCTGGGATGGAAAATCAACAATGGGATTAAGAGTCGGAGGAGATGACTTGCCTATCGGTACTTACTTCTACGTGCTTGATCTGCACAATGGCACAGCGATTTATAAAGGAACTATTTACCTCAACAGATAAAATAATTAAACAGAAAAACAATCATACAATAAAATAAATAAAATGAAAACAATAATAAAAATAATATCCGCAGCAGTTTTGATCTCAGGAAGTTTGATCCTGAACGCGCAGCAAGCTCCGATGTACACACATTACATGTATAATACATTGGTGGTGAATCCCGGTTATGCAGGAAGCAGAGATGCGTTAACAGTAACTGCACTCGACCGTGCACAATGGGTTGACTTTAAAGGCGCACCTATGACTCAAACTTTCACGTTGCATTCACCTTTAGCAAACAAACATATCGGTCTTGGATTTTCTATGATGAATGATAAAATCGGTCCCGTTAATAATACTTCTGTGGCTGCTGATTTCGCTTACAGAATGCAAATATCTGAGAAATCAAAATTAGCGCTTGGATTAAGTGCGGGTGTAGATGTTTTTCAGGCAAGTTTGAATTCCCTTGCATTGGATCAGCAAAGCGATCCTGTGTTTCAAAATAATATTATCAATCACGCAACTCCTAATTTCGGTTTTGGCGCTTATTATTCCAAAGAACGTTTTTATGCCGGCATTTCAGTTCCCAATTTATTAGAAAATAATTATTCTGTAGTAAAGCAGGAGAACGGAAATAATTTGGTGGGAAAGGAACAAAGAAGTTATTTTTTTATTGCGGGAACAATGCTGAAGATAACAGACAACTTTGCTTTTAAACCTACAACTTATGTTAAGGTAACAGCTGGTGCTCCTGTGGAAGCTGATCTTACAGCATCGTTCATCATCATGAAAAGATTATTGCTTGGCGCCATGTTTCGCACAGGCGATGCTGTCGGAGCTTTAATTGGATTTGATATTACCGATCAATTGCACATTGGCTATTCTTATGACTGGTCTTTTGGTTTGCAAACAGGAACCTATAACATGGGAAGTCATGAATTAGTATTGCGATATGACTTTCTACTCTTTGACAAGAAACAAATTCACTCACCAAGATATTTTTAATACACAACAAACTCACAATTTAAAACCAAACAACATGAAAAAGTTACTTATACCAATAATCGTCCTGATCGGAATCAGCTTCAATGCTTTTGCGAAGGACAAATCAAGAAAAGAAATCAGAGGTGACAAATATTATAGAGTTTACTCTTTTAATAAGGCAATTGATTCATATACTCATGCAAAAAACTTGAGTGTGGAAGGACAGCGCAGACTTGCTAAAAGTTATCACAACACGGATCAAAATGCCTTATCGGAAGCAGTTTATTCAAAATTGATAAATGTTTCCGGAGGAAATTTACCTGAGGATTATTACAACTACGCCATGCTTTTGAAAAGCGATGGAAAGTATGATGAAGCAAATAAATGCATGGACAGATTTAACGACCTGAAACCGGAAGATTGGCGCGCAAAGGATTACGCGTCGAATAAAAATAAGTTGCCTAATCTGTTAAAAGATAATGGCAGCTTTAAAATAGACCACCTGAATATCAATACGGATGCGGAGGATTTCGCACCTTGTTTTTATAAGAATAAAATTGTTTTTGCATCCACCGGCGCAAATCCTGATTTGTTGAAAAGAACATACAACTGGAATAATAAACCATTTTTGGATATGTATGTTTCTGATGTGGATGGCAATCAATTGAAGAGTCCTGAAAAGTTTGATAAAACTCTGAACGGAAAATTACACGATGGTCCTGCAAGTTTCAGCAAGGATGGAAATTACATGGCATTTACCAGAAACAATTACGATACGAAACGAAAGGATAAGGTTGTAAATCTTCAAATATGTTTTAGCAGTTATAAAGATGGAAAATGGTCAGAACCCGAACCATTTATTCTTAACAGCGCGCTATATTCGGTTGGACATCCTTGCTTGTCGGCTGATGGAAACACGATGTATTTTTCAAGTGATATGCCCGGTGGTTTTGGTGGAACAGATATTTACAAAGTTACAAAAGATGAAAAAGGAATTTGGAGCAAAGCGGAGAACCTCGGCAATCAGGTAAACACCGAAGGAGATGAATTGTTTCCTTATTATGATGAAAATAATAAGAAGCTTTATTTTTCTTCTAACGGACGTTTCGGTTTAGGAGGACAGGATATTTTTATTTGCGAGATAAAAGGTTCAGGAATTGGTCGTGTATATAATGCCGGTTCGCCTTTGAACACTCAGTACGATGATTTTGCAGTCATCGTAGATGGTTTGACAAACAAAGGATATTTTTCTTCCAACAGAAGTGGTGGCAGTGGTGACGATGATATTTATGCTGTTGAATTTTTAGACATCGGTAAAAAGATACAAGGCATTGCGAAAAACGTGGATGGAAATCCTATTCCAAAAACATTTATTTCGTTTATGGATGACAAGAACACTATCATTGATACGCTGACTACCAAAGATGACGGTGCTTATACCTTTCTGGCAGATGCAGATAAAAATTACAAACTGAATGGTAAAAAAGAAAAATACACCGAAGGAAATAATGTTGCAAGTACATTTGGCAAAGAAGCTATTGTAAAAGCGGATGTAATGCTTCTTACAAAAGATGAAATTGTTGCGCAAGCGATAAAGCCGGGTGCTGATTTGGGAAAAATATTGGAACTGCAATCTATTTATTTTGATTACGACAAATTCAATATCCGACCTGATGCTCAAAAGGAATTGAATAAAATTGTTACCGGAATGAATGAACGCCCCAATATGATTATTGAATTGAGTTCGTATGCCGATTGCAGAGGAACGATGGATTACAATCAGGTGTTATCCGATAAAAGGGCAAATGCATCAGTTGAATATATAAAGAAAAAGATTTCGCATCCTGAACGTATCAGCGGCAAAGGATATAGCAAAACAAAATCGGTAAACTCATGTGCCTGCGATGGTGATATGGCAAAAAACTGTTCTGAAGTTGAATATCAAAAAGACAGACGCAGTGAATTTATTATAGTGAGCAACACTAAAACAATTCCGGCTGACAAACTTATTACTGAAAATAAATAATTTGAAAAGAAAAAAGCATTGCGGGGTAGAGCAGGGGTAGCTCGTTGGGCTCATAATCCAAAGGTCACAAGTTCGAATCTTGTCCCCGCAACAAATAAATAGCTCTCGTAAAAACGGGAGCTTTTTTATTTTATGTGTGAATAATGTAACTTATTACAAGAGTTGTGTAACATCTCTCTGCCTGAAGACAAGCACCTTTACCCATAAATAATTATAAATCACAAAAATTAAAAACATGAAAAAGAAAAATTTAACATTCGCTTTAACATTAGTTATGGCAGTTGCAGCATTAACTGTATTTGGACAAGAGGACAAAAAAGCTAAAGAAGCACGCAAAGATGTTGCCTCGTCGCAAAAAGATCTGAAAGAAGCAAAAAAAGATTCTGCTGCAGATTTTCAAAAGTTTAAAAAAGCTGCTGAAGCAAAGATTAGCGACAACAAAAAGAAAATTGCTGAGCTAAGAACACAAAAATCGAACGACAGCAAAGACCTGAAAGAGAAATACGACAAAAAAGTTTTAGCATTAGAACAAAAAAATAATGATTTGAAAAAGAAAATTGAAACTGCTGACAAAACGCAGGACAGTATGTGGACTTCGTTTAAGGATGAATTTAATAAAGACATGACCGCTTATGTAGCAGACCTGGATAATTTCATGTCTAACTATCAGAAGAAATAGAAAAATAGTTTTATCTTTTAAAAGGCGGAGTAATTCCCGCCTTTTTTATTTACTGCAGATTACAACCCCAACGAAATATCTTATACTGAGATTACTCCGATTTCAGAAAGAACAAATACAGATTACACCGATGAAAAGCAATAACGTAATCGGTGTCATCTCTCTAAAATCTGTGTAATCTTGATTTAAGAGATGTGAATCATGTAACTTATTACAAAAGTTATGTAATACTCACCGAGGCGATACCGCGCATCTTTACAGAGTGAGGATTTATTCACAATTAAAAAATAAATTATGAAAAACGATAAAAACATTTTAATCATAGAACCCGAGCGCATTGCCGGACTTGAGCTTCAGCAGCAGTTGGAGAAAAAAGGATTCTCTGTAACCAGACCCATTTCTCTCATTGATGCGGAAGTAATTATTGAAAACAAAAAACCTGATCTTGTCATTGCTGATACCGATATAAAAAAACAACTGCCCTTTGCGCGAATAAAAAAATATGTAAGCAAATTAAAATTGCCTTTCATTTGGATTGGAACATTGACAACTAAAGAAATAAAAAAAGAAAGCAAAGGCATAAACGTAATCGGAACTTTTCCGAAACCATTTGACAGTAAAAAAGTGGTTGCGCTTATCATCAACTATTTTAAATCCTTATTTCAAAAAAAGCAAGGTGTGAATGATGCAACTTTTAAAAAGAGTTGTGTAACAAGCACCCAAACAATCTAACGCACATTTACATAGTGAAAATTCATTCACACTTAAAACAAAAAATATCATGAAAAAATCAATTATTACAATCAGCTTGATCACATTAACCTTAGGAACAATGTTGAAAGCACAAGATGCCGGAACAGATCCGCGCGGAGTTTTTGCATTCGGAGTTAAAGCCGGAGCAAATTATTCAAATGTCTGGGATGAACAAGGACAAAATTTTACAGCTAAACCAATATACGGTTTTGCAGGTGGAGTATTCATGGGAATTCCAATTGGCAAATTTCTTGGCTTTCAGCCCGAAGTTTTATTTTCTCAAAAAGGTCTTCAAGGAACAGGCACATTAGAAGGAGCTTCTTATTCTTTTACAAGAACAACAAGCTACTTGGATATTCCGCTTCAGTTGCAAGTGAAACCATTCGAGTTTCTGACAATTGTTGCCGGTCCGCAATATTCTTATCTCATGCACGAGAAAGATGTTTACACATTTGGAACTACGAGCACAGCTCAGGAACAAGATTTCAACAATGATAACGTCCGAAAAAACGTTCTCGGTTTTGTAGCCGGTGCTGATATTATCATTTATCACTTCGTTATTTCGGGAAGAACAGGATGGGATTTTCAAACCAATAATGGAAATGGAACATCTACAACTCCTCGTTATAAAAACAAATGGTTACAGTTGACGATTGGTTTTAAAATCTAATGATTGAAATAATAACGATATAAAAAATAATCATGAAGCAGATCAAAAGAATTGCTTCATGATTTTTAAAACATATAAAATGAAAAACACAGAACAACCAAAAAATAATCCGAAAGAAAATAAACCACTTCCTTCTAATGATCACACAGCAACTGAACTTGATTCAGATCATACCGGGAGTGATTGCGACAATGATAAAACAGGAAAGGGAACTACGTCTGAAAAAGGAAACAAATTCGATAAACCGAAAAGAGAAAAGGATCCTGATACAACAGGAATAGATATTAATTCAGATAAAACAAAAAAATAAAACAATCAACACTAAAATCAATCAAAATGGAAAATTCAAACAACTCAGGACAAGTGATCGGTGCATTACTGATCGGTGCAGCAATTGGCGGTGCATTAGGAATTCTTTTTGCTCCACACAAAGGAAGCGTAACTCGTAATAAAATCATGGGTGCAACGGATGATCTTACTGAATCATTGAAAGAAAAATTCGATGATCTTTTGGAAGAAGCAAGAAAAGAATTTGAAGCAGCAAAAGAAAAAGCAACCAAATTTGCTATGGATGGAAAAGGGAAATAAAACCGATAAAGTATTTCTGTAAACATTTTTAAATTATAAAATGGAAAATCAAGCATCACTTATCGGAACACTTTTCGAAAAAGCAGAACATTATGCGCAAACAAGTGCAGAATTATTAAAGTTGAAAGCCATTGACAAATCTGCCGATGTGCTTTCAACTTTAACTGCGCGGCTTGCCATTATCGGATTCATTACATTATTTTTTCTCACTCTGAATATCGGAATTGCATTGTGGGTTGGCGAAATACTTGGAAAAACTTACTACGGGTTTTTTATTGTCGCCGGATTTTATGCGCTCATCGGAATTTTACTTTATGTCTTTAGAAATAATTTGGTCAAAGAGCCACTTAGAAATTCAATCATTTCACAAGCATTAAATTAAATTTTACCATGAAAAAATTACAATCAGGCATTATGCTAAAGCAATTAATACTTGTAAAGGAAACTGAACATTTTGTAGAAGGAAAATTGCTCAGAGAACATTTTCATCGCACTTACGAAAGTTTGAAGCCGCTCAATATTATCAAGAACACATTTAAAGAAATTGTTTCTGTTCCTAATTTGAAAACAAATGTTGTTAACGCAGTTGTCGGAATCACCACAGGATTTGTCGCTAAAAAAGTATTTACCGGAAAATCACATAATCCGTTTACTAAACTTTTTGGAATCATTTTGGAAATGGTTGTTGCAAGTAAAGTAACAAAAAACGCAGATGAAATTAAATCAATAGGAAACATTATTCTGAAAAAAATAATTAATCAGCACAATGATTCCGAAAAAGTATAATGGAAACTCCAATACCTTTTTACGCAAAAGTCGCTCTGATTTTTATCGGTCTGTTTGCTTTCGTCTATGCAATGTACATCGGACAGCGTATTATCATTCCCATTCTTTATGCAACGATTACCGCCATTCTTTTAAATCCGATTGTAAATTATTTAGTTGGTAAAAGAATAAATAAACTTATTGCTATTTCCATCGCTGTTCTTTTGGCGGTAATGGTTATTCTCTGCATTTGTTATATTATTTCTTCTCAACTTAACATGTTCAGCGAAACATACCCTCAACTGAAGGAAAAATTTACTCAGACAAGTACCGATATTGAAAAATGGGCATCCGGTAAATTTAATATCCGGCAAAATAAAATAGCAACGTGGGTAAAGGAAAATGAAGGCGGTGCTATTGACAATATTGCAATCGGAGAAATAATTTCTGAAGCAGGAAGAATGGCTGTGGTGGGAATGTTGATTCCGGTGTATGTATTCATGATTTTATTTTACAAAACACTCTTGCTGGAATTTATTCGAAAACTTTTTAGGACAGAACATCATGTTGCGGTTACGGAAGTATTGACGAATACCAAAAAAATTATTCAAAGTTATTTGGTCGGACTTTTTTTTGAAATGATAATTATTGCTGTTCTGAATTCAGCCGGACTTTTATTGCTTGGAATTGATTATGCCATCATTCTTGGAATTACCGGGGCGCTTCTCAACATTATTCCATATATCGGAGGAATTATTGCGATAGCGTTACCCATGATTATTGCTTTTGTAACAAAAGATTCTCTTACCTATTCGGTTTTAGTTTTTTTTGTTTATATCTTCATACAGTTTATCGACAATCATTACCTCATTCCGCACATTGTTGCATCAAGAGTAAAAATAAATGCGCTAATTTCTGTCATCGTGGTTTTGATTGGTGGCGCATTGTGGGGAATTCCCGGAATGTTTCTTTCCATTCCGCTCACTGCAATTATCAAAGTTATTTTCGACCACATTGACTCTTTAAAACCCTGGGGATTTTTATTGGGAAATATTGTGCCTACGGCTACCAAATTTTATTTCATCCGACAAAAAATTAATTCACAACCAATTTCTGCTGTTAAAAATGTCAATTGATTTAAAAATATCAGGTGAAGTAGAATTAGTAAAGGTGAATGAACCTTCAGAAAATCAGTATTTAAAAAGAGTAAAAGATTTTTTTGAAGACGTTACCAAATTAACCAGATTCACTTTTCGTTTTTTCAAAGAAGTAGTGAAACCGCGATATGAGTTTAATGAATTTTTTAAACAATCCTATTTAATAGGATACAAGTCATTTCCATTAGTGGCAATTACCGGATTCATTATGGGACTTGTATTAACAATTCAATCCAGACCAACGCTGGTAGATTTTGGAGCGGAATCGTGGTTACCTGCGATGGTAGCAGTTTCAATCGTCCGTGAAATTGGTCCCGTAATTACCGCTTTAATATTTGCCGGAAAAGTTGGGTCTGGAATTGGAGCAGAACTTGCTTCCATGAAAGTAACAGAGCAGATTGACGCAATGGAAGTTTCGGGAATGAATCCATTCAAATACATTGTAGTTACGCGAGTTTTATCTGCAACATTAATGCTGCCTGTTTTAGTTGTCGCTGCCGATGCCATTGCTCTTTATGGCGCATATATCGGAGTCAATTTAAAAGGTGATGTTAATGTTCATCTTTTCTTTTTACAGGTCTTTGAAAAACTTTCTTTCTCGGATGTTTTTCCTGCAATTATTAAAACATTTTTCTTCGGGTTTGCAGTTGGATTAATCGGCTGTTATAAAGGTTATAATTCCAACAACGGAACCGAAGGAGTTGGGAAATCTGCCAACGCTGCTGTTGTAATTGGGTCGTTAGCTGTATTTATTATTGATATGATAGCAGTGCAAATAACAAGTTTGTTTATTTGATTTCAAATGGAAAACATTGTAGCAGAAATATCACGCCTGAAAAAATCATTCGGCAGAAACGATGTGCTGAAGGATATAAATTTAAAAATTGAAAAAGGAAAAAATCTTGTTGTATGCGGCAAATCCGGAAGTGGTAAATCCGTACTTATAAAATGTTTGGTTGGATTAATTGAACCGGATGATGGTAAGATTATTTTATTTGGAAAAAATATTTCCGACTTAAATGACGATGAATTAAACTTACTCAGAAAAAAAATTGGATTTTTATTTCAAAGTGCAGCTTTATACGATTCAATGACGGTAAGAGAGAATCTTGAATTTCCGCTTCGTGATGTAAAGTTAAAATCAAAAGATGAAATAGATACATTGGTTTTAGAAGCATTAAAAAATGTCGGACTCGAAAATGCAATTGATAAAATGCCATCCGAACTTTCAGGAGGAATGCGAAAACGTGTCGGATTGGCTCGTGCATTAATTTTAAAACCGGAAATAATTCTTTATGACGAACCAACCACCGGTTTGGACCCAATCACATCAAAAGAAATCAGCCAATTAATTTTAGATGTTCAAAAAAAATACAATACAGCGAGCATTATTATTACGCACGATGTAGGTTGTGCGCGTATTACAGCAAATCGTATGATAATAATTAAAGATGGAGCATCGGTTACCGAAGGAACTTTTAAAGAATTATCAGAATCAAAAGATAAATGGGTTAACTCGTTTTTCAAATGACATTAAAAAACAAAATCATGAAAAAGACAACAGGAAATAAAATCAGGCTTGGAATATTTGTTTCCATCGGAATCACGCTGTTTATTGTTGGGATTTATTTCATCGGACAAAAACAGCAGTTGTTCAACAGAACATTTACAGTAAGTGGAATATTTAAAGATATAAGCGGACTTCAGGTTGGAAATAATGTGCGTTTTTCCGGCATTAATGTTGGAATCATAGGAGACATTCAGCAGATTACGGATTCAACAGTAAAGGTTGATATGCTGATTGATGAACATACAAGAAAGTTTATTAAAAAAAATGCAAAAGCGATAATTGGTTCCGATGGGTTGATGGGAAATAAAATCGTGTTGCTCATTCCGGGAGCAACTTGTAAAAAACAAGTATCAAATCATGATACCATTGAAACAACCCGACCAATTAGTATGGACGATATTTTACTCAAAATAAAAACGACAAGCGATAATTCTGCAAATATAACCGGAGACCTTTCTGCCATCTTAGGAAACATTCGCGCAGGCAAAGGAACTTTTGGTAAATTATTTTTGGATAGCGCATTTGCTGAAAACATGAATCAAACGCTTGTCAATATTAAACAAGGCGCTGGAGGTTTCAAACAAAACATGGATGCAGCAAGCCACAATTTTTTTTTAAGAGGTTATTTGAAGAAAAAAATAGTTGAAAAAGGAAAAAACAAATAAGCTCTGTGGTAGCAGAGCTTAAAAAAGAAGGGAATAAAAAAAGAATTACCGATTGGCG
>PLUL01000036.1 GCA_003164895.1 Bacteroidota bacterium | reverse complement strand
AGTTTTTTTATTTCTTACACAAATGTGAACATCTTCCTTTTGATAAATATTACACAACTATTTTAATAGATTACATCATTCACACATTATTCAGAATGAAAACTATTGAATATTTATTTTATTAAAATGTTATTTTATTTTTTGAGATCCACTTTTAATCCTATCATAAGCAATAGAGAAAAACCATTATTCTCTCTGCATTTAAATAAATTCTGCTGATCGCAATCCAACGTATTATAAAACCCAGCTCCGATGGCACCAAATATTTTCAATGAACGATACACATGAACATTCAATCCTAAGCCAATATGCTCCTCAATCACATTTAATCTTACAGTATTAAAATAAACTTCCGATTTTGGTGTATTGAAATCTTCAATTGCATCAGTTTGTTTATTTAAGAATACTTTGTTTCGCCAAGCAAAATCATAAAAGAGAAAAGGTTCAATTGTTTCTCCCGGGTTAAAGCTGAATTCATACCTGCCACGGAAGCCGGAAAAATTGTAGCGGGGATTTTCCATATTCATACCGACAGCAAGAGAATGTCTTTCATTATGTAATATAAGTTGTGGCGACAGGCAATGACCCAAACCACTTCCACTTACCATGCCGCTCATCGAAACTCCGATGAGTAATTTATTGTCCTGTGCTCTGACCACAATATAAGAGAAAAGTAAAAACATCAGAAGGAATGATTTTGTTGAACTTGAAAATATTTTTTTCAAGTTGCTGAATTGGATTTGTGTTTTCATTAGTAGTATTTATTTGTCAAAGGTGAACATCTTGATTATGTTATATGTTACACAACTATTGAAATAAATTATATCATTCACATATTAGTCAAATGAAAACTATTGAATATTTTTTAGAAAATTTCATATACAAACCTATGCAGTTCCTTTGGGAAGATTTTTGTAAATCATCTCATGAAATCACACATGTAAGAAATTGAGGAGTTTTGTTTTATTTCTTTCGGAGGTGTAAGAAATAATAAATTATTTTTTGAATTTCCTCACATATATTTATTACACAATTACAAATTTTCTTACGCTGGGATAGGAAGAACAAAACTTTGGGTTCCAGAACAATTATTTTTTTCTGTCAGATTGCTTCGTCTCTTTGTTCCTCCTCGCAATGCCGATAACTATTTATTTCACTACTCTTTTGGCGGCGCAGGTATAATAAACATGCGAGTTGTCAGAAATTATTACTTTCGCTTTTTAAAATATGCAAGTACCACTACACATTTTCATCATCCTTACTGCTTATTTACTTGGTTCGCTGCCTTCGGCGGTGTGGATCGGTAAATTCTTTTACGGCATTGATATTCGCCAGCACGGAAGCGGCAATGCAGGTGCTACAAATACTTTTCGTGTGCTTGGAAAAAAGGCAGCTATTCCTGTTTTATTCTTCGATATTCTAAAAGGATGGGCGGCAGTAATGGTAAGTTATTTTGTGGCAGATATGCTGGGCAAAGAAGAGTTTAACAGTTTGCAGTTAACGCTTGGGGCTGCTGCAATCATTGGTCATATCTATCCTGTGTTTGCCGGATTTAAAGGCGGCAAAGGCGTGGCAACTTTGCTGGGAGTTACGGCGGCTATTCATCCGCTTTCGGCAGGAGTGGGGATTGTGGTATTTGTATTTGTTTTGTTGGTATCGCATTATGTTTCGCTCAGTTCCATACTTGCGGGTTTGAGTTTTCCGCTTTCTATTCTTATTCTTTTTCCATCTTCTTCACCAACTCTCATTTTGTTTTCACTTCTCACTCCGGCACTGCTGCTGGTTACTCATCAAAAGAACATTGAGCGCCTGTTGAAGAAAGAAGAATCTAAAATTTATCTTATCAAGAGAAAATCTGCCGAAGAAGATGCAGAACCTGCCATTGCCGGAAGTAATATGAAGGGCAAAACAGAATAATGAATATTTGTATAAATCAATATTTTTATATCTTTACCCTCGTTTTTAAAAACTTATTAAATAAAATTAAAATTAAAATCATGAAAACTAAAGTACTCTTACTCGTTTCATTTGCAATGTTTATTGGAAGTAAAATGTTTGCACAAACCACCGGCGGACCAGATGCTTACGGTTATGTATGGGCATCTTCCACCAATACAACCACTGCTGCTACTCCTGTTTATAACTGGAAAAACATTAAAGGCACAGGCACTCAAATTACTGGACTTGCAGATGACAATCAAATGGGTCCTTTTAACATTAACTGGAATTTTCACTCTTACTGGAATGATTATGGTAAGTTTTGGATTGGTTCAAATGGATATATTTCTTTCCAGAACTTAGGAAACATTGCTGCTCCTTTTGCTGCCTTGCCTTGGGCGAATTCAAAAAACACACTTGACCCGATGCTATGTGACTTAACTTTTGTTGACAAGAACACCGTTGCTGTTCCCGGAGCTACTGCATGGTATTGGACAAATAACACAGATACATTGATTGTTCAGTATGATTCTATTCCTTACTGGACAGCCGGTAATACTAGTCAGTATGACGGACGATTTACCTTTGAAATTATTCTCAGCGGTGTAGACAGCAGCATTACTTACCAATACAAAGTTGCGCAGGCTGGAACAGCTGTTTATTCAATGACAGGTACTAACGCAGAGGGTCTTGAAACAGGAATTGAAAATTCCACAGGATCAATTGGTTTAGAATCCAGAAAAGATGCTTTCCCTACTGCTTTAACATCTGTTAAATATTATTATCCTCATCCGGTTACTTACCAAGTTGCCGATGTTACACCGGCTTGGAATCAGAATATTGATAATGGTGGTTTTTTTGTAACAGGACCTTGCGGCAAACCTGTTCATCTTACAACAGATATTGCAAATGCCGGCAACCAAAATGTAACTGCAGTTGGCGCATCGGGACAAATATTTGATGCAAGTTTAAATTCTGTTTGGAGTAGCAGTGTTACTGTTACTTCGCTCAGCACACATAAAGATTCCGTTAAAACATATCCTGCCACTTATGCCGCAACCACACCGGGGGATTTCCTTTACAGATCAATGACCAACAGCTGTACTCCTTCGGATATTAATTCGGGCAATGATATTAATGACATTGAAATGGTAGTTGTAGATACTGCACAAGCTTCTGTTGGCTTGTCATTCTGTACTGCAACTTCGACAACAACTGTTTTTTCTTTTGGCATAAACGAGGGAGGTGGTGTTTACTTTATTCCTCCTTTCTATCCTGCGGTGGTTACATCTATTGATTATTTTATAGCCGGCACTACCGGTACTGCAGGGTTTACGGCAAAACTTTTTAAGGACGATGGCGCTAACGGTGCTCCTGGCACTATGCTGAGTTCTGTTGTGGTTCCCAATACTTCGGTTGTAAATACCGCTTATAATAATGTTCCTCTCTCAACTACTTATACAATCACTTCAGGTGGAGTATATGCTGCGTGGGTAGCAGGCGGCGATTCTATTCAGTTGGGAACGGATCAGGGCATACCTTTTTCTAACAGAAATTTTGAATACATTGGTGGACAATGGGCTACTTACAGAAATAATTCTGCTGAGGATATGATGATTCGTTTGAATATTCAAGGTAACAATACTGCTCCTGTGATCACAGCTACTGCAGCTCCTGAAACCTGCGGAGGTTCAAATGGAACCGGATCAGTTACTGTTACAGGAGGCACACCTCCTTACACTTATCTTTGGTCAAGCGGTCAGTCAACATCTGCTGTTACAGGATTAGCTGCCGGAGTTTATACAATTACTATTTCACATGCAGGATGCAGCCGTCTTGCTACAGATACTGTTAAAGGACCGACTGCACTTGCGGTATCAACCGCGCCAGGAGCTGGTTCTGCAACAGCAACTCCTTCTGGTGGAATGCCAACATATAGTTACTCATGGAACACAACTCCTGCACAAACAACTCCAACTGCTACAGGGCTTGCTGCAGGTACATACACCGTGTGCGTAACTGATGTCAATAGTTGTACCGCATGTAATACTGTGACTGTAACAAATGGTGCCAGTGTGAACGAAATGTACAATGGCGCTTCTATTTCTATCAGTCCAAATCCATTTAATAGCATCACTCATGTTAAGATTGATTTGGTAAATCCTGCACATGGGCACCTTATGTTTATGGTGTATGATATGTTTGGAAGAGAAATTCAGGCAGTTGATATGAGTACTTATTCTACAAGCGGAGGAACGATTGATTTTACTCTTAATCGCGAGTCTATCGCTACCGGAATGTATTTTTATCAGTTGAAGGATAATTCACATGTCCTTTCTACCGGAAAACTTATTGCTCAGTAATAAATAATTCTTTCTATTCTAAAAGCCGTTCTGTTAAATCAGGACGGCTTTTTTTGTTACTTTTACAATTCATTTTTCAGAATAAATATTTAATGATTTAGTATGTTAAGGAAATACCTTTTAATAATTTTCTTGTTTGTCATTTGCTTTGCGTCTTCACTGTTTTCTCAGAAATATGGAAAGGATAATACATTTGGATACACTTGGCTGAACAGCGACACAGTTGCAGGACCTACTTACAATTGGATAGACATGAAATCAAAAGGTACGCTTGTAAACGGATTGCTGGATGATAATACCGTTGGTCCGTTTAATTTAGGATTCAATTTTCAGTATTACATGAGCAATTGCAATAAAATCTGGATTGGATCAAACGGATATATTTCTTTTCAAAATGGAATTACACTCAATGCGCCTTTCTCTACAATTCCAACAATTGATAGTTCTAATGCAAACTTTGCTGCAGGAATGTTATCCGATTTAACTTTTACTCACGATAGCACTGTTTGGGACAACATTATTCTAGACAGTGTAGTAAAAGTTTTTCCTATATCGGGAACCACTGCATGGTTCTGGACAAATTATTCTGATTCTGCAATTGTACAATTTGATTCTGTTCCTTTTTGGGATACAATTCCAAAAGGTTATCACATCGGCAGAAATACTTTTCAAATTATTTTAACCTCAAAAGACAGTTCTATCTTATATCAATATAAATCGCTAAACGGAAAAGCTCAGAATAACGATGTTAAAACCGGAATCGAAAATATCGTTAAAGAAAGTGGCTTACCGGTTTTAAATGACACTACTTATCCAATTGCCAATACTGCAGTAAAATTTTACTATCCAAAAGTTATTTCTTGCGATAGTTGTTTTTCTGATGTTACGCCTTTATGGAATAACGATTCACTTAATGGAGCATTTTTTATGTCTGGTCCATATGGTCGTTCCATTACTTTAAAATCTGAAATTGCTAATGTCGGCAATAGAAATGCGGGTGCATTCTCAATCAATGCACAGGTTCTGGATGCAAGCTCCAATTCATTATATAATAATACAATTATAGTTCCCAGATCACTTGTTGGTGCAGATTCCGCAGTTGTATTTTCAACTCTTTATCAATGCAATGCGTCTGGAAGATATACCTATCGCACGCAGACACTTTTTTCTCATGACATGAACAACACAAATGATATTCAGGATGTAGAATTGGTGGTGGTGGATACTTCGCTTGCCACTTGCACACTTGCTTACGATGATGGAATTAAGGATAGCAGTTTATCATGGAAAACAAATACCGATGGCGTAGGAATTTATCTCGAACCGCCTTTCTATCCTGTTAAAATTACTTCGCTGGATTATTATATTGCAGAAAATCCAAATAGTTCCGGATTTATCGCAAGCATTCGTGCCGCTAATGCAAATCATTCAGTGGGTGCTGTGCTGTTTAAAGATACGATTGCCGGAAGTTTGGTTGTTGCAAATGCAGTAAACCACATTTCGCTTTCTACTCCAATCACAATTAATTCAGGTGGAATTTATGTTGGATGGGAAATGAACGGTGCTTCCATTTCTCTCGGCACAAGCAGACGTGCTCCGCTTTCAAACAGAGCATACGAAATAATTGGAGGTAATTGGTCGCCTTATCGCTACCGAACTTTAGAAGATTTTATGATTCATGTAAATATTATGGGAAGTAACACTGCTTCTGTAAATGAATTTAATAACGATGGTACTCTTCTTTCTCAGAACTTTCCTAATCCATCTTCCGGAAATACAATTATCAATTACACATTGCCTTCAAACGGTCAGGTGCAATTTTCTTTGAGGAATCTTTTGGGACAGGAAATGGAAGTGATCAATTTCGGAAATCAATCCGTTGGAAATCATTCGTTCAAATTAAATACTGAAAAATATTCTTCCGGAATTTATTTCTATTCGTTGAAATTCAATGATAGCGAAGTCACTAAAAAAATGGTTGTAAGCAAGTAAGTTTTTTACTTCTAATTATTTTTTGTTTCTTTGCATCCAATTTTTATGCGCATAGTAATCATCATATCGGTTTTGTTAATCAACGTTTTTTTCTGTCGTGCGGGCGGAAAAGATAGTTTGATGACTTCGCATGGTCCTCGCATAAAACACAAGCATGAAAGCGAATCTCCGTTAATTGAAAAAATGAGCGATGAACAATTGCTTCGGCTCATTGATCACATGTTTGAAGCAAGTAATATTCCGGAAGATTTATGGGATCAGGTAATGGTAGAAACGGCAAAAAGAAATCTCAACAAAGTAAACAGAATTGAAATTGCGGATGCCATTTCAGAAAAACTAAGCGGAATGTTGTTCATAGAAAAATTACAACCCGATTCCATTTTGCCGTTAGATGCAATTGATTTTCACCCTGCTTCCAATTATTATTCGGATTGGGAAGAAGATATTTCTATTTTATTCAAAGATCGTTTTACTACAGATACAACCTACCAGCTTGAATTGGAAAATCCTAACTTCGGATGTTTCAAGATGCCGACTTGGGGACCAATTTCTTCGCCTTTCGGTGTTAGAAATAATAGGTATCACAAAGGAGTTGACATTCAGCAGAGAAAAGGTGATACCATTACTGCTGCATTTGACGGCATGGTTCGTTTCGCTGAAAAAAAAGGCGGCTTCGGAAATGTGGTTATCATTCGTCATTACAATGGACTTGAAACCGTTTACGCGCATCTTTCAAAAATAAAAGTCAGCGAAGGACAAGTAGTTGGTGCAGGAGATTTAATCGGTCTTGCAGGCAGCACCGGGCATTCCACTGGACCGCATTTGCATTTTGAAGTTCGCTTTATGGGTTTACCATTAAATCCTGAATACATTCTTTCTTTGGAAAGCGGAAGTGTTCTTTTCAATAATGTGGTGTTGCAAAAAGAAAAATGCGGACTTCTTTCCGCTTACGCACCTGATGCAGAATTTCATACGGTAAAAAAAGGAGAAACACTTTTGGAAATTGCAAATCACTACGGAACTACGGTTGTTAAACTTCGCGAACTAAACGAACTTCCTCAGAGACAATATATACGATTGAAGCAGGGACAAACACTTCGCGTGAGAATCGTTGACCATACTGAATCCGCTTTGTCAAATCATTAATTCGCCACCGTGAAATTTCTTGTTATTCAAACAGCATTTCTCGGAGATGTGATTCTCGCCACTTCTGTTGCGGAAAAACTTCATCAGCATTTTCCGGATTCACAAATTGATTTTCTATTGCGAAAGGGAAATGAATCTGTATTAGAAAATCATCCTTTTATTCGCAGAGTTATTGTTTTAGACAAAACAAAAAACAAGCTAAACAATCTTTTAACTATTTCTTCCGAAGTAAAACAAGCTAAGTACGATTACATAATAAATCTTCATCGCTTTGGAAGTTCAGGTTTCATCGTATGGCGTTCAGGAGCAAAAGAGAGAATTGGTTTCGATAAAAATCCGTTCTCATTCTGCTATACAAAAAAAATCAAACACGAAATTGGAAACGGCAAACATGAAACAGAAAGGAATCATGAATTGATTGCTTCTCTCACGGATAATGCCGTTGCTAAACCAAAACTCTATCCTTCTGAAAAGGATTTTAACGAAGTGAAAAAATATAAAACGGGAAATTTCATTTGCATAGCACCAACATCCGTTTGGTTCACCAAACAATTTCCAAAAGAAAAATGGATTGCACACATTAATTCACTTCACGAAAGTGTTTCGGTAAATTTAATCGGGGCAAAAAACGATTTTGAGTTGTGCGAAGAAATAAAGAATAAAGCATTTAATAAAAATATTCGCATAGAAAACCTTGCCGGAAAACTTTCCATCCTGCAAACTGCTGCACTGATGAAAGATGCACAGATGAATTATGTAAATGATTCTGCGCCCATGCATATTGCTTCGGCAATGAACGCACCGGTAACCGCAATTTTCTGCTCCACTGTTCCTGCATTTGGTTTTGGTCCGTTATCTGAAAAATCAAAAGTAATAGAGACAAAAGAAAAATTGGATTGTCGCCCTTGTGGTTTACATGGATATAAAGTTTGCCCACAAGGACATTTCAAATGCGCTTATTCAATTGATGTAAAAGAAATACTTTCATGAACTTTGATGCCGAAATACAAAAATGTCTTGTAGTACTACGTTCAGGTGGCACGATTCTTTATCCTACCGATACAATTTGGGGAATTGGATGCGATGCAACAAACGAAAAAGCAGTAGAGAAAGTTTTCGCTATTAAACAAAGAACTGAATCAAAAAGTTTAATTGCACTTGTGAGCGATGACGGAATGTTAAACCGATTTGTGAAAGATGTGCCTGAACTTGCCTGGGATTTGATTGAGTTAAACAACGATGAAGATGATTTTGAAGAACACAAACCGCTCACAATAATTTATGATGCAGGAAGAGGATTTGCTAAAAATGTGTTGGCAGCCGATGGAAGCATTGGCGTAAGAATGGCGAGCGATGATTTTTGCAAAAGATTGATTCACAAATTCGGGAAGCCGATAGTTTCCACTTCGGCAAATATAAGTGGCGCTGTTGCTCCTCATAATTTTTCGGAGATTGCGGACGAAATAATCAAGACCGTTGATTATGTGGTGGCTTGGAGACAGAATGAAACCGGTAATGCAAAACCATCATCCATCATCCGGCTTAAAACAAATGGAGAGTTTAAGATAATTAGGGAATAAATTGTTACGCTAACGGTTTGCAGCTTTGCGTTGTGGCGGATTAGGCACACTAACCTGTCTGAACGCACACTGCCTATTTATTGCACTACTGTTCATATTCGCACTTCCCCCGCCATAATGCAAAGGTGCTGTTAGCTGCTGGCATTTTCCAAATAATTGTCACCACTTAGCTAAATTATTTAATGGAATTTCTCACCTTTAGCCAGCATTTCAATAATTTCTTTCATGCGCTTTTCTCTTGTCTCTTGTTTTTTTGCGGTCTGAAGGCGAAATCCAATGGAAAAAAGATTGGTCTTATTGAGACCCATAAAAAACGCTTCTGCTTTTTTGTTTTTGCTAAGTTCTTTTAGAAAGTCTTCAGGTATGGTCATTTTGCTTTGGGCATCGTATGCCTTTTCCCATCTACCGTCTGCTTTGGCTTTTTCGATAGCTTTTAATCCTTCGGGTTTCATTCTACCTTCATTGATTAATCTTTCGACATGTCCAATATTTATTTTTGACCAAATACTTTTTGCTCTTCGGGGACAAAACTTTTGCAGCCACGCTTGTTCGTCAAATGCTTTTTTTTGACCATCAATCCACCCATAGCAAAGAGCTACATCAAGTGCTTCTGCATAGCTGATGGTCTTTTTCCCGGAATCTTTCTTGAATATTTTGAGCCAAAGCCCATTTGAGTTGCCATAATTCTTTTCGAGCCAAGTTTCAAATGTTTCGGCTGTTTTGAATTCTATTGTTGGAATAGTATTTAATTTAGTCATATTACTTTGGCTTTTTTCCGTTCTATATGCTTGCAGCTAACTTGCGGCTTGGCGCATTGCCGTTATCCTACCAAAATTGGGTGGATTGGCGCAACAAATATACAGTTTATCCCATTAATTGGCTGGTCAGGCGCAATCCTCCCGCAACTCCTCGAACCTCATTTCCTAATATGTTGAGGACATTTCCAACTTCACTAACCTCATTTCTAACTATGTTGAGGGCATTTAGAACTTCACGAACCCCATTTCTAACTATGTTGAGGGCATTTCCAACTTCACTAACCTCATTTCCAACTCCTCCAACCTCATTTCCAACTATGTTGAGGGCATTTCCAACTTCACGAACCCCATTTCCAACTATGTTGAGGGCATTTCGAACTTCACGAACCCCATTTCTAACTATGTTGAGGGCATTTCGAACTTCATGAACCACATTTCCAACTATGTTGAGGGCATTTCCAACTTCACGAACCCCTTTTCCAACTATGTTGAGGGCATTCGGAACTATGTTGAGGGCATTCGGAACTCAATGAAACCCCACAAACTTTCGAGATTGTTACACAAGCAACCTTCTATTTCTCTTATTTTTGCGTAGCAATGAAAGAAAAACTCACACATCCTATTTTCAAAATCGTTTCTGATTGTGCGGAGGCAATAAACGTGCAGGCGTATGTAGTTGGCGGCTGGGTGCGCGATGTGATTCTCAATCGCACTTGCAAAGACATTGATTTTGTTTGCGTAGGTTCAGGAATTGAATTAGCAGAACAGGTTGCAAAAAAACTCGGAGACGATTATCATGTTACCGTTTACAAAAACTTTGGCACTGCAAATATTAAATACGAAGATTTTGAAATTGAATTTGTAGGTGCACGAAAAGAATCGTACGACAGAGGTTCGAGAAATCCTGTTGTTGAAGACGGCACCTTGGAAGACGACCAGAACCGGCGCGACTTCACCATTAATGCAATGGCAATTTCACTATCTAAAAATAATTACGGGGAACTGATTGATCCATTCAATGGAATTAAAGATATTGAAGCAAAAATAATCCGCACTCCGCTTGGTCCGGATATCACCTATTCCGATGATCCCCTACGAATGATGCGCGCCATTCGGTTTGCAGCACAACTGAATTTTCAGATCGAAAAGAATTCTTTCGATGCAATTTCAAAGAACAAGGAAAGAATCAAAATAGTTTCGAAAGAACGGATTGCCGATGAAATGAATAAAATTATTCTCTCGCCAAAGCCATCGGTTGGTTTCAAATTATTATTCGATAGCGGTTTGCTGCATTTGATTTTTCCACAGTTTGTTCTTCTTCAAGGCGTGGATTACGCTGATGGAAAAGGACACAAGGATAATTTTTATCACACGCTCGAAGTGCTTGATAATATTTCGCGTCACACAAATAATCTCTGGCTGAGATGGTCGGCTGTGCTCCATGATATTGCAAAACCTCAAACAAAAAGATTTGAGCAAGGTCATGGCTGGACATTTCACGGACATGAAGACAAAGGTTCGCGCATGGTTCCAAAAATATTTGCCGAACTCAAACTTCCGCAGAATGAAAAAATGAAATATGTGCAGAAACTTGTTCTGCTTCACCTCCGCCCCATCGTACTTGCAAAAAACGAAGTAACCGATTCAGCAGTGCGCAGGTTGCTATTTGAAGCAGGCGATGATATTGACGATTTGATGATGCTTTGCGATGCGGATATTACTTCAAAAAATCCAGAGAAAGTGAAACGCTATTTGCGCAACTTTGAAATTGTAAGAACAAAGTTAAAAGAAATAGAAGCGAAAGATAAAATACGCAATTGGCAACCGCCTATCACCGGAGAAGTAGTGATGAATACATTTGGCATCCCTCCGAGCAAAAAAGTTGGCATTATCAAAGATGCAGTTCGCGAAGCCATTTTGGATGGAATTATTCCGAATGAATATGAAAAAGCATTTCAATACATGCTTGACAAAGGAAAAGAACTTGGATTTGTTCCAATGAAAAATATTTTCAATAGCAACGGATAGTATTTTTATTTTTGTGTTTGTTGGAGTTCATTTTAAATTCATAATTTATAATTCAACATTTCAGTTATGGTTTACCGTTTCAGAGTTACTTACGAAGATCACGAAGATATGTTTCGCGACATTGAAATTAAATCATCTCAGTCCTTTTTAGAATTGCATACTGCCATTCAGCAGGCGATTAGTTTTGATAATTCAAAGTCTGCCACATTTTATACAAGCGATGATTTTTGGAGAAAGGAAAATGAAATTTCCATAGAGAACACAAGCGAAGCGAAACCCAAAAAAGGAAAAGCAAAAAAAGAGGAACCGAAAAAGAAAAAAACTATTGCCGATCTCGTAAACGATCCTCACCAGAAATTCATTTACATATTTGACCCTGAAAAAGAATGGACATTCTTAATTGAACTTATCAAAATTATTCCCGAAAATAAAACCGCGCCATACCCTCAATGCGTGAAAAGTTCCGGCACTGCTCCAAAGCAATACAAGCCAACCAATCTTCCTCCGCCTCCAGACGAAGAAGATGAACCCGTTCTTCCTACAATTGAAAAAGAAATAATGCTTGAAGTTGCCGAAGAAGAAATTTCGGCTGATGAAATTGAAGATGATCCCATTCTTTTAGATGAGGATGATGTAAAAACCGGAGAAGAGGATGAAGAAGGTGATTCTAAAAGTGAAGATTCAGAAGGACTTGATGTTGACGAAGGCATTTGAAAAAAAACACGCCGTTAGGTATTGGCTGTTACTAATGGCTAATGGCTAATGGCTAATAAATTCCTCATTGTTATTCTTGGTCCCACCGCTGTTGGCAAAACTTCTCTCGCCATTGATGTAGCGAAAGAATTCAGCACAGAAATTATTTCCGCTGATTCACGACAATTCTTCCAAGAAATGAATATTGGCACGGCAAAGCCGAGTGAAGATGAATTAAAATCCATCAAACATCATTTTATTAATTCTCTTTCCATTCACGATGATTACAATGCCGGAATGTTTGAGCGCGATGCATTGAATATACTCTCAACTATTTTTCAGAAAAAACGCGTTGCGGTGATGGTTGGAGGTTCAGGATTGTACATTAACGCAGTATGCAATGGCTTTGATGAAATTCCTGAAACTCATAAAGAAATACGCGCAGGAATTATGGATAAGTACAAAAATGAAGGCATAGAATACTTGCGTAACACATTAAAAAAATTAGATGAAGATCATTACAGAAAAATTGATTTAAAAAATCCTCATCGTTTGATTCGCGCCATTGAAGTTTGTTTGATAACCGGAAAACCTTATTCTGAATTTAGAAAAGAGCAAAAACAAAGAAGAAATTTCACTTCAATAAAAATCGGATTGAATATGGATCGCGAAAAACTTTACGCAAGAATTAATTTCCGCGTGGATGAAATGATGAAGAAAGGATTGCTGGATGAAGTAAAATCTCTCATAAAATATAAACATCTTAACTCTTTGCAAACTGTCGGTTATAAAGAATTATTTGATTTTATCGATGGTAAAACTGATTTACAGAGAGCCATTGATCTCATCAAACAAAACACCCGCAACTTTGCTAAACGGCAGATGACTTGGTTTAGAAAAGACAAAGAAATAAAATGGTTTGATCCAAGTGAAAAGGAAAAGATTATCGAACACATTCAAAGTATCATTGAATAAAATACATTATCTTCGGAATGTAAAATAGTTTTTCATGAAAAAAATATCAGTGTTTTTTATCCTGTTTGTTTTTTTTTCTTCAGCAACAATACTTTCCTCTCAGCAACTTACTTTCAACGGCAAAAGTTATTTTATTAACGGAGTTAATATTCCATGGAACATGTATGCTTCTGATTTTGGAACCAACTATTTGCACGGAAACTTATATGATACCACTTGGTTTGAAAACGCATTTACTCAATTTGAGAGTTATGGAATTAATTGCGCCAGAGTTTGGATCCACAATGACGGAAATACAAGTCCGACATTTGATTCCACTACAAAATATATAACTGGGCTCGATCCCGTTGTTCTTTCAAGTATGGACGATATGTTTAAACGCGCGCTCAAACATCACGTAATGATAATTCCTTCTCTGTGGAGTTTTAATATGACCAACAATGATTACGCGCTTGGAGTTTACGGTGGAATGCATGCTGATTTAATTCAAGACACATCCAAGACAAGAAGCTACATTAACAACGCGCTTATTCCGATGGTTCAGCATTATGCCAATCAATGTAATTTATTGGCGTGGGAAATTATTAACGAACCTGAATGGAGCATGAATGTTCCAAACGGGGGAAATCAAACGCAGGTAGTAAATGCAAACCAAATGCAGTGTTTTGTTGGAATGTGCACGGAAGCCATTCATAAAAATTCAACTAAAATGGTTACAGTTGGTTCTGCCACATTACGATATAACTCGGATGAATTTTCTGTAACCTCGCCTTGCTACGGAAATTATTGGAAGAATTCTGCCATTCAAAGCGCATATAACAAACCGTTGGCATTTTTAGATTTCTATGAAATACATTATTACGATTGGATGAATGGTGTAATAAGTTTTGATCCTTATAAATCCGGTTGTCAGGAAAGTTTTTGGTTGCTGGATAAACCAACTCTGATTGGAGAATCTCAGGGGAACAGCACGAAACACTCACCTTCCACCATGTTGTATAATGCGTTCACCGGAAATTATGCCGGAGTAATGTTTTGGTCGTATAGTGCAGGTGCTGACAGCATGGGACAATTCAGTGAATTTAAAAGTGCATTATTGGCTTTTCGAAATGCAGCATCAACTATTGTAGATTTCGATACTACAGCTTGTGTTACTACTACAGGAATCAATCAACCTTTTAAAGAAAATTCAATAAGCATTTATCCAAATCCAACAAGCGGAGTTTTTCATATACAAGCCGTCAGTCATCAGCTAATAGCTAATTGCCAAATTCAAATTTATGATATGATGGGAAAGTGTATTAATCAACACATTGGCACATCTTCAAATTTTCAAATTGACTTATCTTCTCGGGCAAATGGCGTATATTTGGTTAGGATTATTAGTGGAGCAAATGTGGTTTACCGAAAAATATCGCTTGCAAAGTAACAGGTTAGTGTTTTCTTTAAAACAACGGCATGGCTTATTAGGCTTCTTCGGATAATAGGGGGTAAAATCAAAGGAATGGTTATCAATAAGATAATTTGAATTTACGAAGATGTCTATTCTGTTACTTAAAGGTTGTGATGCTATCAAGCATCTGTAAGAAAACTTCTGTCTTAACCCCGGTTAATCGTTTGAATAACGCGGGTTTTAAACTTTCCACTTCTTGGTAAATCATTCATAAACCAACTCATTTCATCCTTGCACTATTCCTTGAAATGGCAAATCTTATGAAACGACAAATGTTGATTGTACTATTTTCCGAAGAAGTCTAATAAAAAAATGGCTGGGTTCCTCCAGCCATTTCGTTTTCAACACCCGCATTTTCTTGCCTTAATCGGTATTTGCCTACTTAAGGGATAACTCCCTAGGGTTTTTAATTTAATAAACCTGATACTTAGAAGTGCAATGTAAGATTCAATGATGCGGTAGGCATCATTTGCATGCTGTTAATGTCAGTATCTAAGCCAAATTGTTTTTTGCCGCCATTTTTTCCTGATACAATTTGTTCATTCAGATTAACATCAAGTGATTCAGTTTTAATTGTTCCATCACCTCTGTTTGACATTCCAATGCCCCATCCAAATTCAGCTCCAACAGCCATTTTTGGAAAAATAAAATATTCTGCACCAATAAAACCACGCAAACCAAAACCAAAAGTAGATCCTGCTTTGTCTTGAGTTATACGTGAAGACATTGGACCTGCACCTGCTGCTCCGTTTGAGCCCCAAGTAGTTGACAATGGGTTTGCATATGTTTTATTCATTGAATTTCCATATGCATTTGTAGTATCTGAACCGCCAAGCATAATGTAAAGCATTCCGCCATAATATCCCTGAAGTCTTGTTTTTCCTTTTCTCATTTCCATGCCGCCTCCTAATATTATATTGTGCTGGGAAACTTTGCGCGTGTCTTTAACCGTAGGTGGAGTTCCTGTTCCTGTGTAGGTTTGGTCATTCACATAATTGGTGTAAGTTGTCGATCCAAGTCCAATACGCACCATTGCACGGAATGCAGTCTTCTCATCTTTGAAATACTTTCCTGTAATTGCCAACGGTGTGCCAGGATATCCCCACGTAGGAGAAACAGCACCAGCGTTGCTCAAAAAGCCACCTAAATAATTTAATACAGGTTTAGCATCAACGCTGATTGCCCAGTCGCCTGCTTCTGGAAGAATGGGCTCGTCTTTTTTGGACTTAAGGTCCTGTGCAAAGACATTCGTTATGCCGAATGCCACTGCAAGTAATAAAATTGTTTTTTTCATAGAATTTGTTTTTTGGTTAATGAACAAAAGTAATTCTATGAAAAAAGAAAATCAGTGATTTAGATTGTTGTTATGAACAGTAATTTGTTCGTAAGGTTATTTATTTTTTTCGGCAAGAAGAGGGACAAAACGAAACATGCCGTGTGGAGTTTGCCTGAATTCTGACTCTGAAACCCGTTCTATCAAAATCATTTCCTGAGTATCACCTTCGCCTACCGGTATAATTAAACGACCTCCAATTTTAAGCTGTTGCTTTAATGGTTCAGGTATAAAAGGCGCTCCCGCTGTTACAAGAATTTTATCGAAAGGAGCATAGGATTCAAGCCCTTTGTACCCGTCACCATAAAACATTTTTGGAGAATATCCTATTTGTGAAAGAAGATTTTTTGTTTTGTCAAAAAGTTCTTTTTGTCTTTCAATGGAAAAAATCTTTGCTCCCATTTCCATCAGGATGCAGGTTTGGTATCCGCTGCCAGTTCCGATTTCTAAAACTTTTTCTCCTTTTTTTAATTCGAGTAATTGACTTTGAAACGCAACGGTGTAGGGTTGAGAAATAGTTTGCCCGGCAGCGATTGGAAATGCTTTGTCTTCGTAAGCGAATTTAGCAAATGCGGTGTTAAAAAAATAATGACGCGGAAGTTTTTCTAGAGCAGCAAGAACATTTTTGTCAGAGATTCCTTTTTCTATTAATTCCTTAACAAGTTTTGTTCTCAGCCCTTTGTGGAGGTAAGTGTCGGTTAATTGATTTGATGTCACAGTATCACGATTGAATGATTATTTTTGCAAACATACTACGAATTACGAAAGATTATGATTAAGGTTGGATTATTTGGCGTTGGGCATCTCGGAAAAATTCATCTCAAATTGTTGAAAGAGATTCCGCAGTTTCAGGTAGTTGGTTTTTTTGACCCTGATAAAGAAAAATCACAGAAAGCTCAAAATGATTTTAATATTCCTGTTTTTGCGTCTGCAGATGAATTAATTTCAAAATGCGATGCCATTGATATTGTTGCTCCAACCATTGCACATCACGAAGTGGCAATGAAGGCGTTGAAAAATTCAAAACATGTTTTTATTGAAAAACCACTGAGCAATACCATCGAAGAAGCAAAAGAAATTATGACAATTGCCGATGAAGCTGATGTGAAAGTTCAGGTGGGACATGTGGAGCGGTTTAATCCGGCATTTCTTTCTGTGAAACATTATTTTGATAATCCGATGTTCATCGAAACGCATCGTCTTGCGCAGTTCAATCCGCGCGGAACGGATGTTTCGGTAGTTCTTGATTTAATGATTCACGACATTGATATTGTATTGAGTGTGGTGAAAGCAAATGTGAAAAAAATAAATGCGAGTGGAGTAGCGGTGGTGAGCGATTCGCCAGATATTACAAGCGCGCGAATAGAATTTGATAACGGAGCAGTTGCAAACTTAACCGCCAGCAGAATTTCTTTGAAGAACATGCGCAAGTCAAGATTTTTTCAAAGAGATGCTTACATATCGGTAGATTTTTTAGAAAAGAAAACCGAAATCATTCGCATGAAAACAATTACGGAAGAACCAAGCGATCCTTTTGCAATGACGATTGATCTTGGAGTGAAAGGAACGAAACAAATATTTTTTGATAATCCGGCAATTCCTGAAACGAATGCAATAAAAATGGAACTCGAATCGTTTGCAAATTCAATTATAAATAATACGCAGACAGCTATCACCGCCGAAGATGGTTTTCGCTCGCTTGATGTTGCTTTTAAAATAATGGAGAAAATGAAATTCTCAGTTGAGAAATGAAATATCAATCATTTAGTATCAAGTATCAGGTATCAGGTATCAAATTTCTGTTTTTGCTACTTGCTACTTGTTACTTGTTCCTTTTTGTTTCCTGCCATAAAGAAGTGCCAATTCCTGCCTACATTCATATTGATAATATAAATCTTACTGTAAATCCAAATGGCACTCAGGGAAGCAATACACAAAAAATTGTTGATTCATGGATTGATCTTGACGGAACATCAATTGGCGCATTTGAAATGCCGTTCACGATTCCTGCTTTGTATTCCGGGCAACATACCATCACAATTTTTCCTGGTATAAAAGATAATGGCATGAACGAAACAAGAGTTGAATATCCGTTTTACAGTACCTATACTCAAACTGTAATTCTTACTCAGGGAAGTATTTTGAAAATAAATCCTACCGTAACTTATGCCGCGAGCACTAATTTTTCTTTTATACAAGATTTTGAAAGCGGAAGCGGAAAATATTGGTTAAATGATACATCAAAATCAACATCTGATACATTCATGCGGGTTATCAATCTTCCTGATCCTATTGTACAATATGGAAATGGATGTGGTGGTGTTATTATGAAAAAGAGTAACGCAATATATTCTGGCAGTACTTATGGAAAATATAAACTACCAGCCACTCCTCCCATTTATTTGGAGATGGATTATAATTGTAATACACCACTTACAGTAGGTGTGAATGCATATGATGGCACTTCGGCTACCAGTAATTATCTTGGACAACTAAGTGTGATGACTTTACGACCTACAACTGGCTGGAATAAAATTTATATTAATCTAAGTTTATCGGTGATTACGTTGAACGCGGCAGGATATTCAATTTATTTTTATATGACTTGCGTTAATCCTCCTTCATATTTCTATCTTGATAATGTGAAGTTGATTTATTAGACCTCTTTCATAATTCA
>PLUL01000045.1 GCA_003164895.1 Bacteroidota bacterium | reverse complement strand
ATATAATTTTCAAGAGCCATTGCCATAGATGGCGATTCTGGCGTTGGGGCTTGAATATTCAAGCGAAATCCGGCATTCTGAACGGCTTTAGCTGTGGTAGTTCCAAATGCAGCAATTATGGTTTCTCTCTGTCTGAATTTTGGGAAATTTTTGGTAAGAGATTTCACATCTGCCGGACTGAAAAAAACCAATGCATCGTAATTCAATGTTTTGATGTGAGAAAGGTCGCTGGGAACCGCGCGGTAAAAAAGAGCTTTTGTATAATTTATTTTTTCCTTGTCAAGCACAACATCAATTTCCTTATTATGAACATTTGAATGAGGCAAAAGAAATTTTTCGTTTTTGTGTTTGCGAAGTATTACGGCAAGGTCATGAACATTTTGTTTTCCATGAAACACTTTTCTTTTTCTGTATTGAATATATTTCTGAATATAATATCCGATGGCATCCGACGTGCAAAAATATTTCATTGATTCAGGAACTTCAAATCTCATTTCCTGGCACAAGCGAAAATAATGGTCAATGCAGTGGCGACTGGTAACAATTACTCCGGTATATTCTGAAAGATTAATTCTTTCCTGACGAAATTCTTTTGCTGAAATTCCCTCCATGTGAAACAAAGGGATGAAGTCAATTTTCAGATTGTATTTTTTGGCAAGGTCGAGGTAAGGAGATTTTTCAGACTCTGGCTTCGGCTGAGCGACTAAGACAGATTTTATTTTCATCGGTTTTATTTATGGGGTTTTTCCGAAAAACAGTAACCGTCATACCAACTTGTCAAACAATTTTGCTCCTAATAACAAGGGTAATATTTCAAAGGTGCAAAGGTATAAAAATAAATAGAATGCAGATATTTTCCTGCTGGACAGCGCAGTCAGCGCGCCCTTACCTATTCTGACAAAAAAGGATAAAATAAATAGAGCGAATCCCGCATAAACAAAATCGTTTGTGAAAGATTCTTTTCCGTAAGCAATAAAAAGAATTATCGGAATAAACCCAATTCCAATAATTTGGTTTATTAAAAAAATCAGAAATATGTATTCATTAGGTGCTGAGTTGCTGTTGAAAATATACCCAATTGTTTTTAGAGATAAAATCTTTACCAGATAAACGACTAATACAAAACCAACAATCAACAGATATGAGAAAAAGGATAAACCTATATTTGGCTGTGAGATTTTTTTTGTAATAATTGCTTGCAAAATAAATAACGAAGCGGTAATTAAAAAATTAATTGATAAAAAAATTGCCGTTGGATGTGAAAGAGAATATTCCTCCCGCGATACTTGATTTCCAATTCTGATTGTGAAAACCGTTTTTAAAAAAGTGTTGAATCTTGTTTTGAATGCAGAAAATAAATATCCTAATATCATAACAGATAATGCAATAATTACCATAACCCAACTTGGTTGATAGCGATAATTATTTGTAATAATGTTTTGCAATATGATCATTAAAGTGTTGAATATCAATTTGATTTGTTCCTTTGCAGTATATATATCTGACTTGAAAATCCCGTTTCATTTTCTTTTGCCATTAAATTTGATTTTAATCCGTTCCAGAATCCTGAAAGTAAATTAGTGCTTCCATTCTTATACTTTTCACTTAACAGAGAAACATAATACGAATCAAATTTCATCGGAATAACTTCTTTTAACCGGATTCCATATTTATTAAATTTTTTTTCTATATCCTTTTTAGTAAAATGATAAATGTGCCTTGGCAAATCCCATGCAGACCAATATACGCCGTATTTTTTTGCATCAAACGAATTACAATTCGGTACGGCTACAACCAAAACGCCGTCATCAGAAAGTATTTTGCCAATTTGTTCTATGGTTTTATCTAATTGGTAAATATGTTCAAGTACGTGCCATAATGTAATCACATTAAATTTTTTTTCATTTATCTCAAATAATTTTTCTTGTGGCAAAGGAATGATGTTATATTTTTGTTCTGCGTTTTTTCTAGCAATTTCTGAGGGTTCAATTCCTGTAATTTGCCATCCGCTCTCTTTGCAGGCATTTAAGAACTCTCCTGTGCCGCAGCCAATATCAAGTAGGTTCGGAGCTTGGAATTCGGAGTTCAGAGATATTCTGTTTATCAGTTTAACTTTTTGATTTATCGTGTGATTCCTCACTATCTGATAAAGCACATTCACTAATCCCCTCCTTGTATCCGAGTGAGAAATATATTCTTCCGATTGGTAGTATTTACCTATTTCTTTTTCATCCGGGCGAGGGTTTGTGAAACGAAATCCACAGTTATCACATTGTACTATCTTAAATGTTTCACGTGAAACGGTGTAATCAACACACGATAAAAAAGACTTGAACTTATCGTGATTACAGATTGGGCAATTTTTTAATGCTTCCATATTATTGCTTCGTTTTGGTTATGACAAGTCAAATTCGTTTTATTCATAATGTATTGTCTATGCAATTTTTATTCGCACTTTTTCTTTTTTTCCTTCCATTGCAAAAACAACCATCTTTTTTTTAGTTATTTTTGTTTCACGTGAAACTACATAACGCAAATGAGAATCCTCTTTTAAGTTTTGTTAGTCTTATTTAGTAATTCGTTTATCTGTTTCAAGTATCCATTTTCCTTTCGGAGTTGTTCTATTTCTTTCTTGAACTCCTCAATTTGTTTTTCTGACTCCGGTCTTTCTACCCTTATGTCCTGAGTAAAATATTTAAAGAAGTCATGACCCAACACTTGTGAAATCTTTTGCAGCAAGGAAGAATGCATGTGTTTGTAATTAAAAATTCTGCTGATGCTGCCGGGATGAACTCCAAGGCGAGAAGCCAGTTCAGATGGAGAGATTCGTTTATCTTCCATTACTTTTTTTATTATGACCCCTATCTGTACTGACATTTTTTATTTGAAGAGGCGAAGGTATAAATAATTTTAATAAAAACAATTTATGTTATAAATATTTACAATTAGTGTTAGTTTATTAACATATACTGTTTAAATGGTACACAAACTATTATTATTATTATTATTTCATGTCAAATCGCTATTATTTTAAATAGTTAACCATTTTCTAACCGATTGATATTTTTTTGAAAAAAACCCGCACTAAGGAATTTTATGTATTGGTCCAAGTGCTGAGATTATTATCATCATATTATTTTATACTCGTTCGCTAATATTTTTCGTTACTTTGTCTTTTAAATACCAATAATCATAATGAAAATATTTACTCTGTTACAAAAATCATTTTTGGTAACACTATTATTATTCACAACTTTTGCTGGTGCACAAGACATACATTTTTCTCAATTCAATCAATCGCCATTAACATTAAATCCTGCTCTTGCCGGAACCACTGTTTGGATTCGCGCCAGCATGATTTATCGTACACAATGGAGCGCAGTCACTGTTCCTTATCAAACCCTTGGTGCTTCGTTCGATATAAAAGCAAAAAAGCGTTGGATAAAAGTAAAAAACGCAACAGAAAAATATAGACAATCCGGTGAAAATGGATTTGGTTGGGGTTTCAATGTTTACAACGATAAAGCAGGAGACGGAAACATGAATACACTTCAAGCGAACGGTTCGCTTGCATATCAAATATATTTGAGCAAGAAGAGCATGCTTGCTGCAGGATTACAAGCGGGTATTATGCAACGCAGCATTACTTTTGGAAATCTTTATTGGGGAAGCCAATACGATCCAAATTCTTCAACAGGATATAATTCTTCTTTGCCTGCCGATAAGGCAATTGCAAATGGCAACTCCAGTTTAATTCGCCCTGATTTAGGAACAGGAATTATTTATACATACAAAAAAAATGAACGCTATATGAGCGGAAACGATCAGCGTGATTTTACCATTGGAGCTTCGGCGTTTCATGTTAATCAACCCAACTATTCTTTTCTTGGTGGCAGTGAAAAATTAGATCCACGTTTTGTTTTGCATGGAACCGGCACTTATGGAATTGCTAATTCAAGAATAGCAATTGTTCCCGGATTTATGATTTCCAAGCAAGGACCTAATCAGGAAATTTTTGTTGGGTCATTGATTCGCTACATGCTTCGTGAAGATTCTAAATACACGGGTTTTGTTAAAGGCGCTTCCATTTCTGTTGGAGGATATTATCGTAACAGCGATGCTTTTGTCGGCACGGCTCTTTTTGAATTTTCCAGCTATGGAATAGGAGTGAGTTACGACTTTAATATTTCCGGACTCAAAACAGTTAGTTCAGGACGAGGTGGGTTTGAAATTACATTACGATTTTTAAATCCTGCTCCATTTATTTTCAGCCAGGCAAGTTTTAATAAATAAAAAATATCAAAATTTGATCTTCAATTTAAAGGTCAAAAATTTTTCTAAAAAATATTTTCAAAAGCGGGTAGGGGAGAAAAGAAATTTATGTGTTTTCTTTTTATATAGATGTAATTTTATTTTCCACCATTCTTAACCTTAAATTCTGTTCTGCGGTTTTGAGCGTGTTCTTCTTCGCTACAATCAACACCATTTTTACATTTATTCACGAGTTGTGTTTCACCTTTACCGATTGCAACAAGCCGTTTTTTGTCAATGCCTTTTGAAACAATGTAATCAACTGCGGCTTGTGCACGTTTTTGTGAAAGCTCAAGATTAAAATCTGAATTTCCGCGCGAATCGGTATGCGAAAGAACTTCAATTGTTACATTGGAATTTTCCTTCATCACATTAATTACTTTATTTAGCGTGATAACTGCCTGTGGGAGCAAATCCCATTTTCCGTAATCGTAATAAACATTTTCAATAATAGTCATCAAGTTTTGTTTTTTTGAATCCGATTGCATTTTAGAAACTTTCAGCCACGGATCGTCAAAATATAGAAAAGAAAGACTTAGCTCTTCAGTCGGTAAAAATTCGTAACGGAAAAATTTTCCTGTCTTTAATTTTAGCGTTGCGACAATCGTTCCTTTTGTGTCGGCAAGAAAAATATCTTTTAAGTTCAGCATTGGATCATCTTCAATCAGGCGAATCAGATAATGTTGGTCGGCTGGCAAATTCACAAACTTAAAATTCCCCGTTGCATCTGTTTGCGAAGTGCTGACCACATTTCCATTTTTATCAACAAGTTTTATTGATGAATTTGCAAGACGGTTTTTTCCTTCCTTGTCGGCATAAAGAACGCCTTTCAAATCCACTAGCAACTGACTATCATCCACCTCCAGTTGCGAGATTGTATTTTTATCCGAAGCAAGCACCTGAAATCTGAAACCACCGCCCTTGCTCATTCCAATTTCTTTTCCGCTTTTGTTTGTGAAATAAATTTTTTGTGAAATAATTTTTGGATCTTTTGTATCCAGAGTTATCGTGAAATTTTGATCCGATGGAATATTTACAAACACAAAAGAACCAAATCCGTTGGTGGTGGTGGATTGCATCACCTCGCCTTTATCGTTTACCAGATTTACTTTTGTGTTTTCAACCGGAGAGCGCTGGTCGCCCGAATAAAGATTTCCTGCAATGGAAATACTTTTCAGCTCGCTGTCATCTGCCGACAGTTCAGATAATTTTGTAAGGTCAGAAGGAAGATTTTCAAAAATAAAAAAACCGTTTTTGCCTTTCACCACCATCCGCACGATTTTATTTTTTGAATCGGAGAGATAGAATTTTTTTTGATTCACAAAATTCGGATCGTTCTCATCCACTTTGATCATGTAGGATTGATCGGAGGCAAGATTTTCAAAATGAAAAAATCCGGACGCATCAGTAGTTGTGTTTTGAAGAATTGTTCCTTTATCGGTGAGAATATAAACTTTTACATTTGGTGCGCCATCGGTTGAATTTCTGCTCAACAAAATTTTTCCTGATACGGAAGAAAATGCTCCCGACAGATTGAAGCCATACAAATCATCGCTTCCTTTTCCGCCCCATTCTTTTCCGGTACGATTGGAAGAAAAATATCCACTGTTATCGTCTTTAAAAATAATTCCAAAATCATCGTCGGCAGAATTTATCGGAGGCATCAGGTTGAGTGGTTTGCTCCACTTTCCATCTTTCATTGCTGAAGAAAAAATATCAAGCCCGCCAAATCCGGTATGCCCGTTTGAAGAAAAATACAATGTATTATTTGCGCTGATGTAAGGAAAAGTTTCATCGCCTGCGGTATTAATTTCTTTTCCCAGATTTTGCGGAGCGCCCCATAAATCTCCTTCGCGTTTTGAAACCCAGATATCAGTTCCTCCTTGACCGCCGGGCATATTCGATGCGAAATAAAGATATTGACCATCCTTTGAAATGGAAGGATGACCCGTTGCGTAATCATTACTATTGAACGACATCGCTACCGGAGAACTCCAACCGCCAGTGTGTTTTGACCAATAAAGTTTTGACTGGCTCACCACTCCGCGTTTGCGAGTAACGGTGTTATCAACTTTCGTGAAAAACAATTCGGAAAAATCACTGTTGAAACAAACAGGACCATAATGCCCGTCTCCGCTGAACTTTCCTGAAAATATTTTTGCATTTTCAAAAACCACAGAATCTTTTTTCTTTTCTCCTCTTGCATAAAGAAGCGACAAATAAGAATGACCCGTCCATCCGCTCTTAGAATAATTAACAAGATCGTGAACGCGTTCGGAAGAAAAAATCAAACCGTCTTTGTAAATCACCGGACAAAAATCTGAAACCGAAGAATTAATATCACCAAGATTAAAAACCTTATAATGTGCCGGCTTGACAAGCAACGCTTTCATCTGCTCGCACGCTTTTGCGTAAAGATCTCCTCTGTTATCATCGAGATTTAAAGCAGAATATGCGAGGAATTGTTTTTTCGCTTCTTCGTATTTATTATTGTTGAGCAATATTTCCGCGTAATAATAATATATCATCGGATCGGAAGGTTTTTTTGCTACAAGTTTTTCATAGTATATTTCTGCTTGTGGATAATTTTTCATGATGCGGTAGCAATCGGCAAGTTTTTTCAGCGCATCGTCATTTTTCTTTGAAGCTTTTTTGTAAAGAGGAATTGCTTTTACATACTCGTTGTTATTGTAATACGAATCGGCTTTTTTCACCGTGGATTTCATCTGAGCATAAGCACCATCGGCTCCTTGCCCGAGAGAGCAGAAAAGAACGAAGAAAACAAAAAATATATTTTTAATCTGTTTGCCGATCATAAAAATCTTGGCATCACCATTTTTGTTCCGTGAATATTAATATCGTAAGCAATCATGATTTCGTGCGTTCCTTTTCCGGCAATTCCAATTTTATTCATGCCGTAGTCATAAGAATAGCCCACTCTCATTTTTTCGTTGATCATATATTGTGTTAAAAAAACAAGTCCGTAGGTTGAGCGCCAAGAAACTCCGAGCCACAAATGTTCTTTCAGTAAAATATTTAGATTCAAATCGGTTTCGGTTGGAATATTTCCGCCACCTTTAAACAACAAGGATGGATTAATAACCACGTTGCCGACTTCAAAAGATTTTCCTATCGGCATAAAAAAATGTACAGTTTGCCGTGCGGACGAATCAGTAGAACTTACATTGGAAATTTTTCCCTGATTAAGATGCGTCATTCCAAGTCCCCAGTAAAAAGTTCGGGAATAATAATAAAGTCCGAAATCGCCCGAGCCGGTTATTTTTGATGTGGACGCTTGGGCACTATAAATATCGCCCTGATCTTTATAATCTATTTTACTCCAGTCGAAAGCGTAATCATACATTCCCATTCTCAACCCGAAAGAAAGTTTTCCTTTTCCCAACCGAATGCGATAGGCATAAGAAAATAAAACTGCACTTGTGTTTTCGGGTCCAAGTTTGTCGGAAAGAATTTCCAATCCGAGACCCATGTGCTTATTTGTTAATGGAGCTTGTATGGTAAATGCTGCCGTAGTGGGTGCTCCGCTAATTCCAGTCCATTGATCGCGATAAGCTAAAGTAGAAGACAATGCTTCGCGGCTACCGGCATAAGCAGGGTTTAAGGCAAGCTGATTGAACATGTACATGCTGTATTGTGCATCTTGCTGGGCATAGCAATTAATAATTAATAATTGATAATTGATAATTATAAAAAAGAATATGCCAACTATTTTTTTCATTGAATACAGCTTACAGCAATAATTACTCATTAAACATTAAACATTTTCTTATCGAGTCAACTCCACCCAACCGCTTGCGAATCTTTTTCCGTTTATGTCAATCACATAATAATAAGTTCCGGCAGGCAAAGGCTGACCGCTTTGATTATGCCCTTTCCAAATAACATGATCGCTTCCTTTGTCGTTATCGTAATGAGCTCCCTCCCACACTTTTTCTCCCCAGCGATTAAAAATATCAACCACATTATCTGGGAAAGATTGTATGCCATCAATATACCATGTATCATTTTTACCATCGCCGTTTGGGGTGATGCCGTTATAAATATGTATTGCGCAATTATTATTAGCATCAACAAAAACCCAAACGGTGTCGTTTGCGGAATTGCACGAGAGTCCATTAGTAGCGCTCACCAAATAAAATGTTGTTACATTCGGATTAACAGAAAAATAAGGATTGTTGGAAGAATGAATTAAACTATCAGAAGAATTATACCAGTTGTAGGATAAACCAGTTGTATCTCCTCCGGCAGTTGCAGAAAGTTGAGCTGTAAATCCTGGACAAATGGTAATATTATTGCCAACGATTGCGGTTATACTATTTACGGTTACATTGACAGAAGCAAAATTGTAACACGAGTTTGAATTCACATTTTGTCCGATTACCGTATAAGTAGAAGTAACCGTAGGATACACAACAATGGAGGGAGGGCTTCCATACGCAGCACCCCAAAAATAAAATGTTCCACCACCACCCGTAAGAGTAATAGCATCGCCTGAACAAATTGTTGGAGTAGATGGCGTGGTAGAAATAGAAATGTTTGGAGGTGTTAAAACTGTAATCGTTATTGATGTATCAGCCGTACAAGAGCCATTAGAAATAGCTACGGAATAAGTGTGGGGTCCAAAAGGAAAAAGAGGAGAAACTATAATTGAAGTTGTTGTTTGTCCGGTACTCCAGGAATAAGTTGTTCCTCCGCTTGCACTAATTGTTATGCTTGTGTTTGTACCAGGACAAAGTGTTGTACTATTAGCTGAGATTGAAGAAAGAAGTGAAGAATTTACATTCACAGTAGCAGTAGCCATTCCGCTGCATCCAATGGAGTTTGTAACAAAAACAGAATAGGAAGTAGTGGTTGTTGGAGCAACAGTAATAGATGCAGTTGTTTGCGAAGGAGATGTGATCCATGTATAAGAAGTTCCGCCTGATGCGGTGAGTGTAGTTGTATTTCCAGAGCAAATAGTTGTGTTTCCTCCTGTAATTTGCGGAGTAATAGAACTCACATTCACAGTGTGAGTTGCAGTTGCAGTGCAACCGAAAGAATTTGCAACTGTAACAGAATAGGTGGTAGTTGTAGATGGATTATCAGAAATGGATTGAGTAGTTTGTACGGGAACAGTACTCCACGAATAATTTACACCACTCGAAGACGCAAGTGTTGCATGATTACCAAGACAAATAGAAACACTTCCTGAAATGCTAACAGTCGGCGCAGGATTTACTGTAACAGAAACAGTTGTTATTCCCATACAACCATTAAGTGTTCCGGTTACGGTATAATTTGTTGACGAAGTGGGCTGCGCTGATATGATTGCAGTTGTTAGATTACCCGGATTCCAATTATAAATTGTAGCAGTACTATTTGCTGAAAGTGTTGTAGAACTTCCCCTACAAATAGTTGTGTTCCCCGAAACGGTAATTGTTGGTGTTGGAGTAACGGTAATTGAGTCTCTTGCTGTTGCCGTACATCCGGTAGAGTTTTTAACAGTAACAGAATAGGTTGTACTTGTTGTGGGAGCAACTGTAATAGAAGATGTTGTCTGTCCGGTTGGCGCCCATGTATATGAGGTTACGCCAGAGTTTATTGTTGAAAGCGTAATACTACTTCCCGGGCAAACAGCAGATGTTACAGTTGAAGAGATAATAACGGAGGGAGTATTAACAGTTATTGTTATTGTTGCAGTACCCGCGTTGAGAATTGCATCCTTTACGTTAACCGTATAGGTTGTAGTAATTGATGGTGAAGCAATAGGATTTGAAATATTCGGATTGTTAAGTCCTGTTGTTGGAGACCAAGTATAGGTAAGAGGAAGCGCAAGTGAAGAAGAGTTTGCATTAAGAGTTGTGCTTTTTCCCATGCAAATAGTAGCACTCGGTGTGGCAGTAACAGTAACAGAAAATAATGCGGTTGGTGTTGGCTGCTGAAATCCTTGTGTGAGAGTAACCGATGGCGAGGTAACTGTTGTTACCATTGGCTCGCCAACGGAATAAGAAATGGTTGCGGTTGTACTATTAATTGTAGCTGTTCCAAAACCGCCCGTGCTGCCGATGAGAGTAGGAGCAAGAGACGAAACCTGAGAAAAAGCAGATAAGCTAATAGCTAATAGCCAAAAGCCAAAAGCTAAAATCAAGTATTTGTTTTTTCTAAACATTCAATTTGCAAATATATTCATTACAATTTTACAGGAACTCATGCGGCGATTATCGGAATTCACGTGGTTGGCGCTGGAACTCATGCTACCTATGAAGAAATCCACGCTGCCGTTATCGGAATTTATGCGGTTGATGTCGGAACTCACTCGGCGGTTGCAGAAATCCATGCGGCTGACGCCGAAACTCATGCGGTTGGTGCGGAAACTCATGTGGTTAGTGCGGAAACTCACGCGGTTGATGCGGAAGCTCTCGTGGCTGGTGCCGAAACTAATACGGCGGTTGCGAAAACTCACATGGTTGGCATCGGAACTCATACGGTCGATGCAGTAAATACCCTTATATATTTGTTTTTTGTTCAAAATTGTATTTCCATTAATCATTATCAATTATCCATTCCTTTGAGATATTACCACCAAACTACCACACGACCAGATGCTCCTACACCGCCAAGATTTGGAGGAGTGCCAACCGAACCACCACCACCACCACCGGGCGCAATGCCAAGTCCTCCGGGTGCATTGGCAAAACCGGATCCTCCTGCACCTCCGTTTCCCGCAACGCCTCCGTGAGGAAGTAGGGCAAATCCAGAACATGAAGTACATCCGGTAAATCCCGTTCCGCCTGATATATTAAAAGGAGCGCTACTGCTACCACCTACTCCAACAACCATCGCACTATTGGTAGTACCACCGGCACCACCTGTTGCACTTATTAAACTTCCGAAACTACTCGTTCCTCCTGCTGAACCAGCTGCGGCTAAAGCTCCAACTGATCCTCCGGCTCCAATAGTTACAGTATAATTCGAGCTTGGTGTAACCGTATAAGTTCCTTTCCCATATCCACCACCACCACCACCACTTGACATACTTCCAGCACCGCTTGGACTACCGCCGCTGCCACCGCCGCCCCAAACTTCCACCATAATTGTTGTTACACCGGGTGGTATTACAAAATTTCCGCTTGCATTAAATACCTGCATATTTGAAAAACCACTATTGGCAGAGAAAAGTGAGTATGGAACCGACATCAGTTGTGTAATAGGAATCATAGAAGTTCCGTTCACAATAACTTCGAGCCAAAATAAATTTGTTGCCCATGTGATTGAAGTAAAAACTCCGGTCAGTGGAGTTCCTTGACCTATTACGGCAGTGAACAATCCAAACTGGTTGGTGGTTTTGCTGTACGTTTCGTCATACACCACCGTTCCGCTTGAAGATGTTTGATGAATTTTAAATTCGAGTGAAACCGTTTGAGTTGCAATAGGATTTCCATTTACATCTCTTGCCACCGCCTGATAATTTATTCCCTGAGGCGCCTGAGCGAATACAGAAAAGCCAAAAGCCAAAAACCAAAAGCCAAGAGCAAGAATATGTTTTGTTTTTTTTATCACTTCTTTATTTTATTTGCAACCAATTAGTACCATCCGAAATAATTTCTATGCTCGAGGCAATTGTGATACTCGAACTTGTTGTGCCAGTCATAAGAAAATATGCGGGACTAATTGTTACACTACCAGTCGCTCTGTTTACAATAATATATCTTCTGTTTGTTGCCGTGTTGGCAGCAGGCAATGTTAATGAACATGGATTGGTAACATACCACACCTCTGCTGTATTATCCAGCGTAGTGTTGTTGGCTATTGTTTTTATGGTGGTGGCTACTGCGCCATTTATTTCAAGAGAACTCTTTGGCGCATTTATGCCGATGCCCACATTACCGGCTATCACTAATAAGCCATAACCCGTTCCTGTATTTGTAAAATATCCTGCAGCTCCGGTACCGTTGGTAGTTGCATATATGGAATTGCTTGGGTTGCCGACATTGTTTATATTAAAATAACTTGCATGCCCAGTACCTGTGTTGTTACCATATATTGTAGCTCCGCTGCCGTTGGAGGTGGCATATAAAGCTTGGGTAGCACTGACGGAATAAGTATTCTCAAAATATCCCGCATGACCGACACCGTTGGTAGTTGCAAATAGCACCGAGTTGCTGTTTGAAGAGTTATTTATTACGAAGTTGCCTGCTCTTTCTGTTGAGGTTGTATTTAACACGTCAAGTATGTTTGCAGGCGTAGTTGTTCCGATGCCGACATTGCCGGAAGTAGGGGCAAGTAAAATACTATTATTGCCTGGCTGATTTCCCTGAATGTAAAAATATCCGTCTGCCTTACGTCTTCCAATGTCAAAATAATTTCCGTTTGTTGATCCGAGACGCAGTTGATTATCATTACCAGTCAAAGCATCGGTCTGCACATCCAGACGGGTTCCGGGGCTTGTTGTTCCAATTCCGACATTACCACCCATAAAAACCGCTGAAGGCGCTACAGAATTTGTTACAGCCACCATTAATGCCGGAGAAGGGTTGCTTACATTATTTATCATAAAATTTCCTGCGCTACCACTGGTTCCTTTTGCCATAACGTGCAGTTTTGCTTGTGGAGAAATAATTCCTATTCCCAAACTGTCGCTGCTGTTTGTAAGGAAAGTATTATTGGGAACATTTTTTGTCCAGTAACCCGCAGAAGTATTTCTAACGCTGTCTGCTGTGTGTGCATGAAAGGCATAAGGCACGGACATAAATTGCGTAATACCCATATTGTTTGTTCCATTGATAATCACTTCGAGAAAATAATTACTTTTTCCCCAAGCAATGGTATCAAAACTGGCAGGATTACCGGAACCAATTACCAAAGTAAAAAGCCCAAACTGATTCGTGCCGGTGTTTTGAGTTTCAGTGCACGATATTGGGCCACCAGTTGCTCCCCGACGAATATTAAACTGAACTGTAATAGTTGTAGTTGCAATCGGATTTCCGGAAGCATCTCTTGCCACTGCCTGATAATTTATTCCAAGCTGAGAAGGTTGAGCGGTAACGGAGGTAAGAGGTAAAAGATAAAAGGTAAGAGGTAGGAAGTAAGAGGTGAAAAGTAACTGGAAGTAAAATTTTTTCATGAAAGAGAAGTTTATATTAAAGCAAAGATGCTTGCTGAATGAAAATGGTTGCAAAAAAAGTTCAACAAATATGATAAAAATTAATGAAACAAACACAGAGTAAACGTACTATTTTGCTTTTATGCTGAGATTACTCCGATTTCCGAAAGGACAAATACAGATTATACCAATGAAAAGCAACAATGTAATCGGTGTAATCTTTTAATGAATCTGTCTAATCTTGCTATAGTGCCTTTTATTTGCGTTTAATCAAAAACTCCAATCTGCGGTTAAGGGCATATTCTTCTTCCGTGCAAGGCACGCCATCTTTGCATTTGTTAAGCGGTTTGGTTTCGCCATATCCTTTTGCGGTGATCTGATTTGCGTTCACGCCTTTTGAAATCATATAATCTTTTGCGGCATCGGCTCTTTTTTCAGAAAGTTCGAGATTATATTTTGCTTCTCCGCGCGAATCGGTGTGTGCCGAAATTTCGATGGAGAATTTATTATTGCTTTTTAACATGGCAATGGCTTTGTTCAAAATGGTTTTTGTTTCGGGCAATATTTCCCATTTGTTGTAATCGAAATAAACATGTTCTACCACCATCATATCTCCGTGTTTTCCGGTCATGATGGGTTCGAGCCAAGGATCTTCCATGTAAACTTGTGTAAGAGTATTTTTTTCGGGAGGCAAATTAATAAGTTGAAATTCGGGATGAGCGGTGTTGGTTTTGCTCACTACATTATCGCCGTCATCAAGCAAAAGAATTTTTGTTCCTTTGGCTAAAGTGGCAGCCATTTTTTCATCTATGGAAAGATACACGGAAGAATCGAGCGGCAAATAAGTGAAAACAAACACGCCGTTTTCATCGGTAGCTCCACCCTGAACAATTTCCTGATCCTCGTTAATCAAAGAAACCGGAACCTTACCTAGAGGAGTTCTTTTCTTGTCATCCAATGCAAGTTTTCCTTTCATGTTCATCCGCAGATTTTTGTTTTCCACTTTTATAAGCTGTATCTTATTTTTATTTGTGGAAGAAAGATAAAACCGAAACTGGTTGTCCTTATGAAGCACAGCTACTTCTTCATCTTTTCTATTTACGAGATAAAATTTCTGATCTTTCCATCCCGGATCGCGCACATCAAAAGTTAAAAAGAGATCATCTTTTTCGGGTACTCCGGTTAGAAGAAAAGAACCGAATAAATTAGTGAACGCACTTTTTATCACTTCGTTTTTTGAATTCATTATTTGAACCTCCACTCCTGCCTGAGGAATGCGTTCGTTGCCAAGCAGCAAACTTCCGCCAATAACAACGCTGTTTCCGGTTTTCTGTTTTTCTATCAAATCAAATTTCCATATTTCTGCGCTTCTTGATCCTGAGGAAGTTTTTCCGGGACTCACATACGCCGCATTGCCAATTACAAAAGCAAATCCGTACGAGCAGGCACCAAAAGGAATATCTTCATTCGGTGTCCAATGATTTTTTGCAGCATCGTATTCCCAGCAATCCTGAAATCGTTTAAAAGCTCCGTTTGATCCAGCCATAGCATATCCTTTATTCTTGTACGAAAAAGTAACTGCGCCAATTCGCGCATCGCCCGGAAAATCGGCAATTTGTTTCCATTCATTTTTTACCTGAGAATATTTCCATGAATTTTTTTTCGATGGAATTATTTCTTTTTTCTGTCCGAATAAAACAAAGGCATCTTGTGCCACAACAAAAACAGAGGCATCCGCAATTCCATTGTCAGGAAAATCTGCTTTTTTATTCCATTTGTTGGAAGCCGGATCGTATTCCCAAAGATCATTGTAATATGTATTTTGATTTACTCCAAGAGCAATATATCCTTTATTGCCGATAGAAAAACCAATAGCGCCGTATCGTATTGCGCCCGGAAAATTTGTTTTTTGTGTCCACGAATTTTTTTCCGGATTGTATTCCCAAAAATCATTGGTTCCCTGTTTATTATTTTCTGAACCGACCATTCCGGTTCCAACATATCCTTTGGTTCCAATGGAAAAAGCAACCGCAGAAATTCTTGGTTTATCCGGAAAAGGTTCTGTTTTTTCCCAATCTTGTCCGGCAGATTCATTCTGAACGGAATATTTCCAGAAAGTAGTTTGAAAACTTGAATTGTTTGTCCCCAATCCTACAAACGCATTGTCACCAACAGAAAACGCGACTGCATTTTCTAAAACGCCACCTGAAAAATTGGGTTGTTTCTGCCAGCGACTATTTTTTTGCGCAAAAATAAAAAGGTGAAAACAACAACAAGACAGAAAGAATATCCATTTTTTCATAATCATATTTTTTCCGCTGATGGAAACTCACCACCTAATTGAAAGTAAGTATAAATTTATAAATATTTCCGAATAGAAATTTTTTAATTCACACGCATTCCCATAACAAGAATGTCGTCCACCTGATCTTCTTCGCCGCGCCAGTGTTCTAAACTTTGATCAAGAATTCTTTTTTGTTCCGGCATGGGTTTGCGATGTATGTCGAGCAGAAGATTTCGAAACTGACTTTGCATAAATTTTTTTCCTTTTGATCCTCCAAACTGATCGGCATAACCATCGGAGAAAATATAAACCACATCGCCTTTTTCCAAATGCAATCTGTGGTTTGTAAATTTTTTAATTTCTTTTTCCAAAAATATTCCGATAGGAAATTTATTTCCTTTTATCTCAAAAATTTCTCCAGCGCGCACTATAAAAAGCGGATTAAAAGCAGCAGCAAATTCCATTTCGTAAGTTTCTTTATCGAAAGAACAAAGTGTAATATCCATGCCGTCTTTAGCTGTGGATTCTTCAAAATTCCGCTGGTGAAGTGTTTCGCTCACGCCTTTGCTGAGTTCATCAAGAATGTGAGATGGACAAGTATCTTGATTTTTATTCAATATTTGTTTGAGAAGATTGTATCCTACAATGCTCATGAATGCGCCAGGAACTCCATGACCAGTACAATCTACAGCAGCAAATAAAACTTTTCCATTGATTTGTTCGAACCAATAAAAATCCCCGCTGACAATATCTTTTGGTTTGAACAATACAAATGAATCGGGCAAAAGTTTTTTAACTACGCTGTCCGGCGGAAGAATGGCATCCTGAATTCGTTTAGCATAACGAATGGAATCTGTTACCTGTTTGTAAAACACCTCTATCCGCTGCGACTGTAATTCTATTTCAGCTTTTTGTTGTACCACTTCCGCAGTACGCTGCGCTACTTTGTCTTCCAGCATACGCTCGTTCACATGCAAATCTTCTCTCATCTTCAGCAGAGCCATGCCCAGCGTGTCTTCTTCCGACAACGGTTTGTAATACGAATCAAAGTTGCCGCTTCCCACTTCGCGTGCAAATTCAGTGGTGAGTTTCATAGTGGCTACGAGTCGGTTCAGTGCCATTGACATTTCTCCAATTTCATCGTGTCCGCCTTTAATTCTGTTATCGGGAAGAATTCCGCGCGCCATTCGGATAAGTAATTGTTTTACTTCATCAACGGGGCGAACGATGGTGCGCACGGTGAAGAATGCAATAATAATTCCTCCGGCAAACAACATGATTCCCAATCCTACCACCACCAATTGCAGAAAGGAAAAAGAGGCAAGCATCTCCTTATTTTTTTTCGTTGATTGCGCGCGTTGTTCATCAATCAGAATGGATAATTTGTTAAGTGCGCTCCGTGTTTTATCATTCACCTCACCATCTGCATCTTCCACCATGTTTTTTACTTCGAATAAAACCCCAGGGTCTTGGTAGCTTTCAAAGGAATTCAATTGGGTCATGATATATTCTTGATTGGCAAGAAGCTCATCCAAAATATTAAAAATAGCAGAGATAGAAGCTTTGTCTTCTTTATTCCATCCCTTGGCAAGTTCGTTTACTCTTTTTTTCAGATCGGGATATTCTTCCTTAATAAGTTTTTTTAATTTACCCTTGTCTTCCGATTCAATTTGGGTGCTTATCCAACTTGATACAAACATTTTGGAGCGCACCACAAGAATATTTAATTCCTGAAGCGCGCTTACTGAAGGAGTATATAAGTTGGTGATTCTGTCGTTTATCTGACGACTCTGATTAAGAGTGATGAGCGTTGCGCCGAATGCAATAAAAGTTAAAAAAATCAAAATACCGAAACCGGAACCAATTTTACGACCAACTGAAAATCGAAATGCCATAGTTTACGAAAAACAAATTAATACGAATTTACAAATAATACAGGATACAGAATGACTGCGAACAAACAGATGCCGGTGAAATTATTTTTCCTTCTCTAATTTTTCAAGTTTGAGTTTGAACTCTTCGGATGGACCAAACTCATACAAACTGAAATAGATTCCTTGCAAAGCAATAAGCACTTCTCTTTTCTTGGGATTTAATCTATATGCTTTGAGCGCATACGGCAATGCTTTCTTGAAATTATCTTTTGCTTCGTCTTGAATTTTGTCAACATCCATAATCGGCAAATCAAGATCCATAGAGTTGATAATGTCAACGCCATAGTTGTAATACAACATCGCAAGATTAAATGTGGCTGCAAAATTATTTGTATCAAGCGGCAGAACTGCTTTATAAATTTTTTCTGCTTCTCCAAAAAACTTTTTGTTTGTTTTTATGTTGTTTCGGAAAAGTTTTCCGTATTGATCTGCGAGCACGGTTTTAAATTCCACTTCTCTCGGACGAAGATTATAATTTGGTTCGGCAACCAAAATACATTCTTTGAATTTTTCATAGTTCAGAATAGCCAAGTTATAATTAACGGTATCAAGCAACATTCCTGCATCGTTATAGAATGTTGATCCAAGATATTTCAGCGTTTGTTTCGTAGCCGAACGATATTCTTTTGCGGCAGAAGAAGTATCTTTCGTTAAAAGATCATTCGCTTTTTTCAGGTAATCAACAGCATCCAATCTGGTTTTAGATTTTTTATTTTGCGATTCAAATGTTTTGTACCAGTCTTTGTAAATAAATCCGCGCACATACCAAGAATATCCATCCTTTGCACAATCGGGATGTGTAATCGCATTGTCAATTATTTCCAATGCTTTTTTGGTTCTTATGTCAAGTGGCAATAATTGATTCTGCAAAGTCGCCACCGCTTTGTTCACGCTGTCGCGCTGAGCAAAACCGTTTTGACTTGCACCAATCAGCAAGAAAAGAAATAACAGCAATATGTATATTTTCTTTTTCACAATCAATCTACCTTAATTGCCAGCGATTCGAGTGTTAAGCTGACTTTCAGGTTATATTTTGCTATGTTGTTTTTATTTAATTCAAACCGTTGTTTGTTATTTTCAATAATGAAATTAATTGCCGAACCTTGTCTTGCCAGTCCATTTTTTTCCGTAACGATGAGCGTACTTTTGCCTTTCAATTTTTTAAGCACTTCGGAAAGCATGGAAGAATTTTCAGCAGGAATAAATAAAATGTGGCAGTTGCCGGAAATGGATTCTACGTTTGAAAAACTTTTGATTTCAAATTTTTGATTGCCTACAGTTTTGGTGCTGAGCAACGTATTCAAATCATTATAAAACGGCGTGGTGCCCAAAACACCAATTACAAAATTTCCTTCTTTGTATTTTTCGGGCCAATCAATATATTTTGTGAAATTGTAAAGAAAAGTCGCCTTGATTTTTGCATTGGAAGAATTTGGTTCCTGAAGTACAGGCATACGCACCCAATCGGCAGAAAGGCAGAACAAGGCAATCAGTATGACAATTACTTTTCTCATTAAAAACATTCAGCAGGCAAAAGAACCATTTTTATGCCAGGCTTCTAAATAACAACATGTAAAAAAATTCAAACTTATAGAGTTAGTAAAGTTAAATAAAAAAAAACGGATCAGGGCCAAACATATTTTCCGGTTTTGTCAATATATCCGTTGGTGTATCCCGATTTAATATCCGATGAAGAAACTTTTGCCAAATCATCTTTAAAGGCGCTCATGTAATTGAAAGGTTTGGAAATAACTATTTTTCCTGTTTTATCAATGTACTGCCAAGCGGGATTTTTTGTATCCAAGCTTATAGTTATACAAGCAAGGCCATCCTTAAAATGATCAGCACCGGTAAAAGTTGGATTGATAACCATTTTTCCGGTTTTATCAATGAATCCGAATTTCCCCTTTTTAAAATCTCCCACGCGAACCACCGCAAGTCCTTCGGAAAAAGTCCACGCTCGGTCAAATTGAAAATTAATAATCACTTTTCCGGTTTTGTCAATGAATCCCCATTTGCCGGTTGTTTCATCTCCTTTGCGAACATTGGCAACTCCTTCCATAAAATCAAAACCATCATCATACAAAAAATCAATTGCAACTTTTCCGGTTTTATCTATAAATCCCCATTTGTTTCCTTTTTTTACGCGCGCAAGCCCTTCAGAAAAATCATAAGCACCATCGTAATCGGCTTTCACAACAAAATTTCCAGTTTTATCTATGAAACCCATTTTTACTCCGACTTGTAATCTTGCAAGTCCATCCGAAAATTTATAAGCGTAATCACATTTTGGTTCAAGAATAGTTTTTCCGGTTTTATCAAAATAATACCACTTGCCGTCTTTTTTTCCGCTCGCTAAACCTTCAGAGAAAGAAGTTGTTTTATCATATTGCGCTGCGATTATAACTTTTCCAGCTTGATCAATAAATCCGCGCTTACCGCCGATGCTTACCGCCGCCATTCCTTCCGAAAAGGATTCTGCAAAATCAAATTGCGGCGTGACAACTGTTTTTCCTGATTTATTTATGAACCCGAACTTTCCTTTTTCTTCAATCGGCAAAAGAGTTTCTTGTGCGAAAACAGAAAAAGAAAGAAAAAGAAAACAGGAAACAAAAAATAAAGAATTAGTTTTCATTTGTGATAATATTATAAAATTCTTATCGATTTTTTCACTTGTCAATTTGAGCGTGCAAATATCCGATAAAGTTGTCAATTATGTAAATAAAATTTGAAAAACATAATTAAGATTTTACACTAAAAACAGTCAAAATCACGAAAAAATTTGTAACTTGGGCAACTAAAAAATCCCCCAGATGCCTATTTTATTCCCTATTAACATTAAAAAATGGATTGACGAAAACCGTCATTTACTGAAACCACCCGTTAGTAACAAGGTGGTTTACAAAGACGCCGAGTTTATCATCATGGTAGTTGGCGGACCAAACTCCCGAAAGGATTATCATTTTAATGAAAGTGAAGAATTTTTTTATCAATTGGATGGCGATATTAATGTAGGAATTCAGGACAATGGAAAGGCGGTAAATGTGCCGATAAAGGAAGGAGAAATATTTTTACTTCCTCCGCGAACCCCGCATTCTCCGGGCAGAGGACCAAATACAGTTGGACTTGTGATTGAACGTACGAGGCGAAATGGAGAAAAAGACGGACTGCTTTGGTTTTGTGAAAAATGCAACAACAAATTATACGAAGAATATTTTCCACTAACAAACATCATGACACAATTTCAGGAAGTGTTTGAACGGTTTTATAACAATAAAGAATTTCGCACCTGTAAAAAATGCGGACACGTAATGGAGCCGCCACAGAAACCCGTGGGACAATCAACGCAAACTACGTGCTAAGGAAAGTTATAATGAGATTACACAGATTTTAGGAAGATTACACCGATTATATTATTGCTTTTCATCGGTGTAATCTGTATTTGTTTCGGAAATCGGAGTAATCTAATATATAGCAATTAACTATTAACTTTGCTGTCCATGTTTGATTTTTTTCTTCCCAAAAACGAAAAGCAATTTAAATCTTCTTTGAAGAATATTCTTGGTTTTTCTCCAAAAAATCTTTCTCTTTATAATCAAGCATTTCGTCACAACTCGGTTGCCAAAGAAATTAAAGAAGGAATAAAAGACAGCAACGAGCGTTTGGAATTTTTGGGAGATGCCGTTCTTGGTATTGTAATTGCTGATTATCTTTTTCGGAAATTCCCTTATAAAGACGAAGGATTCCTTACCAAGATGCGTTCAAAAATTGTGAGCCGCGATCATCTGAATCAGCTTGCGGTGAAACTTGGATTGAATAAATTTCTTTTTCAGACCAGCGATCCGGGTTTAAAATTTTCTTCGATGCATGGAGATGCTTTTGAAGCGCTCATTGGAGCAGTTTATATGGACAAAGGATTTTCTTCTGCACAAGATTTTATTCTTAACCGCATTCTGAAATTTCATGTGGATGTAGAAAAAATATTGCTCACCGAAACCGATTTCAAAAGCAAACTTATCGAATGGTCTCAGCGTGAAAAAAATGAACTGCAATTTAAAGTGGTGGAAGAAACTGGAAATGGATACGACAAACAATTTGTAATTGCGACCATCGTGAAAGGAGAAATGATTGCACAAGCGCAACATTTTTCCAAGAAAAAAGCGGAGCAACTATCGGCAGAAGCCACCTGTGCCAAACTTGGAATTGTTTAACTTCACATTTTTTCTGAATGAAATTTTTATTGATGATACCGCGTTCGTTATGGAAGTTGTGGTTTTTACTCGACTTTTTAATTACGCTTTTACTTTTGTATCCCGTATTTTTTATTTTACTTTCCAGAGAAAAATGGTTTGGTTCGGCTTTTTCTCTGATGCGTTTTTGGGCAACATGGATGTGCTACAGTTCAGGAATATTTCCTTCGGTGAAATATGAAATGAATCCCGATCAATTTCCAAATCCATGTGTTTTTATTTCCAATCACTGTTCGTATCTTGATATTCTTCTTATTTATATATGTATTCCAAAATATTTTGTTTGTGTCGGTAAACAGGAATTAGACAAAGCTCCACTGTTCCGAATTTTTTTCAGACGAATGAATATTTTGGTAAACCGGAAAAGCAATGTAGAATCTCATCGGGCATATCTTCGCGCAGGAGAAACAATTGATAAAGGACAAAGTATTTTTATTTTTCCGGAAGCCACTATTTCATCAAACGGAACTTTGATTCCATTTAAAAACGGAGCATTTAAACTTGCCATTGATAAACAGATTTCCATTGTGCCGTTAGTTTTTCCAAATAACTGGAAACTTTTACAGAATGGTGGATTTCTTACCGCAAACGGAAGACCGGGAATTGCGAAAGCCATTGTATTAAAATCGGTGGAAACAAAAGGAATGACCAATGCGGATTTACTTCCTTTGCGAGAAAAAGTAAAAAATATTATTTTGGAAACGCTTGAAAAAAATAAGTAGAGGTAAAAAAGTAATCAGAATAAATTCGGCACAAAAATCAAACCTCGATAAATTCGATTTTAAGTTTCTTCAGCAGTTTTGAAAATTCTTCACCCGATTCTTTCATGTCTTCATCGCGCTTATCAAAATACCATTTTGCTTTTATGTCGTATCCGTCTTGCGCCATTTTATCCAATTGCATCAGCACATCCATAATATATTTTGCGGAAGTGGAGTTAAAGTAATCTAATTTAAATTCAAATATGCGAGCTGCTCCCTGACCGAATTTATCCTTTTCCCAGTACAAAACATTTTGATACTGCTCCAGCCATTGTAAAATAGGGACATAAAATTTATTTGTGTTTTCAGGACGTGATTCGCCTGAAATCTCAAAATGATTTTTAGTAGGATCAAACAACACCTTTGGTGAAAAATCGCTTGGATCAATTATGAGTGCGTTCATGTTCTGTTTGTCTATATTATAGCTGAATCCTAGCCTGTATTACATAAAATGAAACATCTTTGGTAACGGGTTTGAATTCGTATTCCAATTTGTTTCCTGATTTAAGGGCAATGTCAATAATTCCAAGTCCGGCATTGTCGGTTTCAATTTGTGTTTCTTCTGCCAATGTTTGACGATAATAATCCTGAAGACCTTTTTTGTCGAGTGCATTTACAAATTCAATTTTTCTTACCAGAGAATCAATTTCTGTGTTGGCAACATGATTTCCGGTAACAATAAAATAAAAACTGTCGTTTTTGCTTAACATAAAAATTGGCGGAGAAATTCTTCCTAACAGTTTTTGAATGTCAAGTGCTGCCCAATGTTTTGCGATATTATCAAGACACTCAACAATAATTCCGTATAGACGTTTTTGAGTAACGATGTCAACACGAGAAGCACTCATGTCATCTTTCAGATTTTTTAAAAGAGAAGTGGTTACCTGATGAGTAAGCTCACCCATAAACGACATGATCACATTCTTCTCGTTCATGTACTTATGAATCTCTAATGCTTCCGATATTTCTTTTGACATAGGTGTTTTCCGAAAAATTTGGCGATCACTTAAAATCGAAACGCCAACAGTTATAGGCAAAAATAAGAAAAAACTTTTCGCTGTCTAAAAAATAATTTTGTAAAGAATGAGCAACAAATTCTCTTACATTTGCGGGCAGAGACCTTTCTTGTGAAATACAAACGAATCCTCCTAAAACTTAGCGGTGAATCCCTGATGGGAAATAAGCAATTTGGAATTGACCATAGCCGTCTCCACCAATATGCCGCAGAAATAAAACAAATTGCGGAAAAAAAGGTGGAGGTTTCAATCGTCATTGGCGGCGGAAATATTTTCAGAGGAATTCAAGCCAACACACAAGAAGATTTTGACCGCGTGCAAGGCGATTATATGGGAATGCTTGCTACCGTAATCAACAGCATGGCACTGCAGATGGCGCTTGAAAAAGCAGGACTTCAGACCCGACTTCTTTCGGCGATAAAGATGGAAGAAATAGCCGAACCATTTATTCGCAGGCGCGCAATTCGCCATTTGGAAAAAGGAAGAGTTGTAATCTTTGGCGGAGGGACAGGAAATCCATATTTCACTACTGATACTGCCGCTTCGCTTCGCGCTATAGAAATTCAAGCCGATGTAATTTTAAAAGGGACCCGCGTGGACGGAATTTATTCTGCCGATCCTGAAAAAGATAAAAAAGCCGTTAAGTTTGATACTATTTCGTTTGATGAAGTCTATAAAAGAAAATTAGAAGTAATGGATCTCACGGCTTTTACCCTCTGCAAGGAAAATAATATTCCAATCATTGTGTTCGATATGAACAAATCCGGCAACCTCAAAAAAGTTGTGATGGGCGAAAAAATAGGAACGCTCGTGAAGCTTTAGATTTTTAAAACCAACACCTTACTTGTAGAAAAAATAAAGGCGAGAAACAATTTCCCGCCTTTTTGTTTTTTGATAGAAAGTGTAATTATACAATCTCTTTTTTCTTCCTGTCAAAATCAATTACGATAGGAGTAGCAATGCAGATGGAAGAATAAGTTCCGATGATGATTCCGATAAGAAGTGCAAACGCAAACGAACGAATTACTTCGCCTCCAAATAAAAATATTGCAACCAGGACAAAGAATGTGATGAGCGAGGTAATCATGGTTCGGCTCAATGTGGTGTTCAGCGCATAATTGATAATACGATTTTTTTCTTCACCCGGAACAAGCGCGCCTTTTCCTTTATCATTCAGGTATTCACGAATTCTGTCAAACACCACAACCGTGTCCGTCATGGAGTAACCCATTACAGTAAGAATTGCAGCAATGAAATCCTGATTTATTTCCAGTGTGAAAGGAACTACGCCATCAAATATCGCGTAGCAGGAAAGCACCACCGCCACATCGTGGAAGAGCGCAACGGTTGCGCCCAATCCGTATTGCCATCCTTTAAATCGGATGAGAATATAAAGGAACATCAGCGCGCAGGAGAACAAAATCGTCCATACGGCATTGTTGCGTAAGTCGCGAGAAATCGTTCCTCCAACTTTTTGCGATTGAATGATAGTAGATTTATTATTCAGCGAAGCAAGTCCGGCATTTAGTTTTTGTTCCACCGTTTGGTCAACTGTTCGGCTGGTATCATCAATCATATAGGATGAAGTAATTCTCACTTCGTTATTTTCAGTTCCAAAAGTTTTTACTTCAGGACGAATTCCGCCAAAACCATTTCGCAGCGCATCGCCCACTGCTTCGGCTTTAACAGGATTTTCAAAACGCACATAATAACTTCTTCCTCCTTTGAAATCAACGCCCATGGTAAAGCCACCGTGTTTCAAAAAGAAAATCACACCTGTCAGAATAATTGCGCTGGAGAAAACATAATAGAATTTTCTTCTTTTTACGAAGTCAAAGTTTGCATTCTTGAAGGAGTTTTGAGTGAGCGGAATGGAAAAACTAACATCCATTTTTCTTGCAAGCAGCGCTTCAAACACAAGACGCGAAATAAATATTGCGCAGAAAAGCGAACAAAGAATTCCGATAATAAGTGTTGTTGCAAATCCCTGAACTGGACCCGAACCATACGCATATAAAATAATACCAAGTAAAATGGTTGTAATGTTCGAGTCGAGAATGGAAGAGAGAGCATGTTTATAACCATCGGCAACGGCAAGTTGTAGTCCTTTTCCGGCACGCAATTCTTCTCGGATACGTTCGAAGGTAAGAACGTTCGCATCAACCGAAATTCCAATAACGAGAACTAATCCTGCGATACCTGGAAGCGTAAGCACTGCGCCCAGTGATGCAAGAACACCGATGATAAAAAATGTATTTAGCAAAAGGACAATGTCCGCGATGATTCCTGCTTTGCTGTAATAGAAAATCATAAACACAAACACAAGAATTAATGCGATGACAAAAGATTTGAAACCCGAATTGATTGATTCAGCTCCAAGTGTTGGACCCACCACGGTTTCTTCAACGATTCTAGCCGGTGCAGGCATTTTTCCTGCTTTCAAAATAGTAACCATGTCATCCACTTCTTTGCTGGTAAAATCACCGGTTATTTGTGATGTTCCTCCCGTAATTTTTCCTTGTACGGTAGGATAAGAATAAACATAGTCGTCCAAAACAATTGCAATACATTTTCCAATATTATCTCCGGTGAGTGCAGCCCAAGTTTGTCCTGCCTCATCGGTCATCGTCATTGAAATATGCGGACGACCGCCACCTCTTTGTTCGTACTCTTTTCGCGCATCCGTCATGATGTCGCCATAAAGTGCGGCTTTTTTATCTCTGCGTGTAACTTTCAGCGCGATAAGTTGCGTAACGGATTCTGCGCCTTTCATGGGTTTATATGTCCATGCAAATTTTATATTGTCAGGCAGAACGCGCTTAACTTTCTCGTTATTAAGATAAGCCATCACCCGCGCGGTATCTTTGATAAGTGCCCTTCCTACAACAGGACCCTGAATCGCTTTTCCTTTTTGGTCAACGGCTGGGTTAAGCAGGAAAAAAAGCGGATGCTCACGTTTCCATTTTGCCTGAGCAGAGGTATCTTGTTTTGCTTTTTGTGTGATTGCTTTTTTGGTTGTGTCTTTTTTATCCAATCCAAGTTTTGAAAGAACGGAAGCATCTTTTTTAGCTGTGTCGTTTTTTATAGTGGTTTTTGAAACAACTGTTTTATTTGTAGTATCAGCAACCACCGCAGCGGTATCTTTTTCTTCGTGAATAGCAAGAATTTCTGCGAGGCGCTTATCGGCTTCCATAAGTTTTCCGATAGCGTCTTCGTTGTCATATGTTTCCCAGAATTCAAGATTGGCGGTACCCTGCAAAAGTTTACGAACGCGCTCTTTATCATCAACACCGGGAAGTTCAATTAAAATTCTGCCCGATGATTCCAATTTCTGAATGTTTGGTTGGGTAACGCCAAATTTGTCAATACGTGTGCGTAAAGTTTTTTCGGAAGTGGCAATGGCTTCGTCCACACGGTCTTTGATGAGTTTAATAATTGCATCATCAGGCGTGTTGAAATCAATTTTTCCTTTCATTTCAATCGTGCGGAAATAACTTGCCAACGTTGCACCTGGGTCAACTGCATGAAGTTCTTCAGCAAAAATATCTGCAAAATGTTTTTTCTCCTTGTGTTCGCGAACGCGAGCTCTTCCAAGAGCGAGGTTTAATTTTTTATCATCGGGTTTAGCCGACATATTGCGAATGATGTCCGGCACAGAAACTTCCAATGTAACGTTCATTCCACCTTTTAAGTCAAGACCAAGATTTATTTCGTGCTCTTTGCAATCTTCATAGGTAAAAACATAGCTGTAAAGAGGAAAATCAACTTTTAATTTTCTTACAGAATCCAAATAAACGTATTCTGCCTTTGCACGGGCAGAATCAATAAATGCTTTTTCTAAATCAGCATTTCCGTTGGAATGTTTTTTTGCAAGTGAAGCAATGTCCGATTTGCTTACAGTTTGTTCTGCGCTTGCGCGTGCTTGACTTTCAATTCTTCTGGTTATCCAGGAAAAAGAAAGATAAAACAAACAGGCAAGTCCGAGAAGAATTGCGAATATCCGAATGGCTCCTTTATTTTGCATAGTGATACAGTTTTAAGTCTAAAATGTTGAATATAAAGTCGATTGTTCCTTAGGAAATAAAATTTATAAAATAGGGTTGCAAATATAAAGAAAATGGGACAGGGCGAAATAAAAATTGCAGATTGCTAATGGTTGAATTTTGCCATCTGCCCTTTGCCATCTGCTTTCTTCCATTTTAATGTAGTAATCATTCTTTCTACATCTTTTTTCAAAAAAGCGATTACCGGTGCGAGAGAATCATAATTGGGGTGAGCGTAAAAATAAAGTGCTCCGCGAAGAAAATGATGTGTACTATCGGTTACATAGAATTGGAGTGATGAAGCCGCGTCGCCTTCGATTTCAAATAATAATCCGTAAACTTTTGCGCTGTCGCGTATGATGGGAGTTTCGGGCATTCCGCTTGCTTTTACCTGATGCCGTGTGGCAAGCGCCCATGAATCATCAAGATATGTATTCAGGTTATTGTTGCTAATTGTTTTATAGCTGAGATTTAATTCAGCGCCAAAGCGCGGATAAATAATATTTTTCCAGCAAGGGTCAGCATTCTTTTCAATGTCGGGAAGAACGCGAGCGTAATCGGACGGATATTCAAATTCAAACGGACAGTCATCCTGAAATACGGAATATTTTTTTTCGGGAAAATCTATTCTGAAATAGGCAAAGGGTTTTGGAGTAGCAATGTCGTCTTTATCGGAACCACATGAAGCAAGTAGCAAGTAACAAGTAGCAAGTAGTAAGTAAAGTTTGTTACAAGAAAATTTCATATAGTAACTTTCACCCGTTTAATTTTCCGATTATCTGCCGATTCAACGGTGAAGATATAATCTTTAAACCTTACGGATTCTCCTTTTTTAGGAATATTTCCGGTTTGTTCAATCAGAAATCCGGCAAGCGTATCGGTTTCTTTTCCACTTGAAATTTCAAAAATATCGCTTTCAATGCCAAGTTTTCTGGAAAGGTCGATAAGGGAAATTTTTCCTTCAAATACATAATTGTGTTCATCTAATTTTGAATAAACCAAATCATCGTCATCAAACTCATCGTTTATTTCGCCAACAATTTCTTCAATCACATCTTCCAATGTAACAATGCCGGATGTACCGCCGAATTCATCCACCACCACCGCCATGTGAGTTTTTTTCTGTTGGAATTCTTTCAACAGGTCGTCATTTTTTTTGTTTTCAGGAATAAAAAATGGTTCACGAATAAGCGATTGCCATTTGAAATCATCCAGGTTGTCAAGATAAAGCAATAAATCTTTTGCATAGAGAATTCCGGAAATTTTATCAATTGTTTCCTTAAAAATCGGAATGCGCGAATATCCCGAAGCAAGAATATCTTCCCGCAGTTTTCTGAAAGGAGAATTATATTCAAACGCGGTGATATCCATTCTCGAAGTCATAATTTGTTTCACATTCACTTGCCCGAATTTCACGATTCCTTTCAGAATTTTTTTTTCAGAATCCGGAGTGTCGGAAGAAATTGTGAGCTCAAGCGCGTGCGAAAGGTCTTCCACCGAAATATGCTGGGTTTTCTTTTTCACTTTTTTATCTATGAACGACGTGGAAGTGATAAGAAGAAAACTTAACGGATAAAGCAATTTTTCCAGAAATGAAATCGGATAAGACATGAAGCGAGCAACGCTGAGAGAATGCTGGTTGGCGAAAACTTTTGGAATCACCTCTGCAAAAAGAAGAATCAAAAATGTTACAGCGACTACTTGTATCAAAAATGCTTCAATGGGATTTGATACAAAATCAAGTTCGTCTTTAGCAATAATTTCTGAAATAAGAACAATACCGATGTTAATGAGATTGCTCGCAATAAGAATGGTTGCCAGTAAAAATTTCGGCTTGTCATAAATCCGCAGAACAATTTTATCCAGAGAGGAAGACGATTTGCCCAGCTCTTCACGACTTTTTGGTGAAAGAGAAAAAAATGCAACTTCCGATGCCGATATTAAAGCGGATAGACAAAGAAGTAAAGCAATGGATATTAGAGCAAAAAGTAAACTCATTTTAAAATATGATTACACCGATTTTTTTAAATAAAAAGATTACACCGATAAAATAATCAGTGTAATCTCCTTTTAATATCGGCGGAATCTATGCATTAGAAAGGAAGGTCAGTGCCGGCACTTTCAGTAGCAGCGGGAGCTTCAGTGGGCGCACCCTCTTCACCAACGCGGTCTCTTTTTCTGTTTATGATTGTAAAAGTATCGGCAACAATTTCAACGGTGAGGCGTTTGTTTCCCTCCTTATCCTGCCATTGACGCGTACGAATTTTTCCTTCAATATAAACGCGGTCGCCTTTTTTAAGTTCAGATTTTTCCACGCTTTCGGCAAGTCCGCGCCACATCACGATGTTGTGCCATTCGGTTTGTTCTCTCTTTTCACCAGAATTCTTGTCTCTGAATGATTCATTTGTAGCTAAGGAAAAACTTGCAACGGTTACTCCGCCTTCAAGATGCCTGATGTCTGGGTCTTTTCCCACATGTCCCAAGAGAATTACTTTGTTTACGCCTCCCATAGTTTTTGTATTTTAATTTAACTAAGATTTTTTTTGACTGACAAAGGTAGCAATATAAAGGTCATTTCAAAATTTTAGAAGATGGTTTTTTCATCGAAAAACCTTTCAATAAGACGCGGAAATGCAAATTTATGTAATTGATTTTTAGATAGATATACCATATTTTTGGTTGTTTTATAATTTATATTATTGGTTTCCCAGAATTTTGCAAAAATGATTTGATGACTGAGAATATGTTTGAAGGATTTAGGATTTAGGATTATATATTTAGGATTAATTCCCATCATTTTTTTTATCTGAGAATATGAAACATTTTTTTTCGTTTCAATCATAGGAAAGTCATGTAGATTTTTCCAAATGTCATTTTCGGTTCTCTTGCGTATCAGGATTTTTCCGATTCGTCTGATGATTAAGTAGTTAAAATATCTTGTTCTGATTTTATTTTTTTTTGATTTGAAAGGAAGAGCCGAAACAGTATCATTTGCCAATGCCTCACAGCCATTTTTTAACGGACATTTTCCACAATCAGGATTTTGAGGCACACATTTCATGGCTCCGAATTCCATAATTGCCTGATTGAATGTGCCCGGATTTTTTTTATCGAGAAGCAACGTAGCTTTTTCAACAAACTCATTCTTTCCTTTTGCAGAATCAATAGGCGTTTTTATTCCGAAATATCTGGAGAGAACCCGAAATACATTACCATCCACCACAGGATAAGGTTTGTTAAAAGCAAAGGAAGCAATTGCTCCGGCAGTGTAATCTCCAATTCCTTTTAATTTTTTTATTTCCTCAAAGTTATTCGGAAATTTTCCTTTCAGATTTTTGCTGATGAATTTTGCGGAATAATGCAAATTTCGCGCGCGGGAATAGTAACCCAATCCCTGCCAGGTTTTCATCACCACATCTTCATTTGCCTTGGCGAGATGGTGAACAGTCGGAAACTTTTTTACAAACGTTTCATAATAAGGAAGACCTTGTTGAACGCGAGTTTGTTGCAAAATTATTTCCGAAAGCCAGATTTTATAAGGGTCTTTTGTATGACGCCAAGGCAAATCGCGCTTGTTTTTATTGTACCAACGTATGATTGTTTTTGAAAAATTCATTGGAAATACGAAATCAATAATATTCTAAGTATCAAAAATAGAATACTTTACAGAATAATTTGTATATTTGCTTCAACAACAAAAATATTTTTATGACCAAAGCAGATATAGTCGCCAAAATTTCTGAAAAAACCGGAGTGGAGAAAAAAGAAACAATGGCTATTGTGGAAGCGTTTATGAGTGTTGTAAAAAACGCTATGTGCGAAGGGAAAAATGTTTATTTGCGTGGATTTGGCACACTATATATTAAAAGACGAGCTAAAAAACCAGGCAGAATAATTTCGCGCAACACCACCATTATGATACCGGCACATAACATTCCTGCATTCAAACCCGCCAAATCTTTCGGGAACAAATTGAAAAAAAGCGTTCCGGTTACTGAATAACCTCCCTTTCACTTAATGACATCCAGACAAAAACTTATCATTCTTCTTGCGGTTGTTTTAGCTGTGCTTATTTATTTTGCACCAAAACTTCCTTCTGAAAAAAAACAGGAGGTAAGCGAAAATTCGGATTACAGTTCTTTAATTGCTGAAGCAAAGAAAAATCTTTCTGCCGAACAAAGAAGTGTGGTGGATAAATTACAAAATCAGGCAAGCAATGAAGAAGCGGGAAATAAAAAAGTTATTCTTTACGATTCACTAAAAAATGTTTGGCTCAGTTACAAAAATCCATACATGTATGCGGTTTATGGTCAATCGGCTGCCGAGATGGATAACACCGAGAAGGCATGGCTGACTGCTGCGGATGCTTTTATGAAGGCAGGTAAATTTTCTAACGATGCTAATAAGGCAAATCTGTACAAGAGTGCAATCAAAGATTTTGGAAAAGTGCTGGCAATGAATCCCGATAATCTTTCTGCAAAAGTAAAACTTGGAACTTGTTATGTTGAAAGTGCCTCGTTGCTCGGAAATCAACCGATGACCGGAATTACACTTTTGAGAGAAGTTCTTCAAAAAGATTCGACCAACACAGAGGCAAACCTTCAGTTAGGATTATTTTCCGTAACTTCGCAACAATATGACAAAGCGATTGCGCGCTTTCAGCGGATTCTGAGAATAGATTCCACCCACGTTGATATGTATGTTTATCTTGGAGATACTTACCTTTCGATGGGAAAAAAGAAAGAAGCAATCGAAAATTATGAAAACTACAAAGCAAAGGTAAAAGACACATTAATTGTAAGAAACATTGATAACTACATAAAAAAACTAAAACAAACAAACTAACGATTGCACGATAAAATAATCTGTGTAATCAAAAAAAATTAAAACTATGCCATCAGGAAAAAAAAGAAAGCGCAAAAAAATGAACACTCACAAACGCAAAAAGCGCTTGCGTAAGAATCGCCATAAAAAGAAAGGCAGATAGTACACCTTCAGGTGTGCCGAAATTCTAAAGAAATTTTATGTAAGGATTAGAGTCCGCAACTCGCGGACTATAGATATTTTCCTTTTCGTAATTTCATTTAATCATTCCGAAGAATTTCCTCTTTTCTATTCCTATTCTATTTTAAAATAATTTAATAGGGAGATTAACTAATTAATACATTTTACATTGAACAGCGAACTATTTATTAATGCAACTTCTTCGGAAGTTGTAATTGCCCTGCTACACGATAAACGACTTAAAGAACTTAACCGCGAAAAGTCGGACGCAGGATTTTCCGTTGGAGATATTTTTCTCGGAAAGGTTAAAAAAATCATGCCCGGATTAAACGCGGCATTTGTGGATGTAGGTTATGAGAAAGATGCTTTTTTGCATTACCTCGACCTTGGTCCGCAATTTGCATCGCTCAATAAATTCACAACTCAGTCGGTGCAAGGACAAAACACAACACATCTTCTTGCGGATTTTGTTTTTGAAAAAGAAATCAGCAAAACAGGAAAAGTCAACAAGATTCTGAATCATAATCAGAATGTGCTGGTTCAAATTATGAAAGAACCAATCTCCAACAAAGGTCCACGCTTAACTGCGGATGTTTCTTTGCCTGGAAGATTTTTGGTGCTTATTCCTTTCTCCGATAAAATTTCCATCTCGCAAAAGGTAAGAAGACTGGAAGAGCGAGACCGCCTTCGCAGGCTAGTACAAAGCATCAAGCCGAAAAATTTTGGAGTCATCATTCGTACCGTTGCCGAAAACCAGAGCGTTGAGGAACTTGATACTGATTTGAAAGATTTAGTAAACAAGTGGGACAAATTATGGCAGACTTTGAAAGGCGCGGTTCCTCCAAAAATTATGCTTGGAGAAATGGACCGTTCGATTACCATTCTTCGCGACATGCTTAATCCATCGTTCTCGAATATTTATGTGAATGATTTGAAACTTTTCGATAAGATAAAATCATATCTGCATACCATCGCTCCAGATAAAGAAGGAATTGTAAAATATTATAAAGGCAAAGAACCGCTCTTTGAACATTTCGGAATTGACAAGCAGATAAAATCTTCTTTCGGAAAAATTGTAAATCTGCGAACTGGCGGATATTTAATTGTGGAACATACCGAAGCGCTTCATGTTATTGATGTGAATAGCGGACATCGCACACAAACCGGTGGAGACCAAGATGCAAACGCGCTTGCGGTGAATCTTGAAGCGGCAGAAGAAATTGCAAGACAACTTCGTTTGCGTGATATTGGCGGAATCATTGTCTGCGATTTTATTGACATGCGAAATCCCAACAACCGCAGAACTCTTTTTGAAAAATTAAAAGACGAGATGAAAACTGACCCCGCCACGCATACTATTTTACCTCCGAGCAAATTCGGATTGGTACAAATTACACGCGAGCGTGTGCGCCCACAAGTGAAAGAAAAAACAACCGAGCAATGTCCTTCCTGCGGTGGAAGCGGTGAAGTGCAATCAACCGTTTTATTGGTTGACCAAATAGAAAAAGATTTGGATTACTTGGTGAAAGAACAAAATCAGAAAAATGTTACGCTTGCCGTACATCCTTTCATTGAAGCGTATTTCACAAAAGGACTTCCCAGCAGAAAGCAGAAATGGTTTTTGAAATATGGGAAAAGAATCCGCGTGAAACCGGTAAATGCACATCATGTGCTGGAATATCATTTCTATAACAAAGACGAAGAGGAGATAAAGATTTAAGTTTTTGAAGGTGAAAAATATTCCGAAAGTTTTTTCGCTTTCGATTTTCCAATTACCGTTGCAATTTTTTCTTTCGATGTTTCTTTAATTATTGAAACGGATTTGAACTCATGTAAAAGTTTTTCGGCTGTTTTGTCGCTGATGCCTTTTATCTGCGTGAGTTCGGAAAAAATTGTTTCACGCGACCGCCTATTGCGGTGGTGTTTCAGTCCGAAGCGATGCGCTTCATCCCGCATCTGCTGAATTACTTTCAGCGTTTCAGATTTTTTGTTAAGATAAAGCGGCAACGAATCTCCAGGATAATAAACCTCTTCTAATTTTTTTGCAATGCCGATGACGGGAATTTTTCCTGCAAGTTCAAGTTTTTCTAAACTTTTCAAAGCAGAGCTTACTTGCCCTTTTCCGCCATCAATTACAATGAGTTGTGGCAAAGATTGTTTTTCGTCCAGCATTCTTTTGTATCTGCGAAAAATTACTTCTTCCATGGATGCAAAATCATCCGGACCTTCCAAGGATTTAATATTGAAGAAGCGATAATCATTTTTGCTTGGCTTCGCATTTTTAAAAACCACGCATGCAGAAACAGGATGCGCGCCTTGAATATTTGAATTATCAAAACACTCGATATGTGTTGGTAGAACTTTCAGACGCAAATCTTTCATCATAGTATTCAGAATTCTATCTGCAGGTTTTTCATTTGCAGTGAACGCCTCCCTATTCTCTTTTTCTTTTTTGTAATATTCGGCATTGCGCTCAGAAAGTTCCAAGAGTTTTTTCTTGTCTCCTCGCTGCGGAATTGTAAACGCTACTTCCGGAAAAATTACTTCCAACAGAAATGGTACAATTATTTCTTTTGTTTCGCTGTGAAACCTTTGACGCAATTCTGCTACGGCAAGCAACAATAATTCTTCATTTGTTTCTTCCAACTTCTTCTTCATCTCCACGGTATGTGCCTGCACGATGGCGCCGTTTATCACCTTGAGATAATTTACATAGCCAAAAGCTTCGTCCGAAATAATTGAAAACACATCCACGTCTTCAATAGTTGGACTTACAACAACCGAGCGACTCTGATATTTTTCCAGCGAATCGATTTTCTGTTTGAGCAGTTGGGCATTTTCGAAATCATATTTTTCAGAATACTGCCACATCAGTTCTTTCAACTGCTTTATCACAGAAAAAATATTCCCTTTCAGTATCTGTTTTATCTGGGAAATGCTTTCATTATAATTTTCTTCCGATTGAAACGCTTCGCAGGGACCTTTGCAATTCTTCAAATGATATTCAAGGCACACGCGAAACTTTTTCTTTTCAATATTTTCTTTCGAAAGATTAAGTGTGCAGTTGCGAAGCGGATAAAGTTTTTTTATCAGGTCAAGAATCGTATACATTGTCCGACCCGAAGGATACGGTCCGAAATATTGAGAGCCGTCACGAATAAAGTTCCGTGTTTGAAAAACTCTTGGGAATCTTTCGTTCTTTATGCAGATCCACGGATAAGTCCTGTCATCCTTAAGCGCTACATTGTATCGTGGCTGATGTTTTTTTATGAGATTATTTTCGAGTAGCAGAGCGTCTAGTTCCGTTTCAACGATAATATATTTTATGTCGGCAATGCTCGTAACGAGATACAGCAGTTTTCCGTACTCGTGTTTTTTACTGAAGTAAGAAGAAACCCGTTTTTTCAGGTTCTTTGCCTTGCCGATGTAAATTATTTTTCCGTGCTTGTCAAAATACTGGTATACGCCCGGATTTTCCGGAAGCGTATGAACGATGTTTAGGAGAGAGGAAGAAAAAATTTTCTTGTCGCTCATTGGTGTTTTAGCGAATCCGGTTTTGCCTGAATAATATTTTTTGCTTTGGTAGAATCTACAGAATTATTTTTTTGCTTTTTGTTTTTTCTGCTTTTTCTGGAATGCTCGGTTGATTTGGAAGAATCTACAGGTGCAGATGGAGTTGCGATTTTTATTTCCTGAGCAGGATGTTTTGTTGCGGTATCAACAGGAGGAACTGGAATATTAGTTTTTATGGAAGAAGAATCTGAAGACGAAGATTGAGAGTTGTTTTGTTTTTTATCCGCTTTCTGATTGGTTTTTGTCGTGGCGTTTTTTTGTTTGTCGTTTTTCTTTTGCACGGGTGTAGTATCAACTAGTGCAATGGCTTTTGCAGAATCAATAATCTTATCTTGCACTGGAGCAGGCGATGTTTTTTTTGCCGAATCAATTGGAGGAACAGAGGGATTGGAAATAACAGTCTTTTGAGTGTCAACAGTTTTCAAAATATTTGGAGAAACATTTGTGTTTTTGGACGAAGACTCTTCGGAAGATGAGTTATTAAAATGAACGGTTTGAGAAATAATGATTCCAATAACGATAATAACCAAAACGGATGCGGAAATAAAAATTGTCTTTTTGCTTATGTTAACGTCAATCGGTTTGTGCGCCGACCCCAGCAACGATTCCATATCGCTCCAATCGGACTGCTGATATTGAATGTCCAATTTTTTCAGCGTATCACGCAAAAAACTATCAAGCTGAGAATTATTGTGTGAGTTATTCATTTTGAAATCATTCTTGTCAGATTTTTTCGCAAATTAAATTTCCCTTTTGAAAGATTGTCGCGCGAGGTGCTTTCGCTGATGTCGAGCAGTTTTGAAATTTCCGCATGAGAAAATCCGTCCACTTCGTGCATATTATATACCGCACGGTAAGATGGCGACAACTGCTGAAGCGCTTGCACCACCGCGTTTATATCTGCGGCAGCAATAATTTGTTCATCGGTAATTTCTGCTGAAGATGGTTTTTCCGCTTCGCGCGCATTCACCGTGCTGCTTACAAAATATTCGCGCTTGTTATTGTGCATGTGTACAACCGCAGATTCTATCACCAATTTTTTAATCCAATCCTCAACGGAAACCGCAGGTTCATCATTTTTTCTTTTTGCATTTGAATCCGCAAAATGTTTTAACTGAGAAAAAATATTTTTAAACGCGTTGTGCAAAATTTCTTTTGCTTCGTTTAAATTTTTCGCGTAACGAATACCGACATTAATCATCTTGCCGAAATATTGTTCGTACAACATTCGCTGGCAATTTCTGTCGTGCTTTAAACAACCGTGTATGATTTCTTCTTCCGTCATAAACTTTCAGCAACAAAACTACCTATTTTCTTTTTGATTCATACCAATGCTAAATAAAAAAACAAAACCCTCCTGCCAACGGCAAAAGGGTTTCATTAAGGTTAACCGAAAAACAAATTATCTTGTCAATACAACCATTCCAAATTTTTCATAGTGAATTCCGTCAATTCCGTCCGCAGTTACCATCCACCAATATCTTCCGGGAGGCGCATCGGCGCCGGATAAATTTTTGCCATCCCATTTTCCTTCCGGGTCTGTTGATTTATAGACGATGTGCATGTCTGTCATATCCTTTATCACCATTTCAATGCTGGCAATATTTTTTAATTTCAAAAAGAAGTAATCGTTATTCCCGTCGCCATTCGGAGTGAATACATTCGGAATGTACGTGATTCCGGAAACAGATTTTACTTCAATAGTTACTTTATCGGATGCGTTTCCAACAGAATTTTTTGCAGAAAGATTCACAATATAAGTTCCGGGTTTGTTAAATGTATGAGAAGGAGAATTTTCTGTTGAAGTTGAACCGTCTCCAAAATCCCAATTTAATGTTGAAGCAGTTCCCTGATTACTGAAATTAATTGTAAGCGGAGCATCGCCGGATTCCGTATTTGCAAAAATGGTTGCAGAGGGTAATTGTTCTGCGGGCAGATTATTGGAAGATGAATTATTTTCTTGTGGTTTCGGCTGAGAATTTTGAGTTTGATTTTTCTGAACAATAGTTGCCGGCTCCTGTGAAGTATGTGCATCGTTATGTTCGGCTTGAGAAACGGAGGATGATTCTTCAGCTTTTGCATAAGAAAATTTTTCCGAAGATGTTTGATTACTTACATTCTGATTTGATGAAGCAGAATAAGACGCAGAAGCGGTTTTATTTTGTGATGAACCGGAATTAGAAACAGTTTCGGCTGATTTATTCTCAGCAATAATATTATCGCTGCTTACTTGATTTGAAATCTCTGTTTGATTTTTTCTATCGGAAGCAGGTGAAATGGTTTTGTTATCAGAAGAAGTAAAATACCAAGCGCTTCCGGCAATTGCAGCAACAGAAGCTACGCCTGCAATAATTTTTCCGATGGTAAATTTTGCCGCGGTAGAAGCAATTCCTCCGGCAGGTGCAGAATGAATGCCGTGTTGAACATTGCTCCACACCTTTGGATTTACATCCGCCTCAAAATTCTCAAACGTTTGTTTAAATAATTGTTCTATGTTATCGCTTTGTTTCATACTGTTTTTCTATCAGCCAAAGTTTCAGCAAAGACAGATTCTGATTTTAGCATATTTTGTAAATGTGTTCTTGCTCTTGAATATTGCGATTTTGATGTCCCTTCAGAAATTCCTAACTGTTCGGCAATTTCTTTATGGGAATATCCTTCAATTGCATACATATTAAACACAGTTCGGAAACCTATCGGTAATTGCTGAATCATTTTCAAAAGATCTTTTTCATTCATGTTTTCGCCAACGTGGCTGTTTCCGGGAATCATGTATTTCGAGTCATCTATATCAATATTGAGCCGCATTGCTTTATTTTTTCTTAAGTATGTCAGCGATTCATTCACCACTATTTTCCGTATCCATCCTTCAAGCGAACCCGAACCTCTGAAAGTTTCTATCTTCTCAAAAACCTTAACAAATCCGTTTTGCAACATATCCTCCGCTTCTTCGCTTCTGTCAGCGTATCTCAAACAAACCCCCATCATTTTTCTGCTGAATTTTTCAAAAAGCAGTTTTTGGGCTGAAGGGTTTTTTGAAATACATCCACTTACTAATTCTTCATCAGTCATCTAACTTTGAGATTTAGATGCAAGGTACTCATAAAAGGTTGCATTTTCATCACTTATTTTAGAATCTTTGTGATTTCGCAACCAATTAAGGGTCAAAATTATAAAATATGTTAAAAAGGTTCAAAAAAATCCTTTTAAAGTTTGATTTTACTTAAACAAGTGTACCTTTGCGCCCCAAAATAATTAATAACGCCTTTTTATAATAATTTCAAATGAAAGTAGCAATCGTAGGTGCCACCGGATTAGTTGGCAGCGTGATGGTGAAGGTTCTTGAAGAAAGAACATTTCGTGTAACAGAATTTCTTCCTGTAGCGTCCAAACGCTCCGTGGGAAGAGATGTAAGTTTTCGCGGAAGAACATATAAGGTAATAGGAATGGATGAAGCCATTGCCGCTAAACCGAACATCGTTCTGTTTTCAGCCGGCTCCGCTACCTCGATGGAGTGGGCTCATAAATTTGCCGGTGTTGGTGCGGTGGTAATTGACAATTCTTCTGCATGGAGAATGCATCCCGATATTAAATTGGTTATTCCGGAAATCAATGCAAATCAAATTCGCAAGAAAGACCGCATCATAGCCAATCCGAATTGTTCAACCATTCAGATGCTGATGCCTCTTTATCCTCTTCATAAAAAATATGGCATCTCCCGCATTGTGGTTTCAACTTATCAAGCGGTAACCGGAACGGGAATGAAAGCAGTGGAACAACTGATGAACGAAAGAAAGAATATTAAATCGGAAGCGGTATATCCATATCCTATTGACCTCAATATTATTCCACACATCGGAGATTTTAACGAAGAAGGATATACGAAAGAGGAAGCAAAAATGATAGAGGAAACCCAAAAAATTTTTGACGATAAGAAAATAAAAGTTACTGCAACTTGCGTTAGAATTCCTGTGGTAGGAGGGCACAGCGAATCGGTAAATGTGGAGTTTAAAAAAGATTTTAAAATTGAAGATGTTCGCAGAATTCTTGCCGATACAAAAGGTATTGTGTTGCAGGATGATTTCCGCAACAATAAATATCCTATGCCACTTTATGTTCAAGGCAAGGACGATGTTTTTGTCGGACGTATCCGCAGAGATATCTCACAACCAAAAACGCTTAACTTTTGGACTTCTGCCGACAATTTGCGCAAAGGAGCTGCTACCAATGCAGTGCAGATTGCAGAATATATGGTTACTAAAAAATTAGTTTAGAATATTTTTTTAATTCATTAAACAGCCGTACCGACTCTATGTCAGTATGGCTGTTTTCATTATCTTCGCTCGGCTGTATGAATCCCTATGAAAATAAAGTAATTGATGAATCACGTCAAGGCGAAGTGCTGGTGATGGAAAAACCACCGATTGCGGCAAAGAAATTTTTTCTCGAAAGCTACGGTTGTGCCATGAATTTTTCTGACAGCGAAATCGTAGCTTCTATTCTTGCCGGCAAAGGATATTCATCCACAACAAATTTTCACGAAGCCGATCTGATATTGCTGAACACGTGTGCCGTTCGTGATAATGCAGAGCAGCGAGTTCGCGGACGATTAAAGGAGTACAACATCGCAAAGAGGAAGAATTCAAAATTGATGATCGCTGTTTTAGGCTGCATGGCTGAACGATTGAAATCACAACTTTTAGAAGAAGAAAAAATAGTTGACATAGTTGTTGGCCCGGATGCATATCGTGAACTGCCGAATCTGATCGAATCGATTGAAGGAGGACAAAAGGCCGTGAACGTTTTACTTTCGCTGGAAGAAACGTATGCCGATATCAGCCCCGTGCGTTTGGACAGCAACGGAGTTACTGCTTTTATCAGCATCACGCGTGGGTGCGACAATATGTGTTCGTTCTGCGTGGTGCCGTTTACCCGCGGACGAGAAAGAAGTCGTGACCCTGAAAGTATCGTGAACGAAGCAAGGAATTTATTTGAGCGTGGATATCGCGAAGTTACTTTGCTTGGGCAGAATGTGGATTCTTATGTCTGGGCGAATGGAAAAGCGAAAAAAGAACTGAGCGAAGATGAAATGAAAAACGTGTTTACGTTTGCAAATTTGCTTGAAGCAGTTGCAAAAGTTTCTCCTGATCTGAGAGTTCGTTTTTCAACTTCCAATCCTCAGGATATGACGGACGATGTTTTGCACATGATTGCGAAATATGAGAACATTTGCGATTATGTTCATCTTCCTGTGCAGAGCGGAAGTACAGAAATGCTTTCGCGCATGAATCGAGGTTACTCCCGGGAAAAATATTTAGAAAGAATTGCAGCGATAAATAAAATAATCCCTAATGCCGGAATTTCTACCGATATCATCACAGGCTTTTGCGGGGAAACAGATCAGGAGTTTTCGGATACACTTTCATTAATGAACGAAGTTCGTTTTGATTTTGCGTACATGTTTGCTTATTCCGAAAGACCGGGAACGATTGCGCATAAAAAATATAAGGATAATGTTCTGGAAGAGTTGAAGAAAACCCGCTTGCAGGAAGTCATCGCATTGCAACAAAAACATTCTGCCGAAAGAACCAAACAAGGTGTAGGAAAAGTTCACCGTGTGCTGATAGAAGGCGTTTCAAAAAAATCCGAAGAAAGACTTTACGGAAGAAACAGTCAGAATACAGTAGTGGTTTTTCCAAGACAGAATTTTAAGAAAGGAGATTACGTGAATGTGCTGGCAAAGGAATGTACATTGGCGACTTTGATTGGAGAAGTTGTATAAAATTGTATTCGGTTTTTTAAAATCAAAATGCACAAATCAGGTTTCGTAAATATTATCGGCAAGCCGAATGTTGGAAAGTCAACGCTGATGAACGCATTGGTTGGAGAGAAGTTGAGCATCATCACCCCCAAGGCACAAACCACACGTCATCGTATTCGAGGTATTGTGAACGGAGATGATTTTCAAATTGTATTCTCCGATACTCCGGGAATCATCACTCCGCATTATAAACTTCACGAGGCGATGATGAATGTAGTTTCAGAAGCTATTTCAGATGCCGAAGTGATCATGTTTGTCTTGGAGATCGGGGATCCGAATCCGGCAGATGAAAAAACGCTTGCCATCTTGCAGAAAACAGAAACACCCGTAATTGTTATTATAAATAAAATTGATCTTGGCAATCAGGACATATTGGTTTTAAAGGTGGAGGAATTAAGAAAGATTTTGCCAAACGCCGAAATGATCCCTGTTTCTGCTACCAAAAAATTTAATTGCGATTATCTGCTCAAGAGGATCATCGAGCTTATCCCCGAAGCGCCACCTTATTTTCCAAAGGACGACATTACCGATAAATCGCAACGATTTTTTATTTCAGAAATAATTCGCGAAAAAATATTTTTTACTTATCAGAAAGAAATTCCCTATTCCACCGAAGTAATTATTGAGGAATTTGATGAAGAAGAAAAAATCATACGCATACGAGCTGTTATTTTTGTTATGCGAAAATCCCAAATGGGAATTCTCATTGGTCATGGCGGAAAAGCATTAAAAATTGTTGGAACTGAAGCAAGAAAAGACATAGAGGAATTTCTTGGCAAAAAAGTTTTTCTCGAAATGGTTGTAAAAGTGGAAAAGGATTGGAGAGACGATGAAAAAAGATTGAAACGATTTGGATATATGGAATAGTTTTTTTGTCATTCTGATCTAAGAGAAGAATCTGTGTTTCCCTTCATCCTTATTCGTAAATTCGCCCTCAATTCGTAATTCGCACAAGTGTCAAATACAATAGCTATAGTGGGTCGCCCAAATGTTGGAAAGTCAACTTTCTTCAACCGTTTAACTGGAACGCGCAAAGCCATTGTGGACGAACAGCCCGGAGTTACGCGCGACCGACATTATGGGAAAGCGCACTGGAACGGAATTGATTTTTCTGTGATTGATACTGGCGGTTATGTTTTTGGTTCAGAAGATGTTTTTGAAAAACAAATTCGCATACAGGTGGAAATTGCACTTCTTGAAGCCGATGTTATTCTTTTTATGGTGGATGTTACTGCGGGAATCACCGAGCAGGATGAAAAAGTTGCATCGCTCCTTCGCAAATCCATTCTTAAAGAAGCCAAGCACAAAAAAATAATTCTTGCTGCGAATAAAACTGATACAAGCGAACGGGAACATCAGTCAGGAGAATTTTACAAGCTCGGCATGGGAGAGGTAAATAGTATTTCATCTATGTCTGGAAGAGGAACTGGAGAGTTGCTGGATAGAATTGTTGGCGCACTTGAAAAAACCCCGATAGAAACCAATACGGGAATTCCAAAACTTGCCATAGTCGGAAGGCCAAATGCCGGAAAATCTTCTTTGCTTAACGCTTTATTAGGAGAGGAAAGGGCGATTGTTACACCCGTTGCAGGCACTACACGCGATGCACTGCATACACACTACAAAAAATACGATCACGAATTTATTTTGATAGACACTGCCGGCATTCGAAAGAAAAGAAAGTTTGAGGAAGTGGTGGAATTTTATTCCAATCTCCGCGCCATTCGCGCCATTGAAGAATGTGATGTTGCTTTGATCATGCTGGATGCAACGCTCGGAATGGAATCGCAGGATGTAAATATTTTTCATTTGGCAGAAAGAAACAGAAAAGGTGTTGTCGTTCTGGTGAACAAATGGGATTTGGTAAAAAAACAAACTGCAACTTCAAAAGAATTTGAGGAAAAGGTAAAACACAAATTGGCTCCTTTCAAAGACGTGCCTGTACTTTTTATTTCTGCTTTGAACAAACAGCGAATCATGAAAGTGATGGAAGAAGCAGAAAAAGTTTATCAGAAGAGAAAGAAAAGAATTCCAGATGAGGAACTAACCGAATTTATTTTGTCAGTGGTAGGATCAAAAGCTCCGTCTTCCGAAAAAGGAAATTTGGTAGAGATCAGCAGCATGATCCAAATACCGTCAAATACGCCCGTGTTCGCAATTCATGTTAATCTGCCGAAAGCGATCAAAGAATCTTACAAACGTTTTTTAGAAAATAAATTCAGAGAGAAGTTTGATTTTTGCGGAGTGCCGATACAGATACATTTCCGAAAAAGATGAATTGTTTGTGTTAGACTACCAATGACTTAAGAATTTCCTTCTCCACTTCCTCCGAATCCCATTTTTTTTCTATATCCTTCATCGCCATAATTTTTTTCATAATCTCATCCTGAATTCTGCCCTTGGTTAGTGCTTCAGAATACCGGAGATCCGTTCGGTAGGTAACCATGGCGTAAAGAGGAGTCCATTTATCAGGGTGTTTTTCCGAAAACCGCGCCTCTATTTTTTTCTGTAAAAGAAATTTCGGATCGGCAACTTTATCACGCATCTCCACATAATTTTCAATGGCAAGTTCTGCTATGGCATCGCCATCCGGTTTGCGAACAGCTTCAAACTCTGAAAATATTTTTTTCCAATCTTCTTTATATTGATTCATTAATTTTTCCAGCACCACACAATCCTCAAATCCACAATTCATTCCTTGCCCGAAGAATGGAACAATTCCATGAGCGGCATCACCAAGCAAAAGAAGTTTATCTTGAAAACTCCATGGAAAACATCGAATCGTTGCAAGTGATGCAGCGGCATTTGCAAAATAATCTTCGGCAAGCGTTGGCATCATCGAAACCGCATCAGCAAACATCTCGTTAAAAAATTTCAGCATCTTTTCTTTAGTGTCAAGAGATGCAAAAGATTTTTCTCCTTCAAAAGGAAAAAACAATGTGCAGGTAAATGTTTTATCCAGATTTGGAAGTGCGATCAGCATAAAATTTCCTCTAGGCCAGATGTGCAATGTATCTGCATCCATTGCGAAATCGCCTTTTGCATTCGCAGCGATTGTCAATTCTTTATAACCATGATCGAGATAAGTTTGGGAATAAGTAAATCTATCTGTAGAAGTTTGTAACGCCATGCGAGCTGCTGAAAACGCACCATCGGTTCCAAAAATTCTATCGGATTTTATTTCGGATATTTTTTTCGTTTCAAAATTTTCGAAAACAGTAATTGTATTTTTTAAATCAACGTGGGTGCAGCGTTCGTTAAATAAAAATTTCACTTCGTGTTTTTCGGCAATATCCATCAGCAAACAATTCAATCCTCCTCGGCTCACCGAATAATTTGCCTGATGATTTTTTCCATAAGGTTGAAATGTGATTTTTCCGTCCAGATTATGAATGGTTCTTCCTTTCATTGGAATTCCAATTTTGCGAACTTCATCATCAATGCCAACTCCTTCCAAACCCCTCCATCCGCGGTCACTCAGAGCAAGATTAATGGAGCGACCAGCCGACATTCTGTTCTTGCGCAAATCGGGTCTGCGCTCATAAACAGTAACTTTATATCCGCGCTTTGCGAGATAAATAGAAAGCAAAGAACCAACCAGTCCTGCGCCGACGATGGTAAAATTTTTATCTGTTGCCATAATGCACCAAAAATAAGAATTCTGTCGAATGGAAGCACTTTACGAGGATAGACGTAAGGAAATAAATCCGATTAACTCTTCTAATTTTTGGACAAAAAAATGACAGCTTTTAGGCAAAAAACTTTCATTAAAAAATGTTGATAAGTACCTGCTTTTTAGACTGAAAAAAGTTATATAATCGGCAAGGAATTGTTACATTTGTTCCACTAAGAAAACCACGATTCAAACGGATAAAAATGCGAATACAAACGGAATAAAATCCGTCTGAATCGGTATAAATCTTTTTAATAAAAATTATGGAAGAAGCAACAACTGAAGCACAAAAACATTCATCGGATTATTCCGCAGATAGTATTCAGGTCCTTGAAGGACTTGAAGCGGTTCGCAAACGCCCTGCCATGTACATTGGCGATGTGGGCGCAAAAGGATTTCACCATCTCGTTTATGAAGTGGTGGATAATTCCATTGACGAAGCACTTGCCGGACATTGCAAGAACATAGATGTTTTTATTCACGAAGATAATTCCATCACGGTAAAAGATGACGGACGCGGAATTCCTGTCGGTATGCACACGCGGGAAAAGCGTTCTGCGCTTGAAGTGGTAATGACAGTATTGCACGCAGGTGGGAAATTTGACAAAGATTCTTATAAGGTTTCAGGTGGATTGCATGGAGTAGGCGTTTCCTGTGTGAATGCGCTTTCCAAGCATTTAAGAGTAGTGGTTCATAATGCAGGGAAAATGTACGAACAGGAATATGAACGCGGCAAGCCGATGTATCCTGTGAGAGAATGTGGTACTACAGATAAAAGAGGAACGGAAGTTACTTTTAAACCGGATGACACCATATTCATTGTCAATGAATATAATTACAGCACACTTGCTTCGCGCATCCGTGAATTATCTTTTTTGAATAAAGGGATTCGTCTGAACTTAACGGATTTGCGAGAGAAAGATGCAGCCGGAAATTCTGTTACTGAAACTTTTTATTCCGAAGGTGGATTAAAAGAATTTGTCCGCTATATAGATGCAAACCGCGAACTTCTGATGCAAGACGTAATTTACATGGAAGGCGAGCGCAACGGTATTCCGATTGAGATTGCGATGCAGTACAATACCGGCTATGCCGAAAATGTTCACTCGTATGTAAACAACATCAGCACGCACGAAGGCGGAACTCATTTGGTTGGATTTAGAAAAGCGCTCACACGTACATTGAAAAAGTATGCTGATAAATCCGGCTTGTTGGATAAAATGAAATTTGAACTGGACGGAGATGATTTCCGCGAAGGATTAACTGCTGTTATTTCAGTAAAAGTTCAGGAGCCGCAATTTGAAGGACAGACAAAAACAAAACTTGGAAACAGCGAAGTTGCTGGCGCTGTAGAATCGATGCTGAACGACACACTTCAGAATTATCTTGAAGAAAATCCGAAGGCAGCAAAAATTCTTGTAAGTAAAGTAATGTTGGCTGCTGAAGCAAGAAATGCAGCTCGCAAAGCACGAGAATTGGTTCAGCGAAAAGGCGCACTCACAGGAAGCGGACTTCCTGGAAAACTTGCCGACTGTTCAGATAACGATCCGTTCAAATGCGAATTATTTCTTGTCGAGGGAGATTCGGCAGGCGGAACTGCAAAGCAGGGACGCAATCGCGCTTTTCAGGCGATACTTCCATTGCGAGGAAAAATCCTGAATGTGGAAAAAGCAATGGAGCATAGAATTTATGACAATGAAGAGATACGAAATATTTTTACAGCGCTTGGAGTTTCACGCGAGGAAAACGCAGATAAAGAAACCGTGCTTAACATTCTTAAACTCCGCTATCACAAAATTATCATCATGACCGATGCCGATGTGGATGGAAGCCACATCACCACACTTATTCTAACTTTCTTTTTCCGTTATATGAAAGAACTTATAGAGAGTGGATATATTTATATAGCAACTCCTCCGCTTTATCTTGTGAAAAAAGGAAAAGAAGAAAGATACTGCTGGACCGAAGAGCAAAGGGCTCAGTACATTCATGAATTAGCCGGCGGAGAAGGCAAAGAACATACGGTAGGCATTCAGCGTTACAAAGGACTCGGCGAAATGAACGCAGAGCAATTGTGGCAAACAACGATGAATCCCGATAAACGTACTCTTAAAAGAGTTACAATCGAAAGCGCTGCTGAATCTGACCGTATATTTTCCATGTTGATGGGTGATGATGTTCCGCCACGCAGGGAATTTATAGAACGCAATGCCAAGTATGCGAAGATTGATGCGTAAATTTTTTTGGAAAAGGGGACAAATTAAAATCCAATACCAACTCCTCCCATAATTTCCGGATTTGAAAACGGAGAGTATTGATTGTCAACTAAGTTAAACAATATCATAATATTTATGGACGTATTGCCTGCACGTTGACGAATTCCACCTCCAACCCAAACATCATTAATAAAATAGCGGTCCAAACTATAAGGATTGAATTGACCGTTAAGTTCCTCAAATTCCGCGTGAAGAAATAAAGATTTAGTTAAAAAGAAACGAGAAAACACATCACCTCCATAAATGTTATCAGGAATATATCCCGGAGCAGAAAAATATAAATATGTTCCTCCAACGCCAACTGAAAATCTCTCGGTAATTTTGTAACCAACTTGAGGATTGAAATTAATAAATGTAATACCACTTGAAAATCCTCCTCCGAGTCCTCCACCATAATAAACTCTGTCCCAACTCCAGAATGGTGGTGTTGCATTTGCAGGAGGAGGAGTTGTTGGGTTAGTGGGATTCGGATTTATTGTTTGTGGTGGTGGACCAAAATCCTGAGAGCAACAATACGCAATTGGAAGTAAACAATAAGCAAAGAGAAGAAATAGCTTTTTCATTTTCCGTAGATTATTCAAAAATCAATTTGCAGTTAATCCATTCATTATCAAATACCGTACTATATTTTTTATAAAAGTTGATGGCGGGTTTATTCCAGTTCAGTACCTGCCATTCTAATTTTCTCACTTTCAGTTTTTTTGCAACGAAAACCACTTCATCAAATAAATTTTTTCCAATTCCTTTTCCACGCATGGATTCGGTAACGATAATATCATCCAGATAAATGCACTTCCCTTTCCATGTTGAATATTTAATGTAGTATAACGCAATGCCAACAATTTTATTTTCTGAAGTTTCTGCAACGAAACAATCAAATACTTTTTGTTTTCCAAAACCATCTCGTTCCAATTCTTTCAAAGTTACTTTTACTTCGCGAGATGCTTTCTCAAAAAGTGCAAGCTCTTTAATCAAAACAAGAACCGAAGGCAAATCTTTTTTTCTGGCTTTTCGTATGTTAAATTTCATCAAAAATTAAATTGAGTACGAAAATACAAATTACCAAAATGAAGAGATGCGTTTTTCTTTTTATAGAATTCGTATATTCGTCCTTCATTCGTAATTCGTAAAGTATGAGAATAAAGACACTCGGTCAGTTTATTATTGAAAAGCAGGCAGACTTTCCATATTCAAAAGGCGAACTTTCGCGCTTGCTCAGAGATTTGGGCATTGCAGCAAAGATCGTTCACCGCGAAGTGAATAAAGCCGGACTTGCAGATATTCTCGGCATGACAGGAGACACAAATATTCAGGGAGAACAAGTAAAAAAATTGGATGTTTTTGCAAACGATCAGTTTATTGCCGCGCTGAAAGCAGGAGGAGAATGTTGCGCCATTGCTTCCGAAGAAAATGAAGAAATAATTCCGGTTGACAACGAAGTTTCTAAAAATGCGAAATATGTTGTTGCCATTGATCCGCTTGACGGATCTTCCAACATTGACGTGAATGTTTCGGTGGGAACTATTTTTTCAATTTACAGAAGAACATCATTAACGGGAATAGGAACTACAGAAGATTTTCTGCAACGAGGTACCGAGCAAGTTGCTGCTGGATATATTATTTATGGTTCTTCCACCATGCTTGTTTACACTACCGGAAAAGGAGTTAATGGTTTTACGCTTGATCCGAGCATTGGTGAGTTTTGTCTTTCGCATCCTGCCATGAAAATTCCAAGAACCGGAAAAACATATTCCATCAATGAAGGATATTATGTTCATTTCCCCGATGGAGTGAAAAAATTTATCAAGTATTGTCAGGAAGAAGATGCAAAAACAAATCGTCCGTATTCATCGCGATATATCGGTTCTGCTGTGGCGGATATTCACCGCAATCTCATCACCGGAGGAATTTTTATTTACCCGATCACTTCGCAAAATCCCAAAGGAAAATTACGACTCATTTACGAAAGCAATCCTTTGGCGTTCATTATTGAGCAAGCGGGTGGCAAGGCAACTGACGGTTTAAAAAGAATTCTTGACATTGAGCCGACTTCAATCCATCAGCGCACACCTTTTTTCATCGGCTCTCCCGAAATGGTGGATATTGCTTGTGAATTTATGTTGAAGCATGCGCCAGTGAACGCATAGTTTGAGTTCAGCGTTTTTCTTTTTTATAATCTTTGCTCCGTTTGCTTCACCATTTTATTTTTCCATTCATTAAAAGTTCCTTTTATAATTTTTTCTCTTGCTTGCCGCATAAGTTCAAGGAAGAAAGCGAGGTTGTGAATGCTGGCAATCATTGATGCGAGCATTTCATCCGCTTTATTAAGATGGCGCAGATATGCTTTGGAATATTGCTTGTCAACAAAGGAAGTTCCGTTTGAATCAATCGGAGAGAAGTCATCTTTATATTTTGCATTGCTTATGGCGATTGTACCGTTGCTCGTAAAAAGCATTCCGTTTCGTGCGTTGCGAGTTGGCATTACACAATCAAACATATCTATACCAAGTGAAATACATTCTAATAATTGTGCGGGAGTTCCAACGCCCATTAAATATCGTGGTTTTTCTTTTGGTAAAATTCCGCATACCAATTCAGTCATGGAAAACATTTCCTCTTGCGCTTCACCAACTGATAAGCCACCAATTGCATTGCCTTCACAATTTTGTGATGCAACAAATTCTGCGGACTGAATCCTTAAATCTTTGTAAACGCTTCCCTGCACGATTGGAAATAAAGTTTGTTCGTATCCATATTTCCCTTCCGTTTCTTTGAAGCGCGTGATGCATCTCTTCAGCCAGCGATGTGTCATCTCCATGGATTTTTTTGCGTAATCGTATTCGCAGGGGAAAGGAGTGCATTCATCAAACGCCATGATGATATCGGCACCGATGGAACGCTGAACATCCATTACATTTTCAGGAGTAAAAAAATGAGGAGAGCCGTCAATGTCGGAACTGAAATGAACTCCTTCTTCTGAAATCTTTCGCATTGGTTTTGCTCCCGGTTGTGTTTTTCTTCTTTCATCGGCGAGAGAAAAAACCTGAAAGCCGCC
>PLUL01000049.1 GCA_003164895.1 Bacteroidota bacterium | reverse complement strand
CTTATTTTTTATACCAAAAGCATATAAAAAAAAGCAACCACCCAATAAAGTGGATGGTTGCTTTTTCATTATTCAATTAGCGTGATTCAACAGATATTATTTGTTAATCATTACTCGAGAAACAAAAGTTTTTTCTCCAGAATTAATTTTCACTATATATAATCCATTCGCAATATTTACATTAGAACAATCTATCATTCCGTTGTAATTTTCGAGGTTTGAAAAAGAAGCAACTTGTTCTCCTATCATATTCATGATTGAAACATTTGCGTTTGTGCTTTTATTTTCACCAATTAAAATAGTAAATGAATTGTTTGCCGGATTGGGATATACAAGAGCCGAACCAAATTGATTGCTTATTTCATTGATTCCTGTAGCTGCAGGACAGGGTGAACTTGGAGTAGCCAAGTATGTCATGGTGCTAAAATCAATGTAACAAACATATTCAGGATGATCAACGAATGGATTACGATTGCCTTGCAATGAATCAATAAAATCATTAAGAGCAATTTCAAAATTATCAGGAGGATATTGATCATTCCATTGTTTCAAAACAGTTTGATCTTGTCCGTAAGGAACGCCTGTATAGCAAATAGAGGGCAATGACCAGCTTCCGCCCCAAGTTGTACTTGTATTCAGCGGTGTACAAGTTGGTGTAATGCTTGTATAGGAAATACATTCGTACAACATGTGACGTGCAGCAGATCCTTTATCGGAATTGCGCGGCTCCCAAACTTTATGTCCGTTTGCATCATTACCTAATTTGCAACCCAAATAAGTATAGGTGGGAGTTCCAGCTACAACACCTAATGGATAATTGCTGCGAAGAGCATTAGCATTATTTTGGTCAGTAGGTGTAATGAGATGGAAATCGTTATATTCTGGATTATTTTGATAAACAGTGCAACTATATGTAGGCATCCAGCTTTCACAATAAGTATGTTCGCGGCTGAAATTTTCTGTAGTCCAGTCAAACGGTTCGGTAAAAACCTTATTCTCTCCACTGTAAACACATGTTATTACTCTTTGATTTCCTGTAGTATCGCGAACGTAAAAAGGTTCAATCACCATATTACCGAAATAACTGTACCACTGCAAAGTATGAGTAGTAATTGCATTATGCAAATCAGCAACAAAAGTTGTGTTTGCTGTTGAAACAGTATTGTAGTAAGTAGGATGCATAGTAGCTTGCATTGAACCGGAAGTTGTAACGCTTCCTGTTAGTGGAGCTGTTGTTAAATAATTGCGGTAGGTACTTACTCCATTGTAAGCAAATACTGCAAAGTAATAAGTTGTATTGGCTACAATATTATTCGGAAAAAAGCCGGTGGCATTTGAGCAATACACAACTTGAGAACTTCCAATATAATCGCCACGTTGATAAACTGTGCCGCTAACCGGAACATCTGTTATTGCAGAGCCTGTTTTTCTTAATACCAAATAACCATCAGCTGCAGGAGAAGCTGCTGTAAAACCTCCTTGAATGTGATAAGATTTCGCCATAGGGAAAGTTAAATTGGTTGCCTGAGCGGTCGGTTGAGTTGCCAAGTTCCCTCCAATACCGTTTAAGTTAATCACATAAGAACTATTTGTAGCATCATTGTTAGTCAGTGTTAAAACTGCATTGCGTGTTCCAGAAGCAGAAGGGGTGAAATTAACCACCAGATTTCCTGTGCTTGACGCAGACACATTTAAAGGCATAGCAATTGTTACAGAATAATCAGATGCAGCAGGACCTGTGAGGTTTGCAGCAGTAACACTTAACGTACCTACTGTTCCTAAGTTCTGCACAGTAAATGTAGTTGGTAGCATAGTGCTAACGGGAGAAGCCAAAGTATAAGTTCCACTATTGACAATTGACGTTGTTCCTTGTTTTACAATTATTGATGCAGCAGTTGTAGTACCAGCAGTAATTGTCACATTATCTAAACCAATATTTCCAATTGCTTTTGTAACTAGATTAAAGCGAACATAACGGGTAGCCCTATTTAACGCAGTTGCAGGAATGCTGTAATAAGTACCTGCTGTTGCACCAACATTTGCCTGAGCGGTATAGGTTGCAACAGTTGTATAAGTAATATTATCAGCCGATTGCTGTACCTGAAAATTACTTGAATAGGTTTGTCCCGTTGGAGGATTATCGGTAATATCATACGATATTGTACCTGGTGTTGATGCAAAATTTATTGTAAGCATATCACCGGTTACAGAAAATTTTGCCGCAGGCGCAGGATTTCCTGAACCTGAATAGTAACCGAATCCGGTTCCGGCTGATGTCCATCCTGAAGGTAAAGTGGTAGTTGGGAATCCCCAACTTGTTGGCAGCACAGCTTGTGCCATACCAAACACTGCAATGCATATAGCAATCAGTGTTGTTAATAGATGTTTTGTCATTTTTGTTGTTTTTAATTGTTATTGGTTGTTGTTATTTTTTATTAAAATCCTATTTTTAATGAAACAGTTGCGCGTCTGCCCATTCCCATATATACTGTAGCTACGGTTGCATTAAATGACGCAATTCCGTTACCATTGTTTAATGCATCTGCAATATAAACTGTGTTCAATATATTGGTAACTCCTGCGGTTACAGTCATTCTTATCTTATACATTTTAAAATCATACCCTGCAAATAAATCCAGAATTCCATAATTGGGCATTTTCCACGATTCTCTGTCCTTGTTATTATTAATTAAAGTGGTTGGGTCAAAGTTTGAATAGTTCTTTGCAAAATATGTGTATCGTGGTTTTATATATAATCCTTTCATGAACTTATATTTTAAGCTTCCGCTGAATTGGTCTTGTGCAGCATTTCCTATGTGAACATTTTTTGCGCTGAAATCAACCGTTTTGACTAATACTCCAAGAGGATCATACACATATACCGTTGACCCCGAAACAGCTTTCCAATCTCCCAAGGATACTACTCCCTGAAAATCTAAATTTTTAATAATCTTATAAATGAAATCCACTTCAATTCCTTTGTGCAATTCGTCTAAGCCAGTGATATTATAATAAAGGGTACCATAAGTTGGATCTGGAACAGATTGAGAAGAATTGGGCGATCTATTCTTCCATAAAGTATAATACAGATTTACGTTCACTGCAAATGTTTTTTCCTTAATGCCATAGCCTGCTTCAACTGCATAAACATATTGATGAGCTATATTGGCGAATAGGTTATTGTTATTATCAAACACTACGCTCATGCGGGGCGCCATATCCAAGTATCCTAAATTGACAAATACATTATTATTATCATTCAAATTATAGTTTGCGCCTCCTTTTGCAGTATATCCGGTGAACCATTTTCTATCGGTAGTGGCAGCGCGTGCTTCCATTGACTGATTGGTGTAAGCTGTCGCGTTTACAATATATTGTTTGTTAGCTCCAGTACCAACAAAAGTGGTATCGCCATGCGTAGTAACTGCAGTGCCTCTTGCCGCAGTTATATGATTTGTACCATTATAATAAAACACATCGCCATAACCTACGGCTTGAGCATAAGTGTTTCCATTGATGACTAAATCTTCTTTTTTAAAATAGTCAATGCGCTGGTAACCAGTTTCTGAAGCGGATGCAGTAAAAAAAGTACTCCATTTATTTTTCTTATATTCTGCCTGAGCAAATGCTCCACCCCAATCCACTTTATCTTTATTGTAATAACCAATCTTATCGTTAACATGCTTTACAGAATATTGTAATAGCGGATCTCCAGGATATGAGCCCTTGGGCTGGTTTAGATTAGAATTATCAATAGCATAATCAGCGCCCATTAAATTATATATAGATCCGTAATGCGAACCTGTATAGGATCGGGCATCAAGCCCAAAAAGAGCGGTAAGATTTTGATTTACTTTATAGTTCCACGAGGTAAGCGCTCCATACCAAAAATGATCGTTGTTTTGTGTCCAAAGATAATTAGATGCTGCATGTTGAGTAGGATTGTACATCGGGGCAACAGATCCCGGGCTGGCATTAAAAGTATAAGTATTTTCGGCAGTGAGTAATCCGGTTAAAGAATCTCTTCCAAGATTATTATTTTTCAGGAATGTGCTTCCTCCATGACCAGTGGAAAGATAAGCAACAGTGGAAACAGTAAGTTTTTCGTTGGGTGTCCAAAAGTGCGATAGATTGTATTGCGGTTTATAAAAATGATTTACGCTTTGATTATAAACATTGCCGTGATTTGGTTTTGATAAAAAGCCAACAGTGCCATTGCTTGTGCCTTCATCTCCGGTAAGAGTTCCCCAGTCAGGATTGTAAGCTAAACCGCGTTCGCCTTTTGTATGGGTTGTATATACAGAATGTCGGTAAACTGAATCTGTATTGATACCTAATTTATCGGATAACTCTTTACTATATATTCCAACAGGCAGCATAGTATATCTTTGACCGTGTGATTGCGGAGCTCCGCTGGTGCTAAAGCTAATCAAATGTTTATTAAAACGTTTTTGAATTTTTCCAAAATAGGACCACGCATCTGTGTAGGTTCCATCCGGCCATTCTGTTCCAAACTTTCTGGATCCTGCAACTGTTACTCCCCACCCATGATTTAATAACCCTGAATTAAAACCAAAGGAAGTTTTATTTAATCCGTAGCTGGTTATTTCTTGTTTAACATCGGCAGACATGTTTTGGTCAATGCCTTTCGAAAGAATATTTATAGTGCCTCCTACAGATGGAATCGCTAACTTGGAAGCTCCCAGTCCGCGCTGCACCTGCATGGTGCGAGTAATATCGCTTAATCCATCCCAGTTGCTCCAATAAACTTTTCCGTTTTCCATGTCATTCACCGGAACGCCATCTATCATCACCGCTACATTGGTTTGGTCAAATCCTCTGATATTAACTCTCGAATCGCCGCTGCCTCCGCCTGACTCTGTTGCATACGCTCCGGGTGTTGAATTTAAAACCATAGTTATATCCCGTGTTCCTATCTCCTCCTGAATTTGCTGTAAAGAAACATTGGAAAAAGCAACAGGAGTAGATCGTGTTTTTGCCACATCTGATACTATTTCCACTTCTTTCAGCGTTTGCGCATGCATCGAAAAATTAACAATCACCGGTTTGTCTCCCACTTTTACTTTTTGTTTCTGTTCTTCATATCCAATATAAGAAACCGTAATTGTATAAATTCCGACAGAATCTATTTTTAGAGTAAAGTTGCCATCAATATCTGTTTGAGCACCTTTGCCGGGAGCATAAGAAACGCTTCCTCCAATAACGGCTTCGCCTGTGTTGGCATCTTTTACAGTTCCTTTTATCACTCCTCCGGTTTGGGCGAAAAGAGTGGAGCTAAAAAGAAGGAATAAGAGACAAATATATTTCATTGTATTCATGGAAGAAAGTATCAAACTAAAACTTAATGTTTAAAAATTATTACTGAACAATAAGTTTTACTGTTTTTGTTTTTCCTTCAGAGAAATAAATCCGAGCAGAATAAATTCCTTTTGGAATGTTTCCGGTTTCAACTGCAAATTGCTTTGAGTGTTTGGTTTCTTTGCGCAGCACTTGCTGTCCAATTACATTATTAATTTCTATTGCCTGCATGAATTCGGAAGAAGTAATTGTGAAATTATTATTGCTTACAGGATTAGGAAAAAGCTGTATCGAAACCGAATTATCTATTTCATTAATGCCTGCACCTGTTGGGCAATCACATTTGTGGTGTCCTAAATATTTTATAGTACTATCTAATGGAGATCCAAATCTATAACTCAATAATGAATCCCATTGGTCGCTTACAATCCATGGATTGGGATTTACAATTGTTCCTTGCATAACCGATGATTTACGAATAAGCGTATGGCGATAGGTCCAAGCTTGTTCATATGAACAGACATAAGGAAAAATATTACACCAACCGCCTGTACCATCATTGCTGGTCATATTAGGGTCGCAAATCTGAGCAAAAATATCTACGTATTGCCATGTGTTACCGCCATCCAAAGTTTTTTGAATTGACAAAGCATCGTTGCCATTAAAATACATGGTGTAGCTGGTGTTGTAATCCGGGCAAAGAAAAGTATCGGCTTTGAGTTGTAATGCTGTATCAACCGGCATATTCATTCCGGTACCAGCAGGGTCAACCAAGTCAATAACAATTACCCATTCCTGACCTGAAGCAATAGTAGGATTTCCAAGATTAATCATTGCCTCATTATTGTTTTCACCCGCTGCTGCCGAAGATCCGTTGCTGTAACGTATCATGCGGTATTGATTGTTTAGATGAATTGGATTCATAGTAGGATTGTAAATTCCCAAGGCTTTGTCGTTTCCAAAACCTTCAACATACTGAGAGAAAAAAATGTCGGAACAGTTTTGTGCTTTCAATCCAAAAGCAGAAAGTAAAAGAACGAAGCTAAGTAGATGTTTTTTCATGATTTTATTTTTTAATTTAATTGTTGAATTTACTTTTCAGTATTGCAGTATTGTACATTTTCAATTACATGAAAACAATAGTTGTGTTAAATTTATGTATCGAGACAAATTTTCAAATACTATTTAAATCACAATTGAACAATCAAAAAGATTGCATAAAAATGAAATAAACATTCGAAGCGGTTTCAGATCGTAAATAAATCTATGGGGGAGGGAGAACGATTTATTACTCTTGTAGGATGATCACTTCATAAAACTCCAAGAACAATTGCGCGAATGTATGAGAAAAATTATTTGAACCACAGAATTAATATTATTAATGTATTAACTGTTTATTAACGTTCTTTAAACAGTTTTATACTTCGCCTAATACTCCCGTTTGAGCAAAGCAAGCACAATGGAATCTTCCATTTTGTTGTTCTTAAAATAATGCTCGCGCAGGTGTCCTTCTTTTTTAAAATGAAATTTAGTAAGCAGTGTTAACGAAGCGGAGTTGCCTGGTCCGACAAATGCTTCGATGCGGTGAAGGTCCATTACACTAAAGCCGTAATCAATAATTGCTTCGAGTGCTTCGGTCATATATCCTTTATTCATGTGAGCATCATCGTTCAGCACATAACCCAACTCTGCCCTGAAATGAGGAGTGTACCATGTATGATAACCGCACCAGCCAATTACCTTTTGAGTATCGTTAAGTATTAAATGAAAAAGCAAAAATGATTTATTGAAAGTGGTAAGTCCGTTGCGGTATTTTTCTTCTTCGGTAAACAATTCAGCCTGTGTGCTGAATCCAAAGAAATCAACTTGTTCGTCTTCTTCTAAATTATCAAACACGTAACGGTAAACCTCGGGAGTAAGTTTTCGGAGCGTAAGCCGTTTTGTTTTTATCTCTTCAAATTGCATTTGTCAAAGATAAAAAGAACACGTTCATATCAAGATTTCCTAACTTCGCGGGAGTATTGAGATACGTTATTAATTTATTTTATTCTTTATGATTTATATCATGCCATAAATTACAAAAATGTACTTTGTTTGTATTATATATTTCAAACATTGCGGGATAGAGCAGGGGTAGCTCGTTGGGCTCATAATCCAAAGGTCAGTGGTTCGAATCCACTTCCCGCTACAAATGATTGCAAATCACTGCAAGGGAAAAATGCACTTTAGCTTTCTCTCACTCTCATATTCTCCCAATCCGTGATATTTCTAAAATAAAAAAGGCGCATCGTGTGATACGCCTTTTCTTCTGAGAAATAAAAAGATTATGTTGTTTGAACGTTCACTGCGTTCTTTCCCTTGGGAGAATCTTCAGCGTCAAACGTTACTTTGTCTCCTTCATTCAGCTGATCGAAAGTGGTTCCTACCACTGAATTGCTGTGAAAGAATAAATCTTTGTCCTGACCTTCAACTTTAATGAAACCAAAACCTTTGTCTGTCTTTTTTTTAATAATTCCGTTCATGATGTTATATAATTTAATTGATTAGATGTAAATATAACCTTAATTTGGCTTGAGTCTAAGTTTTGTTTACGCAAGAGGTTTCTCTTTCCCGTCTCAGCAACAAAAAAAGTATTTTTGTCTTCTGTGAACTTCAATACAAAATTCTGGAACTGGTTAATTTTTCTGGTGCTTACGCTTGTGTGGGGCAGCTCGTTCATCCTCATGAAACGCGGACTCGAAGCATTCAGCAGCGTGCAAGTGGCAGCACTGCGAATGTTCATTGCGTTTCTTTTCATTCTGCCATTTGGTTTAAAATATGTAAAAAAATCTGAACTAAAAGACTGGCATAAATTCCTCGGAATTGGTATGTTCGGAAATTTTATTCCCGCATTTCTTTTTACCGCGGCGGAAACAGGCATCAGTTCCTCGCTAACCGGAATGCTCAATTCTCTTACACCTCTTTTTACGCTGATCATTGGAGTATTGTTATTCAAAGCGAAAACAAGAGCAACTACTATTATTGGATTAATACTTGGTTTAGTGGGTGCAATAGGATTGCTTATTCCCGAAAAGTTTTCTGACATGGGAACAAGCATAAATTACGGAGGATATGTAATGATTGCAACTATTTTATACGGACTGAGTGTAAACCTTACAGGTAAATATGCAGGTGGATATCATTCCATTACCACTACATGTTGGTCAATGATGCTGGTGGGTCCGCTTGGAGGAATTGTACTTTTGTTTACCGATTTTTCATCGGCTTATCATCACCCTCTTTTCTGGCACAGCTTGGGATATGTTTCCATTCTTGCTATTTGTGGCACAGCACTTTCTGTAATGTTGTTTTATTTGCTGATAAAAAATACAGGTACGCTTTTCGCATCTTCCATTACTTATCTCATTCCTGTAGTAGCCATGCTATGGGGAATGTTTGACGGAGAAATAATTTCCATTCATCAGCTATTTGCCATCCTCGTTATTCTGCTGGGAGTTTATTTAGTAAACAGGAAGTAGAAATTTATAAGGCAATCGGTTTCGAGCAATCACGTTTCTGGATTTATATAAATTGTCACCAGCACGACTTAAAGCACTATAGTAAAATAATTATTTATTTTATTATAGTGCTTGAATTCCGGTTAATGGAATTATTTTTTAGTAAGCAGAGTAACATAGCCTGTGGTAGAATAATTCTTCTCACCGTTACCTTCTTTTAGATATGCTTTGAGAACGTAAAAGTAAGTACCGTCAGAGAGCAATTTACCGGAAGAAGAACGTCCGTCCCAACGGATCTGATCGGCAGTAGTTTCAAACACCTTTGTACCCCACCTGTCAAATATCTCCACGCTGAATTGCTTCATTCCGCTGTTGGGGATGTACCACACATCGTTCACGCCATCACCATCGGGAGTGAATACGTTTGGAATAATGATACCCTCGTTGATGGTGATCATTCTTTTGAAAGTGTCCGGACATCCGAATTTGTTAAACGCTACTTCTGTTACGGTGTAAGTTCCTGCACCCGGAAAAGTATGCACCGGATTTTGCTGAGTGGAAATAGAAGAATTGTCTCCAAAGTTCCAGTTCCAGCCGGTAATTGTTACCGAAGGAGTGGATAGATCAGAAAATATATACGAGGTAGCAAATGTTCCCGAAGAAGCAGTATCGAATAACGCGGCAGGAGCAGGAAGCACCGTAACATGGAATAATCCTCCCATAGTAGAGGTGCATCCGTTTGCATCGGTGATGGCAACAGAATAATTGGACGACGTAGTTGGGTTTACAACAATGGAAACTCCGTTTTGCGGACCCGGCATCCAGGTATACGTGTAAGCAGGAGTTCCGCCATTCACATTAGCAGTCAGAGTTGCTTTATCTCCCTTGCAGACGGTGTCGCTTCCTGAAACAGTAAGAAGAATTGGTGATGGTTGAGTAATAGCTACTGTTGATTGTTTGGTACATCCATGAGTATCGGTAACAGTAACTGTATAGCTTCCTACACCAAGATTATTTGCAGACTGTGTATGTTGTACAGGAGTGGTGCTCCATGTATACGTATACACAGGAGTTCCGCCCGCTGGATTTGCAATAGCGCTTCCATTCGTGCCTCCATTGCATGTAATGTTTGTCGGAGTGATTGGAATGGAAAGTGCTTGCGGCTGAGTGATTGTTACTGGAATCACCTTAGGGCATCCGTTGGCATCTGTTACGGTTACATTATAGTTTCCGGCAGAAAGATTACTTGCAGTCTGTGCATTTCCACCTGAAGGAGTCCACGAATAAATATAGCCCGGTGTTCCACCCGATGGAGTTACTGTGGCGCTTGCGGTAGATCCCCCAAAGCATAATGCACTTGTTTGAGAGAAAGTAGCAGCAACAGCAGTAGCGGGTTGAGAGATGGCAACGGTGGTTGTGGCTGTGCATCCGTTGATATCCGATACAATTACAGAATAAGTTCCGGCAGAAAGGTTACTTGCTGTCTGTGCATTTCCACCCGATGGAGTCCATGTATAAGTATAACCCGGACTTCCTCCCGATGGAATTGCATTGGCGCTTCCATTGCTTCCTCCAAAACAGGAAACAGTATTCGTTGTAGCCGCAGTGGTGGAAGGAACATTCCCTGTAGTTGCAACCGAAACAGTCGCAACCGCACTACATCCATTAGCATCTTTCACAATGACTGTATAAGTCATTCCGGCAGCAAGGCCAGTTACTGTTTGTGTACTTTGCGGAGGAGTGGTGTTCCATACATAAGTGAAAGGAGAAGTACCGCCACTGGTAATAGTTGCAGTAGCTGTCCCGTTTGCAACAGTGCAACCCGCTTGTGTTCCGGAAATATTAACAAGAGGCCCATTTGTGCTTGTTATTGCAACAGAAGTTTGCGCAGAACAGCCATGTGCGTCGGTAACTGTTACAGTATAATTTCCTATAGCAAGATTATTAGCTATCTGTGTAGTTTGCGGAGGAGTGGTGTTCCACATATAGGTGAAAGGTCCAGTACCACCACTAGTGATAGTTGCTGTGGCTGTTCCGTTTGCAACCAAACAACCTGCCTGAGTAGAGGATGTGGTTACTGTTGGTCCTGCAGTATTTGTAATTGTAACAATAGTAGCCGCATTGCATCCATTGGAATCATGAACCGTGCATTGATACGTTCCGGCAGGAAGATTGTTTGCTGTTTGAGTGGTTTGCACAGGAGTAGTATTCCATGAATAGGTGAAAGGACCTGTACCGCCATTGATAGTTGCTGTAGCACTTCCATTATTTCCATTGCAAGTTTCATTAGAAAAAGATTGAATGGAAGCCGTACCGGGTGTAAGAGAACCTACCGTAACCTGGGTTATATTGGTATTTAACACACAACCAGTTTGGTCACTTACTGTAACAGAATAATTACCCGCGCAAAGTCCGGTAGCAGTAGAAGTAGTTTGCCCGTTGTTCCAGGAATATGAATAAGGAGGTTGCCCATTAGAAGCATTCGCAGTAGCTGTGCCATTACAGGAACATGTTGGCACAGATGAAGTGGTTACATTAACAGCACTGGAACAATAAAGCTGTTTAAGAAAAACTCCACTGTCCCAAATACCATCAGAAGCATCTGCGATGGCAATTTCAAAAACATAAGTGGCGCATGGCGTTACAGCTAAAGTTGAGGTAATCAATTGAGTATATCCATTATATGTAATGTTTGCTCCGTTACAATTATTAGTATTATCATAGTAATAAGCGCAATTAGTACATGGTCCCGGTGTAGTGCAACTCGTAGTTTGACCGTTATTAACATTATTAATTGTAACTACTTTTGATCCGGTTGTTGTTGTTGGAATTTGGGCAATATTAGTTGCAGTATAATTACCTCCCGAAGGATTGGGACCTGTCACAAAAAAACCAAATGCATCATTAAATGCTGAATTGACGTATTTAGGATATTCCTCAGATCCAAATACAAATTCGATTGCCAGTGTGTTGCATGAAGGAGTTATTGTTAAAGTTAGAATGACTGGATCATGGTTTGCTTGTGATGAAACATAAGTAGTTAAATTAGGATCAGCATAGACAACTCCGAAATCTGTACTTTTGAGTGAATTATTAGCTAAACCAGCATCAATGGCATGACCTGTGGTCAGAACTACACCGCTTGTGATTCCCAAACCGGTTGTATTGCCATTTGTAAAAGTTCCATATTGGCTAACGTCTGAATACTGTAATAAGCCGCCATTTACTACAATCCCAGAGCCAATAAATCCAGCAACTAGTTGATTTGCTGTTCCGCCAGCAGTAATTCCTAAGTTATTTACAATAGGTAAGCCATTGGAATTTCTTGCTACACCAGAAGCATTATCTAAATTATTAATGAAAGGAACTCCGGTAAGAGCTATTGATTGGAGATTAGCATTCTTTTTAACTATACTGCTTATACTTTGTCTGTGAGCGAGTAGATCAAGCGTGTCCCTCTTTCTACCGCCTTGAAAATTTTGCTGCGAAAATGCAGAAAATGCTTGCGAAAATACAATTGTTACAAGCAGAATTAATTTTCCTGAATAAAAACACTTTCCAATGAAATGTAATTTGTTGAATTTTGTTGGATGTTTCATTTCTGTGTTTCTTTATGAGTAGATGATTCCAAAGTCAAAAAGGTTGCACGACTATTAAAAGCAAAGGTATGTAAATGATTTGATTCATGCAAATAATGATGACTATTTGTTAAAAGACGCACTTGTTAGCAAAATAGTTGCATTTCACTAAAAAAGAGTGTGGGTGAGTTGAAACCCACTTTCTGTGATTACTGCTGGCAAGTTGCTTTAACAACATTGGGATCTTTTAACGCTGCTTTCGCTTTCTTATTCTCAGGATCAAGTTCTGTTAATTTTTTTGCCGCGCACTTCGCGCTTGTGTAATCTTTCTGAATAATAAAATAATAGCTCAGAAAATATTCATACGCCTGAATAACATTGTCTTTATTTTTATCAATTTCTTCCGGTTTTATTTTTGTGAGATAATCTTCATAAAAAGGTTTTGCTAATCCTTTTTTGCTGTCAGGGTCAAGACAAGTATTTGCTTTCGCTCTATATAAATATCCGGTAGGAATATCCGGTCTCAAAACAACTATCTGCATAAAAGAGGTGTCGGCTTTTCCACATTGCTTGCTGTAATAATAGGCAAGACCCAAACTGTAATAATCATTTACATCAACTTCTTTTCCGCCTTTAATTTTTTTGTTCAATGCATTAATGGCTTCGGGATATTTTTTCATTTTCATCAGGGCTTTCCCTAAATCACCGTTCAATTCAGATTTGGAAGTATCTTTCTGAATTGCCATTTTTAATTTATCAATCGCCAGCGAATCTTTTCCGCATTTCGAAAGCAGTTTTCCGTTGTATTCATAATCAGAAGCAAGAATTTTTTTCGGAGTTGCTTTTGCAAAAAAGTTGTCAATCGCAGTTAATCCGTCTGTGCAATTTCCCATTTCAAAATAAGAATATGCAAGCAGGCGATAAAGAAATATGACAGTAGTATTTTGCTTTTGTATATCCTGAATCGCGGCAATCGCTTCTTTATATTTTTTGCTCAGAAAAAGAAAGGATGCATAGCGCACTCTTGCGCTGAGGCTTCCACTGTTGAGTTCAAGATATTTTTGATAGTTAGTAATGGCGGGATCATACTGCTTTCCACGGTAATAAACTTCCGCTTTTTCGCGATATGCTGGAGCGAAATTCGGATCCACGGAAATTGCCTGATCATAATTTTTTATTGCTTCAGGAAGATTTCTTGCGCGGTTGTAAAGCTGACCAATTCGAAGCAATGCTTTGCAGGATTTTTTATCCAAGTCAGCAGCTTTTTTGTACTGCCCGATTGCAAGCGATGCATCTCCGGGATTTTGTTCAAGCATCACATCTCCAAGCAGAATATAAATATCCGGATTGTTTGGCTCTTCTTTCAACGCTTTATTCAGAAAGTTAGTTGCTTCCTGCAAATCTTTATTTCTCGCTTTGGTATAACATTCTGCAATCTTCATATCCACAAGTGCTTTTTGATGCGGAGTGAAAGATGCTGTTTTATTGGTTGGAGAAATAATTTGCACTGCTTTGTAAAATTGTTCTTTCGCATCTGCCGATTTTCCTTCGTACCATAAAACTTTTCCAAGCCCGACATAGTTAATAGGATTACCTGGATTTTTACTAATACCTTTTTGATAAAAAATTTGTGCGGAATCAAGGTCAATCGCTTTGAAGGATGAATCAATAATTTCTTGCTTAAAATAATTCTCTCCGTAGAAAAAATAATTATCACCGTTGGTTGGCTCGCGCTGAATGAGCGACACGTATGCTTCCGAAGCTTTTTCAAACTGCTCACTCTCCGTGAGTTTTATGGCATCCTGCAAGGTTTGACCAAATGATAAATTATTAATTATTAATGATGAATTAAATACAAAAAACAAAATGATTACCTTTTTCATAGATTTTAATTTTTAATTTTTCCTTTTGAATTACTATTTAGTTACCGTTACAATTCTCACCGGCATTATTGAAGGAACCATTCCGGCTTTCAAAATTATTAATTGTCCCTTTTCGCCGGCAACAAATGCTGCAAATCCTGTTCCCAATCCTGTTCTGCCTTCGCGGTTAATAATATAAACATCGCGACAGAACGGATATTCCGCGCTGTGAATATACGCCTGAAATGGCTGAAAAAAATCTCCCGGATTTTGTTCCAATGAAACTCCAAGCACATTTACTTTACTGAGAAAAGTTCGCGTGAGCGTGTCATTACTATCGCTTATCCAATTTGCTCCGATAATGCCAATCGCGCTTTTATTTTTGCTGACGAAATCAATCACTTCCTGATTTGTTTTAACGGCAAAACAATTTTTCGGAAATTCTCCTTCGTTCAATAATTTTTCTTTTATCATTCGCACATTGCAGGATTTTTCATTGTCAAAAACAATAGTGATGCTTGTGTCCTGCGAACTTTTTTCTTTCACTGATGAATCCAAAAATTTCCAATTGGTGATTTTTCCTGCGAAAACATCTTTTAATTCATTGTAAGTAAGATTGACAACCGGATTTTCCTTGTGAGTGATGAATGCCAGCGCATCAACGGCAATTTTTGTGGAGAGTGGAAATGATTTTTTGCTTGCGAAGAAATCTTTTTCATTTTTTGTTAAATCTCGTCCAAGAATAATCACTCTGCAGGTATCTTTCAGAAAATCATTCACGATGTCTCCTTCGGGTTTGTAAGTATCAAGAATATCCGAATTTTTATAAAGCCCTTCAAACGCTTCCACTTCCGCCTGAAAAAGCGGAGTGTATGATTCGTCAATAAATATTTTTTGCTTTCCCTGAGTGGGTGTGCTTCCTTGATTTTCACAAGAAAATACAAATAGACAGTTGACAGCAAGCAGAAGGAAAAAAATATAAAATCTGTATTTCATTCTTTTTTTCTTAGTTGAATAAAAAAATATCTCACTCTGAAAAGTCCATAAACTAAAAGTGCAGCTCCGAATATTGTTCTATATTGGTGATTGGCAATTAATTCTTCCAAAAAATTTGTCAGCATCAAAAGCAAGCCCGCAAATACGTAAGCGAAACTCATAACGAAGCCAAAAATCTGAACGGGTTTGTATGACATAATAATTTCTTGAGCAAAATTATTATTTTACTTCGAATCGGATGGGTAAAACCATCTGCACTTTCACCGGCTTTCCGTTTTGAAGCCCCGGTTCCCACTTCGGCATCAAATTAATGACACGCATTGCTTCATTATTCAACTGCGTATATCTGCTTCCTTTTTGAATAATTGTTGCTCTTGTTATGCTTCCATCTTTGTCAATAACAAATGCAATTCCCACTTTTTCTCTTATAGCTCCTGATTCAATAATTTCTTGAGGAATACGCAAATTGTTTTTCAAAAAAGCATAAAGTTTTTCATCACCGCCAGGAAAACCAGGCATTTTTTCTAAACCAAATGGAGGATGTGTAAAAGTATCAACAGGCAATGTTGGTTCTCCTCCGCCATTGTGTGGAAAATTATTCATCTCAATTCCGGTTGTGTCTGTAGGTGTTCCGGTGGAAGATGAATTTGTATTTCTCGGAATAATATTTTCATTGTCACGGCTATGGTCGTCTGAAACTTCGGGTTGAAGATTTTGGTTATTTACCGCAGAGGAATGCGTTATTGGATGTTCAATTGGTTTGGGAATTATTGGCTCATTTGTTTTTGGAGGACAAATAATTATTGTCGCATCTGTAGAAGGCGGAATAATGATTTCCACTTTTTTAAATAAGGATGAAATCAACAGATAAGCCGAAAGCAAAATAATAAGCGTGGCTGTTCCTGAAAATGCTTTCAGCAAAGTTCTGTCATAATTTCTTCTGATTTCGTAAGCGCCGTAGTTGTGGTTCAGATTTTCAAAAACGATTTCGTTTCTTTCTCCGCTGGTAACTTCCGACCAGCTTTGAGAAAACAATGGATGTGTTTTCATGTTGAAGAGTTTTAGTTAGTGTTTGAGTAGTTTCTCTTCAAGGATGCAGTTAGATTGGTTAATGAATAAAGTTTAAGAATCTTTTATCTACATAGCGGAACGAAGCCACAGAAGAAATGTTCCGGGAATTTAGTAAGTGGTAGGATTTTTTTAGTAAGTGGTAAAGCGAAAGCTAAAAAAAGAAGAAAAATAAAAAATGGTTAACGGAAGTATCTTACTGTAATTTGAAAAAGATAGGCAGGATGTATCTCACTTTTACAGATTTTCCATTTTGTTTTCCGGGACTCCACTTCGGCATGAGTTTTACAACACGTTGAGCTTCTTTATCGCAGCCGGGACCACCTTTCAATCCTTTGTAAAGTTCCACTCCGGTTACGCTCCCATCTTTGTCAACAACAAACGTAATAAATACCTTTCCCTGAATACCATTTTCTTTTTCAACTTGCGGATATTGAATATTTTTTCTGAGGAAGTTAAATAATTCACCTTCACCGCCAGGGAATCCGGGTTGTTCCTGAATCGCAACTAAATCATAAACATTATTGTCTTCAATCACATCACTCTTCGGTGCATCGGCAATCACAAGTGCGTCAGGATCGCCTTTATGTGTGTCTTCAGCAACGTGCGTTTCAGAAAGTTTTTCCTGCGGAGGAGGAATTTCTTCCACTTTGTCTTCCACTTTTATATTACTAACGAACTTAACAGTCTCTAATACTGGTGGCGGCGGCGGCGGCGGCGGCGGCGGCGGCGGTTCATTTTTATCTAATGGCGGAGGAGCTAAATCAACAACAGTATCTGTAATTATTTTGTTGGCTTCAATGCTTCCTCCGATAAGATTAATAATAAGAGGTATTGCAACTATGAGAATAACTGCTGAAACAGAAATAATCAATGCTCTTGTAAGAAACTTAGAATAATCTCTGCGGATTTCATAAGCGCCGTATTCTTTATTGAGTTTTTCAAAAACAACATCGTTGCGGCCGTCATAAACCACATTTTGCCAATCCTGAGAAAAGATTCCTTTTGACATACTCTTCCTTAATTAATTTTTCCCCACGCTTTCAGTTGTTGTTTTTCTGCAGGTGAAATATCTATTAATGCATATTTACCAACATCTGCCACATTCAGTTCATCAATAACATCAATTACATTTTTGTATTTCGCTTTCTCATCTGCTTTTACAATTACAAAACGAGCTTCTTTTCCACCTTTTATATCCATTAACATGCGCTTAAAAGCAGTATCTGCCAATTGATGGTTCGCATATTTTTCTTTCAACTTCTTTACTTGTTCTCTAACATTTTTATTGCTTTCGCGAAAAACTTTCCTTATTCCTTCTTTTGAATAATCTGTTGTTTGAATTATAGATGGGTCGTTTTTGAATTTTCCATAATAATAATAAACCTTTTCTTGTTTTTCGGTTAATAGAAGTGTTAAAGAAGTGGTATCTACCGTCATTATATTCGATGTGTCTTTTGGTTTAACAGGCATGTTTATCTCCATTTCCTTTGGCTTGCTGAATTGCGTAGTAAGCACAAAAAAAGTGAGCAACAAAAATCCTAAATCCACCATGGGAGTCATATCCACCCGCGATGAATGTTTTTTCGCTCTTTTCTTTTGATGTTTGCCGTGACCTCCGCCACCGCTTTCCATTATTTCTGCCATATCCTAATCTAAATTTTCTGTTTCCTGATTTGTGATAAGCTGAAAACTATTTATTGCCGGATTATTATCCTGAAAAATTTTTATAACCCGTTTTATTTTAAAATAATTTGTTTGACCATCTCCTTTAATTGCAATTCGGCATTGTTTATCTCTTGGGATTTTGTTTTGCTGGTCATGAATTGATTTCTGTTTGTAGCCATAAAATATCCAATTTCCTAATTCACCACCCGGTGCGTTCGCCATCGAATCAATAGGAATTCCCGTAGCTTTTTTATCCATTGCTCCTCTTTCCTTTTCTCCCCCTTTAATATAATCATGAAGCTTGCTTATCGGCAAACCATAATCTGTCATTAATGAAAATCTTTTATATTCTTCAGGAGTAAAAGTCATTTTATAAGTAGTTGCAATGTCTTTTAATAAATTTCTGCGCACATCGGGACCATCCATCGAAAAGAAAACATGACCAGCAGTATCTACTGTAACCAATAAAGTGTTTTCAGGAAGAATTTTTTCGGAGTGAGAAGCAGGAGGATTAATCGGCACCGCTTCGTTCACACGAAACTTAGCCGTCAACATAAAAAACGTAACGAGCAGGAACGCCAAATCCACCATGGGTGTCATGTCAAGGGAAGGAGCACTGCGCGGAAGTTTTATTTTAGCCATAAATATTCGAAAAATGAATCCTATTTATGTTTTGATGAAAAAGTTTGTACAATGCTGAATCCTGCTTCGTCAATTGCGAATGTAAGCGCATCTACTTTTGAACTAAAATAATTATAAAGAATGATTGACATTGTTGAGCCAATGATTCCAAAGAAAGTATTTACAAGCGCTTCAGAAATACCAGTTGCAAGTGCCACCGTATCAGGAGCTCCTGCCTGAGCCATCGCGCTGAACGCACGAATCATACCTACTACCGTTCCGATAAGACCAATCAACACCGCGATAGAAGCGCAAGTGGAAAGTATTACTAAATTTTTTGACATCATTGGAAGTTCAAGCGCAGTTGCTTCTTCCAAACCCTTTTGAATAGCGGTTACTTTTCTTTCTTTATCCATTGTTGAATCATTTTCTACTCTCGAATATTCTTCCAAGCCATTACGAACCACATTTGCAATAGAACCTTTTTGCTTGTCGCATTCTGCAATTGCTTCATTTATTTGTCCGTTAGAAATATAATTTCGGATATTCTGAATAAATGTCTGCACATTTCCTTTTCCGCTTACTTTGGCAAGCGTGATGAAACGCTCGATGGTGAATGTAACCACAATGAGAATGATTGCAATCAACAACGGAACAATAATTCCTCCTTTGAACATGATGCCCATAATGTTGAGCGGATGTTTTGCGTTATCTCCTTCTTCAAAGTTGGAGCCGTTTCCAAGAACGAATAAATAAACTAATACTCCGACAACAATTGCCGAAAGAATAAGGATGAGGTTGTTCATTGGGTTTGATTTCTTGCTCATAGTATTGAAAGTTTAAAGTTTAGTGTTCAAAGTTAAATTATCGTTTATTTAGAGTTTTTGAAAAACGGCTCAAACTTAAAAAAATTTTATGATACAGGAACTTTTATAAAACAATTTAGTATCTGGTCGTTTTATTGGGTAACTGGTATTTTATTATATCATGATTGCTTACCATTCTCTTTTCCCAACTTCTTTTCCTTCCTAAAAGTATTAATGATTGGAAGAGAAGTAATAATTACCAAGCCAATTACAATCCATTCCAGATTTTCTTTTATCCAACCTATTCTTCCTAAATAATACCCCAGTATAGAAAGCGAACCGATCCACAAGATTGCTCCTATGACGGTATAAAAAATAAAGGGTTTAAAATTCATTTTTATCACTCCGGCAAGGATGGGCGCAAATGTGCGGATGATGGGAAGAAACCTACCGAGCACCAACGATTTGCCTCCGTGTCTTTCATAAAATGAATTAGTGATTTCTACATATCTTTTTTTGAAGATGAGGTTATCATCTTTTGTAAACAATGCCGGACCGATTTTTTTTCCGAAATAATATCCGGCAATATTTCCAATGATTGCAGCAAGCGAAAGTGATGCGGCAAGCATAATAATGCTGATGTTCATGAGTTGATGTTCTGTTCCACAAATCAATCCGGCAACAAACACGAGCGAATCGCCCGGAAGAAAAAATCCTACCATCAAACCTGTTTCGGCAAAGATGACGAAGATGAGCAGCGCAATTCCGCCATATCGAATGATGGATTCAGGATTGGTTAATGTTTGAATAAATTCCCAAGATTCGTGCATACTAAATTTAATCAGGAAAGAAACGCAAAAGTAGGAAAAATACTTAGGAGAAATCTTATAGCAAGCTAATCACCATGTCAGGAAAAATTCCAAGAAGTATAGAAAGTAAAATGGTGATTACTAGAACAATTTTCTGTAGAGTAGAAATTTCAATATTTGTCACCTCTCCTGTTCCTGAACTGAACATTTTTATGATCATTCTGAAATAATAGTAAACTCCAATAAGTGAACCAAGCACCGCAATCAGCACGAGCCAAACGTAACCGCTTTGTAAAGCAGAAGTGAAGATGTAATATTTCCCGAAGAATCCGGCAAGCGGAGGAATTCCCGCGAGAGAAAGCATGGAGATTGTCATTGCAAATGCGAGCAGAGGATTTTTCTTTGCCAATCCGCTGAACGAATCAACAGACGCCAATTCAAAATTCTTTTCGATGATTGACAAAACAGTAAATGCCCCAATCGTTGCCACAGAATATGCAGCAGCATAAAACAACACCGATCCGACCGAATGATTGTTCATGGCAAGGATGGCAAGCAACATGTATCCTGCGTGCGAAATGCTGGAATAAGCAAGCATTCGTTTCACGCTGGTTTGATAAACGGCTGTAATGTTGCCAAGAAGTATTGTGAGTCCGGCAAGAACCCATATCGTATTCATCCACACATTTCCCAATCCTGAAAAACAAGTGATGAACAAGCGAAGGAACGCAGCAAAGGCAGCCGTCTTTACAATGGTTGCCATGAAAGCAGTAACAGGTGTTGGCGCACCGGTGTAAACATCAGGTGCCCAGAAATGAAATGGCACTGCTGAAATTTTGAAACACAAACCGATCAGCATCATTAGGATTCCTGAATAAAGTAAAGTTGTTCCGCCTGCACCTCTCCACACCTGAATGAGTTCAGGAGATTTAAGAGTTATTCCGATAGAACGGAGATCAAAAGTTCCGGTTGCACCGTAGATCATTGTAATACCGAAAAGTAAAAATCCTGTAGCAAAAGCACCCATCAGAAAATATTTAAGAGATGCTTCGTTGGAAGCTAAAGAATCTTTATTGCTTCCCGCCAAAACGTACATCGGGATTGAAAGGATTTCTATTCCAAGAAAAAGCATCACCATGTTTGAATACGAAACCATCAGCATTGCACCACACAGCGCGAAAAGAACCAAAGCATAGTGGTCGGTCTTGCTGGATTCACTTCCGAAAAAATCTTTCGACATCATAAACCAGAGGAAAGCAGTTACGCAAAGAACGATAGTGAACAGGATGGCGTAATTATCGAATGTCATCATGTAATTGTAATAATGAATGTTCGTGTTCCAATCTCTTACAGAAGAAGCAATAGCGCCCATCAATCCGATAAGTACGATTGGCAACAAAAATTTTTTAAAGCGAAACAACTCCGCCAGCATTGCGATTACACCAAGAGCAGTTAGTATGTACAGTGTCTTCATAATATTACAGCCGGATGAATCAGTTCAACAATATGTTTTATTGCCGGTTCCGCAATGTCTAAGATTGGTTTCGGATAAACTCCCATTATAATTATCAATAACACGATTGGAACGAATACCGCTTTTTCATTAAAGTTTAAATCCGCAAAAGTGGATGTGAGAGAATTCGTTTCTCCAAGCATAATTTTTTGATAACTGCGAAGCATGTACACCGCACCGAGAATTACTGTCAGTCCTGCGAAACCTGCCATGTACGCATTGTATTGATACACTCCATTGATGAGTAAAAATTCTCCAACAAATCCGTTCGTCAGAGGAAGCGCAACGCTTCCAAGAAGAACCAGCATGAACATGGTAGCAAAGTATGGAGTTACATTTCTTATTCCACCCAATTTAGAAAGTTCTTGTGTGTTGGTACGATTGAAAAGTACATCCACCACAAAAAATAATCCTACCACATTAATTCCGTGCGCGAGCATTTGCATCATCCCGCCTTGCAATCCTTGAACGGTAAGAGAAAATATTCCCGCTGAAATTAATCCAACGTGAGCGATGGATGAATACGCGATCAGTCGTTTGAAATCTTTTTGCATGATGGCGATGATGGAAGCGTAAAGAATACTAACGATAGAAAGTATCATTGCAGCGTGTCCCCATTGCTGAACTCCGAGCGGAGCCAGAGGCAGCAACCATCGGATGAGTCCGTACGTTCCCATCTTCAGCATGATTCCTGAAAGAAGCATGGTTCCTTGTGTTGGAGCGTTGGTGTATGTGTCGGGCTGCCAGGTGTGAAAAGGAAACACAGGCATTTTGATTGCAAATGCGATGAACAACGACCAGAAAATCCAAGTTTGTTCTGCGGATGAAAGCGAAGCTCCTGCAGTATATAATGCTTGAATGTCGAATGAATGAGAATCGGGAGTATGCAGATAGACATAGATAAGTCCGACCAGCATCAGCAGACTTCCAAAGAGTGTATAGACAAAAAATTTAAACGTGATGCGTGCACGATTTTCTCCGCCCCACAATAAGCAGATAAACCAGATTGGAATAAGTGCAAGTTCCCAAAAGATGTAAAATAAAAATCCATCCATCGCAGTGAACACTCCTACCAGTGCCATCTGCATAAAAAGAATGAGCGCATAAAAATAATTGGGATTTTTAATTTCTCTGCTGAAAGAAGAAAGTATGATGAGCGGAACTAAAACAGTTGTAAGAAGAACAAGCAGTATGCTGATTCCATCCATCGCTACCTTGAAATGGATTCCAAGAGATTGAATCCAAACGAGGTTAACCATCATTTGCGGTTCCGCGTTAATCTTGAATTTTGAAAGCGCATAAATGGAAAGTACAAGCTCAATGAGAGAAAATGCCAAAGCAAATTTCTTCACTTGTTCCGATTTTAAAAATAAAATCAGCAGCGCAGCAACAAGGGGAAATAATATCAGTATAGCCGTATTCATAATAACTTAAAGAATAAAATAAGGATGATACTCACGACCATCGCAAAAATGTAAAATCCAATATGTCCGGTTTGCAGCAATCGCGCTTGTCCGCTCATCCACGTTACACTTTCACCGACAAAATTCACTGCACGGTCAATTGCTTTTAGTTCAATAATTTTGTGGAATTTTTCTGAAAGCCAGTTTAACGGTTTGGTGAAAACTGCTTCGTAAAATTCATCCGCATAATATTTATGGTAAATAGTTTTTTGCACGGGATTTATTGCCACGCCATCCGCAACAGGAATATTTTCTTTCTTCAAATAATAAAACCATGCTGAATAAATTGAAGTGCAAACTGCAAGTACAGCAACCACCATCAAAGTAATTTCTTTTGAGTGCGACATTTCTTTCGGAAGAGTTTTTAAATCTGAAGCGGAAAATACAGGAGATAAAAATTCATGCAGCCAATGTGTGCCGCCAAATACTTCAGGGATTCCGATGAAACCTCCAACGACAGAAAGTACGGCAAGAATAATCAGCGGAATAGTCATCGTGCTTGGAGATTCATGAAGGTGATGTTCTTGTTTTTCTGTTCCACGGAATTTTCCGAAGAACGTGAGAAAGAACAAACGGAACATATAAAATGCTGTAATCACAGAACCGAGTACGCCCATCAGCCAAAAGAAATTATTATATGTATATGCGTGTCCAAGAATTTCATCCTTGGAAAAAAATCCGGCAAATGGCGGAATTCCTGATATTGCAATCGTCGCAATGAAGAAAGTGAGATAAGTTTTCGGCAAATATTTTTTCAGTCCGCCCATTTTACGAATGTCTTGTTCACCACTCATCGCGTGAATAACACTTCCTGCACCGAGGAACAGCAACGCTTTGAAGAACGCATGAGTCGTAACATGAAATACTGCTCCTGTATAAGCACCAACGCCTAATCCCAAAAACATATATCCAAGCTGGCTCACGGTTGAATAAGCGAGAACTTTTTTAATATCATTCTGAAATAATCCGATTGTAGCTGCGAAGATTGCGGTGAACAACCCAACGCCGGCTACAATATCCATAGAGATTGGAGCGAGCGTGTAAAGAATATTTGAACGAGCAATCATGTAAATACCTGCGGTTACCATTGTTGCTGCGTGAATGAGTGCTGAAACAGGAGTTGGACCCGCCATTGCATCGGGTAGCCAGGTATAAAGAGGAATCTGTGCGCTCTTGCCGGTTGCACCGACAAAAAGTAAAAGTGTGATTGCAATAATTACGGGTTTGCTGGATGGAAATGAACTGGCAACATCAAAAACTTCTTTGTAACGAATGCTTCCGAAGGTTACATAAATAAGAATGATGCCAAGCAGGAATCCTAAATCGCCAATGCGATTCATGATGAAAGCTTTGTTTGCAGCTTTGTTGTAATCGTTGTTCTTGAACCAGAAACCAATCAGCAAGTAAGAACAAAGTCCAACTCCTTCCCACCCTACAAACATAGTCAGGTAACTGTCGCCCAACACGAGAAGCAGCATGAAGAAAATAAATAAGTTCAGGTAAGCAAAGAATCGGTCAAATGCAGGATCATCGTGCATGTAGCCTACCGAATAAACATGAATTAAAAATCCAATACCTGTGATGATGAGCAAGAACCAGCAGGAAAGCGGATCAATTAAAAAATTAAATGGAGCTGAAAAATTTCCGGCTGTAATCCAATCAAAAAGATGAATGGTAATTGAGTTACCTGATTTTTCACCGCCACCAATTAGTCCTGAAAATGCATAAACAGAAAGTACAAGCGAAACAAAAACGGTTCCGCAGCCAATAATTCCAACTAATCCTTTTGAAATTTTCTTGCCGAACAAACCAATGACAAGGAATCCCAGAAGCGGAAATAATGGTATCAGTGTAAAAATCGAGTTCATATATTTTTTGTTGTCATTCCGAACGCAGAGAGGAATCTTTTTGTGAGATTGCTTCGCTTCGCTCGCAATGACGAATCAATTTTTCAATTTATTCAACACATCAATATCAGTCGAACCAGTGTTTCTATAAATCATTACCAAAATTGCTAATCCAACCGCAACTTCTGCCGCGGCAACTACCATCACAAAGAAAACAAATACTTGTCCTGCAGGGTCATTCCAGTAAGAAGAAAATGCAACGAGCAAAAGATTTACTGCGTTCAGCATCAACTCGACAGACATAAAAATTATAATTGCATTTCTGCGGAACAAAACCCCCATCACTCCAATGCAAAACAAAACTGCGCTCAACAGAATATAATGGTTAATATGTATACTTTGTATCGTGTTCATTTGATATCACGTTTTCCCAGCATTACTGCCCCGACCATCGCTGCAAGAAAAAGCAATGAAGCAGTTTCAAATGGCAGTAAAAATTGATTGAATAAAACTTTTCCGAGATTTTTTACAAGACCCATATCTGCGTTTATTGTTGATGGTGATGGTAAGGATTCTGTGCCTCTCAACGCGGCAACCAAAACTACCAAAAGCAATCCAGCCGAAATTACAGCAGCAAATTTTACAAGATTGGTTTTATGCGGCTCTGTTTCTTTGTTAAGATTCAAAAGCATGATGACGAACAAAAACAAAACCATGATTGCTCCGGCGTAAACAATAACATGAACAACCGCAAGGAATTGAGCATTCAGTAAAATATAATGACCTGCAATGGCAAAAAAAGTAATGATCAAATACAACACACTGTGAACTGGATTTTTTTCAAGAACCACCATGAGTCCGCAAAGGATTGCAAGGAAGGAAAGAAAATAAAAAAGATATATCGTCATAAATTATTCAGTATCCCATTATTTTAATCTGTTGTGCTGGAATTCTTTATGCTTTTTAAATTCCAGCACTTCTTTTGTTTGTCGTTTTGAAATATCAATTCGTTTGTTTTCTTCCATCGGTTCTACCAGTAAATCTTTTCCGTAAACAAATTTATCTCTGAAAGAATCCGATGGAACAATTCTGTCAGTTAGAAAAATAGATTCCTTTGGACAAGCATCTTCGCAATCACCGCAGAAAATGCAACGCAGCATGTTTATTTCATAGGTAGAAGCATATTTTTCTTCGCGGTATAATTTTTCTTCTCCGGGTTTTCTTTCGGCAGCAACCATTGTGATGGCTTCAGCAGGGCAAGCAACGGCACAAAGTCCGCAAGCGGTGCAACGCTCGGCACCGTTTTCATCGCGTTTCAAAACGTGCATTCCTCGATATACAGGTGCAAACGGGCGTTTCACTTCCGGATATTGAACAGTAGTTTTCTTTCTGAAGAAATGCCCCAACGTGATCATCATGCCGCCAAAAATAGCAGGGAGATAAATTCTCTCCATGAAGGTCATCTTCTTATTGCTGACTACTTTACTTCTATTTGTTAACGACTGCATCAATTTCAATTTATTTTTCCTGTAATCCACATTACAATTCCGGTAATAGCAATATTCAAAATCGCAAGTGGAATTAATCCTTTCCACCCTAAATTCATCAATTGATCATAGCGGAAACGTGGAAGTGTCCAGCGCACCCACATGAATAAAAAGATGAAGAAACATATTTTGCAAAAAAGGAAAAATGTTCCGAGCAATACAAGCGCATTCGGGTCGTGCACAAATCGACCAAGAAGCGGCATGTTATATCCACCAAAATAAAGAGTTGCAATTACTGCCGATGAAATAAACATGTTGGTGTATTCGGCAAAAAGATAAAAGCCAAGTTTCATGGAGGAATATTCGGTGTGATAACCGCCAATCAATTCGCTTTCGCATTCAGGCAAATCAAAAGGAGCGCGGTTGGTTTCGGCAAATGCGCAGATGATGAAAATTAAAAATCCGAGCGGCTGGTACAAAATATTCCAATGCCATCCATGTTGCTGCGCTGCGATCTCGCCAATGCTCAGCGTTCCAGTGGTCATGATGAGCGCGATGATGCTTAATCCAAGCGCTACTTCGTAAGAAATCATTTGTGAGGATGCGCGCAACGCGCCAAGAAGTGCAAACTTATTATTGGAAGCCCATCCGCCAATCATAATTCCGTAAACTCCAACCGAAGTTACTCCAAGCAAATAAAGAATTCCGATGTTAACATCTGCTACCTGCAATGAATATTGATGTCCGGCAATTGTCAGAGAAGTTCCCCATGGAATCACCGCGCCTGTCATTAAGGAAGTGAACATGGCAACCGATGGTCCGAGAATGAAAAGAAATTTATTAGAAACGTTCGGAATCATTTCTTCTTTCATGAACATTTTCACTCCATCGGCAACGGGCTGAAGAATTCCGAAAGGTCCGGCTCTGTTTGGTCCAAGTCGGTCTTGTAAGAATCCGGCAATCTTTCTTTCAGCATATGTTGAATACATCGCTGCGACCAGCGTAATGCTGAAGACAATAACAACAAGAATCGCTTTATATATTATGTAGCTTAACATTTTTTCTTAGGTGTCGATGAAAATTTGTGGACAGTATTATTAATTGGAGTAACAGTTTTCAAATATGCAAAAATTGCTTTCAAGTCTTCCTCTGTCATTTTTCCATACATGGTCCATGGCATAACTGAATTTTGCTTTCCGACTTCAAGTTTAGTGTTAAGAGTGATTGAATCGGAACGCTGCTCAAACGCATTCACGAATCTGCCTTCTGACCAGTTTCCAATTCCGGTAGTATCGGGAGAAATATTGCTTGAGACAATCCATGTCCCATCGGGCATTGGAAATTCTCTTCCTCCACCATACTCTGTTCCGGGAATTAATTTTCCTTTATCCGCCTTAGTATGACATTCAATACATCCTGCTGCGGTTGTAATATATTTTCCGTAAGCAATAAAATCTTTTTTATCAGGTCTCTTTGTGAAGTGTGCTTTTTCCGGAATTGTGTTGATGATAAAATTCATAGGGAAATCCGAAGAAGATTGCGGAACTTCGTTCTTAATTGGTTTTAGTGTGCGAATGTAGGCAACGATACATTTAATATCACCTTCATCCAATTTTCCGTAAGTGGCACAAGGCATAATGGGAAACATTGCTTTTCCTTCTTTGCTCACTCCGGTTGTGATAACGCGAAAAAGTTCTCCATCAGTATAACGGCTGATTCCTTCCGGAGTAATGTTTGCTGCATAATATGCTCCCGGAAAACCATATTTCTGGTCAAATATTTCGCCACCCATTCCAAAAGTTCCTTCTATTGGAGGTCCTGAAAATTTTGTCCAGTCGCGCTTGGAGTGACAATCAATACAAACTGTAACGTGATTGGCAAGGTATTCTCCGCGAGCAATATTTTCTGGAGTGGATTCTATTTTCATTTCCGAAGCTGCTCCAACATTTGGCAAAGCAAGTTTAACATAAGACATTCCTCCTGCGATGAAGATTACAACTATCATCAAAAACCAAACTAAAATCTTTTTCAGCTTTTTCATATTTACTTCAAACATTATTCGGATTCATTGCTCCTTGTCCAAGAGCAAACTTATTTTCTTTCAATTGTTTTTGGTGTCTTTCTATATCTGATTTTAAATTCTCCAATGCTTTTCCCGTTTCGTAATGATTTGCAGAAATTACAGAGTGATGGTCAATGTGCGAAGCACCTTCAATCACCCAATCACTTGTTTTCTTGTGATCAAATCGGCAAGAGTTGCAAATCCAATCTTCCACTTCTCCGTATTTATCTTTTCTGGCAGTAACGCGAAGAACTTCTTCTCCTTTGTACCACAATCGAACTTTGCCACAACATTTATCGCAAGTGCGATGCGCATCCACAGGTTTTGTGAACCACACGCGGCTTTTGAAACGGAAAGTTTTATCGGTGAGTGCGCCAACCGGACAAACATCAATCATATTGCCGCTCATGTCTTTGTCAACCACATTCTCAATGTAGGTAGAAATTTCTGCCACATCTCCGCGATTCATTACGCCATGATTTCTGCAAGAACAAAGCTGATCGGCAACTTTCACGCAGCGGTAACAAAGAATGCAGCGTGTCATGTGCAATTTGATCTTATCTCCAATATCTATTTTTTCAAATTCTCTGCGCTTGAACTCATAGCGGGTTTTCATTTTTCCGTGCTCGTAGCCTAAATCTTGTAAATGACATTCTCCTGCCTGATCGCAGATAGGGCAATCAAGAGGATGGTTAAGTAAAAGGAATTCAACCACGCCCGCACGTGCTTCAACAATTTCGGGTGAAGTAATATTTTCAACCACCATTCCGTCCATTACCGTTTGACGGCAGGAAGGAACCGGTTTTGGCATCGGGCGCGGATCTTTTGCAGAACCTTGTGCAACTTTCACTAAACATGTTCTGCAATAACCGCCACTTGTTTTTAGTTTGGAATAATAGCACATCGCAGGCGGAACAATATCTCCACCGATCATGCGCGCAGCATTGAGGATGGTTGTTCCGTCTGGAACTTCAATTGATTTGCCGTCTATCGTAACTTTTGCCATTTAATAATTATGCTTCTTGCAAATTATTCAACCTGTAATAATGCTTCACATCGATCATATTCTTTCCTTGATGAACATATTCTTCAAACTCGCTTCTGAAATGACGAATGGCTGCAGCCACAGGCCATGCAGCAGCTTCACCTAGAGGACAAATTGTTTTGCCTTCAATTTTTCGCTGTATATCCCAAAGCAAGTCAATATCTTTCGTTTGTGCATGACCTTCAATAAATTTATGCAACACTTTTTCCATCCAACCGGTTCCTTCGCGGCAGGGGGAACATTGTCCGCAGCTTTCGTGATGATAAAAGCGTGTGAAGTTCCAGAGATTTTTTACGATGCTGGTATCTTCGTCCATCACAATGAATCCGCCCGATCCGAGCATGGTTCCGGTTTGGAATCCTCCATCGGAAAGCGATTCGTAGGACATTAATCTTGGTTCGCCTTTCGCAGTTTTCAAAATAAGTTCTGTTGGAAGAATCGGCACTGAAGAACCACCTGCCACCACCGCTTTCAATTTTTTTCCATTGCGAATTCCTCCGCAATATTTATCCGAGAAAATAAATTCTTCTACCGGAACTCCGAGTTCAATTTCGTAAACACCCGGTTTGTTAATATGTCCTGAAGCAGAAATTAATTTTGTTCCTGTTGATTTTCCGATTCCGATCTTTGCGTATTCATCACCGCTGTTATTTACGATCCATGGAACATTGGCAAGAGTTTCTACATTATTAACTACAGTTGGACATCCATACAAACCGACAACCGCAGGAAACGGAGGTTTGATTCTTGGATTTCCTCTTTTCCCTTCCAGCGATTCGATCAATCCGGTTTCTTCTCCGCAGATATAAGCTCCGCCTCCACAATGAACATGAAGATCGAGATCATACCCGCTTCCTAAAATATTTTTTCCGAGATAACCTGCATCGTAAGCTTCCTGAATTGCTTTTTCAAGAATATGAAACACATACATCATTTCTCCTCTTATATATATGTAAGAAGTGTTAGCTCCAAGTGCGAAAGAAGAAATGATCATACCTTCAATAAGGATATGAGGTTTCTTCTCCATCAAAAAACGATCTTTGAAAGTTCCAGGTTCCGATTCATCGGCATTGCAAACGAGGTAACGCGGAACTCCGGGAGGTTTCGCAATGAAACTCCACTTCATTCCTGCAGGAAATCCGGCACCGCCTCTTCCGCGAAGTCCTGATTTTTTTACTTCTTCAACAATTTCTTCCGGCTTCATCTTCAATGCTTTTTCAATAGCGGTATAACCGCCAATGGCTTTGTAGCCGGAAAGCGTGTTGACGCCTTCCTTATCTAAATCGTTTATGAGTATTTGCCTTCCCATTAAATATGCTTGTCGGTATGATGCTTGATTCTTTCTTTTCTCCAATGAGAAATTTCTTCACCTTTATTTTTATAATCGTCCAAAATGTTTTCGCATTTTTCAAAAGTAAGATTCTCGTGATATTTTTCTCCGATCTGCATCATCGGTGCTGTTCCGCAGGATGCCAGACACTCTACAGTTTTTAAGGTAAACATTCCATCGGGAGTTGTTTGTCCTTCTTTGATGCCCAATTTTTTCTCGATGAACTTAACAATGTCTTCGGCGCCCATCAGCCAGCAAGGTCCGGTACGGCAAACTTCAATAACACATTTGCCAACCGGTTTTAAGTTGAACATCGAATAGAAAGATGCAACTTCATAAACTTCTATCGGCTGAATTTTTAAAAGTGTTGCAACATAATCCATTACTTCAACACTCAACCAACCGTTGAATTCCGCTTGTGCAATATGAAGAATAGGAAGGATAGCAGACTTCTGTCTTTTGTCCGGATAACGCTTCATTATCTTCTCTGCGAGAGCAAGCGCATCGTCAGAAAATTTCACATGCTTCTTGCCAGAATACTTTGATGCAGATGAATCTTGTTGCATAGGCGGCAAATCTATTTATTTATTTTAAATAGAAACATGATTTTTTTCAGAGTTGATAATTTGTTGCTTCACTTATACTTTTAACTTTGCAATCCTTTTTAATTAATATGTCAAACGAAAATATAAATTCTTCTAAAGCACCTGAACCGGTTGGTTTATATCCTCATGGAAGGAAGGTTGGCAATTTACTTTTTCTTTCGGGAGTTGGTCCGCGCGAGAAAGGAACTAAAAAAATTCCAGGGGTTGAATTGAACGGGAAAGGAGAAATTATTTCTTATAATATAGAAGAACAATGCCGCAGTGTCTTTAGAAATGTGAAATATATTCTAGAGGAGGCAGGAAGCAGTTGGGATAAAATTATTGACGTAACAGTTTATCTCACCAACATGAAAGATGATTTTCCGAAGTACAATAAATTGTGGGCAGAATATTTTGCAAGCAATCCTCCCTGCAGAACCACTGTTGAGATAAATTGTTTGCCTACTCCCATTGCGATTGAGTTGAAAGTTATAGCTACTATATAAATGAATAAGTACACAGAATATAAGGGTTTAAATCTTCCTCTCATCGGAGAAGAAATTCTTGCATGGTGGGAGAAGGAGAAGATTTTCGAAAAAAGTATTTCTTCGCGAGAAGGCGCTGAACCGTTTGTTTTTTATGAAGGTCCGCCATCTGCCAACGGAATGCCCGGCATTCACCACGTGATGGCGCGAACTATTAAAGATTTATTCTGCCGATATCAAACATTAAAAGGAAAACAGGTAAAACGCAAAGCAGGCTGGGACACACACGGACTTCCTATTGAACTTGCGGTTGAAAAAACACTGGGCATCACCAAAGAAGACATCGGAAAAAAAATTTCCATCGAAGATTACAACAAAGCTTGCAGAACCGAGGTGATGAAGTATCAGGACAAATGGGAAGAAGTTACCCGTTTGATGGGTTATTGGGTGGATATGAAACATCCGTACGTTACGTATGAGAACAATTACATCGAAAGCGTTTGGTGGCTGTTGAAAAAACTCTACGACAAAAAACTTTTATATAAAGGATATACCATCCAGCCCTATTCTCCTGCTGCGGGAACGGGACTAAGCACACATGAATTGAACCAGCCGGGGTGTTACAGGAATGTGAGGGATACTAGCGCGGTGGCGATGTTTAGGGTATCAAGCAGTCATATTCCATTTGGGTCAGTACTTGAACCCGAAAAGGGCGAAGTTTATTTTTTAGCATGGACGACAACTCCGTGGACGCTTCCATCAAATTGTGCGCTCGCTGTGGGAGAAAAAATTACTTACATTGTTGTTAAGACCATAAACGAGTATACTTTTCAGCCCATAACAGTTATTCTTGCAAAAGACTTATTTGCAAAATATTTTGAAGTTGCTCCGGAATTAAATGTGAAAGATTTAAAAGTTGGAGATTTTAGAAATGTTATTGCAGGAATGCCAATAGAAAAAACTTGGGCAATTAATTTTCGTGAAAATAAAATTAAAGAAAAAACAAGAATTAGTCATTGGAAAATAATTGCGGAGTATAAAGGAAAAGATTTGAAAGGAATCCATTATAAGAAATTACTCGACTTTGGAGAAATTTCATTGCCCCTTGGAGGAAGCCAAAACCCATTCCGGGTTATTTTGGGAGATTTTGTAACCACCGAAGACGGAACAGGAATCGTTCACATCGCTCCGAGTTTTGGTGCGGATGACTTTCGTGTAGCAAAACAAAACGGAATTGGTTCGCTTACCTTAGTTGACAAACGCGGAAAGTTTTTGCCGGAAGTAAAAGATGATGTTTTTCTCTATGGAGATGAATATGTGAAAGAAGCATATTTATCTGACGAAGAAAAGAAAGTTGAATTCCAAAGACAGAAAAAGGTTTTAGAATCAAAAGGAAAAATAAAAGAGTTAAAAGAATATCTGAGTGTTGATGAACGCATTGTGCTGAAACTTCAGGAAGAAGGAAAACTTTTCAAAAAAGAAAAGTACGAACACAGCTATCCTCACTGTTGGCGCACGGACAAACCGATTTTATATTATCCGCTCGATAGTTGGTTTGTAAAAGTGACAGAGTACAAAGACAGAATGGTGGAACTCAATAAAACCATCAACTGGAAACCTGCGCACACGGGTACAGGGCGTTTTGGAGAATGGCTAAACAATTTGCAGGACTGGAATTTGTCTCGCTCACGCTTTTGGGGAATTCCGCTTCCTATTTGGAGAACGGAGGATGGTAAGGAAGAGAAAATCATTGGTTCAGTGGAGGATCTGAAAAAAGAATTGGAGAAAGCAAAGAAAGCCGGATTCAATTCTGAGTTCAATATTGACGGAAAAGATTTTGATCTGCACAAACCGTATATTGACAGAGTGTTTTTGGTTTCTGATTCCGGAAAAAAAATGTCACGTGAATCGGATCTGATCGATGTTTGGTTCGATTCGGGAGCGATGCCTTACGCACAATGGCATTATCCCTTTGAGAATAAAGAGATGATCGAAAAAGGCAGGGCTTTCCCTGCTGATTTCATCGCAGAAGGAGTTGACCAAACCCGCGGATGGTTTTACACGCTTCATGCAATCGCCGCTTTGTGTTTTGATTCTGTGGCCTATAAAAATGTAGTGAGCAACGGTTTGGTGCTCGATAAGAATGGAAATAAAATGAGCAAGCGCCTCGGCAATGCAGTCGATCCGTTCTCTACACTTGAAAAATACGGTCCCGATGCTGTGCGCTGGTACATGGTCACCAATGCCGATCCTTGGGACAATTTGAAATTCGATTTGGAAGGAGTTGCAGAAAAACAAAGAAGTTTTTTGGGAACGCTTTATAATACCTATGCGTTCTTCGCTCTGTATGCGAACATTGACAATTTCACTTTCAAAGAAAAAGAAATTCCTTTGAAGGACAAACCTGAAATTGACCGCTGGATATTATCTGAACTGAATTCACTGATAAAATCCGTGGATGAAAGTTACAGCAGCTATGAGCCGACAAAAGCCGGCCGTGCTATCGAAACTTTCGTGGATGAGCATTTGAGCAACTGGTATGTTCGCCTATGCAGAAGAAGATTCTGGAAAGGAGAATACACGCAGGATAAAATTTCAGCGTATCAAACTCTATATCGTTGTCTGGAAGTGGTTGCGCAGCTTTCATCGCCCATTGCGCCTTTCTTCTGCGAGAAATTATTTAAAGACCTGAATGATATCACCGGAAAACAAAAAGCGGAAAGCGTTCATTTAAGTTTATTTCCAAAAGCAGACGAAACTTCCATTGACAAACCGCTGGAAGAGAGAATGGAGATGGCGCAGAAGATATCTTCGATGATTCTTTCCATCCGCAAAAAGGAAAACATTCGCGTTCGTCAGCCGCTCACAAAGATCCGCGTGCCGATATTGGATGATTCGTTTAAAAATAAATTGGAATTGGTAAAAGATCTGATCCTTTCGGAAGTGAATGTGAAAGAGATCGAGTATGTGAGCGAAAGCAACACGCAGATCGTGAAGAACCTGAAATTGAATTTTAAAACGCTTGGCAAAAAATGCGGAAAGAATATGAAAGCTGTGCAGTCATTTGCTGCTGAGAATGCACAGTCCGTGATTTCAGCTATCGAAAAAAATAATCGCTACCAAATAAAAATCGAGAATGAAACGATTGAACTTCTTTCTGAAGACGTGGAAATAATCCCGGTTGATATTCCCGGATGGAAAGTAGCAAACAGCGGGGCACTTACCGTGGCGCTCGACATTACAATTACCGAAAAACTAAAAGATGAAGGAATTGCTCGCGAAATCGTAAATCGTATTCAGAATCTTCGAAAAGAGAAAAAATTTGATGTTACGGATAAGATTACAGTAAAAATTAAAGATCATAAGAAAATAAATTCCGCCATTTTAAATAATTTAGATTACATTCGCGCGGAAATTTTGGCAAATACTTTTGAGATAGTGAATGATATTAATGGAGACGGTGTTGAGATTGAGGTGGATGAAGAAATAAAAACAATGGTCGCAATTGACCGCATTAAACAATTAAATTAATTTTTATTACCATGGCAAAAGCAAAAAAGAAGGCAAAAGCCAAAGCAAAACCAGTGAAGAAAGCTAAAAAAGTTGCATCTAAAAAGACAAAGAAAGTAACTGCAAAAAAGAAAACTGTAGCAAAGAAAAAAATTGCAAAAGCGACAAAGAAAAAAATTGTTAAGAAAGTAGTTGCGAAGAAAGAAACAAAAAAAGTTTCTGCAAAAGAGAAACATATCTCTAAAAAGGAAGAAAAGGTTGTAAAACCAATTGTACAAACAAAAGCACCTATTCCTTTAAAACCAATTCCGGATGAAAAGCCGTTGAAGGAAAAAAAGAAAACCAAAGAAGAATTGGCTGAAGAACTCGAATTGTTAAAAGAAGAAACCTATTCATGGGACAGCGGCACTTTTTCTGACATGAAAAATTATGAACCCATCCCTGTTTTTAGAAAACCCGATCCACCACAGCCAAAATTTAAAGGCAAACAAGATAAGCGCACTCGCTATTCTGATAAAGAATTGAATGAGTTTAAAGCTATTATCAATGAAAAAGTTACTGAAGCTGTACGCGATTACGAACTTTTGAATAATACACTTGCTCACAAAGATGAGCACGGAACGGACGATACTTCTCCAACTTTCAAAGTGCTTGAGGATGGTTCAGATGCAATGTCGCGCGAAGAAATTGCACAGCTTGCTTCGCGCCAGGAACGCCATATTCAAAATCTGAAGAATGCACTTATCCGTATTGAAAATAAAACGTATGGAATTTGTCGCGTTACAGGAAAATTAATTCCGAAAGAAAGATTGCGCAGTGTTCCTCATGCTACACTTAGCATTGAAGCAAAATTGACGCAGAACTCTTAAAAGTTTACAGTCTATGGTTTACAGTTTACGGTTCAAAACCTACTGTAGACCGTAGACCGCAGACAGTAAACCTTAGTTTGTGAAAAAAGCCGCACTCATCGTTTTCCTCGTTCTATTAATTGATCAGACATTAAAAATCTGGATCAAGACACACATGGCTTTGGGTGATCAGATTCAGGTGATAGAAAATTTATTCTCTATTCATTTTACAGAAAATTTTGGAATGGCTTTCGGACTCGAACTACAAGGAAGTTACGGAAAAATACTTTTGAGTTTGTTTCGGATTCTTGCTGTCGGCGGAATTGGATGGTATTTATCTTCTCTTATAAAACAAAAATCGCATAGCGGACTCATCTTCAGCATTTCGCTTATCATGGCAGGAGCGATTGGAAATATTCTTGATAGCGCCTTTTACGGATTGATGTTTTCACAAAGTTCTCCTATGGAAGTTGCCACATTTTTGCCGCACGGTGGCGGTTATGCCGGATTTTTACATGGAGCGGTGGTGGATATGTTTTATTTCCATTCATTCTGGCATCATGTTTTTTGGAGCCAGGAACCATTTGATTTTTCATTTCCTATTTTTAATGTATCCGATTCTGCTATAACTATTGGTGTTGTCATCATTCTTCTTTTTCAGAGAAGATTTTTCAGGAAGGAAGCTCAAGAAACAACCGAATCAACAATTGTTACTGAAGCGAATGGAACCGCGAATACCGGAAATGTATCTGAGAATAATCCTGCCTGATCAACTTTTATTTTATTCATGGCAAAACAAAAATCCAAATACTATGTAGTGTGGAAAGGAAAAGAGACTGGCATTTTTGATTCGTGGGATAAATGCAAAAGGCAAATCCAAAATTTTACCGGAGCACAATACAAATCTTTCAAAACAAAAGAGGCGGCAGAAAATGCCTTTAAAAAATCTCCCCGAGATTTTATCGGCAAAGATATTTTTGAAACAGAATTATCTTCGGAACAAATAGCAAAGATCGGCAAACCAATTCTTGAAAGTATTTCTGTGGATGCCGCTTATGACGGCAAGGTGATGGAATACAAAGGAGTTTACACCAAAACAAAACAAGAATTATTCAAATTCGGTCCGTTTGAAGATGCAACAAATAATATCGGAGAATTTCTTGCTATTGTTCATGCGCTTGGGTATTTGAAAAAGCAAAACAGTTCTGTTCCTGTTTATTCCGACAGCATAACCGCCATTCATTGGATAAAAATTCATAAAGCAAACACTAAATTAAAAACAACTCCTGCCAACAAATCGCTTTTCTATCTTATTGAAAGAGCGGAAAAATGGTTAAACCAAAATAAATACCCCAACAAACTCCTTAAATGGGAAACAAAAGCATGGGGGGAAAATCCTGCGGACTTTGGAAGAAAGTAATTTACATTTTATACACTAATCCGTCATTATTTGGATTAACTTTCTTTGTTAAGCAACTATCCGCACTTGCTGTGTCCGCAGCTTTTGCATTTCAAACAACCTTCCTCATAAATTAATCCTTCGGGATCTCCGCATTCACCGCATTTTTTGTCGGCAGCTTCGGTTCCGTTGGGAATGAATTTCTTCAGGGCTCGAATAACACCGCTCTTCCAAGTATTAATATTATCGCTGATGAAGTGAAGGTTTTCAATTAAATTAACAACGTGCGGCAAAGGCATTCCGTGTCGAAGTACTCCAGAAATTAATTTTGCATAATTCCAAAACTCTTTATTGAATGCGCGTGATAATCCCTCAATCGTTCCTTTGTATCCTTCTTTATCCACAAACTGGAAGTCATATCTTTTCTTGCCGTCATCGGTAGAATTTTTAATTACCCATCCCTTTTCAACCCAGGCAGGAATGTAAAATGAATCTTCTGCTTTTCCGGTGAAAACTTCGTATGGTCTTCCATTCATGATACCAACAACAGCAATCCATTTTTCATTTTGATTATTAAAACGAATTACATCCGCATCAAGAATTCTTGGGCGTTTAGGAGGACGTGTTTCAATAATGGTATCTGATTTTTTACTTTTTTTCTTTTCGTCATTCGCCACAAGAACACCGCTGCGTGAGCCATCGCGGTAAACAGTAATTCCTTTCAGCCCTTTTTTCCATGCTTCGAGATAAATATCACCAACCTTTTCCATTTTTACATCCGATGCAAGATTAATGGTTGAAGAAATTGAGTGAGTAGTGTATTTTTGAACTACCGCCTGTAATTCAACTCTCTTCTTCCAATCAATTTCAGAAGCTGTAGAACCGCTGTATGGGCTTTTTGTAATATCGGTTTCTCCGGTAGCTTCCATCCACATTTTCACTTTTGGATGATAGACGATAAATTCCTGCCAGGAATCTCCCATCGCATCCACAAAATCAACGCGTGCGTTCTTGTCGTGTACATTTACTTTTCTTCTTCTCTTGTACGAAAGCATAAACACCGGTTCTATGCCGGAAGAAGTTTGAGTAAGCATACTTAAAGTTCCGGTAGGCGCAACTGTGCTGAGAGAAATATTTCTTCTTCCAACTTTCATCATGCGATTGTAAACATCCGGCAATTCTTTTTGCAGCATCTGTACAAATTCGGAAGTGTTTTCATATTTTGCATCGAATGCTTCAAACTTTCCGCGCTCAAGTGCCATGTCAATGCTGCTGTCAAATTCAGCTTCGCATTTTAATTTCATGATTTTTTCTACTTCCGTAATTGCTTCGGCGGAATCAAATTGATATCCGAGCGCTGCCATTGTATCGCCAAGCGCGGTGAATCCAAGTCCGGTTCTTCTGCCTTTCTTTCCGGCATTATAAAGAAGCTTCCATGTTTCAACTTCCACTTGTTTTATATAATCAGGTTCAGAATCGCTTGCAACTTTTCCGAGGATGCGTTCGATGGCTTCCAGTTCGAGGTCAACCAAGTCATCCATCAATCGTTGCGCTTCATAAGTTGTTTCGTAAAATTTAGTGTAATCAAATTTTGCGTTCTTAGTGAATGGCTCTTCAATAAAACTAAAAAGATTAAGAGCAATCAAACGACAACTGTCTCCGCCTTGCATTGCAATTTCAGAACATGGATTCGTAGAAACATTCTTAAATCCCGGATAAACCGATGAAGTAGAATAATGATGCTGTCTGTCCCAGAAAATAATTCCAGGTTCAGCAGTATTGTGAGCGCATTTAATAATTGTATTCCAGAGTTCGCGAGCTTTAATTGTTTTTGAAAATTTCGGTTCAGCAGAATCAATGGGCCAACGCAAAGTATAATCCGTATTCTTCGCAACTGCAGTCATGAACTCATCGGAAATTCTCACAGAAATATTTGCACCTGTAACTTTTGATAAATCCTGTTTCACCGTAATAAAATGTTCAACATCCGGATGCGCAATATCAATTGTAATCATTAATGCGCCACGTCTTCCATTCTGCGCAACTTCGCGTGTTGTGTTTGAAAAACGTTCCATGAAGGAAACTGCACCAGTTGTTGTTCCAGCTGAATTAGAAACATGCGATCCTTCCGGACGAAGCGTGGAAAGATCAACGCCAACACCACATCTTCTTTTGAACAACTGAGCCATTTGCTGATCGGTGTAAAAAATTCCACCGTAAGAATCAAAAATTTCTGGAAGTACAATGCAGTTGGAAAGTGATGCAATTACATTTTTATTTCCAAGCGAAGACATAACGCTTCCCTGAGGAACAATGTATTTGAAATCTTTAAATAATTCAAATATTTTTTCTTCATCGAGGTGTTCACGCTGCTGTCCGTATTTTGAAAGACTGCTGTGGCTACCATTCAATTTTGATGCTTGCTGGAAATCATTTTCTTTTCTCGCAAACTCTTTCGCCATTCGCAAATGCATTTCCTCCGGAGTATGTTCAAGAATATTTCCTTCTTTATCTTTCATGGCATACTTGTTCAGCCAAGTAGAAGCGGCAAGGTCATCGCCATGAAAATATACGGTACACTTTTCAAGAATTTCTTGGTAAGTTGGTTGTTGTTCATTTTGTTTGAGAGCTGTTTTGCGTGCCTCAATAAAAGATTTTTGTTTTTTGTTAGCCACTTCGTCGGTAATCATTTTAATTAAAGTTTCGGGAATTATTTTTTGTAGGTGTTTTAAAAATCAGAATGCAAATTAAAGACAGAATATTTTATAACAACATTTTATTTTTAAACTTTTAAACTTACTTTTCAACAAAAATCATTTTCATCATGTTATTGTAATAACGTTTGCCAAAAATGTGCTTACAATAACAGACGCTTCGCTTTCTTTACTGATTCTATCTCTAGAAAAAGTATTTAAGAAAATATTTTTTGAAGAAAAAGTGAATTATAAAACAAAACTATAATAAAAAAAGTTTCAAAATTATTTTATTCTGAAAAGTTTTGAAAAAGTTTTAAGCAATTCGATTTATTTTATGAAGATGACAAATGTCATAGTGCAATTAAACTTTTATGTGGACTTTTGAAAGTTAAAAATTATTTTTTAACAAAATGCCATCGAAACATAACTGGGATAAAAACAATTACAATATTAAATTAAGATGGAAAAAGAAAAATTAAAACATCCAATCAGCAGAAGTTGGGGTTATTCTGATTATAGAAATTTTGTTATTCAATTATCCGAGTCTAAATCTACATCTGGCGTTGAACAAAGTATTGAAAGAATTGAAGCCACAAAACTCAACGCTCAACGCATGAAACGGATTGATAAACAAATTGTAATCGGAAAAGACCTGTCAGACCTAATTAAAAGAGTAAACCAAAAATGGAATTGGTTGGTCATTGCAGAATCTTGGTGCGGTGATGGAGCGCAGAATCTTCCGGTGATTTCAAAAATGGGATCTTTAAATGTGAATATTGATCTGAAAATTATTTTACGCGATGAAAATCCGGAAATCATGGATAAAAATCTTACCAATGGAGCTCGTTCGATTCCCATTTTAATTTGTACAGATGAAATATCGGGAGATAAAATTGGAATTTGGGGTCCACGACCTAAACAAATTGCCGAGAAAGTAAAAGAATTCAAGTCAGCCAATCCGAATATTTCTCACCATGAATTTGTGAAAAATGTTCATCTCTGGTACGCACAAGATAAAGGAGAATCCATACAAAATGATTTTCTAAAACTGATTCCGGCTTGGGAAAACAATTCTATATCTGGCTAAGCACCCAGCCCATCATTGTCATTCCGCAGAGAAATGATATAAGAATAAGGTAAAATCCTTTTTTCATCGTTTTGTTGAACGATAAACGCATTGAAGTGATGAAAAGAATTATTCCTGAACATGCAAGAAAAGTCAAAACGGTGAAAAATATAGCCGTGTAAGTGCTGTTCATGAAGCGAAAGTATATTTTCTATTTATTACAAAGTATGAGTAACATCATCTTCAGATAAATTGAAATATTGCATAAAATGCTTTATTATTGCAATATTAGGAATAGCTTGTAAAAAATAAATATGACTAATATCATATATTGATATGATGAACATCATATATCAGTATGTTACTTGCACATACTTTTGTTTTAGAGAATAATCCAAAAATAAATTTTAAACTTATAATCATGAAAACAAAAAACCTAATTCTCGCTCTCGCTACTTTAATCAGCAGCATTACGGTTGCAATTGCACAAGATGGAGAACAACTTTTTAAAACCAACTGCGCAAGCTGTCATACAGTTGGGAAAGGTAAATTAGTTGGACCGGATTTGAAGGATGTTCAAAGCAGACATGAAAAACAATGGATACAGAAATGGGTTAAATCCTCACAAACTCTTGTGAAAGCAGGCGATGCTCAAGCAGTAAAATTATTTAACGACAATAATAAAATTCCCATGCCCGATTTGGCAATAAGTGAAGATCAAATCAACTCCATAATTGGATTTATTGTAACAAAATCAACCGAATTATCATCTGCAAAGACTGAGATTGTACCAAGCCCATCAAGTGCTGCTAACAATTTATCTTCTCCAGTTGTTTCTTCCGGTGAAAAAAAACAAACAGTCAGCTTGCTAAATTTATTTAGTTTTACAGAATATTTATTAATGGGTTTATTATGTTTGTTATTATTCGTAATTTGGATTTTATCAAATACTATAAAATCTTTGGCGGTGCAGCTTTCAGACAAAATTGATATAGGAATTAATTAGTGATAAATTTGATTTAAAAGGTGAAGTAAATTTTATGTATCTTAGAACTTATAGAAAAAATAATACGCATGTCATAATAAAAAATATCACATGAAAAAGGCAAACCCCCATCTTGATTGCCAGTTTTGTGATGCTAGATTCAAATCGGTCTTTTGTGATCTGACCAAAGCCGAAGTTAGCGAACTAAACGAACAAAAAGGATGTGCGACCTATAAAAAAGGTCAGGATATTTTTAAGCAGGAATCATATCCTCACGGAATTTATTGCATCAATGCCGGCAAAGTAAAATTGTTTCAATTAGCCGAAAACGGCAGAGAGCAAATTGTTCGTTTGGCAAAATCAGGAGATCTTCTTGGATACAGGGCACTTTTAGGCGGAGAAAAATATACATCCACCGCCGAAGCAATTGAAGAAACTTCCATTTGCTTTATTCCAAAACAATTATTTTTCAAATTTGTTGAAACCAATAATGCCATTACTCTTCAGGTAATGAAAATGCTTTCCAACGATTTAAAAAATGCCGAACACAAAATAACAGATCTTGCTCAAAAACCAGTGAAGGAAAGAATGTCGGAAGCAATTCTTTTTGTGAAAGAAGTATATGGTTTTGAAAAAGATAACGCCACGCTGAATGTAGTTCTTACCAGAGAAGAGATTGCCAATATTGCAGGTACGGCAACAGAAACTGCGATTCGTATCCTTGCAGAACTAAAAGAAGATGGAATTCTTGAATTCATTGGAAAAAAAATAAAGGTTCTTAAAATAAATGAACTTCTTCACAGCGCAAATTTGAGCGATTGATTTTTTTCCCACACCTGATTATTAAATATTTTTCCTCGAGCTGCTATCTAATTATTAATTCCTTCTGTAGGAAAACTTTGACATTTTTTTAGATTCACGTTTGAAATTTGACACATTCACCCATATTTCAAAACATGACCTACATCATCTTTTTTTTTGATTCTTGTATGTTACTTTGCTTTAGAAAAATTAAAGTATATGAAAGTTGTTGCAAAAAAAATTGAAATACCTCCATGCGATAAATGCGAAAATATTTCAAGTTCTATGTTTTGTGCGTTACCAAAAACAGAACTCGTTCAGCTTTCCACACAAAAATCTTTTAGTATATATAAAAAAGGGCAGGTGATTTTTTACGAAGGCAATCAGCCGCAAGGATTATATTGTATCTATTCGGGAAAAGTGAAAGTACATAAACTTGGTGATAACGGAAAGGAACAAATTGTGCGTCTTGCAAAAACCGGTAACGTAGTTGGGTATCGTGCTTTGTTGCACACAGATAATTATCACGCTACCGCTACCGCGCTCGAAAAAACACTCATCTGTTTTTTCCCAAAAGCAGTTTACTTGGATTTGTTAATGAGGAATTCTGAATTTTCAATGAAAACAATTAAAGTATTGTCAAGCGATTTGAAAATTGCCGAACAGATGGTAACCAATATGGCACAAAAGCATGTACGGGAAAGAATTGCTGAAGTTCTATTGCTTCTAAAAGATTTTTTTGGTTTGGAAGAAGACAATATAACTATCAATACTGTATTAACGCGGGAAGATATCGCCAATATGGCTGGAACAACAACTGAAACAACCATAAGGGTATTATCTGATTTCAACAAAAGTAAAATCATCAAACTTATCGGAAAGAAGATAAAAATTCTGAATATCGGGGAGCTTGCAAAACTTGCAAACGTTGCAGAGTAATTTCCTATTTAGTCAGTTGTGTTTATGATTCAAGTCATTGTTTAATTTTCTTTTGATAAATACATTTGGTTTCTATTAAATATTTTTAAAATGAATTCGATTAACAGTTCTGCAAAACTTCAATTCGAAATCCCAAATTGCAATCAATGTTGGTTGAAAAAATTTTCGGTGTTTAAGGATTGTCCAAAAGAACTTCTTGACGGAATGTTTGCCAACAAACAATTCAGGCAATATGAAAAAAACGAAATGATCGTAAGACAAAACGATGCGTTTCAAGGTGTATTCTGCATTCAGGAAGGAGTTGTTAAAGTTTCGACATTTGGAGAAAGAAATAAAGAATTTATTTTGTGGTTTGCACGACCCGGCGATATAATCGGAATTTATTCATTCGTCAACAGCGAAAATTATTATTTCAATGCGCTTGCTGTTGAACCGGTGAAAGTATGTTTCATTCCGACAAACGATTTTAAAGATCTTATCAAAAAAGAACCCGTCGTTTCAAGAAAACTAATGAAAGATATGTGCGACAAAATAAGTTTTATTGAAGACAGGATTACCAGCATATCCAGAAAAAAAATTCGAGAGCAATTTGCCGAAATACTTATTTCAATGTCAATGAAGAATAAAAGTGCCGCAACCGGAAAAATGCCTATCAATTATTCGATAAAAGATTTGGCAGATATTATTGGCACCACAAAAAGCTATCTCTATAAAATTCTATCTGATTTTGACAGCAAGCAAGTGGTTTCGATGCACAATAAAAAATTAGTGATAAAAAATTTTGATAAACTGTCTCTCATCGCTATTGGAGATGAACCACTCAATTAAATACTTTTCATGTCCACCCAAACAAGACGTTTTATTTTCTGGTTTTTAATTGCATTGTTTTTCATACACACATCTCTTGTTTTTACGATTGGAACGGATGAGGATAACGGAAAAGAATTAATGACCGAAGATGCTCAAGCCGGAAAACTTCTTTATCAAAAATATAATTGCACCGCTTGCCACCAACTTTACGGACTTGGCGGATACATGGGTCCGGATTTGACAAATATGGTATCGTCGCCTGGAAAAGGAGAAATGTATGCCCGCGCATTTCTTCAAGCCGGAACACAGCGAATGCCTAACTTTAATTTATTGGAAGATGAAATTAAATCACTTGTTGCTTACCTGAAATATGTTGACAAGACCGGAACTTCACCAGTGAAAAAGTTTGAAATAAATTTTGACGGAACCATTACTCAAAAATGAAAAAAGAAACCGGAATATTATTTGTATCGTTGGGATTAATTGCTCTTGTGGTTGGAATTTTATTTGGCAGTCTTGGTGCATTTCAATTTGTGTATCCTGATTTTCTGAAAGAAATTTCATTTGTAAAATTAAGACCGCTTCACGTTTCGCTGGTGGTGGCTTGGATTTTTCTTTGCGCCATAGGTGGAATTTATTATTACACAAATACGTATTGCGGAACAAAGTTGTGGTCAGAAAAAATTCCAAAGATTCATTTTTGGATTTTTATGGTAACAGGAATATTAATTTTATGTTGCTATTTCATGGGGAAATTCGGAGGAAGAGAATATTGGGAATTTCCCGCAATACTTTCCATTCCCATTTTTATTTCCTGGATTTTATTCGGTATAAATTATTTTAAATCAGCATTTAAAAAAGTTGGCAACTGGCCCGTGTATATGTGGATGTGGGCTACCGGAATTGTTTTCTTCTTCATCACATTCAGCGAATCTTACTTGTGGCTTCTCCCCTACTTCAGAAATAATTTAATCCGCGATCTTACCGTTCAATGGAAATCAGGCGGAGCAATGGTCGGCTCATGGAATATGCTGGTTTACGGTACAGCAATTTTCGTGATGACTCGAATTACTGAAGATGAAAAAATTGCACAATCCCGTTTGGCTTTTCTGATGTACTTTCTCGGTTTTGCAAATTTACTTTTCGGCTGGGCGCATCATATTTACATTGTTCCATCTGCAATTTGGGTTCGCATGATTTCGTATTTCATCAGCATGACTGAACTTTTGATTCTCGGAAAAATAATTTGGAACTGGAAGAATTCTCTTTCCGATGCAAAAAGAAATTTTCATATTCTCCCCGTAAGGTTTATTGTGGCATCCGATGTATGGGTGTTTCTGAATCTTGCGCTGGCTCTTCTTATCTCGGTTCCTGCAATTAACGTTTACACGCACGGCACTCATGTTACGGTGGCTCATGCAATGGGAAGTACCATTGGAATCAACACAATTATTTTGCTTGCATCCGCATTTTTCCTGATAACCGATGTTACCAAACACGAATTTACAATCAGTCAGAAAAAAATTATCACTATGGGATTTTGGATATTTAATATTTTTCTGCTGATATTCTGGCTTTGCCTGATTGCAGCAGGAATCGAAAAAGGAATTCTGGTAATAGATGACAAACTTACTTTTCAGGAAATCATGGAGAAAATAAATCCGATACTTATTGTATTTGCTTTTTCAGGACTTGGAATTTTTGTCGGGCTAATTATGATAATTTCTCCTATGCTGAAAGCAACATATAATTATTTATTTCAGAAAGAAATTAAACCATGACTACAATCACATTATTTATCCATGATTAAAGATAAAATTGCCAAGTAGAAATTAAATTATTAAATGTCATGAGCTCTCAGAAAAATAATTCTCAACCAACTTATTTCGCCAATACCGAAATTGCTTTTAAGAATAAAGATAACGGCGAACTTAAACACTCGCTATGGCTTTTTAAGCTGATGCAGAATCCATTTCTGGTAAAAGTATTTTCAAAGCTCACGCTAATAGCAATAAAATTACATCTACCGATTTCCGCAGCAGTAAAGGCAACTATTTACAAACAGTTCTGCTCTGGCGAAACGCTGGATGAAAGCCAAAAAGTAGTTAAGCATTTGGGGAAATCAGGTGTTGGTTCCATTCTCGATTATTCTGTGGAAGGAAAAGAGAGCATAGAAGATTTTGAAAACACAAAAGCCGAAGTCATAAAAATAATTCACATTGCTAAGGGAAATCCTGCAATCCCTTATACCAGTTTAAAACTCACAGGAATTGCGCGTCATGTGCTGCTCGAAAAAATAAATTCGCACCACGAACTCGATGAGGCGGAGAAGAAAGAAAAGAAAGACCTTCTTGCACGCATGGACGAAATATGCAAAGAAGCTTTCACCTGCAACGTGCCTATTTATTTTGATGCCGAAGAAAGCTGGATTCAAGATGCAATAGATTCTCTGGCGGAACTGATGATGCGCAGATACAACCGCGAAAGCGCAATCATCCTCACCACGCTTCAAATGTACAGGTGGGACAGAATTGATTACCTGAAAAAACTTATATGGGAAGCACGCGAAGAAAAATTCTTCATCGGAATAAAATTAGTGCGCGGTGCGTATATGGAAAGAGAAAACAAGCGCGCCTTCGAATGCGCTTACCGTTCGCCTATTCAGAAGGATAAAATTTCTACCGATATTGATTTTGATAAGGCGGTGGATATTTGTCTGGAGAATATTGACATCATTAAACTCTGTGCCGGCACACACAATGAAGCCAGCACCACCCATCTGCTCGAAAAGATGAAGGCACTTGGCATTCGCAACAATCATCCTAACGTATATTTCTCGCAGCTCTACGGAATGAGCGATAACATCACCTTCAATCTTGCTGACATGGGATACAACGTTACCAAATACCTGCCTTACGGACCTGTGAAATCTACTCTGCCTTATTTAATGAGGCGCGCCGAAGAGAATACCGCTATTGCCGGGCAACTGAGCCGCGAACTGAAAATGATTCTGGAAGAAAAAGAAAGAAGAAAGTTTTCTAAAATGTTACCTGCGGCTTCTAAATAGATTATTATTGGGGCGTGCCCGCGCGAAGCGCGCGGTCGGGCTTTTCGCTTCAAGTCCTCGCTACGCTGTGGGCTTTCCGCTGCAATCCCTCACGCAAATAAAATTTGGTCATTATCTCCGTTCATCTGAGTACCAGTCGTTTTATTTTATTTTGTTTAGCGAAAGCGAAAGTTGATATTCAAATAATTCAAAGTCGGGCAAGAATGATGTTGCTGTCTTTAGTTCAGGTGTAATTTCTCTTGCTATAATTATTGCTCGTACTTTGTCTTGTTTGAAAATTGTTTTGATACTTGATTGGTAAAAAAGTGTTTGCCCTACAACTTTTTCATAACCGCGACTTACTTTTAATTCAATAACAACAAATTTTCCATCCTTGTCAATGGCTAAAATGTCAATTCGCCTATTGGTTTCAGGCACATAAAATTCTTCTCCTGTCTTACCATCTGCTTCGAAAAGTTTTAGTCCTTTCTCAATTGCCGTAAGATTTCTTACAAGATAATTCCGCAAATCATTTTCGTATGCGAATTCTTTCTCTTCTGTGGCTATTTCCTCCTCTTCGTCTTCATCATTAATTATTCCTTCTTGAACGCCTTTAAATCTAATCACGAGGCTTTCGTACCATTTAATTCTTGTTTTCCCCCTATCTGATAGTCCAGAAGTCCAAATAGCTTTGCAGAATTCGTCAAGGCGTTTTTTGCTTTTTAAGAGAACAATAATTTTTGCACGTCTTAATGTGCTAGTATATGTTTGGTAATAGTCAGGCGAACTTTTAATTTCATTACTTTCTTGTCCAAGTCCGTTTGCAGTCAGCCAGTCATATGCTTGTTTGAGCGAAAAGCTTTTTTGGAATTCCATTGTGTCTTGTTATTTAAAGTTTAT
>PLUL01000064.1 GCA_003164895.1 Bacteroidota bacterium | reverse complement strand
AGACTGCAAAGAATTTATAATTCGTAAATTCGTACTCTAAAAATTATCCCCATGCCTATTTATCATAAACTCGGAAAGTTTCCTCAGAAGCGCCACGTGCAGTTTTCTAATCCGAAAGGAAAGAAAAACCATCCATATTATTACGAACAATTGTTCGGCACGGAAGGTTTTGCAGGAATGTCTTCTCTGCTTTATCACGTTCACCGTCCGACAATGGTAAAAGAAATTGTAAAATCCTATAGTGTAGAACCAAAGATCGCCGTTAAGAAAAATATAAAAGCAATGCAGCTGGCAGGATTTAAAGTTGAACCGAAAGATGATTTTCTAGAGAGCAGAACGCCGCTTCTTGTCAACAGCGATGTGTATCTAGGGCTTGCAGCTCCGCGAAAATCTTTCCGGAATTATTTTTACAAGAATGCCGATGCCGATGAAATGCTTTTCATTCACAAAGGAACCGGCACGCTGCGCACATTTGTCGGCAATATAAATTTTATAGGCGGAGATTATCTCATCATTCCACGCGGAATGATCTACCAGATGGATTTCGACACAAAAGAAAATCGTATCCTGTATCTCGAATCCTTTTCTCCAATTTATACTCCGAAGCGATACAGAAATCATTTTGGTCAGTTGCTGGAACATTCTCCCTTCTGCGAACGCGATCTGAAACTTCCGAAAAATTTAGAGACCTTCGACCGCAAAGGAAGTTTCCTAATGAAAATAAAAAAAGAAGGAATGATCCATGAAGTGGTGTATGCTTCTCATCCGTTTGATGTGGTAGGTTGGGACGGATATAATTTCCCCTATGGATTTTCAATTCACAACTTTGAACCGATAACAGGGCGTGTGCATCAACCGCCTCCTGTTCACCAGACTTTTGAAACCAATTCGTATGTGGTTTGCTCGTTTGTTCCGCGTTTGTATGATTATCATCCGAAAGCGGTTCCCGCACCGTATAATCACAGCAACATCGACAGCGATGAAGTGTTGTATTACGTTGCCGGAGATTTCATGAGCAGAAATAATATTGAAGAAGGACATATCACGTTGCATCCGAAAGGAATTCCTCACGGTCCAGCACCGGGTGCCATGGAACGCAGCATCGGACAAAAAGAAACACAGGAACTTGCCGTGATGGTGGACACGTTCCGTCCGCTGATGATAACCGAAGCTGCGATGAAAATTGATGATGGGAAATATTATAAATCCTGGGTAGAATGAAAATAGCAATCGGTGCCGACCACGCAGGGTTTTCCCTGAAAGAGAAACTGAAAAAATATTTGCAGGAGCAAGGACATGAAGTGAAAGACTTCGGTCCTTCCTCCGAGCAAAGTGTGGACTATCCGGATTACGCACATCCGGTTGCCAATGCAGTAGAAAAAAAAGAAGTGGATCTTGGTTTGCTCATGTGCGGGAGCGGAAACGGCATCAACATGACCGCCAACAAACACCAGGGAATTCGCTCAGCGCTTTGCTGGACTGCTGAAATTGCAAAACTCGCGCGCCAGCACAATGATGCAAATATTCTCACCCTGCCTGCGCGCTTTATTGAAGAAGCCGAAGCAAAAAAATGTGTGGATGTTTTTCTCTCCACTCCGTTTGAGGGAGGAAGACATGAAGGAAGAGTGAATAAGATTTCCTGCTAATACTTTCCATTAAATGACAAGTGAAGAACTCAAAAAAATTATTTTATTAGAGATACAGAATAATGATATTGACAATTGGCATGGAATAACAAAAGATAATATTTTGAAACATTTAGTGACCCCTACTTTGATTGACTACGTCACTGCATGGAATGAAAAAGTAAAAAAATACTGGTTAGTGCTAGATGAGGAACCCGAAGATAAGAAAATGGGTTATCAAATAATTTATGATGAGGAAGAAAAAATGTTTGGACTTGCTACAAAAACAACAATGAAAAGAAATGATATCGGTGCCATGATTGGCTTGTACGGCTCGTTTATATCCACCCTTAATGGAATGTAAAAAGTCTAATAAAACCCATACTCATACTTCACAATCTTAATGCTTTCTTTCTGTATCTGCCGGTCGGCTTGTGAGGTCAAAAGTTTTGTTGCAGGATTTATCGGGGAAGTTTGTTCGTAGAGAAATATTTTTTCATCCGTCTGCACTCCGTTCTTGAATTTCTTTTCTTTCAGAATATTTCCGCTGCCATCATATTCATAAGTAACCTTATCCGTGTTGTTGCCGCTGGAATTATCGGTAGTCAGTTTTTCAATGAGCCGGTTATTGGCATCGTATTTATACGTTGTTCCCGAGCGGATGAATCCAACCACGAATTCGTAGTTCTCATCCATTAATTTTCCGTTGGCATAATTCAAAATTCCCTGCTTGTACGGCTTGCCTTCATCGTTCAGGAATTTCTTTTTGATCTGGGTCGGGGTAAGATTTTCATATTCAAATTTCTCATCCGAAATAATGGTTTGCACTCCGAGTTTGAAAGGTTCCCCTTTTTTTGCAATGTTAGTTTCCTTGCAAAGCGTTTGGCGACTCACCAACCCGTCACCAAAATATTCATAATACGTTGTATTAAAAAAATCTCCAATACACACGCGTTTCATTTTCAAATATCCATTTGAAGTATAAACATATTCCGTTCCGAGCGTATCGTATTGATATTCATAATTAACTTTTGTAGAGCTTTTTTTCACCACTCGTCCCCTCCTGTACACAGCGGGTACTTCAATTTCTGTTTTCGCCAGAGAAGTTATCTCGTTATAATAATGCCGAGTAAGGTTTCCTTCTTTGTCAAAAAGAAAATTTTCTGCCAGTCCTTTATCTCGGATTATTTCTCCATCGGGTTTATCCACTACGCTCGCTTTGACAGATTTAATTTTATTCTGCTTGATGAATGTTTTATTAAATACAGGTTCGGGCAACACTATTCCGGAAGGAGGCGGAGTAAATACTTGTGAAAATGAAAAGCTATTAGCCAATAGCCAATAGCCAATAGCTATAATTTTTGATACTCTAATTGTCCCAAGGCATCGCTGATATTTTCTGTCGGCAGTTTGCATGTTTTGTTTTCACATACGTAAATTAATGTCTTGCCTTCAATAATCTTGTCCTGAAGCAAAAATAATTTACTCGGAGTTTTCGTTCCTGTAAAAATCGCATTAGGAATGTAATGTTCTGAGAGCTGTTTTCTTTTTTCATCAACAGAGTTGCCAACAATTGCAATCTCGTAAAAAGGATAGAGAAAGTGCTGCATCAGCATCGCCCAGTTGGAATACGCGGAACCATATTGAGGAATTCCCTCCTGAACCTGCATCAGCATCTTCTCGCTAAGTTCCAAATATTTTTGTTCGTCAAAATATTTTCCAAGATAGAAAAGCGAACGCGCCATAGTTGAATTGGAAGAAGGGATCACATTGTCCTGCACTTCCATCTTACGAGCAATGAGTGCAGTGTCTAGGTCGGAAGTAAAATAAAACATTGCTGAAGATGAGTCGTGAAAATGTGCCTGAGAATATTCTAAAAGCGATTTTGCTTTGTTCAGCCATTTTTCATCAAACGTAACCTGATAAAGAGAAATGAACGCTTCAATGGTGAAAGCATAGTCTTCCAGAAATCCGTTTATGTTTTTTGTGCGATTCAATCCGCCATCTTCCCTCGAAAGATTTTCAAGAATGTAATTGCCAGCTTTCAAAGCTGAGTTCAGAAATTCTTTTTCATGAAAAACAGAATACGCATCTGCATATCCTTTAATCATCAGAGAATTCCAAGAAGTGAGAATTTTATTGTCAAGTCCGGGTTTTATCCTCATTTCGCGTATAGCAAGAACTTTCGTTTTTAATTCTAAAATCTTTTTCTGCAATACATCCGCACTTATTCCAAAACGTTTGGCAATTTCTTCATCCGATTGTTTTCGGAGTAAAATATAATTCTCTTCTTCCCAATGACCAATTTCATTCACATTGAAATAATCCGCAAAGAGTTTCAGATCATCATCAAGAATTTTTTTGAGCTCATCCACCGTCCACACATAATACTTTCCCTCTTCACCTTCCGAATCCGCGTCCAATGCAGAATAAAATGTTCCTTCGGGCGAAGTCATTTCTCGCTGAATGAATTCCAACGTTTCGAACACAATATTTTTATAAAGCGGATTCTTATTGAACTGGTACGCTTCGCAATAAAGCGAAACCAACTGCGCATTATCGTAAAGCATTTTTTCAAAGTGTGGAGCTTTCCATTCTGCATCCGTGGAATAGCGAGCAAATCCTCCTCCTATCTGATCGTAAATTCCTCCGTAAGCCATCTTCTCAAGAGTAAGATGGATGTGTTTTAATAAGGAACTATCTTTTGTAAAAAAATAATGCCGTAAAAGGAATTGGTAATTATTCGGCAGTGGAAACTTTGGCGCCTTCATCGGTCCGCCTTCGCGGTTATCAAAACGCTTCGTCCAGTTCTCGACACACTCTTTTAAAATAGCAGAAGTGAATTTTTGTTTTTCTACAAATGCAGGAACAAGTTCGCTGTTCTTCACCGCACCGGTAAGTTCTTCGGCATACTTCAACACTTTTTCAGGATCATCATTATAAACATCGGCAAGTGTGAGCAACGTTTTTATCCAGATATCTTTAGGAAAATAGGTTCCACCGTAAATTGGTCTCCCATCGGGAAGCGTAAAACAATTCAACGGCCAGCCACCGCTTCCGCTCATCAGTTGCACCGCGGTCATGTACACCTGATCCACATCCGGGCGCTGCTCGCGGTCCACTTTGATGCAGATAAAATATTCGTTCATAATTTTTGCTACGGTATCATCTTCAAAACTTTCGTGCTCCATCACGTGGCACCAATGACAAGCAGAATATCCGATGCTGATCAGCACGAGTTTGTTTTCAGTTTTTGCTTTTGTCCATGCTTCATCGCTCCACGAAAACCAATCCACCGGATTGTTTGCATGTTGAAGAAGATAAGGACTTGATTCGTGAATGAGGAGGTTGGGCATAGGGGGATTTGAAAATTAAATTTTGTTCACCGTTGTAAATAGAAAAGAACAAAAAACTATTTCGATAGCGGAATAGTTTTATTCAACTCAACCGGAAATTTCTGCTTGTAAAATAATTTCCCCACTCTGAGATTTCCTTTCAGGGAAATATCGGCTCGTTTAGAAAGAATCATTGGAACAACACCTGCAATATCGGTTAGATTCAATTTTGAAAAATCAGATTTGATATGAAACGTGGACGTGTGTTCGCCTTTTGCTTTGATTCTCGTTCTCTTTGCAAGTTTTATTTTCCCCACACTGATGCCGCCCAGGTTTGCATCGAACGAAGAAGGATAAACAGAAACTCCCACAGAATTCGGATTATTAATTTTCATGTCGAAATCGAGTTCGATTCCCTCCTTGGAAATATTGATAACCTTCACATTGTTTACTCCGCCGATGGTCACCGGCTGAAGTTCTTTACAAGAGAAAAAGCTAATAGCTAATAGCCAATAGCTGATAGCTAATAGTCGGTTTTTCATTTTTTACTCATTTCAGCATAATACTTGAAGAAAAGCGGAATCGTTTCAATTCCTTTGAAGTAATTGAACACTCCGTAATGCTCGTTGGGTGAATGAATATCATCCGAATCCAAACCGAATCCCATCAGCACAGATTTTATTTTCAATTCCTTCTCGAACAATGCCACAATTGGAATACTTCCACCCGAACGAACGGGAATTGGTTTTTTCTTGAATGTATCCTGCATCGCCTGACTGGCAGCTGCATACGCAACTGAATTAGTTGGAGTAACGCATCCTTCTCCGCCATGCAGATTGGTCACTTTCACTTTCACAGATTTAGGAGCGATCTTCTTGAAATGTTTTTCAAAAAGTTTTGAAATTTTTTCCGAGTTCTGATGCGGAACCAATCGCATGGAAATTTTTGCATACGCTTTTGAAGGAAGAACGGTCTTCGCTCCATCTCCCTGATATCCTCCCCAGATCCCGTTCACATCCAAGGTAGGACGAATGGAAGTCAGTTCAGGTGCAGTATATCCCTTTTCTCCGCGGATGTCTCCGATCTGCAATTCTTTTTTGTATGCATTCAAACTAAAAGGAGCTTTTGCCATTTCGGCCCTTTCTTTTTTGCTTACTGTCTCTACATCTTTGTAAAATCCAGGAATTGTAATTTTTCCGTTCTTGTCTTTCATTGAAGCGATCATTTCAGCAAGAACATTTATTGGGTTTGCAACTGCACCGCCATAAACTCCGGAATGCAGATCGCGGTTTGGTCCGGTGATTTCCACTTCCATATAAGAAAGTCCGCGCAGACCAACGGTGATGGAAGGAATATTGTTCGCGAGAATGCTGGTGTCAGAGATCATCACCACATCAGCTTTTAATTTTTCCTTATTCGCTTTCACAAAAGCTCCAAGATTTTCAGAACCAACTTCTTCTTCTCCTTCAATCATGAATTTCACATTGCAGGGTAGCGAATTGGTTTTCATCATTGCTTCAAATGCTTTCACATGCATGTACACTTGTCCTTTGTCATCGCAGGAACCGCGCGCATAGATATTTCCGTCTTTGATTACAGGTTCAAACGGTGGCGATGTCCATAAGTTGAGCGGATCAGCCGGCTGAACATCGTAATGCCCGTACACCAAAACAGTAGGAAGATTTTCACCAATAAATTTTTCACCATACACAATAGGGTAACCCGGGGTCGGACATATTTCCACTTTATCTGCTCCGGCAGCAATTAATTTTTCTTTCATCGCCTCCGCAGTTTTCAAAACATCATTTTTATATTTCGGGTCGGCACTTACCGATGGAATTCGCAAAAGATCAAGAAGCTCATTCAAGAAACGGTCTTTGTTGGCTTCGATGTAGGAGTTAATTTGTGTGAACATAGTTTTGTTTTTTTAAGGTGAACAAACGTAGTAAAAAAATGGCAGACGAAAGATGACAGACGGCAGACGTAAAAAAGAAATTAAAAAGTGGAAATTTATATTTCGTATTTTTCGTACCTATTCGTTTTTCGAAGATTTATGAAAAAAGGTGTGTTGCTTGTTAATCTTGGTTCGCCCGATTCTCCATCTGTAAAAGATGTAAGGAAATATTTATCTCAGTTTCTTAACGATCCATTTGTAATTGACATTAATCCAATCGCACGATTTTTTCTTGTCAATTTTGTCATTGTTCCGTTTCGCGCGAAGAAATCCGCAAAACTCTATGAACACATCTGGAGAATAGAGGGTTCTCCGCTAATTACACACAGTGTGAAACAAAAGAAGTTGCTTGAGAAATCGCTCGGAAACAATTATGTTGTTGAACTCGGCATGCGTTACCAAAATCCAAGCATTGAATCTGCCTTCAAAAAACTGTTGGATCAAAAAATAGATAGCATTATTGTAATTCCTCTCTATCCGCACTGGGCATCATCTTCTACTGAATCAAGTATTTTAGAGGTCAAACGAATTGCAAAAAAAGTTGGCTTTACAAATTTGAAGTTCATTGAAAAGTTTTATGATAACGAAGATTATCTGAACTCGCTGGTAGATGTTGCCGGAAAATACAATATGAATGAATATGATTTTTTTGTATTCAGTTATCACGGGCTACCGGAAAGACAAATCACAAAAGTTTATCCGAACCATTGCCAGATAAATGATGTTTGCTGCTCAGTTATTTCAGAAAAAAATAAATTCTGTTATCGTGCTGCGTGTTATTTCACCACCCGCGAACTTGTAAAACGCTTATCCATTCCTGAAGGAAAATATATTTCTGCCTTTCAATCGCGACTGGATGACAATTGGTTGAAACCTTACAGCGACAAAGTGATAGCGCAGTTGGCGAAAGAAGGAAAGAAAAAAATTCTTGTCTTCTCCCCTGCATTTGTGGCTGATTGCTTGGAAACTATTTATGAGATTGGTGTTGAGTATGAACAAATTTTCAAACAAAACGGTGGAGAAAAACTGCAGCTCGTGGAAAGTTTAAATGAAAATCCTAAATGGATTGAAGCGCTGAAAAAAATAATTTCTTGAGGATAATAAATGATGATTTTGCTAATAAATTTGTTAAAATAAAGATGAGAAAATTTGTGCAATATGAAATTGCGGATGCAGTTTCTTTTAAAGCAAACTTGCTGTGTTTTGCAAAAAAATTCCAGCGTTGTTGTTTTCTCGACAGCAATTCAGAATTTTCGGAAAAAAATATTAATTTTATTGCAGGTGTAGATTCTGTTTCTGAAATTATTTCTTCCAAAAACTCTTTTGAATCACTAAAAAGATTTCACAAAGAAAAAAACGATTGGCTCTTTGGTTTTTTTTCTTACGATTTAAAGAACGAAGTTGAAAATCTTTCCTCTGAAAATTTTGATGGTGTCGAATTTCCACAGATGAATTTCTTTCAGCCGAAATATGTTTTTATCGTCCGAAACAACAACATAGAAATTCGTTTTCTTTCTGAAGTTTCAACCGAAGAGGAGGTTGCAACTATTGTTCAGGACATTAATAATCAGTTGCAGATTGTAAATTGCAAATTGCAGATTGTAGAGGTTAAATCAAGAATATCCGAAGAAGAATACATCCACACAATAAATAAAATAAAAAATCACATTCATCTAGGCGATGTTTACGAAACGAACTACTGCATGGAATTTTTTTCGGAAGAGGTTGAAATAAATCCGGCTGAAGTTTTTTGGAAACTTAATACTACTTCACAAACTCCATTTTCCGCATTTTACCGATTGAATGATAAATATCTTTTGTGTGCAAGCCCGGAACGCTTTCTAAAAAAAGAAGGCAGAAAGATTATTTCTCAACCGATAAAAGGAACTGCGAAACGAGGAAAAAACAATTCGGAAGACAATGAAATAAAAAATATTCTTTCAAAAAATGAAAAAGAAAAATGCGAAAACGTAATGATTGTTGATTTGGTTCGAAATGATTTATCCAAAACATGTAATGATGTGAAAATGGACGAACTTTTTGGCGTTTATACTTTCAAACAATGGCACCAGATGATTTCCACGGTAAGCGGAGAAATGAAAAAATGTGTTCATTTTACGGATGTAATAAAAAACGCTTTTCCTATGGGCTCAATGACGGGCGCACCAAAAGTGCGGGCGATGGAATTGATTGAGCAGTACGAAAAAACAAAACGCGGCTTATATTCGGGAACGGTTGGTTACATTACTCCCGAAGGTGATTTTGATTTCAATGTTGTGATACGAAGCATTTTATACAATGCGTCTTCAAAATATTTGTCTTTTCAGGTTGGCAGCGCTATTACGGCAAATTCTATTGCCGAAAATGAATACGAAGAATGCCTGCTGAAAGCAAAAGGAATGTTTGAAGCCCTGAATATAAATACGAATATCAAGATGAATTCTTTCTCTCATGCTTAAACAATTCAAAGAATTCATACTAAAAGAAAAATTGTTTAAGGAGAATGATAAAATTCTCTTAACCGTCAGCGGTGGCGTTGATTCCATTGTGATGTGCGATTTGTTTCACAACACCGGATTTTCATTCGGCATCGCGCATTGCAATTTTAAACTTAGAGGAAAAGAATCGGATGAGGATGAAAATTTTGTGAAGTCACTTGCAGAAAAATACGGCGTGCTATTTCACAATAAATTATTTAATACTAAATCATACTCGGAAAAGAAAAAGATTTCCATCCAAATGTCTGCACGCGACCTTCGGTATGCATGGTTGAAAAAAATCGCGAAAGAAAAAAAATACTGCTTCATTGCAACAGCGCATCACTTGGATGATTCAATCGAAACTTTTTTCATCAATATTTTAAGAGGAACAGGAATTGCAGGATTGCATGGCGTTCCGGTAAAACAAGCGAATATTATCCGTCCGCTTCTTTTCGCAAATAAAAAAATGATTCGCGAATATGCCGAAGCGGAAAATCTTATCTGGCGGGAAGACAGCAGCAATTATACGGATAAATATCTACGAAATAATATTCGCCATCATCTTATTCCATCGTTAAAAAAATTGAATTCTGGATTTGAAAAAACAATTTCAAAAGAGCTGTCGTATTTCAAGGAAGCAGGAGAGATTTTTAAAAAATTTATAGAAGAAAAAAAGAAAGAAATCGTGGTGGAAGAAGGAAAAAACATTCTGCTCAACATAAAAAAACTCAAAGACAGCGGACATGCTGAAACCTTACTTCATGAACTACTCAGAGCATACGATTTTACGCCCGAAACCACCGAACTCATCGCGCAGCGAATGTACACTACCGCAGGGAAAAAATTTCTGTCGCCTACCTATCGCTTGATTAAAGACAGAAATTTTTTTATTCTGTCGCCAAAACGTCCTCACAGTAAGGAAAAAGATTTTTTTCTAAAAAAAAATCAAAGGGAATTTAAAAATGAAGCTTTATTTCTGAAGACAGAAGTGATAAACGGAAATTTGTCAGCTGTAAAAGACAAAAGCAGCTCCATCGCGTATCTTGATTATACAGAGCTTATCTTCCCTCTGAAAATAAGAAAGTGGAAACAAGGTGATTTTTTTCATCCGCTCGGCATGAATGGCAAAAAAAAACTCAGCGACTTTTTCATTGACCAAAAAATCCCACTTGATGAAAAGGAAAACATTTATATTCTGGAATCAGACGGAAAAATCGCTTGGGTAATTAATCATCGAATTGATGACCGCTTTAAAGTAAACCGCGATTCAAAAAAAATACTGAAGGTTGCATCCGTTGCCTGAAACAAAACGAAATTTTTATTCCTCTCGTCTTCACTTTTTGATGTTTCGTCTAAATACTTAAAACAAAATCCAACTTTTCGCGTTATAGTCAGAAATAGAAATTACGGACATGACAAAAACTGCTGCTGCGATGATTTCTTTTGTACAAAAAGAAGATTTAACTCTGTTAAATTTTCCGAATGAAGAAGTGCTTTCAAATTTAGAAGCAACGGCACAAAGACGGCTTGCACTGGAGAGAGCGGTTGTTCTCGGAAACACATTCAAAGGAAAAACAAAAATTGTTTTTGAAGATGTTACTGGCATAAAGCAAATTGAAACAAACATTTGGGGGCTGACCGACAAACGCGTAATCCTAATACAGGGAATTGTAATTCCAATAAACAGAATTCATGAAGTTAAGGTTTAAATTTTTCTTTACTCCACCATGCTGAGGCGAAGCATGTTTGTTCTTCCTTTTTCTATTAGCGGCATGCTGGCTGTATTGATGACGAGGTCATCCGTCTTTACAAATCCGTTTCGTTTTAAAATATTTTTTAAATCCTCCATTGTTTTGTCTGTGCTTTCATATTTGTCGTAATAAAATCCGCGAACGCCCCACACCAAACTAAGTGTTGTCAGAAGCGATTGATTATCGGTAAAGACAAAAATATTTGCTTTTGGTCGGTGACTGGCAATTCTGAAAGCAGTATATCCTGAATTTGTCATCGTCAATATTGCAGAAACATTTGCATGGCGCGCCATCACGCAGGAATTAAAACAAATAGAATCAGAAATAAATGTTTGTGTTTTGAGAACCGGAGAGTGTTCTTTGTAATAAATTTTTTCTTCCTGTTCAACGCGAGCAATAATTTTTTGCATGTTCTCTATCACTTGCACCGGAAATTTTCCAACCGAGGTTTCTCCGCTCAGCATCACCGCATCAGCGCCGTCCATCACGGCATTAGCCACATCATTCACTTCCGCGCGTGTAGGAGAAAAATTTTCAATCATGCTTTCCATCATCTGTGTAGCGATAATCACCGGACGCGATGCGTGGATACATTTTTCCACCAACATTTTTTGAATCATCGGAACCTGCTCCATCGGAAGTTCCACACCCAAATCTCCGCGGGCAACCATGATTCCGTCAGCCAAATCAATAATATTATCAATTTCATTCAGCGCTTCCGGTTTTTCGATTTTTGCAATTACACGAGCGTGTTTGTGTTTGTTTTTAATGGTTTCTTTCAAATCCACTACATCCGTTACGGAACGAACAAAAGAAAGTCCAATCCATTCCACATTATTTGCAAGCGCAAAATTCAAATCATTCAAATCTTTTTTTGTTAAACACGGGAGAGATATTTTTGTGTTGGGAAGATTTACACCTTTATTAGAAGAAAGCAAACCTCCTTGAATAATTTTTGCTTTTACAGAATCTTTTTTATTGGTTGCTGTAACTTTCAATAAAAACTTTCCATCATTAATAAGGATGGAATCTCCAACGGAAACATCCGCAGGAAAATGTGCATAATTAATATACAACTTGGATTCATCGCCAATACATTCTTTGTTCGTGAATGAAATAGTTTTCCCTTCCACAAGCTGAATGGAATTATTTTTCACTTTCCCGATTCGGATTTTTGGTCCCTGCAAATCGGCAAGAATTCCAATGCTCGTTTTAAGTTTTTTATTCAGCAGACGGATAGATGAAATTATTTTTTTCACCTCATCGTATGAACCGTGAGAGAAATTTACCCGAAAAAGATCAACTCCTCCGCGTATCATCTGTTCCAGAATTTTTTCAGAAGAAGATGACGGACCAACTGTGGCAATAATTTTTGTTTTGTTATATTTTATCATTCAGAATACAAAGTTTTCTTTCGATTTTATTTTTTTAGGCTCAATTTCAAATGCAGTTTGCACATACGGAATCTCTTTTATTTTTTTTAAAATCATAATTTTATCCGAATACGGCATGCTTCCCTGCACCATTAAAAGATAATCTGCCTCTTTAAATTCGGGAACTAAAAATTTATTTTCCGCCTTATTTACAATGATGTGATAATCCGTAAACATTTCTTCGTTGCGAAAAGAAAAAACAGGAAATTTTAATTGCGACTTTTGATTTTTTTCCTGCACTTCCATGTCTTTGCTTTTTGAAAATGCAGTTTTTAGTTTATTATTCAGAGAGAAACATAGGCGATAACCTTTTTCATGACAACAAATTCCATAAAGAAAAAAATCATAATCGTTTTCTACTAGCAGTTTTTTTTTTGCCATTTCAATATCCTAATTTCTCTCGCACGCGTTTTATAACAGGTTGGGCGATTTTTTTTGCTTTCTCTGCTCCTATTAATAACTTTTTCTCTATTTCATTTTTATCATCCATAAAATTATTGAATCGCTCACGTTCATTTTTAAATTTATCCATGATAAGTTCAAACAATGCGTTCTTGGCATGGCCGTAACCGTAACCGCCTTTCAAATAATTATCGCGCATTTGTTTCACATCGTTTTCATTTGCGAGAAGCTGGTATAATTTAAACGCATTACATGTATCCGGATTTTTGGGTTGTTCAAGAGGTGTGCTATCGGTAACAATATTCATCACAACTTTTTTCAATTCTTTTTCAGGGAGAAAAATATTTATGAAATTATTATACGACTTACTCATCTTTTGTCCGTCGGTTCCGGGAATAATCATCACGCGTTCGTCAATCAGGGGTTTTGGCAGAATAAAAGTATCGCCATAAATATTGTTAAATGCAGAAGCAATGTCGCGTGTCATTTCAAGATGCTGTAATTGGTCTTTTCCAACTGGAACAAAATCTGCATCGTACAAAATAATATCTGCAGCCATCAGCACAGGATAAATAAAAAGTCCCGCATTCACATCCGACAATCTATCCGATTTATCTTTAAACGAAGTGGCATTTGCAAGCATCGGGTAAGGCGTGAAACAGGAAAGATACAAGGCGAGTTCGCACACTTCGGTTACATCGCTCTGGCGGTAAAAAGTATTTTTCTCGGTATCAAATCCAAATGCAAGCCAAGCGGCGGCCGTTGCATAAGTATTGTTTTTTAGAATAGTTGCATCCTTTATTTGATTCAGCGAATGCAAATTCGCAATGAAGAAAAAAGATTCGTTGTCCGATTTTTTAGAAAGTTCAATAGCTGGAATGATTGCGCCTAAAATATTTCCAAGATGTGGAACTCCTGTGCTTTGTATGCCTGTTAAAATTCGAGCCATAATATTATTTCATTCCATGACCTTCTTTCCAAATCTGATTGAAGGATTTTGGTGCAACTTTAGGAAGTTCTCTTCTGTTTCCCCATTGCTTTTTGAAAAACTGATTGAGCATAAAGTTTTTAAGTTTTGCTCCGCCTTTCTCCATCGTATTTCGTTTCATCATTGCTTTCTTCCAGAAAAGCCACATCAGATTTTCGGTATTGGAAGAAAGTTTTTCTTTTACCGAATCTCTGCGATTATATAAAAGTAAATTATGCAAATCTATTTTCACCGGACAAACTTCAGTACATTTTCCACAGAGCGATGAAGCAAAGCTAAGGTGTTTGAATTCTTTCATTCCCCACAATTGCGGAGTCAAAACAGAACCGATTGGTCCGCTGTAAGGAGATGCATATGAATGTCCGCCAACTCCTTTATAAATCGGGCAAGCATTCAAACATGCACCGCAGCGAATGCAATGAAGCGCTCTGCGTTGTTCAACTTGTTCGAGTACATTACTTCTCCCGTTATCGAGCAGAACGACATACATTTCTTCGGGACCATCTGTTTCTCCATTTTGTTTTGGACCGGTAAGAATGGAATTATAGACTGTAACATTTTGCCCTGTGCCGTGTGTGGCAAGCAACGACCAGAATAATTCCATGTCGTTAATAGAAGGAATTATTTTTTCAATTCCAACAATCGCAATGTGCACTTTCGGAAAAGCCATGGAAAGCCAAGCGTTGCCTTCATTTTCAGTCAGTGCAACTGCACCAATATCTGCTATGAGAAAATTCCCACCCGTAATTCCTGCTTCGGCAGCAACATATTTTTCGCGCAAAAATTTTCGCACCCATGCTGTTATTTGCTGAGGAGTATAATCTGCCGGAGTACCTTTTTCTTCGTGAAAAGTTTTTGCAACATCTTCTTTGGAAAGATGCATGGCGGGAGTTACAATATGATAAGGCGCTTCTTTTCTTAACTGAACAATGAATTCGCCCAAATCGGTTTCCAGCGATTCAATTCCCTCTTTCTCAAGCGCATCATTGATGTGAATTTCTTCCGTTACCATGGATTTTGATTTCACCACGGTCTTTGTATTGAAACGTTTCAGCACTTTTACAATTTCTTCCTGAGCTTCCTTTGCATCACGTGCCCAAATAACTTTTCCGCCACGTTTGATAAAGTTCGCTTCAAATTCTATAAGGTATTTGTCGAGGTTGTCAATTACTTTTGCTTTAAGAGCAGAAGCACGTTCTTTTGCAAGTTCTAAATCCGAAAATTGTTTTTTCCCTTCGACAACTTTTTTATCATATTGGGAAATATTGAAAACAAGTTTCCTGCGATGTTCGGTGTCGAACACTTTTTGCTCAGCGGATTCAAGAAATTTTTCTGCGGTGGTCATTTTGAATGACAAATATATTTATTTTGATTTCTTCTTTGCCTTTTCCACTCTCAAGCCGACATCCATGATAAAAGGAATTTGTTCCGTACGCATTGCTTGTTCATATTCAAAAGTATATTTTCCTTTGAGCGGAAATTTCACATTGGGTTTCCACAAAATCTGATTATCCCAAATATCGCCCATTCCTTCGCCTTTCCATTTCCCATTTTGGTCAGAGAAAACACATTCCAACGTATCTTTCGCCAATTTTCCATTTGGAAATTTTATAACGATGAAAAGATAAAGATTAGCATAAGGATATTGACTTGCATGACGCACATTCACATAAAGATTATGAAGCGAGGTGGTGTCATCAATATTCACATCAAACGTAAGTTTGTTTTTCACATCCCAAGAATAATCGGGAATGTCAATATTTTTTTCAAAAATCCTGTTCGAATCGCAGGCAATCAACAAAAATAAAATCGCCACAACTATAAACTGCAAACTGCGAACTGCAAACTTCTTTTTCATTTATCTACGGTTGCGATTACGATTGTTATTCCTATTTCTGTTTCTGTTATTACTTCCACCCTTGTTTTTATCTTTATCAAATCGTGAAATGCTATCCTGCCCAACCACATTCTGATAATCCGGTTCTTTAATAGTAGGAACACTTGCCAACGATGCCACTTTGAGTTCATCCGGTTTTTTTCCTATTTTGTTCATGGCTATCACTTCTTTCACTCGGTCAACAGAAAGTTCAATAAAAACTCCCCGTTCATTTTCATAAACATACCACATCTTACGTTTGAAAATATCCGTTTTCATGTGAAATGCCAAACCTTGAGTAGTTTCTAATTTTATTTCAGGATTTGGAAAATCTTTTATCGCATCGAGATAAGAATCCAATTCGTAGTTCAGGCAACATTTTAATTTTCCACACTGTCCGGAAAGTTTTACCGGATTGATGGAAAGTTGTTGGTAGCGCGCAGCAGTTGTATTCACCGCACGAAAATCTGTTAACCAAGTTGAACAGCAAAGTTCTCTTCCGCAATCGCCAATTCCGCCCACACGGCTCGCTTCATGACGAAGAGTTATCTGTTTCATCTCCACTCTCACCTTAAAAGCAGAAGCAAAATCCCGAATAAGTTGTCGAAAATCAACACGACCTTCAGCCGTGTAATAAAATATCGCTTTGTTTTTATCGCCTTGATATTCCACATCGCTGATTTTCATTTCAAGTTTCAGAAAACGAGCCATCGTTCTCGATTTCATCATGGTATCTTGTTCCAACGCTTGTGCTTCTTTCCATTTATCTATGTCCGCTTGTTTCGCCATGCGATACACTTTTTTTATCTCAGGAGACTCAGGATTAACATTTTTCTTTTTCATCTGAGTGCGTACCAATTCGCCTGTGAGAGAAACTATTCCGATATCGTGTCCGGGAGATGCTTCCACCGCCACCACATCGCCAATCTTCAGTGAAAAAGTATTTACATTACGATAAAATTCTTTGCGGGAATTTTTAAAGCGAACTTCAACACAATCAAAAACTTTTTGTCCACCAGGCAATTCCATATCAGCCAGCCAGTCAAACACATTGAGTTTGTTGCAGCCACCAATTCCGCAGGCACCGTTGTTACGGCAACCACCAGGCAACTGCCCGCTTGCAGTACCGCATCCTCTTCCTGTTGAACAACCACTGCAAGACATAAAAAGGTTAGAGGTTAGAGGTTGGAAGTTTGAGATTAAAAAGAAAAACCATATACAAACCTAAGAAAAAAACTGGCATTATACCGAGATTACACTGATTTCCGAAAATGCAAATCCAGATTACACAGATAAAATACATTACTGTAATCGGTATAATCGTAGAATAAATGTTAAATTATTTTTTTCAAATGAATTTTTTATACTTTTATGTCTGAATTTTCCGAAGGGGACTTTCTTTGATTAACTAATTTTAAAATTTATTTTATGAATGTATTCATTACAGGTTCTACCGGATTTTTAGGAGGCGAACTGCTTGTTGACCTTTCTAAAAGAAAAGAGGTGGATAAAATATTTTGTCTCGTTCGGGCGGAATCGAATGAAAAAGCGATGGTTCGGCTTAAAAAAGTTTTCGATTTTCATGGAGATTTTTTAGATGTCAATAAAATAATTCCTATTGCCGGCGACCTTTTGAAAAGTGATTTTGCTGAAAGTTTGATAAAAGATAAATCGCTGGAGAATGTTAATCTGATTGTTCATTCGGCAGCAGATACTTCTTTCTCGCCAATTTATGATGATATTGTTGAGCAAATCAACATTCAAGGATTAGAAAAACTTTTGAAGTGGAGCCAGCAGTTGAAGCATTTAGAAACATTCACCTATGTTGGAACCGCCACCATTTGCGGAATGGACATCAAAAACAGAATCATAAAAGAAGAAGAATCTCCCGATGAAAATGTGCAGCATTTGGTAAAATATACTCAGACAAAAATGCGCGGCGAGTTGATGCTTCCGAAATATCTTCCGAAAGAAAAAATATTGATTGTTCGTCCTTCAATTATTATGGGCGACAGCCGTCCTTGGACTCCGCGTTCTTATGTAATTATGTGGGCACTTGCCGCGATAAATTTACTTCGACTTGTTCCCATTAATCCCGATGCCCAACTGGATATTATTCCTGTAGATTATGCTTCTAAAGGAATTGTAGCACTTCTTTTTGCAAAAAGAAATCATTTGGTTTATCATATTTCTTCGGGTGCAGCATCAGCTACCACACCTTTCAAAGCCACCAAAGCAATTGAACATTATTTTCCACACCGACCTGAATTTAATTTCGTGGGAAGGGAATTGATTCGCGAAGTGAAACTTTGGGCAAGAAAAAAACTAAACGGACACAGCATATTGAAAAACTATCGCGAACATCTGAATTATTGGGATGATATTTTTGATGATGCCACCGACCTGCGCATATTAATGGGCGGACTTGAACCGTATCTTGATTTCATTGAATTAGGACAAGTGTTTGATAATTCAAAACTACTTCAGGATACAAATATTGGTCCTCCGGAACCAGCTCATGAATACATGAAGCGCTCTGCACATTTCCTCGATAAGATTGATATTTTCGAAGCGGCACTTGCTCCTTAGAAAATATTTTTCAGAAATCTATCTTGTAATAAAATATCGGCAACAATCCCAACTGGTAATCTATTGTTATTGGATTTGCGGTGGGATGTATTGGATTAGGGCTGTAAGCGAGCGTAAGCACATTTTGAGTATTCAATAGATTTACAATATCCAATCCTATTTCATGCGTAATTTTTTTTCGGTTGAAGCGGAAACCAATAGTGATATCCCACCGAAAATAATTTTTAAACTGCTTGGTGTTGCGCAACGAATCAACTGGAATTAACTGTCCCGCAGCATTGGATGCCGCAATATCAGCCGGACTGTAACGCGCACCGCCAGCCCAGGTAACTTTTGTTCCGGTGGTTAGAATAGAATTATTTTTATTTCCGATTTTAAAATCTTTTCCTAAAAGAAAATTGTTAGCAAACCGTTCATTGAAATCTGTATTTCGTTCCACACCATCGCTTCCTTTATAGGTTGAATTAAAGAGGGAACCGGTAATCATAAAAAAGAAACTTTTACTGAAAAATTTTTCTATGGTCAGCTCCACTCCATAATTTGTACCTGTACCTTTATTGGCGAGCATGCCAGGATAAAAAGGTTCATACCCTGTTCCTTGATTAACAAGCGAATAAGAAGATTTAAAAGTATCAACAGGTGCATCGTATAAATGCTGATAATACACTTCCGTTTTAATATGAAGGTTTTCCGAAAAAAGTATTTCATAAGCCAATACATAATGAATGCTTCGTGTGAAGCCAAGATTTTTATTGAACGTGGAATAATGTCCGCTTGAATCCGACTTTTGTTCAAAATAAATATAAGCCGGTTGCATTTCGCTGTGCATTCCAAATCCTGCGCTGATTGAATTTCTTGAATCTAATTTCCATTTCATTCCTGCGCGCGGCTCGATGGAAGAACTTCCGTTCAACAAAAAATATTGCGCGTGCAAACCTCCGGTAAAAATTAATTGGTCGCTCGCTTTAATCTTAAATTGAATATACGGTTGCAACATGCCAGTTGAGCCAACGTAGTTTTCATATTTAACCCATTTATTTGTGGTCAAGTTAAGATTGCTGTCAAGCAGATTGTAATCATATCTTTCAGCGAAGATTCCTGCATTCATACTCGTTCTGCTACTGAATTTATGATTGATAAATAAATTGAAAGAAGTTATTTGCTGAAGAAATTGATAACCTAATCTGGGCTTGATTGAATCCAGCGCAAAAGTGGTATCGCGGTAAATAAGATTATTATTTGCATGAGTTTCTTGGATCGAATGAGCCACCACAACCTTGAAAAATGTTTTATCATCCAACGATTTTGTATAGGAAGCTCCCAACACTCCCATTCCTGAACGAATATATTGGTCTTGATTGGGTTCGCCATAAATATCTTCGGAAGGTTGCGTTTCAGTACTCACCAAAAGATTTATATTACTCATTCCGCCAACGCCAAACACAGAAAAATCGCTTCCTTTTTTTCCAGGAAAATTTAATTTGAATGCAGCATCCTGATATTTTGGTATGGCATCCGTTCCGATTGGAATGTGTAAAAAATTTAAAGTACCAAGCGTGGAGTAACGGTAAGTAACCAAATAAGATGAACCATTTTGTTTATTGATGGGACCTTCTGCCGCCAGTTCAGCACCAAGAATACCGACTTGTGCAGTAAATTCAGTTTGTTCGTTGTTTCCATTTTTCATCCGTAAATCAAACACGCCAGCCACACAGTTTCCAAATTCCGCAGGAAAAGCTCCGGTATAAAAATCGGAATTATCAAGCACCTTGCTGTTGATGATATTCACTGCTCCGCTGGTAGCACCGGCAATGGCAAAATGATTTGGATTTGGAATGTTCACACCTTCCAATCTCCATAATAATCCAAGCGATGAGTTTCCGCGAATTACAATTTCGTTTTCCGAATCATCGGTTCCTTGCACTCCTGCAAAGTTTGATGCCATCCGAGCCGGGTCGGTGCGACTGCCGGCATATCGGCTGGTTTCATCAGGAGAAAAAGAACGGGCACTCACAATCGCCATATCGTTTCGCACTTCTCCCTTTCTTTCACCTTCAATAACTACTTCTTTCTCTTTAACGGCAGATTCTTCCATTGAAAAATTCAGGATTACTTCTTTTATCGAGCCGACATTAATACTTGAAATGTTTACGGACAAATAGCCAAGAAAAGTTGCTTTCAGCGAATATTTTCCGACCGGAATGTTTTCCATCCTGAAATTTCCATTTACATCGGTAACCGCTCCTGAAATTTTTAACGAGTCTTCAAAAAGCAAAATGTTTACGCCCGGAATTTCCGACTTGCCGTCTTTATCTATCACTTTTCCGCGAATGGTTTGCGTAAGTTCTTCCTGTGAAAAAGCAAAGTTCACAAGTAGAAAAAAAACAAAAGATAGTAGAATTTTGCTTTTCATAAAAAAGAGGATGAACAAAGAAAAGAAAAAAGCAGAAGCAAAAAATGTTATTCAATATTGAAAGATGTGATTTATATTTTCTCGGACAATCAATGCGAGAATGAATAAAACTCTAATATTTGAAATAATTTCTATTGTTTGAATGTATTAGATACAATTTTTCACATATCTTCGTGCAACCTTTCAATGCGATTAGCCATCTACAGAATAATCGAATTTGAAACAAAACCCCAATTAAACTCAGTTCGTTATGAATTTTATAAAAAAGTCGTTGTCGTTGCTCATGCTTATTGCTTCATCTTATTTCTCTACTTTATTTGCACAGGGAAATAGCACTTTACCTACCGGATCTTTTAAAATGCAGGGTATGATTGGCGAACCCAACATTGAATCATCAGGACAGAAGCCACAAGTATTGATGGTGGCAGATGTATCAAAAGAACAAATAAAAAAAGAATGCTCATTCTTCGGTGGAGATTCCTTAAATGGTTTTGATTTTGATAATGCAGCTAAACAGGCTTTATTAGAAGGTGATAAAATATATCTGGAGTTTAAAACTTTTATGTTCGAGAATCAAGCTGAATTTGTAAAGAAAAAATATCACATCAAAGCCCTTCCTTTTGAAATTGAAGAAGCAAATAGAATCATTACGCCTCCATTTCTATTATCCAGTCCTTGTAATAATATTGACTTTGAAAATGGAAACCTTACCGGGTGGGTAACTTCAAGAGGTTATAATAGAAATTCAAATGGTCCTTTAAGAATAATGGCATCGCCCGCCTATTCTAGTACAAATCAAAGTATCCATTCATGTAATGATCTTAATATTATGTCTTCTGCATTTCCTGCCGATCCATATACAAATGCAAGTGTCCCAGGGCTTGACCCACAAGGCGGAAATTTTTCCCTCCGAGTAGGAGGCGAAGATATTAATACTGCAATAGGTTATGGATTTCTTTGCGATAATGTCAAGTATGGAGGACACTCTAATGGTGAAAAATTATCTCAAACGTTTGTGGTTACTGCAGCAAATGACCTTATTTCTTTTGATTATGCTGTAGTATTAAATGATGGGGGACATCCATTTGGTCAACAACCATATTTTAATGTGTCAATTTCTAATTTATCCGGACAAGCGCTTGATACCTTTTGTACAAAGTATTATGTACAAGTTGTTAATAGTGTGCGACCTCCAGGTTTTTTAACTTCCTCATTAACTGGCCCATATAGTGGGGCTGTTTATTATCTTCCTTGGCAGAGTAACAGTATTTATCTTGGATCCTATATTGGACAAACGGTAGTACTTTCTTTTACCGCAGCTGGTTGTACACAAGGAGCTCATTTTGGATATGCGTATGTTGATGCATCTTGTGGTCCCGCACAGATTACTGCAAATGCAGTTTGTGGAGGTACTACAGCCACGCTTTCTGCTCCACCGTCTCAAGGAGGGTCATATTCATGGAGCGGTCCCACCGGAGGAATTATTAGTGCTTCAACAACCGCACAAACAGTTGTAGTGGGTATCGCTGGAGCGTATTCTGTTACAATTACGCCTCCTCAAGGAACCAATTGCAAATACACTTTAACCACTACTGTTGGTTTTTCTACAATGACTTCCAATATTGCTACTTCTGCAAATATTGCTTGCAAGGGAGTTAACAGCGGAAGTGCTTCTGTAAATACTACTGGAGGACTTCCATCCTTTACATACTTATGGAGCCCTTCAGGACAAACTACATCAGCGGCAACAGGTCTTAGCGCAGGTACTTATACCGTTCTGGTTACTGATGCCGGAGGTTGCACGCATAGCAACACGGTTGCCATAACGCAACCATCAAAAATATTAAAAGATACTATTGCAAGTTTTTCACAGTCGACTTGTTTAACACCAACAGGATCAGCAAAAGATAGTACTTTTGGAGGTACTCCCGGATATACTTATTTGTGGACTCCTGGCGGACAAACTACTGCGATAGCTACGGGCTTATCATCCGGAACTTATAGTGTTCATGTTACTGATGCAAATGGTTGCCCATCCACATCATCGGTAACTATTACGATTCCGGCTGCCAATGGACCCACAGTTACTCCTACAATCTCAAGTAATGTTTTATGTAACGGAGGAAATAATGGAAGCGCAATTGCAAATATTTCTGGCGGGCTGGCACCTTATACATATTCATGGTCGTCTGGGCAAACAACTTCGGCAGTTACAGGGCTTTCTTCTGGGTCATATACTGTTTCTGTAACGGATGCCAATAGTTGTTCGTTTGTTACAATTTTATCTATTACACAGCCATCTGTTTTATCTACGCCAATTACTCCGACTGATATTCAATGTAACGGACTAACGAATGGAAGTGCCATAGTACATCCATCGGGTGGAACTACACCTTATACCTATTCATGGAATTCCTCTCCTGCACAAACTACTCAAACTGCAAGTAATCTTGCTGCCGGTCCATTAACAGTTTCTGTTACTGATTCTCACGGATGTATTTCAACCCAATCGGTTACCATTTCCGAACCAGCAGCTATGAGTATTGGAATTACTCAAACCCCTGCTCATTGTTATGGAGATAGTACCGGATCAGCAACAGTTACTGGCGTTACTGGCGGATATACACCATATACATATAGTTGGATTACAAATCCGGTTCAGACTGGAACTTCGGCTGTAAATTTACCTGCCGGAACGTATTCTGTTCAAGTTACAGATAAAGCCGGATGCCATGCAACACAAACAATAGTTGTTACACAACCAAACCAAATAACTTTTAATATATCTCATCAAGGATATGGTTGCGGATCCGTTGGTCTTGGTACCATTTCAGTTACTAGTGTTGGTGGAGGTTTTTTCCCATATAATTATTCTTGGAGCAATGGAGACTCGGTTCCCACGATTTCCAATCTATTGAACGGTACATACCTTGTTAACGTTATTGATGCTCAAGGATGTATTGCACACGGAAGTGCTACTATTCCTGCTAAGCCTGTACCCACTAATACCGCTGTCATAAGTAATGTGTCATGTAACGGTTTTACTGACGGAAGTATAATTGCAAATGCTTCCGGCGGAACTGGACCGCTTACATATTTATGGCTTCCATCCGGACAAACGACACCTGCAATTACCGGACTCCTAGCTGGCACTTATACTATTTCTGTGGTGGATTCTCTTGGTTGTTTCTTTACAAATACAGTATTAGTTACTCAACCAGCTGTTTTATCTACTTCCATTACTTCAACGAGTCCCTGCATTGGTTTAACAAATGGCATTGCCACAGCAAATACATCCGGTGGAACTACCCCATATTCCTATTTATGGAATACTACTCCTCCTCAAAATACTCTATCAGCAAATAATATTGGCGCTGGTACTTATTCGGTTCTCGTTACAGACGCGCATAATTGTCCAACAACCCAAACAATAACAATTACGGATCCGACGGATATCATTGCTGCAATTTCACCAACTCCTGATAAATGTAATGGTGATAACACAGGTTCTGCAAATGTTACCAGCACCAGTGGCGGATTTCCACCATACACATATACTTGGAATACAAATCCACCACAAAATGGAACTATTGCTTCTGGATTATCTGCAGGTACATATTCTGTTTTGATTACAGATGCTCATGGCTGTCACCCTCTAACTTCTCAAACAATAACTATTTATGAGCCTAATGCAATAGTATATACCGCTACTTGGTCTGGTTATAATTGCGGACCAACTGCAAATGCAGCGGCTTCAGTATCCGGTATTACTGGTGGTACGCCTCCTTATACCTATTCATGGAGTAATGGAGCTACAACAACAATCATTTCGAATCTTGTAAGTGGTTCTTATATTGTTTCGGTTAAAGACGCACACGGATGTATTGTACAGCAAAACGTTACTATCCCTGCCTCTACTCAACCTCATGCTGGTTTTTCAACTACACAAACTCCTTCTTGTGAAGGAATCACTGTTCAGTTTTTAAGCTCTAGCCTACAAGCTACCGGATATTCTTGGAATTTTGGTGATGGAAATACATCTACCGTTCAAAATCCTACTAATCTATACCCTCCCGTTGGTGGAACTTTTGTTGTAACACTCGTTGCCGCAAACCCTCCATGCAAGGACACACTTACATATCCTCTTGTAGTTGGAGACATGTATCCTTCTAATGTTGGATCTGTGAATGTTTTTACTCCAAATGGAGATGGTAATAATGATTGTTTTACTCTTGCTCCCTATAATGCATATGCCATTACCCAGTGTCTTTCTCTTGAAATTTTTGACAGATGGGGGGTAAAAATATTTGAATCCAGCGACACTAAAAAATGCTGGGACGGAAATACAAAAAATGGTAGCCTTGCAAAAGAAGGCACTTATTTTTACATCGCCAAACTTGGAGGATCAACCATCAAAGGTTATGTCGAATTGATGCGATAAATAAATATCTTATCATCCCTCAAAATTTCAATCCCTTCCGAAATTTCGGAAGGGATTTTTTTTGCCTTTTTCTAAATCGTACTCTCCTAACAACTTTTGTATATTTACCGCTTGTTAAAAACACCTATGAGGATTTTATTATTTCTTTTCTGTATTTTATCTTCATTTTTTCTGTTCTCTCAGGAAAATGGGAAGCCGTGGTCGCTTCAGCAGTGCATTGAATATGCTTTGAAAAATAATATTCAGGTGAAACAGAATATGCTGAATGAAAAAACTTCTGAGGCAGCACTTCTTCAAAGTAAAGCGCAGCTTCTTCCAAATGTGAGCGGGAATGGATCAAACGCTTATAACAATGGAAAAAAAATCGATCCGTTCACGAATCAATTTGTAAATGGTTCGTGGACATTGTCCCAAAACTTTTCTCTCAGCGCCAACCTGACAATTTTTGGAGGATTACAAACTATAAACACCATCAAGCAAAATCAATACAACCTGATGGCAAGCCAATCCGATGTGCAGAAAATGCAAAATGATATTTCGCTCAACATCGCTTCGGCATATTTGCAAATTCTTTTATCGGAAGAACTTTTGGATGTTGCTCGTAATCAGGCGGACATTACAAAACTTCAAGTGGAGCGCACGAAAAAATTAGTGGATGTTGGAAATCTTCCGAAAGGAAATCTTTTGGATATACAATCGCAATCTGCAAGCGAAGAAGTAAATGTTGTTACGGCTGAAAATAGTTTGTCGCTTGCATCACTCAACTTGGTTCAGATGCTGAATCTTGATACGATTGAAAATTTTTCTATCGCTAAACCTGAAATCAATTTACCTGCCGATGTTATTTTGAATACTACCTCGGGTCAAGTTTACGATGCCGCACTCACACGCCAGCCGGAAATTAAAAGTGCGGAATTCAAACTTAAAAGTTCTGAAAGAGGAATTTCTGTTGCAAGAGCAGGAATGTTTCCCCGATTAACTTTAGGTGCGGGTTACGGCACCGGCTATTCGGGCGATGATGTGCAGTTAGTAGGCACTCCAACGATTTCTAGTTTTACTCCGAATGGTTATATTACTTCTGGGGGACAGCTTGTGGAAGTTCCGGTTTATAACAACTACACAACTCAAACAGTTTCTTATGCAAATCAGTATAGTTCAAACTTAAACAAAAGTGTTGGCTTTTATCTTACCGTTCCGATTTTTAATAATCTGCAAGTTCATACTTCGGTTCAAAATGCGAAAATAGCGAGAGAAAATGCAGCGCTAAATTTGCGTTTGCAAAAAGATAATCTCCGAAAAACAATTCAACAGGCGTACAACGATGCAATGTCTTCGCTGAAAAAATTTCAGGCAACTCAAAAAGCGGTGAAAGCGATGGAAGAATCTTTTAAATACATGGACCAAAAATTTACGGTAGGCGCGGCAACTTCGACAGAATATAATGATTCGAAAAATAAACTTATCAAAGCAAAATCGGATTTACTTCAGTCAAAATACGATTGCATTTTTAAAATGAAGGTTTTAGATTTCTATCAGGGAAAACCAATCACATTATAATGGAAGATGTATTAAAAATGTAATCGGTGTAATCTGAATTTATTAATCTGTGTAATCAAAAAAAAATGAAAAAGCCATTAATTCTTATCGGAAGCGGAATAATAATTCTTTTCACTCTTCTTGCAATAAAAAACTGTTCTAACAGCGGAGCTATCCAAGTAACCACGGAAAAAGTTCAGCGCAGAACAATTATTGAAACCGTTTCGGCAAATGGAAAAGTTCAGCCGGAAGTGGAATTGAAAATCACTTCGGATGTATCGGGAGAAATTGTGGAAGTGAATGTGAAGGAAGGCGACCGCGTGAACAAAGGTGATTTGGTGGTGAAAATAAAACCGAATACTTATCAATCAGCCGTTGAACGCGCCATGGCTTCGATGAATAATATGCAGGCGAATCTTGCTAATTCCAAAGCGCAGCTCTCACAAACCAAGGCGCAGTTTGCCAACGCGGAATCATCTTTCAATCGAAATAAAAAATTATTTGACCAAGGCGCGATTTCTCAGTCCGATTACGACTTAGCAAAATCGCAATTTGAAACAACGAAAGCTCAGGTGGAAGCTGCGGAAGAAAATGTTAAAGCTTCGGCTTTCAATATTACAAGCGCGCAAGCATCCGTAAACGAAGCGCAGGAAAATTTGAACAAAACGTCCATCTTTGCTCCGGTAAGTGGAACAGTTTCAAAACTCAGCAAGAAAAAAGGCGAGCGTGTGGCAGGAAATCAGTTTGCTGAAGGAACAGAAATTTTAGTTCTCGCTAATCTGAATGAAATGGAGGTGAATGTGGATGTAAACGAAAATGACATTGTGCGCGTTCACATGAACGATACTGCCGACATTCAAGTGGACGCATACCTTGATAGAAAATTTAAAGGCACGGTAACTGAAATTGCAAATTCGGCAAACACAACCGGAGCTACTGCCGACCAGGTTACAAATTTTACTGTGAAAATTCGTGTACTGCAAGAGTCGTACAAAGATTTAATCGTAAATAATAATTCTCCTTTTCGTCCGGGAATGTCTGCTACTGTTGATATCCATACCAAGCGAGTGGTGAATGTTCTTTCGCTTCCAATTCAAGCGATAACTACGCGAAGCGACAGCGCAATAAAAAAAGACGAAAAGAAAAAGCAAGATGATGGCGAAACAAAAGTTGTGGATGAAAAAAAAGAAAAACTTGAAGCGAACAGCGCGCAAAAAGATTTCAAACCGCAGGAATGTGTTTTTGTTTATAGCAATGGAAAAGTTCTTCTGCAAAAAGTGAAAACAGGTATTCAGGATAATGCTGCAATTGAAATTACTGACGGACTCAAAGAAGGTGATGAAATTGTGAACGGACCTTACAATGCAGTGGCAAAACTTTTAAAGAACGGAACGGAAGTGAAAAAATCTGACAAAGCAGAAATTATAAAGCAGATGAAGAAAGAATAATACACGTCATTGCAAAAAATGAAATGACGAAGCCATCTCCTATTATACTTTGCCTTGAAACCTCCACAAAAGCATGTTCTGTTGCGCTCGGGCAAAACGGAAAGGTTCGTGCGGTGAAAGAATCTCTCGACGAAAAATATTCTCACGCCGAAAACCTTACACTTTATATTGAAGAAGTTTGCTGTCAGGCAAATATTCGTTTGCAGGATGTGGATGCAATTGCCGTCAGCAAAGGTCCGGGTTCATTTACCGGATTAAGAATTGGAGTTTCCACCGCAAAAGGATTGTGTTATGCGCTTGACAAACCGCTGATTGCAATAAATTCCTTGGAAGCAATGGTGGTTGGGCAAATCTCAAATCTCAAATCTCAAATCTCAAATCTTTTTTGCCCGATGATTGACGCAAGACGAATGGAGGTTTATTGTGCCGTTTACGATGAGCAAGAAAATGAAATCAAAAAAACTTCCGCAGAAATAATTGATGAAAATTCTTTTTCGGATTTGCTTCCAAAACATAAAATCTACTTTTTCGGAGATGGTGCAACAAAATGCAAATCAAAAATTTCTCATCCGAATGCAATTTTTATTGAGGAGGTTAATCCTTCTGCAAAATTTATGATTCCAATAGCAGAAAAATGTTTTTCGGAAAAAAAGTTTGAAGATGTCGCCTACTTCGAGCCGTTTTATTTGAAAGATTTTGTGGATTCAAAAACAAGACTTACTTCTTAATCTTCCAGCCCGTATTTTGTAATTTTTCTATAAAGAGTACGCTCCGAAATCCCAAGTTCCTTGGCAGCTTTGTTGCGCCTACCTTTATATTTCTGCAATGCTTTCTTGATAAGTTCAATCTCTTTGTCTTCGATTGAAAAAGTTTCTTGAACTTCTTCGTGTGTCTGAATTTCTGTTCTTTCAGTTTCCGATTTTTGCGGAGAAATAATAACCGGTTCATTTCCTTTAAGTGGAACGGAAGAATGAAGAGTGCTTTCTTCATGAAGATCATTTCTTCCCTGTAAAATTCCAAATACAATCCGCTTGAGGTCGCCCACATCTTTTCGCATATCAAATAAAACTTTATAAAGAAGTTCGCGTTCAGAAAGTTCTCCATCATTTTCCCCTTTGAAAAGCATCGGAAGTTTTGAACCGGCATTTTCCGGAAGATATTTTTGCAAAGTTTCAGCGTTGATGTCGCGCGATTTTTCAATGATGGAAATTTGCTCTGTGGTGTTTTTCAACTGACGTACATTTCCTTGCCAGTAATAATTCGTCAAAAGTTTTTCTGCATCAGCATTTAATTTTATGGATGGCATTCTGTATTTGGAAGCAAAATCAACGGAAAACTTTCGGAATAACAAAGGAATATCATCTTTCCTTTCGCGGAGCGAAGGAATAATTATAGGCACCGTATTCAAACGGTAATATAAATCCTCTCTGAATTTTCCTTTCGAGATAGCATCAGACAAATTCACATTCGTAGCAGCCACCACTCGCACATTTGTTTTCTGAACTTTTGACGAACCAACTTTTATAAATTCTCCACTCTCCAACACACGAAGCAATCTTGCCTGTGTTGCGTGAGGCATTTCTGCCACTTCATCCATGAAAATTGTTCCGCCATCAGCTACTTCAAAATATCCTTTGCGCATTTCATTTGCGCCTGTGAACGAACCTTTTTCGTGTCCGAACAATTCCGAATCAATCGTGCCCTCGGGAATCGCTCCGCAGTTTACGGCAATATATGGTCCGTGCTTGCGTGCGCTCAACTGATGAATGATCTGTGGAAAATTTTCTTTACCGGTTCCGCTCTCGCCAGTTATGAGTACACTCAAATCGGTTGGTGCTACCTGCATGGCAATATCAATGGCTCGCTCCAACAGTGGAGAATTGCCAATGATCGCAAAACGATTTTTTATATCCTGAATGTTCATAATTGAATACTGTGAATGCAAACAAATTTATTGAAAATTAGAATCCATGTGTTGATACAAATATAGAAATAATATTTTAGTAAAAGAAATAGTCGCAAAAACGAGTTCTATTTTTATCAAGTAGTGAAGATTACACAAATTATTCAGCTATTGTTACTGTAACATTTTTGATTGCAACAGCCATATTTGCTATATATCCTTTACTAATAATTAATTCCTGAAAATAGTATCTGCATTCATTTGTTTCAATCACATCATTAATCACTTCAAGTTTGGAAAACTCTTTTAGCACTCCTGAACCAATTGCTTTTGCAAGTGCTTCCTTTCGAGTCCAAAATCTATAAAATGCATAAAGATTATTTTCCGATTCTATTATAATTTGCCATTCGTCTAAGGAAAAATAATTTTTAAATAAATTTATATCTATAGGTTTTATTTTTTCAATATCAATTCCAATGCGCCCATTTTTTAGTCCTCCACAGATTACAATATTTCCTGAATACGAAATATTAAAATCAAAATCGGAATGAAAATAAGGTCTGTTTGCATTTGTAAAACATAATTGTTCAAGTAAAAAAGGAAGATGAAATCTTTCCAGCAAACGAATCAAAAGAAGTTTTCCTTTTAATTTTAATTGTTGGGTTAATGGGTCGTCATATTTTCTAATTCTTTCCGATATCATTTTTGGTAATTTCAAAAAATCAAGATTCATTTCCTCTTGCGAAATCAATTCCGTTTCTTTAGAAAAATATATAATTACTTCTTCCATCCATTTCAACTTAAAACTTAGCTTTGGTCGCTAAATAGTTTTATAAAAGTATATTATTTATCAGTTTTGAAGAATAAATCATGAAAACATTGAGCATTTTGTTAGGAGATTTGCGTCCAGATTTTATTCTTCCCGAAACTCTTGCCGATATTTTCAAAACTACAGCATTACATTATCCAAATAAAAATGCGCTGGTTTTTAATGAAAAAAAAATTACTTATAAGGAATTAGACCGATGGAGTGATTCTACAGCAGAAAAACTTTTATCGCTCGGAATTAGCAGAGGAAATATTGTTGGTGTTTGGTTGCCAAGAAGTATTGAATTGCATGTTGCTATTTTAGGAATTGTTAAAGCCGGAGCAACGTATATTCCGCTTGATAAGGAAATGCCGATTGAACGCGTTGAAAATATTCTTACCGAATGTAAAGCCAAAGCTTGTTTCAGCAAAATTTCATTAAATGTTCCAATCATCATCGTTGATATTTCAAACTTACCGGATGCTTCACAAGTTTTTAGTTATAAAATTAATCGCCAGCCAAGTGATTGGGCGTATATCCTTTATACTTCGGGAAGTACCGGAAAACCAAAAGGAATTCCAATTACCCAAGCTCAGATTTGCAATTTTGTTCGTTCCGAAAATTCTGTTCTTAAAATAAACAATGACGACAAAGTTTATCAAGGATTCTCAGTTTCATTTGATATGTGGTGTGAAGAAACTTGGATTTCTTATCTCGCAGGTGCTACTCTTTTTGTTGCCCATGAAACTACATCCAAAGCCATTGACGAACTTTCTGATTTTCTGAGAAAAAATAAAATTACTGTTCTTCATGCGGTTCCAAGTTTACTTTCTGTTATTGAAGATGATATTCCAACCATTCGCTTAATAAATGCAGGTGGAGAAACATGCACAACATCGGTTTTGGAAAAGTGGAGTACTGGCAATAGAATTTTCTTCAACAGTTACGGACCAACTGAAACAACTATTTCTGCCAGCATCAGTGCTTTAAAACCAAAAGATAAAATTTCCATAGGGAAACCTCTACCTAACTATAATTTAGCGATAGTTGATGGTGCCTTAAATGTTGTTCCGCGAGGAGAAATTGGAGAACTTGTTATCAGCGGAATGGGAGTTGGAGAAGGTTATTTTAATTTGCCGGAATTAACACAACAAAAATTTGTTGATATACCAAAAACGCTTTCTGGTTTGCCTGGAAAAAAATTATATCGAACCGGAGACGCCGCAATAATTCAGGAGAACGGAACGGTCGAGTTTCACGGAAGGTTTGATGATCAAGTTAAAATTCGCGGTTACAGAATTGAATTGGGAGAAATAGAAAATCAACTCAGCAAACAGAAAGAAATTCTTGCTGTAGCCGTTGCTGTAAAAAAAGATACTAATTCTCAAGATGAATTGGTGGGATATGTTGTTTTAGAAAATAGCTCAGCATTAAATTCTGAAATACTTCGGCGCGAATTAGCAAAGGTTTTACCGCAATACATGGTTCCGGGAATTATTATGATACTTCCAGAGATGCCACGATTATCAAGCGGAAAAATAAATCGTAAAATGCTTCCTGTTCCTGAAGCATTTCTTGTTGATGCAGCAACAAAATCATCTGACAATAATCCGATTAATCCTTTCGGGACAATGCAAGAAAAAGTTTTTTCTGCGCTAAAAAAAGTATTTCCCAATAGAGAGATAAAATCTGAAATGGATTTTTTTACTGACTTAGGCGGACATTCACTTCTTGCTGCAACTTTTGTTTCGCGACTTAGAAAAGAAACCGGAATAAATTATGTTTCATTAAAAGATGTTTACCAAAACCGACCTCTGAAAACATTAATAAATCATTGGGAAAATGCGGAGAAAAGTACAGAGACGAAAAAAGTAAAAGAAGAATTTCACCGAGTTCCTCAATACAGATATTTTTTGTGCTGGTTTGCACAATCGTTTGCTTTGCTTTTTATTTTTGGACTTTTTGCAGGGCAAGTTTTTTTTCCATATCTCGGATATTACTATGTACAACAGGAAAGCAATAGTCATTTTTATGCTGTGATTGCCGCTTTTGTTTTCTTCTGTTTCATCCCACCAGCACTTGTTTTTCTTTCCATCATCTTAAAATGGTTGGTAATAGGTAAAATAAAAGAAGGAAATTATCCTCTTTGGGGAACTTATTATTTCAGATGGTGGTTTGTAAATAAAATACAAGATTTAGTACCGATTCAATTTCTAAATGGAACTCCTCTTTTTCCCAGATATCTGCGGATGCGAGGAATGAATGTTTCCAAAGACGCACAGATAAGTAATATAAAAGTTGGTGCAGAAGATTTAATTTCTATTGGCAAAGATGTAAGCATAAGTTCAAATGTGGTTTTAAATAATGTAGTAATTGAAAATGGCTTAATGAAAATCCGAAGCATTGCAATCGAAAATCACGCTTACATCGGAACCAGTGCTGTCATTGCCGGTGGAACTTCAATCGAAGCATGGGGTGAATTAAAAGATCTGAGCTATCTACCGGAAAATAAAACAATCAAAACAGCCGAAGTATGGAACGGTAGTCCCGCTCAAAAAGTTGAAACGAAAAACATTGATGATCTGCCAAAACCTCTTGAAGTAAGCAACGCTCAACATTTTTCATATACACTTCTTTATACTTTTCTATTAATAATTTTTCCTTTATCCGTTTTATTGCCTTTGTTTCCTGTCATTTACAGTATCAACGAATTGGACAATGCCGCCGATGATTATGATTTCAGGTATATGGTGTATATGCCGCTAATTACAATTGCATACATTTTAGTTTATATTTGTTTAACGGTAATTTTATCTCGCATTCTATTGAGAAAAATTAAGCCGGGAATTTTTCCGGTTCATAGCGGAATTTATGTTCGTAAATGGTTAGCCGATCAGTTCATGTCTTTATCTTTAATTATTCTTCATCCCATTTACGCCACATTATTTATAAGACCGCTCTTCAGAGCATTGGGAGCAAAAGTTGGTAAGAATGCAGAGATAAGTACCGCAAGTAATGTAACTCATCCTTTACTAACAATTGGTAAAGGAGCTTTTGTCGCCGATGCCGTTATCCTTGGAGAAACCGATATTCGAGGACAAAAAATAATACTGGAAGAAACTATTATTGGTGAAAATAGTTTCATTGGAAACAGTGCTGTAATTCATCAGGGATATTCTTTAACAAATAATACACTAATCGGAGTGCTATCAACACCTCCAACAAATGAACAAATTAGGAATGAGAAAAAAAGTGATTGGTTTGGTTCTCCTGCAATAGCTATCCCTAAAAGACAAGAAAGTAAATTTTTCTCGGCAGAACTTACAACCACTCCATCGCCTTTACGTTTTACTGCACGGGGTATTGTTGAATTGATTCGTATCATAATTCCAGAAACGATTGTAATTTGTCTAAGCATTCTGTTGATTGCCTATGGTCATGATTTATTGGTGCAAAATCCCTGGTGGAAATTTATTTTTCAATTTCCACTTTATTACCTTGGCTTCTTCGGATTACCTGCATTTCTGATAACCGTTTTATTAAAATGGATTTTTGTAGGGCGTTATAAATCAAAACAATTTCCAATTTGGTCGGTACATGTTTGGTTAAGCGAAGCAATTACAGCATTCTACGAAGCATTATCAGTTCCATTTTTATTAGAATTTCTTAAAGGTACTCCGTGGCTTCCTTTTTTATTAAGATTTTTAGGAGTTAAAATTGGAAAACGTGTGTGGATGGAAACAACTGATATTACAGAATATGATATGGTGAAAATTGGAGATGATGCTGCATTGAATTTTGATTGTGGTCCTCAAACACATTTATTTGAAGATCGCGTAATGAAGATTGGACCAGTTCAAATTGGTGCTCGAAGCAGTATTGGTTCCAAATCAATCATACTTTATGATAGCGAAGTAGATTCGGATGTACAAATTGAACCTTTGTCTCTTGTAATGAAAGGAGAGAAATTATCTACCGGTACTATTTGGACTGGAAGTCCGGTAAGGACTTCCTAGTGAAATATTTTCGCTTTTGTCTCCATTACATACAGCCACTTAATCCATATAACAAACGAATGTTTTGAGGTCGGACTAATTAAAAATCACCTTCATGGAAACTAAGAAATGCCTTGGCTGACCAAAGAATACGGTTGCATGTGTTGCATCAAAATACCCTTGATCAGTTCCTTCTGCAATGTATTCCGTGTTTAAAACGTTCATCAAGTGTGCCGCAAATTGGAAATCAAAATGTTGCCATTGAAATTTGTAGCCAACATGAAGATCCACTAACTGATAGTTAGGTACTCTCCATGAATCATGATTACCCGTAGGATCCTTTAAATATCCGGGTGAACTTAAATTAAGTGAAGTAGGTGTAAACTGTGACCAAATTCTGGCATAATATGTCCACTGAACTTTGAAATAAAGATTCTTTATAGGTTCGTAACGCACATTAAGTCCGTACTGGCTTTGAGGCGCATTACCCACATGAACATTTCTTGCATCAAAACCAACTTTTTGAACCAAATTATTATTATTATCATAAACTTTTGCCGTGTCTTTCGACATCCATCTCCAATCTCCAATAGAAAGAATTCCCCCTACTGTTATTTTTTTAGTTGGTTTTGAAAGCAGATCGAGCTCTACTCCTTTGTGAAGAGCATTCATTCCGTTTACATTATAGTAGTAAACATGACCTGCAGAATCGGGAGGCGTCGATAAAGTATAGTCCAAGGGTTTATTCATCCAACTTGTATAATAGGTATTTAGGTTAGCAGCAATCAGACGGGTATGGAATCCATATCCGGCTTCTACTGAAGCAATCTTTTGTGGTTTAACTCCCCATTCTTCCACATTACTGTTATAAAATACATTATTAAATGGAGGTGCTTTTATAATATAGCCGGAATTTACATACACATTATGATGTTCATCTATGTTATAATTAGCGCCTGCCTTAACACTATAACCCGGAAATTTAATTATAGGTGATTTATTGTGACTTGATGTATCAAAATTATCCACCCGCTGATAACTTGTTTCCACACCGGTTGCTGTAATAAAAGCGCTCACTTTATTTTTTACATATTCAGATTGGACAAATGCACCTTCATAATTTATATAGCTACTATAGTTATGATTGAAAATATCTCCCACTCTGAGTGGAGTTTTTCCGTTACCAACAGAAGGATCCAAGGCATAATCCCCACCCATCAGATCATATACTTTCCAATAGTGTGTACCATTGTACCAGCGTATATCCGGACCAGTAGTAATAGTAATATTTTTATTTAATTTATAAGTTAATGTCATTAATCCTCCGTACCATACATGGTTATTCACCGCACTCTTAATAAAATTACTGGATTTGTGTCCAGGAGCAATGGTTGGATTTACACCCCACTTACTGGTGTAATTATTATCGTAAACGGATTGAAAATTATATTGTCCGGTACTTGCAAAAACCGGAACAGCGTTATTGTATAAAGAAGTTCCTCCACCGGTTCCGTAAGAAGCATAAAGAACGGTTGACAAATAGAGTTTTTCACTGATGTTCCAGTAATCATTCAGATTATAGATTGGATTGTTAAAATAATTCACTGCATCGTTTAACTTAGATTTATTATGAGAAAGTGTATCTCCAATAATTTTTCCTGTATTTGGATTAATATTTCCAGTCCATCTATCAATATTTCCCCAGTGACTGTTGTAATCAATACCATAAGAATAGGACTTAGGAGTTGCCGCCCCTGTAGGTGTTCCAGCTAAGTAGCCATTTTTAGAAGTATCAATACCTAATTTCGCGGCAAATTTTTTATCATAGGTTAAAATCGGTTGCTGCCACGATCGTTGACCATGAATTTGAGGAGCTGAATTTGCGCTTGCCGAAATTAAATGTTTTTTAAATCTTTTTTCCGCTTTCACAAAATAAGCCCATTCTTGAATTGGAGTCTGAGCTACCCAGCCGTCACCTGTTTTTCGCGTGCCCGATGCAGTAATTCCCCAGCCACCCTTCATTTTTCCTGTTGACAATGCCAGAGTTTCTTTTAATAACATATCGCTGCCATATTCCTGTGAATAGCTGATGAATTTTTTATCTTCAATTCCTTTTGTAATAACATTGATGGTACCTCCCACCGAAGCAATAGCCAGTTTGGATGCGCCTAATCCGCGTTGAATCTGGATGGTTCTGGTAACAGCAGGTAAACCATCAAAGTCAGACCAGTAAACAGATGCATTTTCCATATCGTTAATTGGAATACCATCAACCAATACTCCAATATTTCTCTGATCAAATCCACGAATCGTAACGCGGGAATCTCCAATTCCCCCTCCCTGCATGGTTCCGTACACACCGGGCGTAGTAGCAAGTAGCATAGGAACATCTCTTCCAGCCAACTCTTCTTCAATTTTTTTAGAATCAATATTTGTAAAAGCAATGGGTGTTTTTCGAGTGGTGGCAACATCCGCAACAATCTCCACCTCAGTTAATGTTACAGGTTCTAGTGAAACAGAGATAGGACTACTTGTTTTACCAACAGTTACATTCACAGTTTGTGGGGCATATCCTATATAACTTATTTTAGCAGTATAATTTCCGCTATCGGCAGCAATAAAAAATTTACCTGCAATATCGGTAACCGCTCCTTTTCCGTTCGAAAGAATAACACTCACTCCAATGAGCGGCTCGTTTGTAGCTTTTTCTATTATTGTTCCGCTCACTCCTGTTTGCTGCGCATAAGCAGTAGAAACGAGCAACAAGAAAAAAACAGAAAGAATTTTTAATGTTTTCATAGGATGAGAAGATTACTAAATAAATCGGGGCAAGATGCCCCGATTTATAAGTTTAAGAATTACAATTACGTCTTTAAATTATTGAACCATTAATTTAGAAATATGACCTTTGTTTTCTCCAAAAGAACTTTTCAAAATATAGGCACCCGGAGCAAGATTAGGTACATTCACGCTGATCCAAGGAGCAGAAGAATTCATTTTTTCTTCATAAACAAGTTTGCCAATTAAATTGTATATCTGAATTTGTTTTACAGGTAATACTGCTGCTATATTAATGATTCCGGAGTTAACTGGATTCGGGAATACATTTACAAAAATATCATTTGTAAATTCTTCTACGCCACTAATACAAGCGCAGGAGTGAGAACCGGTTGGAAAAGTCTTATTTGGAAGAGAATCCCATTCAACAGAAACATTCCATGATCCAGGAGCCGGATTTTGAGTTACGCCTTGCTTAACAGTTGACTTTCTTTGCAGGGTATGATATTTCGTCCATGAATGTCCTGTAGTAGCGTTATTATAAGGAGAGGAATTCCACCAGCCGACATGTGATCCGGTAGAACTTATGGGCCACTCACCAATACATGCAAAAATATCAACCGTAGTCCAGTTACCGGAAATGTTTTTATCCAATGTTAAAGCATCATCACCGTTGAAGTAGCTGAACGCATAAAAGTGAGCTGAGTCAAGCTGTTGGGCATGATTTTGAAGTGCTGTATCGCATGGGTATGTTGCATAAGGAGTTGATGGGGGTGCCGGAAAAACTGAATCAATCGTTACTTGCCCGTTGCAGAAAACAAAGGTTGCACCTGAAGCAATCGTTCCTATTAGAGGATGGGAAACAGAAGGCGATGTTGCACCATTATCATACATTGATACCTGGTAGGTGCCTGTCAATGTAATAGTATTAGCTGTTGGGTTATAAATCTCAACGGCTTTATCATTTCCTGAAGCACATACATACTTGGAAAAGAAAAGCTCTGAACATTGTGCAGATGCAAGCGTTACACTTGCTACACTACAAAATAAAAGTAATTGTTTTTTCATGATTTGTTTTTGTTTATATTGATTGTTATTGTTTATTTTTTCAATACAGAATTACCCGTTAACTATTACAGGAAAATTAGCGTCATATTAAATTTATTTTGTCCCAACCATCTTCAAATAGCATTACATTATTCTTTGCAAGCATTGATTGCAAAAAATAAAATAAACAGTAGCAACACTTGAAGCGGTTTCGGACTGTAAAAACATTCGCATAAAGCAAATTTTTTACTCTTATAGGAGGGTCACTTCAGAAAACTATTACAAAAAAATCTAAGAACAGTTGCGCGAATGTATAAACATTTAATGGTTAAACATCGAATTAATATTATTAATTTATTATCCGTTTATTAACGGTATTTTAACATTTTAATCGTTATTTATGGATGCTTATTCCTCAGAATAAGGTTTAAAATATATTTAATTTACTCATTATAAATTTTCACTTCGCTCTTTCCGTCTTTTTTCATGTAGGCGCGATACATTCCGGCAGTATTAAATGGCATCGCAATATTTCCCTTTGCGTCTATAGCGATGAGTCCGCCTTCACCACCTTGAGCTTTTAATTTTTTCATCACCACTTCGCTGGTTGCCTGTTCCAGCGTCATACCTTTATATTCCATCATTGCTGAAACATCATACGCCACCACGTTGCGGATGAAATATTCTCCGTGACCGGTACAGCTCACCGCGCAGGTTTTGTTGTTTGCATACGTTCCGGCACCGATGATGGGAGAATCGCCCACGCGTCCCCATTTTTTGTTGGTCATTCCGCCTGTAGAAGTTCCGGCGGCAAGATTTCCGTATTTGTCGAGAGCCACGCAACCAACCGTTCCGAATTTTTTATCGTGAATAAATTCTGCATCCTTTGGATGAACCCATCCGGTGGTGTCAGAGGAATGATCGAGCGTAATTTTTTCCTGCTTCTTTATTTGCTGAAGCTGCTGCCACCTTTTTTCATCGTAAAAATATTTCGGGTCTTCAACTTGCAACCCTTGCTCTTTGGCAAATTTATCCGCACCATCACCTGTCAGCATCACGTGAGGAGATTTTTCCATCACTGCACGCGCTCCTACGATCGGATTTTTTATGGTGTGAACTCCCGCCACCGCTCCGGCATTCAGTGTTTTTCCATCCATGATGCTGGCATCCATTTCATTTTTTCCTTCGTGGTTGAACACCGAACCTTTTCCGGCATTGAACAACGGAGAATCTTCCATCACTTTTATGGAAGCCACCACCGCATCCATCGAAGTGCCGCCTTTTGCCAGAACATCGTATCCTGCTTTGAGCGCTTCGTTGAGTTTGGCAATGTATTGCTGTTCAAGCTGCGGGCTCATGCTATCCTTGAGAATAGTGCCGGCACCACCGTGAATTACGATTGCGAAGTTTTCCATAGAATTATTTTGTGAAAAGGTTTGTGCTTCTGATATTAAAAGAATAATGAGTAGGAAAGATATTTTTTTCATTTGACGAATGTAGAAATTTTCGGCTATATCTTTTTCTATTTACTATTTTCGTTAAGTGAAAAACATCTCTTTTCTTTTCAAGTATCTAAAATATTTGCTCTCTGCAAAAACTCCTCACGGAATTCATTCTCCATTTGTGTTTGAGTTGGTGAACAAAGTGATAAACAAAAAAGGAAGCTATTACGCCTATGAAAAAATTGAAAAGCTGAGAAGAAAATTTTTAATTTCATCGAAAGAAATTGAAGTAACAGATTTTGGAACCGGCAAATCAGGAAAAAGAATCATTAGCGAAATTGCGGAACGTTCGCTCAAAAACAAAAAATACGGACAGCTTCTTTTTCGTCTGGTGAATCATTTTAAACCAACTACTATTCTCGAACTTGGGACTTCGCTTGGAATCAGCACAAGTTATTTAGCATGTGCAAATCCAAATGCAAAAGTAATTACCATCGAAGGTTGCCCGAATATTTCGAACGAAGCAAAAAATAATTTTGAATCGCTTGGCTTGAAAAATATTGAAACTGTGGTTGGAAATTTTGATATTATTCTTTCGGCTGTTCTTTGCCGACTGCCGACTGCCGACTGCCAACTTGTATTTTTCGATGGTAACCACAAAAAAATTCCAACGCTAAACTATTTTTCACAATGTCTTGAATACGCTCACAACGATTCCATTTTTGTCTTTGACGACATACATTGGTCGGACGAAATGGAAGAAGCATGGGAAGAAATAAAATCTAATCCGCTGGTAACTGTAACAATTGATTTATTCTTTCTCGGACTGGTTTTCTTCCGCAAGGAACAGGCAAAAGAGAATTTTATTGTGAGATTCTAAATTCATTTACCTTTACGCTTCAAATGCAATCCATCATCTCACTTCGCGACATCGGTCGTTCCTATAAAGTAGGAACTGAAGTCATTCATGCGCTTCGTTCCGTTACGTTGGATATTTACAAAAATGAATACGTTGCGCTGATGGGTCCATCTGGTTCGGGAAAATCTACGTTGATGAATACACTCGGTTGTCTGGATACTCCTTCAAAAGGTGAATATATTTTGAACGGACATTCTGTTGCGCACATGACCGATAATCAATTGGCGGAAGTCAGAAATAAGGAAATTGGTTTTGTCTTTCAAACTTTTAATTTAATGCCCCGGCTTTCTGCTTTGGAAAATGTTACTGTGCCTTTGGTTTATTCGGGAGTAAATAAAAAAGAACGCAACGAGCGCGCCATGCAATCGTTGACACATGTTGGGCTTGGCGACCGCGTGAAACACAAACCGAACGAACTTTCGGGCGGACAAAAACAACGCGTGGCGGTTGCACGTGCGTTGGTGAATAAACCTGCCATTATTCTTGCCGATGAGCCAACAGGAAATTTGGATTCAAAAACTTCGGAAGAAATAATGGGATTGTTTGAGGAAATTCATAAACAAGGAAACACAATTATTTTGGTTACGCACGAAGAAGATATTGCGCAGCACGCACATCGAATTGTTCGGCTGAAAGATGGATTGATTGAATCGGATAAACAAAATGAAAATATTATCACGGTTGGAAAAGTATCGATATAAATTTTAGATGCTGAAACAAGTTCAGCATGACACAGCGATGAAAATCTACACCAAAAAAGGCGACAAAGGAGAAACTTCTCTGCTCGGCGGAGCACGAGTTGCAAAATCTCACATCCGGATTGAATCTTATGGAACTGTTGATGAATTAAATTCATGGATAGGGTTGATAAGAGACCAGAATATTTCTGCAGAGACAAAAAAAATTCTTATTCATATTCAAGACAGATTATTTACGATTGGTTCTCATCTTGCTTCTGACCCAACGAAACATGGAATAAAAATTCCTGATATAAAAGAAGAAGATGTGACTGCGCTGGAAAAAGAAATGGATAAGATGAACGAAACTCTTCCGGAGATGAAAAATTTTGTTCTTCCCGGAGGACATAAAACCGTTTCATATTGCCACATTGCCCGCTGTATTTGCCGAAGAGCCGAAAGATGCGTTGTTAATCTTGCAAGTGAAGAAAAAGTGGAAGATATTATCGTGAAATATCTCAATCGCCTTTCGGATTATCTTTTTGTTCTTTCCCGAAAACTTTCGCACGACTTGAATGCGGAAGAAATCCCCTGGAAGCCAAATTTATAGGGTAAAAAAGTCGCATAAAATTTTTTCTCATTTCCTTTGGTTGGTAACATAAATTTTTATCTTCGCGCACGATTTGAAAAACAAAAAAATTGTTCAATCAATAAAATTCCCCAACAATGTACTGGACACTTGAATTAGCATCCTATCTCGAAGACGCACCTTGGCCAGCCACCAAAGATGAATTAGTTGACTTTGGACTTCGCACCGGAGCACCGATGGAAGTGATTGAAAATCTTCAGGAGATTGAAGACGATGAAGAAGTGTTTGAATCAATTGATGACATTTGGCCTGATTATCCTACCAAAGAGGATTTCTTTTTCAACGAGGATGAGTATTAATTGTCTCGGAGGTCAACCACATCTACTCCTTTATAGTCCGCTTTATTGAACGTGAACATTGTGTCCGGCACTTCTGAATTAGGAGTGAAATTTTTTACGGTGATTGTATTGGATGTTCCGTTTTTGTTCAGAACCTTTACAGAAATAATTTGTTTTTTCTCTCTATCAATTGTTAGGCGAATGGTGTGATATGCTTTTTTTGCGGCATCCAAAGGATAAAGATTCACGATGTCAACTTTCACTCCGTTTACAACATCTTCTTTTTCATATTTGTATTTGTATCCTTTTTCGTAGAGAGTAAAAATATTTACCGGATTGGGGTTGTCGGTCGCTTTAGGATCTGGAGCATTGTTTATCTGCACTTCGTTTGATTCTTTAATGTAAGTCCACTGAGTTTTGCTATCGCAGAAAATAGTTTGTCCTTTAAATTCCAATTTGTATTTAGTCCCTTTCAATTGAAGCGTGCCGGATTGTGTTTCTGTAACTTTTGATTTAACATTTGTTTCTTGTTTCTCCATTATAGAAGTAAATTCTGTTTTTATGGATGTATAAGTTTTTGTTTTCGCTGCCACTTCATCCAAAATGCTTTTTGCTTTTGCATCCACTTCTTCTTTTGGCATCTGGGCAAAAAGAAAAGTCGCTGTGCAAATCAATATTGCTGTTGCAAGAGTTTTCATAAGATCAATATTACGGATTTTTAGCTTTTCAGGCGATGGGATTATTATCACCCATACCATCAACACTTCGGTTTGCCTTATTCAATAATTGTTCCAAAGTTCCGGGATCCTTAATAAGTACTTCACGTGCCTTGCTTCCTTTAAAAGGACCTATAATTCCCGCAGCTTCGAGTTGGTCAACTATTCTTCCAGCACGATTGTAACCAAGTTTGAGTTTTCTCTGAAGAAGTGAAGCCGAACCTTGCTGATGAGTAACCACTATCCGTGCAGCTTCCTCAAAAAAATCATCGCGTTCAGAAGGATCAAGTTCATCCACTCCTTCTGCATCTTCATCAATGTATTCGGGAAGTTTGAATGCTTCGGGATATCCGCGTTGGTTGCCGATGAATCCTGTTACGCTATCAACTTCGGGTGTGTCAACAAACGGACATTGCAAACGAATGAGTTCGCTTCCTAGAGAGAAAAGCATGTCACCTTTTCCAATTAATTGATCGGCACCGCCCGAATCGAGAATTGTTCTCGAATCAATTTTTGATTGAACGCGGAAAGCAATTCGCGCAGGGAAATTTGCTTTGATAAGTCCGGTAACAACATTCACAGAAGGGCGTTGAGTTGCAATTATCAAATGTATTCCTGTCGCTCTCGCAACTGCCGCAAGACGTGTTAATGGAGTTTCAATTTCTTTTCCTGCCTGAGCGATCAAATCACCGAATTCATCCACAACCACTACTATATAAGGAAGAAATTTATGCCCTTTTTTCGGATTTAAATTTCTGGCTATGAATTTCGTATTGTACTCTTTAATATTTCTCACCATTGCGGTGTTGAACAAAGTCAATCTGTCATCCATTTCCATGCAAAGCGATTTGAGCGTATGAATCACTTTTGTCGTGTCGGTAATAATTGCTTCTTCCGAATTGGGAAGTTTGGCAAGGAAATGTCTTTCGATTTTGTTGAAGAGAGTTAACTCCACACGTTTGGGATCGATCAAAACAAATTTAACCTGTGCTGGATGCTTTTTATATAGAAGGGAAGTAAGAATCACATTCAGCCCGACAGATTTTCCCTGACCGGTTGTTCCTGCTATCAGCAAGTGAGGCATTTTAGTTAAATCGGCAATAAAGGTTTCGTTTGAAATAGTTTTTCCCAAACCGAATGGCAATTCAAAAGTCGTATTCTGAAATTTTTCAGAGGCAATAATGGATCGCATGGAAACTATTTCAGGATTGCTGTTCGGAACTTCAATTCCGATCGTTCCTTTTCCCGGCATTGGTGCAATAATGCGAATACCGAGAGCAGCCAGTGAAAGCGCAATGTCGTCTTCCAGGTTTTTTATCTTGGAAATACGAACTCCTTCCGCAGGAATAATTTCATAAAGTGTAACCGTAGGACCAACCGTTGCTTTTATTTTTGCAATTTCAATTCCGAAATTTTTGAGTGTACTAATAATCCTATCCTTATTTGCGTGTAACTCTTCTTGATTCACATTTATTTCATTATTGCCATATTCTTTCAGCAAATCAATGGAAGGTTTTTGATAATCCGAAAGTTCAAGTGTGGGATCAAATTCACCAAACGAAGTAAGATCATCTTCACTTTCCTCAACTACCACTTCTTCCTTGGTTGGAGCAACAACGAACGCAACATTTTCATCGGTTGGAGTTTCAATTTTCTTTTCTTCAGTTTCTGCAATCATTTCAAAAGTGACGGGCTTTTCTGCTTCTTGTTCGACATGAATAGATTCTTCCACTGGAAGTTCAATGGGTTTCTCGGATTTTTTTTCTGCAACTTCCTGTACGTTGATTACCTCCATCGCAATATTGTCGGAAGGAAGCATTTCATTTTTCTCCATCGTATCCAGCGACTCCATTTGTTGTTCGGATTCTTTGCTTCGCATCCAGTCAAAAGCATAATTGAACGATACCGCCATGAATCCGAAAAAAGAAAATACCATAAGGAATCCGGTGCCGACAATGCCAAGCGTTTTATTCAGCCACAAACTTGTTTGATACCCGAACGTTCCTCCGAGATAAAAATAATCGTTATGAAAAATATATCCGAGCCCGACTGAACTCCAGAACATGACAAAAACGGCACGTTTAAAAAATATTCTCAGAGGGAAAATGGAGGTTTTAAAAAGTATTCTGAATCCGGCAAGAAAAGAAAACACAACAAAAAAATACGAAGCAACTCCAAATCCTCTGTGAATAAACAGATGAGAAACCACCGCTCCGAGTTTTCCGAGCCAATTGTCAACACTCGTGCCGCTTACGACAGGCGTTTCATCGTTCGGGAAAAATAATTCCCACCACGAACCCATTACTTTGTCCTGATCAGTTTTCCATGTAAATAAAAAAGATGTGAAAGCAACAAGTAAATAAATGGAGGATAAAATCAGCGCAAGTCCTGCAATCCGGTGAAGCCGCTCATCCAAAAAAAAATTAATTACAGGTTGAAAATGATTTACTTTTTCTTTGGGAATTTTTTTCTTTCTCTTGGGAGCAGGTGCTTCATCATCGGTTTCATTTGTAGAATCTTTCTGAGCTGACTTTTCTGAATCAATTTTTACGGATTGTTTTCTACGAACAGTTTCCTTTGGAATATCTTCTGCATCATTTTCTTCCGCAATGCCTTCTATCGCATTTTCATCTTCTTCAATTGCTTTTCTCGATTTGCGGAATTCATTTCGAGCAGCTTTAAATTTGTTTGCACTAATGATTTCTTCTTCAGCCATGAGTAAGGTATAAGGTATTGGGTATAAAGTATTGGGTTATTCCCGATACCTTATATTTCCATATACCGCATAAAAATAAGTATGAAGCACTGTATGAATCTTATCCTAACCAATTACTTGTTAACGGATTGATGTTAAAAAAGAAAATGGCTTAAATCTGAAACGAAAGAATTAAAAACGAGAAAGAGGAAGAAATATTTTATCTCAATTTGATCCGGGATTCAGTTCCTGTAAAATCTTTTCTAATTCAGCGAAGGAAATTTTTTTGTGGTCGTCAGGAATATCAAAAGCAGCGTCATCTACTTTTTGTGCAAGAACGGATTTTGCTTTCAGGTGCATTGCTAATCCATAACGTTCCATGGTGAAGTCCATCATTACTCCATCAATTTTACTATACGGATTTGACCAATTCGGATTTTTAATTCCAATTTCATTCGTGTAAAACACATGTACTTCTTCGCCATTCACCAACTTAACAATTGCTTCTTTACATTTCAAGCCAGCAATCACTTCGGTGTTTTTTCCCTGTGTGATTCCGGTCAGGTAGGAATCATTCATTTGTTTCATTTCATCAGTAGAAATATCCGAAACATATTTTTTATTTATCAGCGTAAGCGTTTGAGCTACTTTTTTGGTTGTTTGATTTGAAATATAAGTAATGCTGATAAGTCCCATCATGCCCGACATATCATTCACCATGTTATTATTTTTGAAACGCAAAAACGCCTTGCTTGGCAAACCGGAAACCATCATGCTGTTAGGGTCAACTTTCGGATAAGTTATATCGTACTCAATTACTCCTTCTTTAACAATTTTTCCTCCAAGAATTTTGCTAAACAAATTACCTCCTTTGTAGAAATACAAGAAAGCACCTGTGCCAATTAAAAGAATAATTAAAATAATTATTATCCGCTTCATTATATTTGAATTCAAAATAAACGGCAAATATAAACGCATAATTTCATCAAGCCCAACTTTTTTTATAATAAAATAGCCCACAATACTTGCAAAAACTAATTTTATTAATATCTTTGGTGTCCTAAACCCCAAAAAACACCACATATGAAAAAGATTTTACTCTCAATAATTATTTCAGTAGCATCGGTTTGCGCTTTCGCGCAACCCACAATGGATTTTGATACGCCATCGCCAGGTTGGACTGGTTCGGGTGCAAACATAGAGCCTATTGGCGGATGGATTAGTGCAAATGCTTTAACAGGATTTGGGGATCCACAATCTGTTTTTCAAGCTACTGCTCCTAATGTTCACGGAGGCACGTATGCTATGCAAATTACTTCTGTAGCTTTAGCTTTAAATCCTGCTCCTACTTCATTGCCAAGTCCAATAGGATTGGCTGCTACTGGTGGTTTAGTAGGTACAACACTAAAATTTGGGTTCCCGTTTTCGGTTCGCCCAACTTCAATATCATTTTGGTATAAATATACTCCTGTCACTAATGATACAGCAGCCTGTTTTATGGTTTTGTGGAATGGTATTGATACAGTTGGAACCGGATTTTGGAAAACAGGCGCAACTGTTGGAAGTTACACGCAACAAACCGTTACATTGAATTATAATCCCGCATATGCTTCTGTTACACCAGATTCTGCAGCACTTATATTTTCTTCTACCAGATTGTTTAATTCTAACTATAAATTTTGTCTGAATTGCGGACAAGCAGGAAGTATACTTTGGGTGGATGACATTAATATTCCGGGATGGAGTGGTATGAACGAAATCGAAATGTCGAAAGGTGTTTCTGTATTTCCAAATCCAGCACATGATTTAGCAACCATTACGCTTGACAATGTAAGTGAAGCCGCTACAGTAGAAGTTTTTGATATTACCGGAAGATTGATATCAACAATTCCGTTTTCGGAAGCTGCAAATGTGGTGGATAAAAAATCTGCAATAATTCCTACAAGGGGAATGTCAGCAGGTTTTTATTCCCTATCAGTTTATGATAAAAGCAAACATTTGCTTCGCAGTGGGAAACTGAACGTTGTAAAATAATTTTAGAAAACAATTTCGTGAAACCCTTGCCAATATTGGTGAGGGTTTTTATTTTAATCGATCTTTCAAAGGAGTGCCTATTCATAAATAATAAAGGCGGATTAATTTCTTAATCCGCCTTTCAAAATAAACTTTAAGAAAATTATTTCTTAAGGTGTTTGCTAACTAAAGCAGTCATTTCAAACATACTAACTGTTTTCTTTCCGCCAAAAATTGCTTTAAGAGTTTCGTCAGCATTGATGTTGCGTCTGTTCTTTGCATCTTGAAGTTTGTTCTTCTTGATATACGCCCAAAGTTTTTTTGCAACTTCAGTACGTGGAAGAGCTTTTGCTCCTGTTACTGCTGCGAGCGCAGCGCTTGGAGTTAGCGGAGCCATGAATGCTGCGTTTGGTTTTCTTTTTGCTTTTGGAGCTGCTTTTTTTGCTGTTGCCATTGTTTGTTTTGTTTTAAATGTTTAATATTTTATTTGACTTCATAGCGAAAATAAGACATTTTCGTTCATCTTCATAGGGAAAATGCGATTGTTAATAAATTTTCATAGGAGAATTTTAAAATTCTCCTATGAAAATTTATTTTTTTCTTGCAATCATAAGCCCGTCTCTCAGGGGAAGAAGCACATTTTCAACTCTCGAATCGTTCTTTATTTTGAGATTATATTCATAAATAGATTTGGTCTCAAAGTCCATTTTCATAGGGGAATTTAGGATTTTACCGCTCCAAAGAACATTGTCGGCTATGATGAATCCACCTTGTTTTACTTTCGGGAATACGAGGTCGTAATAGATGCTATAATTCTCCTTATCGGCATCAATAAACACAAGGTCGAACTCCTCTTTTAAGGTAGGTAAGATATTAACAGCATCGCCAATATGAAGCCGAATTTTATTTTCTAAATCGGCTTCCTTAATATATTGTAAAATCATTTCCTGAAATTCTTCGTTCACATCAATGGTGTGAAGTTTGCCTCCTTCCTGCAATCCAGAAGCAAGACAAATGGCAGAATATCCGGTGAAAGTTCCTATCTCAAGAATGTTTTTCGGGCGAATCATTTTACTGAACACCTGAAGCATCAAACCTTGCAAATGACCCGATAACATTTGTGGCATCGTCATTTTCAGATGAGTTTCGCGATTTAATTTTTTTAAAATATCCGATTCAGCATCTGAATTTTTCAGAGCATAATCTTCTATTTCCTGCGGGAGGAAATTCATAGGAATAAATTTTATTTTTCGTTTTCGTCTAAATGAAATTTATGAAGGAACCGGTGCAAAATCGGAGCAAGTACAACCGACATGGTTATCAGAAATACAACTCCGCTAAACAATGCATAGAACGATGCAAATAATTTTCCTCCAGATGTTTTTAAAGTATCTACGGGACCCATTCCTCCAAGTATCATCGAAGCATTTAATAATGAATCCAACCATCCTAAATTTTCGGTGAGGTGATAGCCAAGAATTCCAATGAACAATGAAGCCGAAATGAGTATCAACGACCATACAATATTTCCAACAACTCGCTGATAAAAAATTTGATTGGAGGCAAGTGGTTTTTTATGATGTTCGTACATATATTTATTTAAGCGATGAAATTTCAGGAATCAATATTACGAATAAAACATATCTTCGGATAAAGATTGTGCCATGAAAAAAAGTTTTCTTTTTGCATTGTTTGCCTTCTGCCTTCTGCCTTCTGCCTTCTGCCAAATAAAAATTATCAATTCAACTTGCCAGAAAAAAATTGGAGAAACGGGTGGCATCACCATGAATTACTTTATTGAATTTAAAACCAAAAAATCTACCGAGATAAGGATTGATTCTGTGAAAGGAATTGCAGATGAATTGAATATTGAATATACTTCTATAAAAAACGACAAAGGATATTACATAATTAGTTTTAGTCAGGATTTGAAAAAACCGGAAAAATGTCCGACTTGCCGAGATGTTGGAAAAAAACAATCAAACCTTACAAAAGGAGTGATTGTTTATTATAAAAAAATTGACAGAAAATCGTCATCACACAAAACAGCTTCGTTCAAAGTGAAAAATTTTAACGAGTTGCCGGACGCGACAAATCCTTAATAGCAATATTTATTTTCCGAAATTAATTTTGCAGCTACTCTTCTTCTTGCATCTTTCGCGTTGAATGGTTCTGTCTTGGTAAAACGTTTTAAGCCCATCAGCATCATTCTTTGCTCATCGCCTGATGAATAGGAGTTAATTGCTTCTTTACCATTTTTATGAATTCTGTCAGCAGCATCATTTAAGTAAACGCGCATGATGTCAATTTGCTCCTGACAATTTTTTTCACCGTGCATCGAAACCAATTTCTCAACCCTCAGTTGAACGGATTCAGATACATATAAATCAATCAGCATATCGGCAATGTTCATCAGCACTTCCTGTTCTTTCGATAATTCCATCATCAGTTTTTGTGCTGCACTTCCTGCTACCATTAAAACTGCTTTCTTAAAATTCTTCAGGTATTTTTTCTCTGCTGAAAACAAAGTTGTGTCTTCTCCTCCTAAATCAGGAATGCTCATCAGTTCTCCTGCAATTTTTGTTGCCGGTCCCATCAAATCTAATTCGCCTTTCATTGCGCGTTTGAGCATCATATCCACAGTCAGCATTCTGTTGATTTCATTTGTCCCCTCAAAAATTCTATTGATGCGAGAATCGCGGTAAGCGCGGTCCATCGGTGCATCGGCAGAATAACCCATGCCTCCGTAAATCTGAACACCTTCATCCACCACATAATCTAACGCTTCGCTTCCTGCAACTTTCAGAATTGCTGCTTCAGGTGCAAATTGCTCCACGCCTTTCAGCATTGCTTTTCCTTTTTCCATTCCGCCAGCTTCAAGCGCGATGATGGCATCTTCAATATTTTGCGATGCACGATACACAGCCGCTTCAACAGCGTAAATTCTGATTGCCTGTTCAGCAAGTTTATAACGAATGGCTCCGTATTTCGAAATAGGTCTGCCAAACTGATTTCTCTCATTAGCATACTGAATCGCTTTTGTAGCAACTTGTTTTGCCGCGCCAATAGCAGCAGCTCCAAGTTTTACTCTTCCTAAATTCAAAATATTAACTGCTATCTTGAATCCGTTTTGTCTGTCGCTCAACAAATTTTCAACCGGAACTTTGCAATCGTTAAAGAAAACCTGGCGAGTTGAACTTCCTTTGATTCCCATTTTGTGTTCTTCGGGATTCAATGTGATTCCGCCAAAACTTTTTTCCACGATGAAAGCAGAAAGATTTTCATCATTATCAATTTTTGCAAACACAGTGAATACATCGGCAAATCCTCCGTTCGTTATCCACATTTTTTGTCCGTTCAGGATATAATGTTTTCCATCGGCAGAAAGAATTGCTTTTGTTTTTCCGGAATTTGCATCTGAACCCGCACTTGGTTCTGTCAAACAATAACACGCTTTCCATTCACCACTTGCAAGTTTCGGAATGTATTTCTTTTTCTGAGCTTCGTTTCCATAATATAAAATTGGAAGCGTTCCAATTCCAGTGTGAGCAGAAATAGCAACGGCAAAAGAATATCCTGCACCCAAAACTTCAGTAGCAAGCATTCCGGTCACAAAGTCTTTTTCAAAGCCACCGTATTGTTCAGGAACACTCAGCCCAAGCAAACCAAGGTCTGCTGCTTTGTTCAGAAGTTTTACGATGAGTCCCGGCTCCTGCGCATCAATTTTTTCGATGTTAGGATAAACTTCCTGTGTGAGAAAATCTGCACATGATTGCGCAATCATTTTTTGTTCTTCGTTCCATTGTTCAGGAATAAAAATTGATTGTGCTTCTGTTTCTTTGATGAGGAATTCTCCTCCTTTTAATGCTGTTGTTGGTTTTGTTTCGGTTGCCATAATTTATATTTTTTAATTCATTAGTTCAAAAACTCCTGCGGCTCCTTGTCCTGTTCCCACACACATGGAAACAATTCCATATTTCTTTTTTCTCCTGCGAAGTTCATTAAATAGTTGAACGGAAAGTTTTGCTCCGGTGCAGCCCAGCGGATGTCCGAGTGCAATTGCTCCGCCATTTACATTTACGATTTCAGGATTCAATTTCAATTCACGAACCACTGCCAGCGACTGAGAAGCAAACGCTTCATTCAACTCTACCAAATCAATTTGATCCTGTTTCAAACCAGCAATCTTTAATGCTTTTGGAATTGCAGCTACTGGACCAATTCCCATAACGCGCGGAGGAACTCCTGCTGCAGCATACGAAACCATTCTTGCGATCGGTGTCAATTTATTTTCTTTCATAAATTTTTCACTCACCACCATCACGAAAGATGCGCCATCCGAAGTTTGTGAAGAATTTCCTGCCGTTACAACTCCTTTCGCATCAAACACAGGTTTTAGTTTTGCAAGCGCTTCAATAGTTGTATCCGCGCGAGGACCTTCATCGGTATCAACAATGAACTCACGCGTTTTCCTTTTTTCATTTTCCTCTAAATAATTTTCTGAAACTTTCACAGGAACAATTTCATCTTTGAATTTTCCAGCTTTAATTGCTGCAATCGCTTTCAGATGAGAATTCAGCGAAAACTTATCTTGGTCTTCGCGGGAAATTTTATATTCTTTCGCAACCGCTTCAGCTGTCAAACCCATTCCCCAGTAATAATCAGGGTGAACTTTTGCCACTTCAAAATTCGGAACGATACGCGAGCCGCCCATCGGAATCAAACTCATGCTTTCTGCTCCGCCAGCAATTATGCATTCGGCAAGTCCGGCATTTATTTTTGCGCTGGCAATTGAAATTGATTCCAATCCCGATGCGCAGTAACGGTTCACCGTCATTCCGGGAATTTTGTCAGTATCAAATGCAAGAAGCGAAATAAATCTTGACATGTTCAAACCTTGTTCCGCCTCGGGCATTGCGTTGCCAACTATCAAATCGTCAACTTGGTCTTTGTTCACGTTCGGAACAGATTTCATCAAATGCTTGATGACATCCGAAGCCAAATCATCGGTGCGTGTGAAACGAAATCCTCCTCTGGTGGCTTTGCCAACTGCGGAACGAAATCCTGCTACTATGTATGCGTTCATAATTTTTATATGAGAAAATATTCTTCGCAAAGCTAAAAAAAATCTCATTTAACATAGAGAAATTGAGATACAATTAAAGTGAAAAATCAGACAGATTCAGAATTATTTTTAACCTTGTACAATATTTTTCATCCTTAAACGACTACATTAGCAGAAGTTACTATGACTCCACACTCTCTTATTCCTCGGTTTTCTCTTATATTAGTTATCGTTTTTTTGCTCGACTTGTATATTTTTTCAGGTGTAAAAAGCGCTTTTTCTTCCATCCGCCTCCGCTTCATCGTATCGCTTTGCTATTGGGGAATCACAATTGCTTTCTACCTAATGACAATATACATGTTGCTTTCTTTCTCCAAAGATGAAGGTCCTGCTGTTCCCGCGGTGAAATGGACGATGAGTTTATTCATATTGTTGTATGTTCCAAAAATTGTGCTGCTGTTTTTTTTCGGAATGGAAGATATTTACCGTCTGATTCGCGCAGGAGGAGTCGGAATTTTTAAGCTGACAGGAAATTTTTCAAACGTTCCGTATTTTGAATCGAGAAGACAATTCATCGGATGGATGGCAGGATTCGCTGCTTTAATTCCGGCAGTAAGTATTTTATACGGAATCACAAAAGGGAAATACAATTTCAAAATTCATCGAACAAATCTTTCATTCAAAGATTTACCGGATGCTTTTCACGGACTCACCATCACTCAGATTTCCGATTTGCATGTGGGAAGTTTTGACGATGCAGAAGCGGTGGAGCGCGCAGTTAAATTGGTGAACGAACAAAACTCAGATATTATTTTTTTCACCGGAGATTTAGTGAACAACAAAGCTGAAGAGATGGAACCTTGGGCGGATGTGTTCAGCAAACTGAAAGCGCGCATGGGAAAATATTCCATCCTTGGAAATCACGATTATGGAGATTATTTGGAATGGTCATCGGCACATGCGAAGCAGGAAAATATGCAGCGACTTTTTAAAATGCACGAACGATTGGATTTTAAATTATTGAAAAATGAGAATACAAAAATTGAAAAGGACGGACAACACATCGAACTTTTAGGAATGGAAAACTGGGGAAAAGGTTTTGCGCAATACGGAGATTTTAAAAAAACTTTGCAGGGAACAACCGATGGTGCTTTTAAAATTCTTCTCTCGCACGACCCGACACATTGGGAAGAACAAGTGATGAACCATCGCACGCATGTACACCTCACGCTTGCCGGACACACACACGGTGCACAATTTGGTGTGGAGATTCCGGGTTTGCGGTTTTCTCCTGCACAATTAAAATACAAACGATGGGCAGGTTTGTACGAAGAAAATAATCGCTACCTCTATGTGAACCGCGGAATTGGTTTTATTGGTTTCCCCGGCAGAGTTGGAATCTGGCCTGAGATAACGGTGATTACGCTTAATAAAGCTTAGTGGAAATCGGAAGAAGAATTTATTTATATCGTAGTTGACGATTAAACATTCTCAAAAAATCTCACCGCATATTTACAATACTCGATAATTTTAAGATTATCAGTTTCAAATTCTTTTCTACTTCCGAGATAATTATGACATGTTGGCGCAATTTCTTTTCCTGATTGCAGTTCTTTATATGAAATACATTTGATATGTTTTTTTGAAACTATAACGATTAAAGCATTCTCATAAGGATAATCGCCTTTTTTATCTATATCGTTTAACTTAAATGTTTCGCTTGCTCTGAATTTTACCTCTATAAAATGTGCTCGGCTATCTTTATATACAACTAAATCTGGCATTCGTTTTATTTCCATAGCAACTTCTCCCTTTATTCCTTTCAGTAATTCCATTATGCCTGGAATCGTATTTTCCATTCCATATTTGAAAACCTGAAAACCTAAACTCAAAAACAATTCTTCGATTATTGTTTCAGCAATTCTTCCTTTAATAAGATTATATACCCAAGAATTATCTTTTTCTTCTTTATCAGAAACAAATTCCCCATTGGTTGCTTTATAACATTTTAAACAAAGCTCACCGTTATACTTTGTGTATTCACCACATATTGTACATTCTGCCATTAGTGTTTGTTTAATTATATAAATCCAATCTCCACCAAAGGATTTAATTCCTCAACACCTTTCCGCCAGTAATAATTGATTGAATTCTTTCCAGTGTTTTTTTCTCACCGGTGAGAGACATGAACGCTTCTCTTTCCAAATCCAATAAATATTGTTCGCTCACCACGGTTGGAGATGACAAATCGCCACCGCACAAAACATACGCCAGCTTCTGAGAAATTTTTACATCGTGTTCCGAAATATAATTTCCGCTGAGCATGGAGTTTGCTCCGAGATAAGCAAGCCCAAGTGCCTGTTTTCCAAGCACGCGAATATCTTTTCTTGGAACAGGTCGGCTGTATCCTACTGAAAGTTTCACACACTCTGCTTTTGCTTCTGTCAGCAAACGCGCATACGAAGTAACCACTCTATCCGTTCCTTTTCTCAAATATCCCAAATCAAATGCTTCGTGAGCAGAAGTTGAAACTTTTGCCTGACCAATGGTTAAAAATTTATCGCGGAAATTATTCAGCTCCACATCTCCATCCTGTAATTCATCCGAAAGACGCACGGCAAATTCTTTTGTGCCGCCACCTCCAGGAATTAGTCCAACGCCAAATTCCACCAGACCCATATATGTTTCGGCATGTGCCACCACTTTATCGGAGTGCATGCTCATTTCGCAGGCGCCGCCGAGTGCAAGATTGTGTGGAGCCACCACCACAGGAATTGATGAGTAACGCACGCGCATCATCGCATTCTGAAATGCTTTCACGGCAAAATTAAGTTCGTCCCATTCCTGCTCCACCGCGAGCATAAAAATCATTCCCACGTTTGCTCCGGCGGAAAAATTCGCTCCTTCATTTGAAATTACCAAACCACGGAAATCTTTTTCCGCAATTTCAATTGCTTTGTTCACACCTTCCAGAACTTCTCCGCCAATGGAATTCATCTTGGTGTTCCATTCCAGATTTAAAATTCCATCGCCAATGTCGGTAACGGTTGCTCCTGAATTTTTCCAAACAGTTTTTGTAGGACGAATAATTTCAAGCGAAATATATTCTTCCGTTCCCGGAATTGCTTTATATGATTTTGAAGGAATGTCGTAATATTTTTTAGAATTATTTTCAACAGCATAAAAAGAATTCTTGCCGGATGAAATGAAATCATAAATCCACTGCGCAGGTTTGTTGCCTGCTTTTTCCATGTAGGCAACTGTTTCTTTCACGCCCAACGCATCCCAATATTCAAACGGACCTAATTCCCATCCAAAACCGGCTTTCATCGCATCGTCAATTTTATAAAGTTCATCCGAAATTTCAGGAATGCGGTTGGAAACATATTGGAACAATCCGAAGAAAGACGCGCGGTAAAAATCTCCGGCTTTATCTTTTCCTGCGATCATTACTTTCAAACGGTCTTTCAGATTGTCAATCGGCTTGGTTTGTTCCAGCGTTGCGAATTTTACTTTCTGAGATGGTTTGTATTCCAAAGTTTTCAAATCCATCGCCTGAATTTCCGACTTTCCTTCTTTTGATTTTACTTTCTTATAAAATCCTTGTCCGGTTTTATCTCCAAACCATTTGTTCTCGTTCATCTTCGCAACATACGAGGGAAGTTTGAAAAATTCCTTAGCTTCATCGTTCGGAACTCCTTGTGCAAGACCATTTGCCACATGAACAAGCGTATCCAAACCAACCACATCGCACGTGCGGAAGGTGGCAGATTTTGGTCTGCCAAGAACCGGACCGGTAAGTTTATCTACTTCTTCAACGGTCAATCCCATCTTTTCTACAAGGTGAAACAAACTCATGATTCCAAAAACTCCTACGCGATTTGCGATAAATGCCGGAGTGTCTTTGCAGAGAACTGTTGTTTTTCCGAGGTACAAATCTCCGTAATGCATCAAGAAATCTGTTACTTCAGGAGAAGTTTTCGGAGTGGGAATTATTTCCAGCAGTTTTAAATAGCGCGGTGGATTGAAGAAATGCGAGCCACAGAAATTCTTTTGGAAATCTTCGCTTCTTCCTTCCAGCATTAAATGAATTGGAATTCCTGAAGTGTTGGAAGTGATGAGTGATCCGGGTTGACGGAATTTTTCTACGTTATCAAAAACCAATTTCTTAATATCCAGTCTTTCTACTACCACTTCAATGATCCAATCGCAGGAAGAAATATTTTTCATGTCATCCTCAAAATTACCGGTGATAATTCTGTTCGCAAAAGATTTTTTGTAGATAGGCGAAGGGTTCGACTTCAGTGCAAATGCAAGCGCATCGTTCACAATCTTGTTGCGTGATTTTTTATCCGCTGGTGCATCTTTCGGAACAATATCCAGCAACAGAACTTCAACTCCAATGTTTGCAAAATGACAAGCGATTCTACTTCCCATAACTCCTGAGCCGAGTACGGCTACTTTTTTGATTGTTCGTTTCATAGTGTGTCTTTATATATTTTTTCTACCAGATTTTTATTTGCTTCTAAAATTACTTTTCTTTTCAATGAAAGTTTCGGAGTCATTTCTCCTTTATCTACGGTCCATTCTCTCGGAAGGAGTTCAAATTTTTTTAAAGATTCGTATTGAGCAAGAGTTTTGTTCACCTTGTCAATTCCTTCCTTTATAATATTGATAACTTCAGGGTTCTTTATTGCTTCTTCATTACTATTAAATGTTTTCCCTTGTTTGGCGTACATTTCTTTTATCTTGACGAATGAAGGAACGATAAGTGCGGATGCAAATTTTTGATTTTCACCGATGATCATCGCTTGTTCGATCAGCGAAACTTCTTTCAATTTATTTTCGATCATCTGAGGCGCAATGTATTTTCCGCCTGAAGTTTTGAAAATTTCTTTTTTGCGATCGGTGATCTTTAAAAACTTTCCGTCTTCAATAATTCCTATATCACCTGTGTGAAACCAACCATCTTTATCAATTACTTCTGCGGTTGCTTCCAATCTCTGATAATATCCGAGCATCACATTCGGACCTTTGCAAAGAATTTCTCCGTCTTCCGCAATTTTCACCTGTACATTTTCAATTACCGGACCAACCGTTCCAAATTTCATGCAGCCGGATTTCAAATAGTTTACTGCAATTACCGGAGAGGTTTCTGTCAATCCGTAACCTTCCAGAATTGGAATTTGCGCACTCCAAAAAATCCGTGCCAAACGAGGATTCAATGCTGCTCCACCCGAAACCGCAGCTCGAACATTTCCACCAAGCGCTTCTCTCCATTTCGAGAAAATTAATTTGTTGGCGATTCTTAATTGGAAATTATACCACCAGCTTCCTTTTCCAACTCCTTCAAATTTCTCTCCCAACGCAACTGCCCAGAAAAATAATTTTCTTTTAATACCCGTAAGTTCAGCTCCTTTCGCAATAATTTTATCGTAAACTTTTTCCAATAATCTGGGTACACAGGAAAAAACCTGAGGTTTTATTTCACGAAGATTATCGGCAATGGTATCCAAACTTTCTGCATAATAAATTGAAATACCCAAATACATATAGGTGTAATTGAGCATCCGCTCGTAAATATGGTTCAGCGGTAGAAAACTCAGACATCTATCCTGATATCCTGCCGGAGGAAGTTCGCGCACGCCATACACATTTGAAAAAAGATTTTTGTGCGAAAGCATCACTCCTTTTGGAGTTCCGGTGGTTCCGGAAGTATAAAGTATAGTAGCAAGATCGGTTTCCTTAATCGAATCTTTAATGGATTGCAGTTTCGCTTCGTTACGATTTTTTTTTCCGAGTTCCACCAAATCTGTAAAATGTTTTGCATTCGGAACATTATTGAACGTATAAATTTCCTGGATGCTCGGAACATCGGAAGTAATATTTTTTATCTTCAAAAACAATTCTGCACTCGAAACAAAAACAAATTTCACCTGTGCATCATTGAAAATAAATTTCAAATCGTACTCTGAAATTGTCGGATAAATAGGAACATCAACGCATCCGCTCATTTGAATTCCCATATCGGCAAAATTCCATTCGGGGCGGTTGTTCGCGATGATTGCAATTTTATCTTCGCGCTGAACTCCAAGTGCGAGCAATCCATAGGCGAGGTTTTCGGAATAGTCAACAAAATCCTGAGTAGAATAGGTAATCCATTTTCCGTTTTCCTTTTTCGCAAGACAATCTGCTTTAGGAAATTTCTGATGATATTGATATAAAATGTCAAACAATCTCATGGGGAGCAAATTTAATAGAATTACGTTCTTAGGTAAATAAAATATTCACTACATTCGGGAATATAAAACATATAACCATTTTGAAATTGGGAGTTTGGATTATAGATTTCACCGTCTAAAATGTTTCTGTACCTTTGCTAATTAATAAGTAAACAATTTTATAAGATGAATAATTTTTTTTCCCATTTTAAAAATTTTATCGTTGCAATTTTTGCTATTGCTTTGGTTTCCTGCGGTTCAAACAAAGAGGATGAAAGCAATGCCACTACCGTAGCAGATACCACAAAAGCAACTAAAACCAAGGATACAAATTCTACTGCAAAAACTTTTTTTTGTTCTCTTCCTTCGCCGCTTGTAATGGCACGGGTTTTCAAGAAAACAGGGTTAAAGTATGAAGAAGGAATTGCAAATTCCACCGACAATGTTTCCAGATATTCTTCCAATCAAAGCAAAACACTAAACCTTGGAGTTTATAGTTCGGATCTTGCGTATGTTATTCTCAACAAGCAAAGTCAAGCGGCAGCAAAATACATTGATGCAGTAAAAAAACTTTCTGATGATTTAGGAATGTCAGCATTATTCAGCACCGATAATTTTTTAAACCGTTTCAAAAATAATTTAGATAGAGAAGATTCGCTCATGTTTATTGTTGCTCAATTGAAATGCAGCATGGATGCTTTTATGCAAGATAATGATCAGGAAAAACAAACGCTTTTGATTTTTACTGGCGCATGGGTAGAAAATATGTATATCGCCACACAACTCACCAAAGAAGCGAACAAAGAAAAAATAGCAACGCGTATAGCAGAACAAAAAAATATCCTGAACAGATTGATGAATGTTATCACCGATTTTCAAAACGACAGCGAGTTTAAAGATGTGTATCTGAAATTGGGCGAACTGAAAGCTTTGTTTGACAAGCTTACCGTTCAGGGCGAAGATGAAAAAATTGTAATGGACGAATTACAGTTGAAAGCAATTACCGAAAAAACACGCGACCTTAGAAAAGAAATTGTAAAATAAAAAAAGTAAAAAGAATGAAAAAAATATTTCTCACTTCCCCCAAAGGATTATTTTTCGGAGTCAGCTTATGTCTTTTGACTTCCGGACTTTTTGCGCAACAATGTAAGGTGAAACCGATTGTAAAAGCAAATATGACATCTCTATCACCTTATCAATACGATGCGTATGCTGTGAAAGAAATTCAATATGCAGCAAAAACAAAAAAGGAATCTATTGAGTTTTCGGTTTATTCAGGCGAAGATTACAAACTCGTTTTTTGCAAAACAGAATTACCACAAGATGTCGGCATTACAATATATGACGGCAATCCGACTAATAAAAAAAGTACTATTGTGTATATAGATGAAAGCGGAAAAAAGGATCAGTTTGTTTGTAATTTTCATCCTACAAGAACCGGCAATTATTTCATTGAATACGAAATTCCCGCTTCTACTGCGCCTAATCAGAAAGGATGTTTTGTAGTGCTGATTGGCATTAAAGAGTAGTTACATCCGTTCCGGAGAATTTATTCCAAGAAGTTTCAAGGAAGTTTTTATTACTTCGGCAGTTTTTGCTGAAAGTATAATTCGAAATTTTTTCTCTTCTTCTTTTTCGGCTTTCAGAATTTGAAATTCATGATAGAACTGGTTGTATTCCTTTGCTAATTCGTAAACGTAATTTGCAATAAATGCCGGACTGTAAGCATCGGCAGCTTCTTTTATTATAGCAGGAAAATCATGGATTAGCTTGATTACATTCTTTTCCTTTTTTTGTATTTGATACTTGATACTTGATACTTGATACTTGATACTTTGCTCTTTGCCTTTCCTTAAAACAGATTGTATTCGAGCGTATGTATATTGAATGAACGGTCCGGTATTCCCGTTGAAGTCAATGGATTCTTTCGGATCAAAGAGCATCCTCTTTTTGGGATCCACTTTCAGAATAAAATATTTTAGTGCGCCAAGTCCGATGTTGTGATAAAGATTTTCCGCTTCCGTTTCATTCATGCCATCGGTCTTACCAAGAGCTTTCGTAGTTTCTCTCGCAGTGTTCACCATTTCATCAATCAAATCATCAGCATCCACCACGGTCCCTTCACGCGATTTCATTTTTCCTGAAGGCAGATCCACCATCCCGTAAGAAAGATGAAAAAGATTCTGCGCCCATTCGTGTCCGAGTTTTTTTAGGATGAGAAATAAAACTTTGAAATGATATTCCTGTTCGTTGCCAACCACATAAACCAGACGATTAAAATTAAATTCCTCTTGACGTTTGATGGCGGTTCCTAAATCCTGTGTGATATAAACCGAAGTGCCATCACCACGTAACAAAAGTTTTTCGTCCAATCCATCTTTTGTTAAGTCAATCCAAACTGAATCATCATCTTTCTTTTTGAAAATATTTTTTCTCAATCCCTCCTCCACAATTTCTTTTCCAAGTAAATAGGTTTGCGATTCATAATAAGTTTTTTCAAATTCAACGCCCAGTGTTTTGTAAGTAACTGCGAAACCATCATATACCCAACCGTTCATCATTTTCCATAACTCGATAGTTTCTTTATCTCCTGCTTCCCATTTACGGAGCATGTCCTGGATTTCAAGCATGAGAGGAGCTTTCTTTTCAGCTTCCTCTTCCGCCATGCCTTTTAATTTACAATCTGAAATCTGTAATTTGTAACTCTTGTCAAACTCAACATAATATTTTCCAACCAAATGATCTCCTTTCATTCCACTGGATGCAGGACTTTCGCCATTGCCCCATTTTTTCCATGCGAGCATTGATTTGCAAATATGAATTCCACGGTCGTTCACCAGGTTAACACGAATCACTTTTTTACCCGCTGCTTTTAAAATATCGGAAACAGAAGCTCCGAGCAAATTATTTCGGATGTGTCCTAAGTGCAGCGGTTTGTTCGTGTTTGGAGAAGAGAATTCTACCATCACTGTTTCGGCATTTGCTTCCGGCTTATCGCTTATTGCTTCCGAATTAATCAAATAATTTGTCCAATAAGAATCAGCGATGACAAGATTCAAAAAACCTTTTACAACATTATAACCCGTTACTTCCGCAACATTTTTTTTCAGATAATTTCCAATCGCATTGGCAGTTTCTTCAGGAGATTTTTTGGAAACTTTCGTGAGAGGGAAAACAAGCAGTGTAATATCACCTTCAAATTCTACTTTTGTTTTCTGAAGTGTAATTTGATTTGGAGAAACAGTTTGTTCAAAAAGTGCTTTAATTGCCTCAACAGTTTTTTCTGTCAGTATGTTTTCAATTTTCTTGTCGCTCATAATTGACACTTAAAAGTCATTGATTAATTGGTTCGTCACCTTCAATAATATTTCAAATGCATTTTCTGCCATCAGATTTTCTTTATCAAGAGTAGGATTTATTTCTACAATTTCAAAGCAACAAATTTTTCTGCTGCGCATCAAATAATAAATCAAACTGCCAGCTTCTTTTTCAGTCATTCCTCCCGGCACAGGAGTTCCTGTCCCTTTTGAAATCTCAGGATCCATGCTGTCCACATCAAATGAAATATAAATTACATCGCAGGTATCGAGCGCACTCAGCGTTTCCACAGCAATTCTTTCCACGCCGCGATTTCTTATTTCAGAAACAGAAATCTGTTTCACATTATGTTTCTTCAGAAGAAATTCTTCCTGTCTTTCCAAGTCGCGAACACCAATCATCACGATGTCTTCATAATGCACTTTCGGAAAAACATTCCCGAGATTTTTTATTTTCTCCCAATACTGTATTGTTTCCTCTTCCGGTTTATTGATCTGTTGTTCTTTATTGTCTTCTCCAAGAATTGCCGCGATCGGCATTCCGTGCATGTTGCCTGATGGAGTTGTGAAGGGCGAATGGATGTCTGCATGCGCATCGATCCAGATGATGCCGAGTTTTTTTTCGGGGAATGCCATTTTAATTCCCGACGCCACACCGATAGCGGAAGTGTGATCGCCCGAAAGCACTATGGGAAAAGTTCCTTCCTCTTTGCAAAATATTTGTACTTGTTTTGCAAGTCGTTCGCTGAACGAATAAACTCCTTTGATGCGTTTTGCAAAATCATTTGAAACCGGTTCGAGTAATAATTTATTTTCGTTCGGCACTTCAATCGATTCATGTCTTCTGAAAAACGAACTTCCAAAATCCAAAGCTGCAATTCGAATGGCATCCGCACCCATTCCCGCACCGCGCGTACCGGCACCGATCTCGGATTTTCCCTCTATGATCTTAATTGTTTTCATTTTATAAAATGATTACACTGATTTAAAATTGATTCCACCGATTCCTTGTTCGAAAGATTACGCTGTAAAATTAATCAGTGTAATCAGACTTTTCATTATCGGTGTAATCCAAGTATCTTACTTCGTCAAAAAAAATCACATGTAAGTTACTTGCTTTGTCATTATTTTATCAACTTTGCATATCCTAAAAATGATTACTCCGATAAGAATAACGATTGCACCGATTCACTTGATGCGTCAAAAACATGTAATCGGTGTAATCTCTACTAATCTGTGTAATCCCAATATATGAAGAACAAGTACCGCGACCTCATCCAGCAAACTTTTCACTTTCCGCAGGAAGGATTCAACGTGATTGATGGAGAACTTCATTTCAATGACGTTCCACTGATGAACATCATCAAGCAGTATGGAACTCCGCTCAAGATCACTTACCTTCCAAAGATCGGACAGCAAATTCAAAAAGCTAAAAAACTTTTTAATGTTGCTATGGCAAAAGCCGATTACAAAGGTAGTTATACTTATTGTTACTGTACCAAGAGCTCGCATTTTTCTTTCGTGATGGATGAAGCAATTAAAAACGGTTCGCATCTTGAAACTTCTTCTGCTTACGATATTCCGATCGTGAAAGAATTGTACAGGCAGGGAAAAATTGACAAGGACACATTTGTAATTTGTAACGGATACAAGCGCAAACCTTATCCGCAATTTATTGTCGAACTCATCAACAGCGGTTATAAAAATGTGATTCCGATTCTTGATAATAAGAACGAACTGGAATATTACAAGCGTTATGTGAAAGGAAAAAAATGCAAGCTCGGAATCCGCATTGCATCCGAAGAAGAACCGACCTACGACTATTACACTTCACGCCTTGGCATACGCTACAAAGAAATTGTTCCTTTCTATAAGGAAAGAATTAAAGGCAACAAACATCTTGAACTGAAGATGCTTCACTTTTTTGTGAGTGCAGGAATTAAGGATACCATTTACTACTGGACAGAACTTGCAAAATGTTTGAACGTGTACGCAGAACTTAAACGCATTTGTCCTGAATTAGATTCGCTGAACATAGGTGGCGGTTTGCCCATCCGCACATCATTGGGTTTTGAATACGATTACGAATACATCATCGAAGAAATTGTTTCGCAGATAAAAACTTTCTGCAAGCAGAATAAAATTAAAGAGCCGAATATTTTTACAGAGTTCGGTTCCTTCTCGGTGGGCGAAAGCGGTGCCGCGCTTTATTCCGTTTGCGACCAGAAACAGCAGAACGACCGAGAGTTGTGGTACATGATTGATTCATCGTTCATCACCACTTTGCCGGACACCTGGGCGATCGGACAGAAATTTATTTTGCTGGCGGTGAATCACTGGGAAAAAGAAAGCCAGCGCGTGAATCTTGGAGGAATGACCTGTGATGGTTTGGATTATTACAATACCGAAGCACACTCGGAACAAGTATTCCTTCCGAAGATTGGACATGGCGCTGACGGACCTTTATACATAGGATTTTTTCACACAGGAGCTTACCAGGAATCCATTGCCGGTTACGGAGGAATCCAGCACTGCCTGATTCCTGCGCCCAAGCATGTATTGATAGACCGCGATGAGAACGGAGAGATCACCACAAAACTTTTCGCCAAAGAACAAACGTTTAAATCCATGCTGAAGACCTTAGGATATTAATTTTTTTCACCTTAAAAGACAAAACAATATAAGTTGTCATGTCAGCTGTATAGGACCAAAATACGGTTTGGTTTTTAAAGAAAATATTTTATTTTTACGATAAGGAAACAAAACGTATATTTGCGGTTCAAAATATTGCGGGGTAGAGCAGGGGTAGCTCGTTGGGCTCATAACCCAAAGGTCACAAGTTCGAATCTTGTCCCCGCTACTTTCAGAACCCTCGTCTTCGAATGAAGACGGGGGTTTTTTGTTTCGTCCCGTAAAAGCTCCGTAAAAGAGAAATATCTCTGAAATATTAAGAACCCTTCCAGAACTATAATAAAAAATTAATTCCGATAAGTGTTCATTGTTGCGGATCAGATTTACGACCACACTCAGCCATCTTCAGTTAACAATCTTACGAGAATCACAAAACCGCGCCCAAAAATCGTCTACTAAAAATAAAATAATACATTACTTTTGCCATAAGCACTCCGGGCTTTCCTCTGACTTGAATCGCGTCCAGATAATCAACGGTTACTCCTGGAAGTTTTTTTAGCACTTCCAGCGCATTATTGCCGGAGGAAATTATACTGTTCTCAATATTAAACACCATGCGGTCAACCTTATGCTCAATGAAAGGTTTTTCGGCAATAACTTGAACCCCTTTCAGTACTTTAGCATCTGGTTCTAAAATAATATTGACCGCATTATATTGAGTTGTGCCTTTGGAAATAGAAAATGATTGAGAATAATTTTTTTTGTAACCAATATAAGCGACTACAATTCTAAAATTACCCGTGTCTTTTATTTCAAGCTGAAAATTTCCGGATGTATCGGTAGTGGCTCCTGTAACCAATGTTGTATCAGAAGATTTTGTGAGCCGCACGTTACAAAATGGAATTGGATTTTTTGAATTATCAATCACGCGTCCGGTTATCTGGGCATATAATCCAGATGAACCCAATAAGAACAAAAAGAAGATTAAATTTTTGTAATAATTCATCAGAGTAAAGATGCAAAATGTTATTTTATAGGTGATACTTTCTAAATCTTATTGACTGTCCTGAAAAACGAGGGGTTGTAAGGAACTGCTTTATTTCCATTTTTGGTTTGGCCCGGTTTCGTTTTGCAAAGACAGGATTGCCAATCATGGTTCCATGAAGTTTTGGGGTTCGATTCCTTTTTATTCTGGAAGTTAAATGTCTTCCCTCTGATTTGCTTTGTCGACACTTCTGTAAAAAACAAATAAAAGGAAAACTAGAGTGTACCACACATGATTGCAAAAATAAAGCAACAATAAAAATCAATATGGTTTTTTTGTTGCGCACGATGGTTTAATAAAAGTGGTCAGCATCATATTTAACTTCATGCTCTCTCCATTTGGCTTTTTCATTTTTTTTCTTCTGTATATTGTGTTTAATTTCCTTTTTAGTACCCGAAGGAAGAACTTTTACAGTGTCCTCCCTTTTATAAACTGTAGTTGTATCAATACAGATTTCATTTTCTTTAATTGAATCCGGTTGTTGGTTGTTTATTAAACTGCTTCCTTGGGATTCATGTAATTCACTTTGTTTAGCGGGAGAAGGTTGAGGTTTGTTATGCTTTACCGGAGAAGTAATATTTTCTTTGATAATATCGTTTTGCCCGTTTGAATTTGGTTGAACTGGGACAGGAGGCTGATCTTCTCGTTTAGTTATTGTTTTTATATTTTCATTATTGATATACACCCAAGTGGCTATTGAAAGGAATACAAATGATGCAATCAATAAAGATTCTTTAGTAAATAGTTTTTTAAAATAATTATGTGTTGGTGAATAAGCATTGGACTGAATCACATGCTGCCCAATAGCTTGTATCATAACCTCATTTTTAGGAACAGTAAAATCCAGTTCAAGAAAATATTTTTTTAGCAGGTGTTCAAGTCCTTCTGGTTGAATCGTATGTTTTATAGAATTAGACATTTTTAAGGTTATTTAATTGTTCATTTATTTTTTCGGTCATTTGTTTTTTTAGTCGTGCATAGTACACCTTCAATTGTCTTTCTGGTTTATCCACGTATTTTGAGATTTCTCCGTAAGGCATATTTTGTCCGCGCATTAGTAGTAATATCCGTTCCCATTCTTCCAATTTATCTAATTCATTTTTCAATATTTTTATCTGAATACTTTCTTCTACAGGCAATTCTTCTTTCGTGGAAATAACATCTTCACTTAGTTTTACTTCGGAATTAATGCTCTCAAAAGATTTATTGTCTCTGAAATAATTTCTCAAAAAATTTATATGCGTTTTAAAAACAAAACCTGCTTGTTTGTGTTTGTTTTCAAAAACATACTTATCGTTTACTTCAGCTAATTTGTAAATGGTTTTATATACAATTGTCCACGCATCATCTTCGTTAATACCGTAGTTTTTACAAGTGTACGCGAATAGTTTTTGAGCATAGGTTTCGTAAAGCGTTTTTACTACACTACTATTAAGGTCAATATTTGAATGAGGTTTTGCCTTGCCGGAACCCATAATTTAAACCTACTTATTATATATAACACGGTTTGGTAACAAAATTTAATCTTTATTAGGGTACTAAGGGTAAAAATGTGAGGATTATTAATACAGTTCAAGTGGCATTAAATATTCATCATTTCTCATATCTTATTTCTTCTTGGCACGGGAATTGTAATACCTTATTCAAGAAACTTTAAAATAAAAAAACTAAAACAAAACACACTATGAAAAAGTTAATCATGTTATCAGCAGCGTGCCTTATTGCACTCGGAACTTTTGCAGGAACAGGTAAAGTTGTAAAGCAAGATGGTTCTAAGGCAAAACCTGCAACCGAAAACAAAGCAGATGGTAAGAAAGACGCAAAGGGAACTAAGCATGCAAAGGACACAACCAAAAAGGCTGACAACAAAAAGCCAGATGCTGTAAAAAAGTAAGCAAACACCAAATACGCATCAAAAGGTAATTCTTCTCAAGGGAGGATTGCCTTTTGACGTTTGATTGAAAAATCAAAATTGGTCTATAATAATAAGCTGTTCGTCTAAAAGATGATAGAATATTTTGCAGGCATCAATAGCAACATACATTTACAGCCGGATTGAAGGGAAAGTGATTATGGAAAGGAATGATATAACAGAAATAGGAAAGCAAACGGATTACGAAGTTCTTCAAAATTATTTTGGAGAGGAGTATTTTGTCTTACAACAGATAACAAAAAATAAAATCGTCTTATCACCACAACAAATACAATTTCTTGAAACATTGATTGGCGATCGAAATCATTATGATATTGTTGAGTTTGTAAATAAGCTTAGAAATTAACACCTGAAAATTCTCATCAGTAATTTATTTTCCTAATTTTTTGGTTTATTAGGACAACGGTTCTGCCAATATAATGCCTTCAGGTTTAACAATAAAATGACCCGACTCTTTACATATTCTTTTTTTACTTTGGTATTTTTCAATCCAAAACAAGTTACAACAGACAGTTTAAATCAATTTATTCCTAAAGGTTTTCACATTGTGACAGAATATTCAGCGGACATTAATGCTGACAAACTTCAAGATAAAATAGTTTTACTTGCTGACACATCAGAGTCAATACGACCATTACTCATTCTCATCAGACAGCAGGACAAATCACTAAAACAAGTTGCAAGAAATGATAAAATAATTGACGAGCAATTTCAGTCTATTACGTCGGAGAGTGGCGCATTTACAGTTGAATATTTTTATCACGGTGGCGGTGAACACTGCAAGAAGACAATTATTTTTAAATATTCGAAAAAGGACAATGATTGGTTTCTGGACAAACAAGAAATGTACTGCACATCGGATACGCCAACAAACTCTGGCGGGTATGATAGCACGACAACGACAACTAAGACAACAAAGGACTTCGGAAAAATTAGTTTCAAAAATTACAACGGAACTGAATAACGAAAATGAAAAGGCTGCTTACAATTTTATCTGCGTTGACGTTTTTAATAGTTACGACAAGTTTTATTGTTAATCAGGACAGACAATACATTATTTCAATCACTTTTCCCGAAACAAATTCTTCACTTATTAAAGACACCTTAGTTAGATATCTTGATATTGATGGTCATGACTGTGGATGGACAACAATGTTGATTAACTGTACCAATAAATATCATTCTGACAATTCCAACTTTATAAATTCTAATTATAACTGTTACGTCTGCTCATTACCCACAGACATCATTTTAGTCAAAAAAAATAATTTAGTCACAGTGGACACCATAAATAAATCATCTTATCATTACGGTTGCGGACTCAAAAAAGAATTTATTAGTACCCTCAACGGAGATTATACTTTAAAATTCATTCCCAAGAATAAAGCGTACAAACAATTCGATACAACGATTAATATAAATTCAAAAACAATCATAGAAAAAGGAAGGTGCATGCTTGTTACACTAGGAAATCATGCAACAACACTTACATACAAAATATTATCGGAAGACAAACTGACAAAGAAAGATAAACAGGCAGTGAAGAAAATTTTATGGGACTTTGGCATGGAAGGAGCCAATGATAATATGCAATTGCAAATTGGTGGTGATAAGACCATTATTATTAAACAGCAAAAATAAAACACAGTATATACAAGTTAGCAGCAACATCATGAAGAAAGCAGAATTAATATTGGCATTCTTTCTTTTATCAACTGTTATCTTCGGACAAACACAATTATTAAAAGACTACGATTTTGACAAAGGCGGGTTTACATTATTGGGATCGCTTACTGATGCCGAGACTGACCCTAACGGTCTTGCAGATTCTTTGGGAGAATTTTATACTGATGATATTGCGGTTTTAAATTCTTTTAAAAAGGAATGGATTTTTAAAACTCCAAGTCCAAAATATGCTTGCGGCTATCATTATGCTGTTTATTTATGCAAAGGCGGATTGGCAATAGAAAGTTTTAGAATTAATCTTAACTGTAATGAAATCGCCACTGAAAAAGGATATTTTTATTTTGACTCAAATAAATTACGAATGTTCAAAGGCAAACTCAAAAAACCTTTTACTAAGTACGACAATTTCTATTCATTTTCTGATGCAAGATCAGCACGCACAAAAATCCTTAGTGAGACAAACCTAATAATGACTTACACTCCGGACTGGACAAAATATGAAGGAGAATTCAGTTTTGTTTACACGTGTCCAAAAGGAAGTGGAGACTGCTTGGACAAGGAAACAAAACTACTGTTACAATTGACAGGCGAAATGAAAAAAACATTTCCAAATGAAATTTTCGAATTAGAGGGAGGTGGAGGATCGAATACAGACCTGGATGTAAATGTGAAATGCAACAAAACTCTTGCAGATAATTTCAAGTTATATCCGTTAGGTTGGAAAAAATGGAGTCCATATCAACTCGGACTGACAAGTTACTGGATAAAAAAATAATGCTACTACTATTACTAGGTTTATTTAGCCAACCGTATCGGAGATGCTTTACTTTACTTATATGTTCTGAGCCACTCCAATGCTTTTTCTTTTGATCTAAACAATTTGAATGGAACATTGCGGTTAAAAAAATTATTGAAGAAATTAAAAAGTATTCTAATTGCCAAAGAATCATGCACCATTGCCGATGCTATAAAAAAATCACCTCCTTGTTTAGCAATATATTTCAATGCAACTTTGTCGTAACTAAAAAATGAACCTCCTTCCATCAATTGCAATACTTTGTTTTTTTGGCATCCCAATTTTTTATAGGCTTCAAAACATAATTGCGCTTCGTGTAAATTAACTTCTGCATCCTCCTTTATTTGTAGGCGCAGAATTCCCTCCTGATCAATCCAAATAGTAGATGTTTTTGTTCCTATTTTTTCTGCGACCTCCATAATTTTCAATACAATTATCAAAAATATAATAAATTTCACATTCAGCAGAAAGCACACTTACTACGACCCTCCTAATATCCGGCATGAAAAAAAGCGGATTAGTTTCCTAACCCGCCTTTACACTAAGCCAAAACAACAAAATTATTTTTTCTTAACTACAACCTTAATGGAATCCTTTTTCATTTCACATTTTTTAGAATCTTTTTCGCAGCATTTTTCTTTTCCCCTTCCTTCTTCACATTCTTCTCTTTCCTCTCTGCACTCTTTACCTTCCCTCATTTCACATTCGTCCTCATCACCTCTCATTATTATAATGCGCTTATCCATTCCTCCGTGTCCCATCATCATTCCTCGACCCATTTCATTCTCTCCCATTCCCATTTCACAGCGTTCTGCCTGACGACAATGCTCTCTCATCATGCAGCAGTGCATGGCACAGCACATGGCACAGCAGAGCATGGAACAAAAGGATGCAACAATAACAAACCATGCAACCACTTTAAAAAAAGTATGCAGGTTTTCTTTTTGTGTTTTGTAAAGAAGAAACATTCCTGCTGTCAGTGAAAGCAGCAAGAGGGCTATGCAAATAACTGGTGAACAATTCATGGTATTTAATTTTTAGTTGTGTTTTATTGTGAATGAATTTCCACAATAGGTATTTAGTTTGTTGTAACAAGAAAGCCCCCTCTGTTAATCAGAGGGAGCTTCATTGCAGTAATTACTTAAAAATTACATTCAATCATTTGTCATGATGCTCGGTATGTTTCTTTGCAGCTTCGTGGCTGTGATGCTCCGCATGTTCGTGATGACCGTGCGCGATGTGTGCATGATGAGCTGCTTTTTCATGTTCACCTTTTTCGTGGTGTGCCTGTGCTTGTTTGTGGTGGTGAGCTGCTCTATCATGATGATGAGCTGCTTCTTTGTGATGATTGTGTTTTGTCATTGTAAATGTTTTTTAATTGTTAATGCAGTAATGGTACAACAAACAAGACACAACACCTGTTAAATGAATATTATTTAATGTTAAAAAATCATAACAGAGTATTTAACGACATCCGTTCGCCCAGTAAACGCGGTTCTCTTTGTGTACACAACTGCCACAGTTTTATTGTACATGTCTCATAGATGAAATCATTATTAGAGGCAGTGCCAAACAAAAAGCAGTAACACCCAAGCATAAACTCCACATTGTACCTCTGCTTGCTTTCTTCACTTTCACAGACCAATCCATCTGTGCCTGCTGGTAGCCATCAATAGCTGCCTGATTATACGTTTCGGATGGAAGAGGATAACCTTCAGATTGCATTATTGCTCCTTGAGGAGGAACGGCTTGTCCTCCATACGCATCGAACTGATCCTGATAGTATGAGAACCATTTTTGTTCATCCGCTGAATTTGCATCGGGCTTCTGCAAAAAAGTTTTTCCTAAGTGGTTGGAAGCACTGCATGATTCGAGGAGGATGCAGATAGCTAAAATGAAGGAAGTGATTTGAATTTTCATTGGATTGAAGTTTTTGCATTTTCACTTTTTTACGCACGAGATTTTTTTCTGTTGCAAAACAATTGTTAAAGAATGTTAAAGAAATTTATTTCTTCTATTGTAACCCCTATTTTCTCCACGATTTAATTTCCACCATTGTTTTGTGGAATGGTTATTGCAAATGCATCTCCTATTTATAAACACACCCAAATGAAACAACTATTCTTCATTGCTGTTGGCTTCTGCATCGCATCAGGAGCATCCGCGCAGTACAATTCAAAAAATCTTACCATCAGGGAAACTACAGCCACTGAGTTCACTTATAAGAACCTGCGCCTTTTTCCTATTTATGCAAACGAAACATTCATGAATGCGCATAAAGACTTAGGAAAATATATATCACTACAGAAAGCATTGGAACAAAAGAAAGTGTCCATCACCGAAACGGTAAACAATACCATTGGGCAACAATCGGGAAGTGCTACAGTAAATACACTCTTTATTGAGAATACTTCTAACGATACAATTTTTATAATGGCGGGAGAAGTTGTGAAAGGAGGACAGCAGGACAGACTGCTTGCACAGGATATGATCCTTGCTCCCAAAAGTGGTAAGAAAGACATTTCTGTATTCTGCGTGGAACATGGACGATGGAATTATTCTAACGAATCAGAAAAAGCAGGTAAAACATTTTATGGGTATTCAAAAATCAGCAGTAATGATATCCGAAAAACAGCTGTTGTGAATAAAAGTCAGCAGGGCGTATGGGATAACGTAGCTAACGTAACAACAAAAAATGCTGCTAAAACCGAATCAGGAACTTATACTGCTCTTGATACTTCTAAAAAATATAACAGTGAATTAAAAGGATACACTGATTATTTTAAAATGGCACTGAAATCACAAAGTAAAGTAATTGGTGTTGTTGCATAACAGGTGATAAGGTTATTGGATGCGATATGTTTGCAACACCGGTTATGTTAAACGAACATGTTGATGGTTTGCTAAACGCCTATGCCACAGAAGCTATGACCAGCGGATCTCCGGCAAAAGCAGATTATAAAAAAGTGCAAAGCTATCTTGATAATATCCTAAGTGATGAAAGCAAGCAAGACGAAAGAGTAAAACAGAATGGCACTATGCTGAAAAGCAAAGACAAGAAACTACACATGGCGACTTTTTAATCCTAAGAAAGCGGTTCCGCAAGAATAATTTCTTCCAGTTCAACGGGATTTTTCAATTTTTCACAAGTAGTGCGATCATTAATTTTTTCTGCAATCTTATAGCGCATCCTTTCAGCTGCAGTCGAGAAATAATGCATCAATCTGTTTTCATAGCTGTTTTCCCAAACAACACCAAAAACTTCTTTGCCTCCTTTCAGTTTGAATTTGCATGGCGTGTCATTGTATTGAAGGAATTCGTTGCGATTCATAAAGGTTATTTTTTAGTGCGTTTACTGAATGCTTAAACGAGCAACATGGATCAATGGTTGCAAGGAATTCTTAACAAAAGGAATGTTTCTGTTAATATCCTCTTAGAAGTACGGTTTCACCCGCGTCAAAGTATGACACGGTGAAATATTTTATTTTAATTTGCAGAAACCAATCAAAAATTAATAACATGGAACAAGGAGAACAAATTCTTGCAGAAATAAAAGAGCTGAAATCAGCGATCGCAAGAATCATAGGTACAGCTGATCTATCTGCAAAACGACAATTTTCTAAAACATCTTTGGATAAAGTTGCCAATGAATTTCAAAAATTAAATACAGAAAGAGGGGAATGGATCAAGGATAATGATGTACACAAAATTATCAGAAGTGCTCCTTATAGCCCTAGTAAGTTTTTAATAAATGAATTAGGATTTGCTAAATATTTTAGAAGGGGTCACACCTTCTACTTTAATAAACAGGATTTAATTTCTCTTGGCAAAGAGATTAATGCGAGAAATGTGAATTTGAGCAGATATATTGAACTCAAAGCAGATCAATTAAAGTTTCAAAAATATATTGAATCTGTTCCGAAAAGTAATAAAGAAGGAAAGCCTTATTCCATTCCGGAGGATGCAAGAGATATAAATACTATTCCGCCAAAAAATCCACCCATCAAAGTAGTTAAAGATGAAATTAAAAAACTCAAAGAAGAATTTGAGCAATATAAGCTGTCAGAATATATAGATGTGTATAGAGATTCTCACGCTATGTCAAAATTCATATACTATCATAATAAATACATGGATCCGGAAATTAAAAAGAGAATCAAAAGATGGATTTCAGATTTCAACGATGCCAATCATTTCCTTAATGAAATAAGAAAGAAATAATATTGACTAAAACCAAACGTCTTTACCTTCTTCGTCCGTAATATCCTCCGTGTTCCCTGTATCCTCTGTTATAATATCCACCTCTGTATCCGCCATAGTATCCTACTGGACGAGGGTAGCTATAATATGGATTTGCATAACCGTAGGCATAGCAACCAACTGGAGGTATCATCGGAACCACTGCCACCGGTGCAGGTACTCCTATGCTTATGCCAATGTGTGGAACGAAGAATCTGAGACCCAGACACTGAGCGTTTGCTGTTGCAACTTGGCAAACTATTGCCAGTGTTGCGATGACAATTATCTTTTTCATAGTATTTAGGTTTTGGTTCATGATAATGGTAATCCAAACAGTGTGCCAAAACGAAAATGGTGGTATTATTTTAACATTGATTAACGTAAAAACGTAAATTCGTATTGGCTGCCGTAAAGTGCTCCGTAAAAAAACACTCTCTAATAATCTGTTGTAGATAATTGAATATCTTCGTTTTTTGATAAAAATGTACATAAAATGGAAAAACATAGTAAAAAGTAGCGGAGCTAAAAGGGCATTTCTAGAGCATAAAACCGTTTGTCCCCGCTACTCAATAGAAAGGTTACCAATTTGGGTAACCTTTTCTTTTTTCAGATCTGTATTTACACATTATATATCTTTGATAAGAATTATTATCATCAAAATAGAGATATGAAAAACAATTGGAAACAAAATTTATTTCTTTTAGCAGTTATTGCATCTGCTCCGTTTTTAATTTTCTGGGGAACATTCGGTCATGAACACATTAACCGCGCTGCTGTTTTAGCATTACCGAAACCTTTACAGATTTTCTTTTTTAATCATGTTGACTTCATCACGCAGGAATCAACTGTACCTGACCTTCGAAAATATACGCTGAACGACAAAGCCGAAAATCCACGCCATTATATTGACATCGAAAATTTTGGAAACCCTGATTCACTTCCTGTAACCTTGGCAGATGCAAAAAAAAAATACGATGAAAAATTTCTTCAGCAAAATGGAATTCTCCCTTGGTATATTGAGGAAATGATGGACAAGTTGACAAAAGCATTTAAAGAAAAACGCAAAACCGAGATTTTATTTCTCGCAGCAGATTTGGGTCATTATATTGGCGATGCGCACATGCCGCTGCATACGGCCGTGAATCACGACGGGCAATTAACAAATCAAAAAGGTATTCATTCCTTTTGGGAATCGCAATTGCCTGAACTATTCGGAAAAGATTACAACTACCATACTCCCGAAGCAAAATTTATTGACGACATTCATAAAGAAACCTGGAGAATCATTTTAAACACTCACCACTTGGTTGATACTGTTTTATTGGTTGAAAAAGAATTAAGCAAAAACTTTCCTGCCGATAAAATTTACAAAACAGACGCAAACGGCACTCCGGTAAAAACCAAATTTAATCAGCAAATCCATTCGTCAGAATACGCCAAGGCATATCACGATGCGCTTCACGGTATGGTTGAAAAACAAATGCGCAATGCGATCATAGCTACATCCAACTTTTGGTACACGGCATGGGTGAATGCAGGCAAACCTAATCTGGATGATTTAGATGCGGCTGAAGTGACAAAAAGTAACAGCGAGCAGTTGAAAAATGAAATCAACCTTTGGAATAAAGGAAAATTATTCGGAGTAGAAAGCGAAAAAGAATACTAAATTTTTTTCACTTTAACTGCTTGCTCGCCTCGTTTTGATGGAGCCAATTCAAAGTTTACTTCGTCTCCGGTTTTGATTGGTGTAAGCAAATCTTTTATATGAACATAATATTCTTTCCCGTCTTCATGGCAGGTAATGAAACCGAATTTGTTTTGTTCGTTGAAAAATTTGACCACTCCTTTTTTCACAAGATAAATATACTTATTTCGTATTTCTTTATAATGAATTCCTGATAAAAATTGATATATACTATCATATTTTTCATTTTTATTAGAAACTTGACAAACAATTATTGTTTTGATAACAATATTATGCGTAATTATTCTTATAATTGCTGATGTACTTCAAAGCGACCACCCTACAAGAATCCAAAAAATTGGATATTCTGAAACCGCTTTAAGTTAGGCTTTGTTTTATCGGCATGTAAAAACTTAAAAGGTGAAATTTATTTCTCAAACAATTATCGCTTTCATTTTACTTGTTGTTGAAGAAACGAATGTTCGATGTGCTGATTTTCCCTTTAGAGTTAATTAAAATATATGAAAACTAAGGCAACCATTTTTACTTTCTGCGTCTATGAAATATAGTTATCAAAACAACCCCCATAAGTTCATTTTTTTACATGAAACTATTTTCTCATAATATCAAATTTTGTCTCATTCTATTTTCTTTTTTATCTCTAACAAAATTAGATGCCCAATGCATTAATGTATTTCCACATGTTGAAGATTTTGAATCTGGTCCTGTTTGGAAAAGCCATCAGTTTTATCCTATTCTTCCTGCTCCCGGTAATGATTGGGCTTGGGGTGCACCCGCTCATCCAATTATAAATTCCGCAGGCAGCGGCGCTAAAGCATGGTGTATTGGAACTCTAACCGGATCATTTTACAATTTTAATGAACAATCATGGGTGCAAAGCCCTTGTTATGATTTCACCAATCTTAAGTATCCTCATATAGCTTTGAAAATATTTTACGAAAGCGAATGGAAATACGATGGCACCAAGCTGCAATATTCATTTGACACAACCAATTGGGTAACAATTGGCGCTTATAATGATCCGAATGATTGTAATACAGCAAATTGGTATAACACAAATTCTACATCAAGTTATTCTGCAAGCACCATAACAGGTGGTGGCCCTAAACCTATTTGGTTTCCTGCAACAGACCCAACAGCTAAAGATAGTTGGGCAGGAAATGTTCGTCTGGCAGCAAATACAGCTGACGATCCTACTCATGTGGGTGTAACTTGTTATTGCTGTAACGGATCCGGACATTGGTTAGTAGCTCAACATTGTTTAACCGGTTTAGCAGGGCAACCCAAAGTGTTTTTTAGAATTACTTTTTCCTGCGGATATGCCTGCAATAATTTTGACGGCTTTGCTTTTGATTCGGTTGCTGTTTCAAATGGTATTCCTAACTCGGCAATAGTAAATTCTACCTGTGTAAATCCAAACACAATTAATTTTACAGCAACTTCCCCGGCTTGTCCAACAAATACTTATTCCTGGAATTTTGGCGACCCTGCATCCGGCGCTTCCAATACAATAACAGCAACAACAACTCCATCGCATACCTTCAGCGCAGCAGGAACTTATACTGTAACACTCATTGCTTCGGGAGGAGCATGTAATCCGCCTGACACAATTACAAAAGTTGTAAATGTTATTTCCGGAACTGTTTCTACAGGAAGCGTTAGTTGCAATGGTGGAAATGCAACAATTACTATGTCAGGAGGCGTTCCTCCATATACTTACGCATGGAGCAACGGACAAACAACTTCTACCGCAACAAATCTTTCCACAGGAAATTATTCTGTAACTGTTACTACTTTGAATAGTTGTCCTATCACTGAAACAGTTAGTATTACCCAGCCGGCAGCAATTACTACTACGGTAAATAGTACAAATTCTTCTTGCACGAGCAGTACAGGCACTACAGCCGTTTCAGTTTCAGGTGGTAGCGGCACTTTTTCATATTCTTGGTCAACACTACCTATTCAAACAACAACAACAGCAACAGGATTATCTGCCGGAACATATTCTGTATTGATTACCGATGTTAGCGGATGCACGGCAACAGCAACAGCAAATGTGATTAATGCCAATGGACCACAAGCTTCTGTCCTAACAACAAGTATAACTTGTAATGGAGCTAACAATGGAACGGCAACTGTTACAGCAAGCGGTGGAACTGGGACGCTTACATATAGTTGGTCTCCAACTGGTGGAAATAATACCACTGCAAACGGATTAAGTCCAGGCACTTATACTTGCATTGTAAGCGATGCAAGTGGTTGTACACAACCGGAAACAATTGTAATAACGCAGCCGTCAGCTATTACCACAACCGTAACTTTTACATCTGCAAACTGCCATGGAGGCGGAAGTGCAACGGTGGGAGCAAGCGGTGGAACACCATCATACACTTATTTATGGACTCCTTCTGGTGGAACAAATTCTGTCGCTACTAATTTGAGTGCAGGAGCGTATTCCGTTACCGTAACTGATGCGAATGGGTGCACACATGTAGGAACTACCATTGTCGCTTCAACTACAAGTATGACGGTTGGCTTGCTATCAACTACAACTGTTTCCTGTAGTGGAGGCGCAAATGGAAGTGCTATAGTGAGTGCTAATGGTGGCACATCTCCATATACTTATATCTGGTCTGCACCAGGCGGGACAAATGCAACAGCAACTGGACTCAGCGCAGGAACTTATACATGTAATATCACCGACGCAAATGGATGTTCGCAAACACAACTTGCCACCATATCACAACCTCCTCCTATAACTTTATCTGTTACTGCTACTCCGGTTCCATGCGGACTTGCAAACGGAACCGCATCTGTGAATGCTGCTGGCGGCACTGCACCATACACATATTTGTGGCTTACAACTCCCGTTCAGTCAAACTCTCAGTTGAATAATCTTCCCGTAGGAAATTATTCCGTTATTGTTACCGATGCAAATGGCTGTAATCAGATTCAAACTGTAAATGTTCCCCAAAGTAATCCTCCTCCTCATGCTAACTTTAATGTTACACCTGATGTAATTAGCTGGCTTGACGCATCTGTGAATTTCATAAATACCTCTTCCGGTTCATCTATCTGGGCTTGGAATTTTGGAGATGGAAACTTTTCCACTCAACAAAATCCATTTCACACTTATCCCGACACAGGAACCTATTGTATTACACTTATCGCATCTGATACCATTGGCATTTGCAAAGACTCCATCACAAAATGCTTGCCGTATGAATGTGTATTCACATTTTATATTCCAAACGCTTTTACACCGAACAACGATGGACTGAATGAACTCTTTTTAGGAAAAGGTACCTGCATTCAAGATTTTAATTTGTATGTATTTGACCGATGGGGAAATAAAATTTTCCAGGCAAACGACATTACTCAAGGATGGGATGGAAAAGTTCAGAGAGGACTTGGCGGAAAAGTTGTGCAGGAAGATGTATATGTTTGGAAAGTATATATTACCGAATACAGTGGAAAAAAACACAGTTATGTTGGTCGCGTTTCTGTTGTTAAATAATTTTTAAAGAGGTTTTTATTTTTTCCTTATAATTTTTACTCCAGTAAGTTTTAACTATATATTCGTACCCGTTTTCTCACTATTGGTTTAATGAATTTCAAACCGGCAACTCTTACTCTTGATTAATCTATGAGAATCAACGACATCATTCTGAAAAAACGCAATGACGGAAAACTTTCCAAAGAAGAAATCGATTTTGCCATCGCCAATTTTTCTAACGGAACCATTCCCGATTACCAGTTTGCAGCATTTCTCATGGCAATTTATTTTCAGAAACTGGATAAAGACGAAACCATTGCGCTCACACGCGCCATGATCAATTCCGGAAATGTAATTGACCTTTCAGGGATCAAAGGCGTAAAAGTGGATAAGCACAGCACTGGTGGAGTGGGCGACAAAACTTCGCTCATCGTGGGTCCGCTGGTGGCAGCAGCAGGAATCAAGATCGCAAAACTTTCCGGCAGAGGTTTGGGTCACACAGGTGGAACGATCGATAAGCTCGAATCCATTTCCGGATTTTCGGTGGAGATGACCGAACAGCAATTCTTCAAGAACGTAAATGAAATTGGTATTGCCATTGGCGGACAAACCGCAGAACTGGTACCTGCCGATAAAAAAATATATGCGCTGCGCGATGTGACTTGTACTGTAGAAAATATTTCTCTTATTGCAGGAAGCATCATGAGCAAGAAAATTGCTTCGGGTGCCGATAAAATTGTACTCGATGTAAAAGTGGGCGATGGTGCTTTCATGAACACGCCCAAGGATGCGTTCGAACTCGGCAGAGTGATGGTGGAGATAGGCGAAGGAATGGGAAGAGAAACGATTGCCGTCATCACCGATATGAACCAGCCGCTGGGAAATGCCATCGGCAATTCGCTCGAAGTGATCGAGTCCATCGAAACGCTCAAAGGCAAAGGACCCAAAGACCTGCACGACCTCTGCATGGAAGTGAGCGCGCACATGCTGCTGGTGGCAGGCATGTTTAAGAATAAAACCGAAGCCGTTGCCTGTCTCGAAAAATTAATTCAGTCGGGTGAAGCGTTTGCAAAATTCAAACAGTTCATACAGGCGCAGGGCGGAGATGTGAAACAAATTGAAGACACCACTAAACTTCCCGCAGCCAAACATACTATGGAAGTGCTTTCCACGCAGGAAGGTTATATCCATAACATTGGTGCGCGCAAGATCGGGCTGGCAAGCGTGGTGCTTGGTGCAGGGCGCGAAACCAAAGAAAGCAAGATAGATTTTGGTGCAGGCATTTACCTCAATAAAAAAGTGGGCGACTACATTAAAAAAGGAGAGAGCCTTGCAAAAATATATTCCAGCCAGAGCGAAAAACTAAAAGGAGCGCAGGAAATTATTTTATCTGCCTATACCATTCTGCCCACCCAACCCAAAATCAATCCGCTCATCTACGGAACGGTTTCTAAAGCGGGAGTGGTTACTTATTGAAAAAGTCATTTATTAAATAATAAATCGAAAATTTAGTTCGATTACATTCCCTCTAATACTATTTGGTAAAAAATAATTAATTCGTATACTTGTGGTCTTAATTAAATAGCCAAACTCCAAGCCAATTGGATTAATTTGAGTATCGAAACCTCTATAAGAAATACCACCTATATATCTTTTCGAAGCAACTATTTCTCCTCCTATTGTAAACAATGTTGTTGATGAATTGTTTCTATAAAAATCATAACGATATGTGTACGCTGGTTGAATAGCAATAGAACCCCCATAAATCAAATACTGCGGTTGTTGTAAGCGCAACAAGCCTAATACATTTAAAAACAATACCTCGTTAATGGGAATTTTATATTGAGCTTGAAAATAGAAAGCTCTATTAAGAGCACTGTAAAAAGTATAATTGGCATGAAGTAAACTTAAATTAGGTGCAAATTCTGGTTGAGGTAAGTGATTAGCTGAAATGCCAAATGATAAATCTTTTCTTTCATATTGTATTCCAAAATCAATATCATAGGTTGCAGAACCAAATGAGCGTGAAGGAAGATTACCTCCAGGTAATATCATATTAAGTTCATTGCCATAAAAGGTTTGTTTGACTATGCCAGTAGCCAAGCCAAAATTAAGTTTGCTTGCATTAAAAATGATGGAATGACTCCAGTTAAAATAAAATGAATTTATTTGTAAGTAGTTTGTTTTATCTAAACAAGAAACAAAACCAAAACAATTCTTACTGTTTTTTGTTTTAATTGAAATGTCAAAAACACCGGCATACATATCTCCTCCAATATTATTTGTTTGATATTTAGAGATGAGATTTGCTGATAAAAAATTATCAGCAAAATCTGTGTTCGATGGATTTATCCATCTATTATTTGTTGTGAAAACAGAATAAAATTGGTCGTCTTGTGAAAAAGCGGTCAATGAGAGAAATGTTGTCGAGAAGAAAACGATTGTCCATTTGAAAATAGATTTTTTCATTTTTGTCTACTGATTACAGTTAACAAATATACTTCTTCTCCGCTTTTCTATTTTCTAAACAACATTAATAAAATTATTTCCCTTATATTTGCGCAACGTTCATTAAGGTTTTAGTTTTCTGAAGTGACCATCCTACAAGAGTAACCAGTCTTCTTCCCCAAAAAGATCTGCTTACTATCTGAAACCGCTTCAACAAGTATTTAATGTTGATGTCATAAGTTACTTATATATTTATCGTCTCGTTTTAGCATAACAGCATGAATTACCAGTTACTAAAAAGATCAATCGATCAGGTAGGAATTGAAGAACGCGTTGCGCGTTTCAAAACACGCAGCATTAAAAAACAATCCAAGGTTCAGGCAATGAAACTTGCCCTGAGCATGCTCGATCTCACCACGCTCGAAGGTAAAGACAGCCCCAATAAAGTAAAACAGATTTGCGCCAAAGCAATAAAGCCCTGCGACTGGATGCACGATCTGCCATCGGTTGCTGCAGTGTGTGTGTATCCCAACCATGTGCGAACTGCCAAGAACGCATTGAAAGGTTCGGGCGTGAAAGTTGCTTCGGTGTCCACTGCGTTTCCTTCGGGCAACGCGCCACTGAAAGTAAAAATAGAAGACACAAAATTTGCCGTGGATGAAGGAGCTGATGAAATCGACATGGTAATTTCAAGAGGAAAGTTTTTATCGGGAGATTATAATTTCGTTCACGATGAAATCGCGATCATAAAAGAAGCCTGCGGAAAAGCTCATCTGAAAGTTATTCTCGAAACTGGAGAGCTGGAATCATACGAGAATGTTCGTCTTGCCAGCGACATCGCCATTCACGCCGGAGCGGATTTCATTAAAACATCCACCGGAAAGATTGAACCTGCGGCAACCTTACCTGTTACTCTTGTAATGCTCGAAGCAATTCGCGATCATTTTTACGCAACAGGAAAAATGGTAGGCATGAAACCTGCCGGCGGAATCAGAAAAGAAAAAGAAGCGCTGCAATATCTTGTCATGGTAAAAGAAATTTTGGGCGAAGCATGGCTCAACCCTGATTACTTTCGCTTTGGCGCGAGCACGCTTGCCAACGATCTGTTGATGCAATTGCAAAAAGAAGTCACCGGACATTATCAATCACTCGATTATTTTTCAATAGACTAAACAATGAGTAAATCCAACGAATCGGATAAAGAACATCTTGCAGAAGCAGTTCCTTCATCTGAAAAATCAAACGGGAAACAAAAAGCGGAGATCAATTTCAAAACAGATTGGCAGTATGCCGCTTCTCCCGAAAGCACGGATCATATCCAACTGAAAAAGAAATACGATCTGTTCATCAACGGAAAATTTGTTGCTCCGGCAAAACCAAAATATTTTGATTCTATCAATCCTTCCACCGAAGAAAAAATTGTCGAGGTTGCCGAAGCCGATGAAGCGGATGTGAACAAAGCGGTGAAAGCGGCACGCGATGCTTACAAAGGCAAGTGGTCCAAGATATCTGCAAGCGAACGTGCGAAATACATGTTCCGCATTGCGCGCATCATCCAGGAAAAAGCGCGCGAACTGGCGGTGATAGAAACAATGGATGGAGGAAAACCAATTCGTGAATCGCGCGACATTGATATTCCCTTGGCAGCAGCGCACTTCTTTTATTATGCCGGATGGGCGGATAAACTTAACTATGCAGTTCCCGGAAAAAATCCGAAACCACTAGGCGTTGCCGGACAAATCATTCCCTGGAACTTTCCTTTGTTGATGGCTGCCTGGAAAATTGCTCCTGCACTTGCCACAGGAAACACCGTGGTTCTGAAACCTGCTGAAACAACTTCTCTCACTGCATTGAAACTCGCGGAGATCATTCAGGAAGCCGATCTTCCTCCGGGAGTTGTAAATATTGTAACGGGTGCAGGAAAAACCGGAAGCTTGATCGTAAATCATCCGGGCGTTGATAAAATTGCTTTTACAGGTTCAACAGATATCGGGAAGTTGATCCAAAAATCTCTAGCCGGAACTCATAAAAAATATACGCTCGAACTGGGCGGTAAAGCAGCGAACATTGTTTTTGAAGATGCATCTATGGATCAGGCAGTGGAAGGAATCGTGAACGGAATATTTTTCAATCAGGGACATGTTTGTTGTGCCGGTTCGCGTCTGTTCGTGCAGGAATCTGTGTTCGATATTGTGATGCGCAAATTGAAAGACAGAATTGCAACGCTGGTAGTTGGTAATCCTTTGGATAAGAACACCGACATTGGCGCGATCAATTCAAAAGCGCAGCTCGATAAAATTTCAGAATATCATGCCATCGGATTGAAAGAAGGAGCAGAATGTTATCAGCCTGTTTGCGATGTTCCATCGAAAGGATATTGGTTCAGGCCGACAGTTTTCTGGAATGTTTCGCAGGCAAGCAGAATTGTTCAGGAAGAAATATTTGGTCCGGTGTTAACGGTACAAACTTTTAGAACCGTTCAGGAAGTGGTGGAGAAAGCAAACAACACGCCTTATGGTTTGTCTGGCGGAATCTGGACAGACAAGGGTTCTAAAATATTTAAAGTGTCGGGCGAATTAAAAGCCGGAGTGATCTGGGCGAACACATTCAATAAGTTCGATCCTACTTCACCCTTTGGCGGATACAAAGAAAGTGGAATCGGCCGCGAAGGCGGATTGCACGGATTAATGCCTTACTTACAATTTTAATTTTGAAAAACATGTCAGCAGAAACAAATACAACAAAAGATCGCCTGAAAGTCTTGAAAACATACAAGCTTTACATAGGCGGAGAATTTCCAAGAACTGAATCCGGAAGGTTTTACGCGTTGAAAAACTCAAAAGGAGTTCAGATCGCAAACATCTGCAACGGATCGAGAAAAGATTTCAGGGAAGCGATCATGAAAGCACGCGCTGCGTTTGGCAAATGGAGCAAACGCACAGCCTTTAATCGCGGACAAATACTTTATCGCATTGCAGAAATGTTGGAAGCGCGTAAACTTCAGTTCGTGGATGAACTTGTTTTGCAAGGTTCAAATAAGAAAGATGCGGAACAAGAAGTGAATGCTTCGATCGATCTTCTTATTTATTATTCAGGCTGGGCAGACAAGTACCAGCAGGTTTTCAGCAGCGTAAATCCTGTCGCTTCATCTTATTTTAATTTTTCTTTGCCTGAACCATCAGGAGTTGTTTCCATCATTGCATCTGAAAAGAATTCTTTGCTTGGTATTGTTTCGATGATCGCTCCTGTGATCGTAGGCGGAAACGCTTGCGTGATATTGGCTTCGTATACAAAACCGCTTTGTGCTATTACTTTTGGCGAAGTGCTGAATTCATCGGATGTTCCGGGTGGTGTGGTAAATATTCTCACAGGAACTAAAAAGGAGCTGGTGAGCTATTTTTCAAATCACATGGATGTGAATTCTGTTTTCTACGGTGGCGACAGCAAAGAAGAAATAAAAGACATTCAGATCAATGCTTCGCTGAATGTGAAACGTGTTGTTCAGAATAAAAATGGAACTCTAAATAAAATGATGGATCCATATTTAATAATGAATTTCCAAGAGACAAAAACCATCTGGCATCCAATAGGAATTTAACTAAACCCCTTACCAAACGTGGAAAGATTTACCGGCTTAATTGGCATTGCACTCATTCTGGGCATTGCATTTCTGTTTTCTAATAATAGAAAACGTATCAATTACCGTTTGGTTGGTTCAGGATTGTTACTTCAACTCGTAATTGCAGTCTGTGTTTTAAAAGTCCCGTTCATTACGCATTTCTTTCAGATCCTCGGACACGGAATGGAAAAGCTCGAACACTTTGCCCGCCAGGGTGCAGGTTTTGTCTGGGGAGGAATCATGACAGATAATTTTGCCGGAGGTTCTGCTAACTTTGCTCAAAGCGGATTTGTATTTGCGTTCAGCATTACCGCTACGATTATTTTAGTTTGCGTGTTAGTTGCCATACTTTATCATTTCGGAGTGATGCAGCGTGTAGTGAGCATCATCGCCAAAGCAATGAACTTTATCATGCGTGTGAGTGGAGCAGAGGCGCTGAGCAATGTGGCGAGTGCATTTGTCGGACAAGTGGAAGCGCAGGTAATGATCCGTCCTTATTTAAAAGGAATGACCAACAGCGAATTGCTGGCGAGCATGAGTGGAAGTTTGGCTTGCATTGCAGGTGGAATTTTAATTGTTTACGTGAACATGGGCGCCAAAGCCGAATATTTGTTGACTGCGAGTTTGATGGCAGCGCCTGGCGCCTTGGTGATCTCGAAAATTATTTTCCCGGAAACAGAAACAAGCGAAACCATGGGAAATGTGAAGCTGGAAGTGAAAACTCCTTATACCAACGTAATTGATGCGATCACACATGGAGCGGGGGATGGAATGAAGATTTCTGTCAATGTAATTGCGATGCTGATCGGATTTATTGCGTTGATCGCATTTATAAATTATCTGTTGATCAAAGTCGGAATGTTATTTCACCTCGATTTTGAACTTACACTCAATTGGGTTTTCGGCAAAATATTTTATCCGTTTGCTTGGGCAATGGGAGTTCCTAATCAAGATGTGAATGGTGTGGCTACTTTGCTTGGAGAAAAATTAACGGTGAATGAATTTGTTGCTTTTAAAGATTTAACAGGTACTTACAAAAATATTTTCAGCGAAAAAGGAATGTTGATCGTGAGTTTTGCCATTTGCGGATTTGCAAATTTCAGCAGCGTGGGAATGCAAATTGGCGGAATTGGTGAGTTAGCTCCCGAGCGCAAAGCCGATCTGGCAAAACTCGGGCTCAAAGCATTGCTCTGCGGAACTCTTGCATCTTATCTTTCAGCAACTATTGCAGGAATTTTATTTTAAACACATCGAATATGGAAAACAATTCTTTCAAAGATTTATTTGCGAAAGCAAAACAAGCAAGTAAAAAAGCACATGCTCCATATTCTAAAATGCATGTTGGTGCTGTAGTGATAACTGAAAATGGAAATACTTATACTGGTTGTAATGTCGAAAATGCTTCTTTCGGATTAACAACTTGCGCAGAAAGAAATGCAATTTCTGCCGCAGTAAATGCAGAAGGAACAAGTATGAAAATCAAATTCATCGCTGTTGCAATAGAAAACGATTCACCAATTCCTCCTTGCGGTGCGTGCAGACAAGTGATAGCGGAATTTTCAAATCAGGAAACAACTGGGGTGATTTTTAAAACTACCGGAGGAAAAATTGAATGCAAAAAAATTACCGATCTCTTACCTGAAGCGTTTAAGTTATAGCACTTACCAACTAATTCTAAAACTTCAGATGTTTTACTGTCAATCCTTTGTTGATGAGTTCGTTCAATGAGTCAATTCCAATTTTAAGATGATTGGATGAGAAATTTTGGGTGACTTTTTTATCGCTCTCTTCAGTTTTCACTCCTTCGGGAATCATTGGCTGATCCGAAACCAGCAGCAATGCTCCAACAGGGATTTTGTTTGCAAATCCTGTAATAAAAATAGTAGCTGTTTCCATGTCAATTCCCATGCAACGGATTCTTCTCAGATATGCTTTGAAAGCAGCATCATGCTCCCATACTCTTCTATTTGTAGAATAAACGGTTCCTGTCCAATAATCAAGTGCATAATTTCTAATCGTAGTGGAAACCGCTTTCTGCAAACTGAATGCAGGAAGTGCAGGAACTTCCGGTGGAAAATAATCATTGGATGTTCCTTCTCCGCGTATCGCAGCGATTGGAAGAATTAAATCTCCTAACTGATTTTTCTTTTTTAATCCTCCGCACTTTCCAAGCAACAAACACGCCTTCGGCTGAATCGCGCTTAGCAAATCCATCACCGTAGCTGAATTGGCACTTCCCATTCCGAAATTAATAATTGTAATTCCATTGGCGGTGGCATTAGGCATCGGTTTATTCAAGCCATTTATTTTCACTTTATGCCATTGGGCAAACAGTTCCACATAATTGCTGAAGTTAACAAGCAAAATATATTTTCCAAACTCGTTAAGATTTGTACCTGTGTAGCGCGGAAGCCAATTATCTACTATGTCTTTTTTATTTTTCATTACAAAACGAGAACTATTCTTTAAAAATATTTATACAAAGGTAATTATTATTCATTGTTATACATAAACTTGGGTTTTAGGGTGCAAAAAAATCAAGAACAATTTGGGAAATTTGGAACATATTAGAGTTTTGATTTTCACTCAAAAACAAATATGTTAATTGCGCTAAAATAATCACAATATTAAATTATAATGAAATAATTTCTTTTCTAAGTTTTGTTATTACTTCCTGAATTGTTTTTTGTTGTTCATCTGTTACAACTACTTTGCTTGTAGTGTTATCCTCAATAACTAATTCTCCGTTTACTTCTTTTGTAACAGGTTCTTTATATTCATAAGTAATTGTAATTCCATCATAAATTTTTTTCAAATTAGAGAATGAATCGCCCAGCTTTTTAAAGTAGGGGTCGCCTTTATAAAGGTCAAGAATCACCATCAGGTTTCCAATATTTATTTTTTGTGCGCCAATATTTTCAACCAGCGCATCAGTTTTGTTGCTCTTAGCGATTTCAGAAGTAATATACAAACCTTCCACCCACGCTCCAGTAATAATCAGAATACTTAATTCATTTCTTTTGTGTTCACGCAGGTATTTATCCATTTTATTAAAACAGGATGTGCTGATGAAAAGCAATGAATCCATATTTTTATTGTTGGATGCAAGTTTATTCAGCGTTTCAAAATCAAAAAATTGTCCTACCTGAATATCATTTGATAAATTTTTAATCGAACGCAAATAGGTAATACTTGAAAGCGATTTTTCATAGATATTAATGTAGCCGAGGTCAGCACTGTAAATTCCAATATTGATGGCTTTATCCATGCTGGTTCCGTATTTTTTATAATTCTCTGACGGGTTAAGAATATTTTCATTGTATTCCGCGCCCGATTCTTTTATAATTGAAGCCATTTCAATCGGACTTGGAATAGATTGAATCAGGTTATTAATAGTTTTTTCCGAAACATTAATAACTGTTTTTGTAGAATCTTTTCCGTGTTCAATTTTTAAAGTGTCTTCGTTTGAATTGCAGGATAAAAATGTTCCGGCAATACAAAAAGAATACAGAGCGTGTTTAACTATTTGTGTTTTCATAATTAAATGTTTTCGTCCAGTTGTTTTGTAGTTGTAATTTTTTTTGAAACCACTCCAAGCGTATTTATCATCTGATAAGCCATTTTAAATCCCTTGAATGAAATTATTTTTTTCAGCACATCAAAATACAGCAGTATAAAACCGCCCAAAGACATAAACCAAATAATAATGATATTGTAAAATAAAGTAGGAATATTTTTGTAAAATAAATATTTAGTGGCAATAAATAAAGGGTCATTCATTGAAACAATTCCGATTTTCGAGTCCTGAAAAACAGGATCAATGATTTGATTGATGCCGTTTCTTTCAACAATATATTTTCTTACTAGTTGGTTATTGTGAACAATATCTGCGAGATAGGAGTTTGAATAATCTTCCTTAATTCTATAAAATTTATTTCTGGAAATCGGATCTCCGGTAAGTGAAACAACCATCTTGCTTTTTTCGTTATCTGATTTATTAAGTATATCTGAATAATGAGTTTTCAGCTTTTGAATTACTAAATAAATTTCATTTAAGTTATTACGAATGGCAAGAGGATTTATCGAATCATTGCTGATTTTAAAATCAACGCCTGAAATCTTTTTTTCTTTCTCCAATTCATTTAATAAGAAAACATATTTGTTTTTTACTTTAACTATATCCAAATTATCTGAAATTGTAGTTCGTATGTTAAGTAATTCAGGAAGATAATAAGCTAATTTATAATTAGCGCTGCTGATTTTTTTATCATTAGTAAAAAATATATTGTCAAAATTATTATTCACATATTGATTTACCATTAATCCTTCATACGCCCATCGAGCAGTCATCGCGCTGGCTATTTTTGGAACTTGATATCCGCCGCCAACCGCTCTGTTCAATTTTTCATAACTAAACATAGCGCCACCTAAAATCATTTGCGGAATTACAAGAAGCGGTATTAAAATGTAAATAGTAACTGCCGAATTGAAAGCGGATGAAATATTCAGTCCTAAAATATTTGCAAAACACGAAACGGAAAATAACATCAGCCAGTAAGCAAAAAACATTCCTTTTATTCCAACAATATAATTGCCAATCAATACAAACAAAGCGGACTGAATGGCTGAAATAAATATCAGAATAATGACTTTAGAAGATAAATAACTGAGACGACTTAAATTTAGAAATCGTTCTCTCTTCAAAATTTTTCTGTCTTTGTAGATTTCCTCTGCGCTGATTGTTAATCCTAAAAACAAAACAACAATTACGGACATGAAAATATAAGCGGGTATATTTTCATTATCCATAAAAACATAACGCGATTTTTCATTAGTGTCGTTATACCGAATGATAAACGAAAGGATAAAAGCCAGCAACGGAGCTTCAAGCAAACTGAGTAATAAATATTGTCGGTTACTGATTTTAGAAAGTACATCGCGAGTAATAAAAATTGAAAATTGTTTTATTCTATTCGGAATATTAAAAATACTTTTCGGAAGGTTTTTTCCCGCTTTGCCAACTTCCAATTTGAATTTGGCTTTAAACATTTCATACCAATTGTGCGGCGACATTTTCCGTTCAAGCGTGTAATGTCCGTATTCATCCACTTCTTTCGCTTCGATGATATTAAATAACATTTCAGGGTTAACATTTCCGCACGTTTCACACTCGCCAATCTCGCTGTTAATTTGATTGGACGCTTTTTTGAGATACATAATGGATTCAATCGCATTGCCGTAATAAATCTGATATCCGCCAACATCCAGCAAAACAATTTTATCAAACATTTTAAAAATATCGGAAGATGGTTGATGAATAACAACAAAAATCAATTTTCCTTTTTGGGTTAATTCTTTTAAAAGGTCCATTACATTTTCAGAATCTCTTGAGGACAATCCCGATGTCGGTTCATCCACAAAAAGAACCGATGGTTCACGAATAAGTTCCAAGGAAATATTTAATCTCTTTCTTTGTCCGCCACTAATCGTTTTGTGGAGAGGCGAACCCACCTTAATATCTTTCGCTTCCAATAATCCCAGATTGGAAAGTGTTTGCGTTACCTTTTCTTTTATTTCTTCTTCCGTTTTATTTTTGAAACACAATTTTGCATTGTAATATAAATTTTGAAAAACAGTGAGTTCTTCAATCAAAAGGTCGTCCTGCGCTATGTAACCGATTACGCCTTTTAATTTTTCTTTGTCTTTAAAAATATCTTCATCGTTTATCGTGATGCTTCCTTGCGAAGGAATTTCCAATCCAGAAAGTACATTTAATAAAGTGCTTTTGCCTGCGCCGCTTGCGCCCATGATGCCAACGAGTGTGCCGGATTTTTCACAAATGTTAATATCGGTGAGAGCAACTTTTCCATTCGGAAAAACATAAGTAATATTTTGCGCGTTGAAAAGCAATTCTGTTTCGCTTACATTTTTTAAAAAAATGGAAACTACTTCGCTGTAATAAATAGTTCCTCTCGGCAATCTCAATGTGCTGCCGTGCGGTAAAATGTAAATAGAACTTTTTGAAAGAGGAAGTCCGTTTAGAAAAAGTTCAGCGCTTCCAAGGTATTTTAAAAAGAAAAGATTTACACTTTCAACCCGAATGACTTTTATGAAACCATCTAATCCATCGGCAACAAAATGATTGATGCCATTCTCGCTAATCGCAGCAGATTCTTTTTTATTATCAATCAGCAAAACATTGTTTGACTCGTAAGAATTTGGATTGTCATCCAGAACATAGCTCTCAATTAATTTGGATTCTTGGATATCAATTCTAAAAACAGTTGAAACGGTATTAATAATTTGCGCGCGTTGAGCGGTAAGCGAATTGTCCGACTTTACCAATTCATACAATCTGACTAACACAACAATTTTTTGTTTTTGTGTGAGCGTTTTATTTATTTTTCTGCAAATCGCAAGAATTTTAACTGAATCTTTTACCGAAGTAAGTTTAGTAACTTCTTTGTGTTCGTTTTTATCCGGTTTATTTAAAATAACATCATAGAGCAATAAATATTCTTCTACTTTATTTTTGCTTAATTGGCTGGTAAGAAATGTGGAAACAAATTCACGATGAAGCGCATTGCTGCCGGTATCTTGTTTAGAGATAATGGCAAAGAGTTCCATCAATGCTTTTAGAATTTCTTCACTCATAAATTAAAAATTCAATTGGTGGGAAAATTTAAAACCCAACCATCTCAAAAGTTAATCCTACCAAATCTTTATATTCTTCTCCGGCTTCCATCATATCATTATCTTTTTGGTCGTAATGCCATTGCACAATCACATTTGTTCCTTTCTCATTAATTTCTTCCAACTTCATCAGAATATCCAGAATGATTTTAGAAGATGCGGTGTTGAAATATTCCAATTTGAATTTCCAAACCATTTCTTCCGCAGGTTTTTCAGAATATAAATTCAACCAGTCGAGCACCGGCTGATAAAACAATACTACATCTTCGGGCAATGAACGCCCAGAAATTTCATATTGTTTGTTAATGTTATCCAATGTTATTGAAGGAGTGTCTTCTGTTCCTTTGAGAATTAATGGTTCCATGTTTATTTATTTTTTAGAGTTAATATTTTAATTTCTATACCGTTGCTTTTATTGATACCATCGTCATTAATGTGAAAAATGAAATGCGGTCATTGATTTTGTCGAAGCTGTATGAAAGTTTGTTTTCTGATTTTCGCGCCATGTCAATAAAACCAAGTCCGGCTCCGCCAACTTCAGAAATGGTAGAAGCCAAGCGCACTTGTTTATACAAAAGTTTTAATCCTTCTTTATCAAGCGTATTAATCTGGTCAATTCTTTCCTGCAAAGGAGGAATGGCATTGTTGTGAATCACATTGCCTGATATGATGGAAAATTCTTCCTTATTATTATTTCCAATCATAAAAATGGAAGGAACATAATCAGAATTTTCAACGGAGTATTGGTGCTTGCAGATATTTTGTAAACTTTCCACCATCACGTTAAAAACTTTTTTCTTTAACGCTGCGTCAATTCCTTCGGCATCAAATTTCCTTTCTGTCATCGAAAGAACAATTTTTGTAATCTCCTGAGTAAAATCTCCTTCGTAAATAAGAATGATATTATTACTCGCCATTGTTTTATATAATTCATATACATACGAAATCGGAGCGTTTGCATTTTCGGCTAACGGAGAAGATGCGCCGCCGCTTTCCAAATGAGATTTAATTACGGTGCGTAATGAAAAATACGCGTCCTGATTCGTCATGTCTTCAAAATGGAAATCAAGTTTGCTACCCGATTTTTTTGCAATGTCAATCAAGCCAAGACCTGCGCCGCCTTCTTCCGATAATGTATTTGATGTGATGAGCGATTTATAAAGTTCTTTCAGGTCGTCGAGATTCATGCTGTTGATGGCTTCCAGCTTATTCCTCAACGATTGTTTTTTGTTTTGCATGATAATATTTCCGCTATACAAAACATAATCATCAAGCAATTTTCCAATCATAAACAAGGAAGAACTCAAATCGTCTTCGTGCTTGCAGATATTTTGCAAACATTCTACCATCACGTTGAACACTTTTTTCTTGATGGTGGAATCAACCCCTTCAAGCAAAAGTTTTTTTTCTGTGCCGGCAAGAAGCGCTTTTGTAATTTCCTGAGAAAAAAATCCCCGGTAAGCAAGCATGAATCTATGTTTTTGCATTTTTTCACGCAACTGCGTTACATACATTAGTGAATTATTACTTTTATCTTCCATTGTTATTTTTGTTAGTATGGTTTATTAAAATCTTATTCCGATTAATAATACATCATCCATTTGTTTATGACTTCCTTTCCATTCTTCAAATTCGTGTTGAAAGAGAAAACCTATTTCTTCCATTGATACTTGAGAATTTTGTTTAATAAATTCCTGAACTCTTCCGCTCATGAATTTTGTTTTTCCATCGGGTCCGCCAAATTGGTCAGGAAGTCCGTCTGTAAAGAAAAATATGGATTCTCCTTTTTTAAATGATATGATATGATTTGTAAATTTCTCGCGATTCTTATAATGAAATCCGCCAATGGGATAACGGTCGGCTTTCACTTCGTTAAACACAAGTTCATTATTTTCCTTTTTCAAATAATAAAGCGGACGATGCGCTCCGGAGAATTGCAATTCTTTTTTCTTCAGATTAATTCGGCACAGGGCAATATCCATTCCGTCACGCGATTTACTGTCGCCCGTATCTTGCCTTAAAGTTCGCTGAACATTTTGATGCAACAAATCGAGCGTTGTGCCTGTGGTCGGTAATTTTTCAGAAGTAAGAATCTGATTTAAACTAAAATGACCGATGAATGACATCAGCGCGCCAGGAACTCCGTGTCCGGTGCAATCCACAGCGGCAACATAAATTTCATCTTCCTTGACAAACATCCAAGGGAAATCACCACTAACCACATCTTTTGGTTTGTAAAAAATAAATGAATCGGGCAAATATTGTTTCAGCGTGTTTCCAGTCGGAATAATTGAATTTTGAATTCGCTGAGCATAATTTATGCTCTCGGTAATTTTTTTATTTTGTTCGTTGATGCGATTCTCATTTTTCTTCTGCTCGGTGATGTCATGCGCAACAATCAGAAGCGTTTCAAGTTTAGTTTCATTGTATTCGGGAATAATATTCATTTGCATCATCTTATCGCCGTTGATAGTAGGAAAAGATAATTCTTTTGTAATTTTTTTATTCTCCTTAATAATTGCGGCAATATCTTTTCTCCATTCTTCGATAATTGAATTTGGAAAATCCACATAAGAAAAAGATTTTTGCAAATATTCCGCAGTTCCTTTTCCTGTAAGAGATTCAACGGTTGGATTTATGTAAAAAATCTGTTCGTCAATGCCGATGCGCAAAATCAAATCAGGACTATTTTCGGAAAGCGATTGCATTTGTCCTCGCAGTCGTTGCTCTTTTTCCGCCTTTCGTTTTTCGGTAATGTCTCTGGAATTTACAATGATGCCGCGAATTGCCGCATCGTGCAGCATATTTTTTCCAGTTACTTCGAGCCAAATTTTGTTGCCATCTTTTTTGATATAACTTATCTGAATGGTTACCGTATTGCGTGGGTCTTCCTTTAATTTTACGAACATTCCTCTTACCGATTCAATTCCTTTTGGATGCACGCGTTGATACGAAGTGTTGCCCACCATTTCTTCCGGTGTATATCCCAAAATATGTTTTGCCGAAGGACTTTCATAGCGCACAATTTCATTCTCATCGTAAATAGAAATTATTTCAGAAGCATTCTCCAGCAGGGCGTGCAGTTTTTTCTGGCTTTTATTTACTTCATCCAGAAGTTTTGCCGTCCGTTCATTCACACCAAGATTAAAAATAGTTTGCCCGATAACTTTGCTTACTTCTTTTATAAATTCGATCTCCAGTTTATTAAATTTATTTAAAGACGCAATTTCAATCACTCCATAAAGTGTATCGTTTGAAATGCAGGGAACAATTAACAAACTGTTTGGTTTTTTATCGCCCCAAATTCCCGATGTGATGGAAAAATAATTATCGGGTATTTCTGTTCTGTAAATAAATTCCCGCTCTATTGCCGATTGTCCGACTAATCCTTCTCCGATTTTAAATTCGCGGACAAGATATTTTTTCCGGTTATAAGCATAACATGCTTTCATGCGGATGAGCGCCAGCTTGTCATCATCTTCCTCAATCGTATAAAAAGCTCCCTGAATTGCGTTGCATTTTTTTATGAGAAATACAATCAGGTGATAACCCAACTCGGATAAATCGGTATAGGTGCGCAAAATTTCTCCCAATCCTGTCGTTCCTTCCATTTTCCATTTTCGGTCGTGCTCATCTTGAGCTGTTTTGCGAAGATTGTCGCGCATTTTTATTAACGCTGCGCCAATATTATCGTGTCCGTTTTGATATTCAAAATTCAAATCACCTTGTCCGATTTTTTCAACAAACGCGCCAACTTTTTTCATACTTGCCGCTTGCTCTTCAACTTTTTTATTAATGGAAGAAAGACGATAGTTGTAATAAAATCCAAGCGCGCCACATATAAAAGTTAGGAAAACGGGAACAGCATCCATCGCAAACCAAAATAAACGCGATGAATGATGAAGACCGATAACAAAATCTAAAGAAAATTCTGCGCCATTATTTCTTGCTGAAATAATCCATATTACCAGCAGAAATAATATTCCTGAAATAAATCCGATAAGAGCCGATATGATTGTTTTTATTTTCACGATTTCAAATTTTCTGACATTATTTTTGTTGCAGCTTCAATAAATTTTTCTGATTCTGATTCAAACGGATGAAATGCCGATAATTCCATCACGCCAATTAAGATTTCATTTTTAACAAGCGGACAAATAATTAAATATTGCGCTACTGTTTTTCCCAGTCCGGAAATTGCAGGAGCGTGTTCCTCCGAAACCGTATTAAGATTCAAAATAGTTTTGTCTTTTGCCACCTGCCCGATTAATCCTTCACCCATTTCAAATTCAATCGGTTTACTTTCAGGACAAGAAAACGCGTAGCCGAAATGAAAACGGAGAAAAGTTCGCTCATCGTGAGTATGCAATAAATACAACACGCCCTGAACTGCTTGAACTTCGGAAGCAATTTTTGATAAAAGTTTTTCGCAATTATTTTTTTCATCAGCTAATCCGTCAGCAAAAAGTTTAAATTGATTTATTTTGGATTGAATGGTATCTGTTTTTTTCTCGTCAGATTTTTTCAAATCTGTTTTTTCAATTTCAGCAGCAGCTTCAACGGAAATTTTTCTTCGTCTTCTCAAAAGAAAAAACAAGAGAATAAAATTTATTGCAGCGCTTATGATTAAAATAGTTTTCACTTTATTATAGGGTTTTCAAAAATTTTACGATTTCATCGCTTGTAAATAATTTATCAACATTGGTTGCTTTCAAAGCAGATTCGGGCATTGTTTTTATGGTTGCTTCATCCGGATGCTGGACGAGGGTAAGCGCGCCTCTGCTTTTTGCAATCTTCATTCCTTTTGCTCCATCCGAGTTTGCTCCAGATAAAATAATTGCAATAAGTTTTTCCCGATACGCATACGATACCGTATCAAAAGTTAAATCAATTGCGGGGCGGGAATAATTCACCATGTCTTCGGTTGATAATGCAAACGTACAGTTTAGCTCCACCATCATGTGATAATTTGCCGGAGCTATATATGCAATTCCGTTTTTCACCGGGTCTTTATCGTTTGGTTCAACAACCGGAATTACCGACCTTGTACCCAACGCTTCCACCACGCCATGACGAACATGTTTGAGCCGATGCAGACAAAATATGAGTGGCATATTTATATTCTTTGGTATGTTATTCAATATTTTCATTACCACCGGAAAACTTCCCGCTGACCCGCCAATCACTATCGCTTTATATCCTGTCAGCATTATTCTTTTATTTTCTGATATATTCTTTCTTCCGCGCTGAATGTTTCAAATCGTTCACTGCTCTTGCAGAAAGCAATGGTTTCTTTTTCTCCGACAATAAAAAATCCTTTCATAAATAAACTTCTGCCAAATAAATCAACTACTTTATTTTGCAATTCAGGATTAAAATATATCATCACGTTGCGGCAAAAAATAAGGTCGAACTTTGAATACTGTTCGTTTTGAACCAGATCAAACGTTTTGAATGAAACATCCTGAATTAAACTTTTATCAAAAACCACATTGTCATCTTTCTTTGAATAGTAATCCGATAATTTATATTTCCCCTCAAAGCGCAGATAATTATTTTCATTTACTTCCATGTTTCGGTTCCAATACGTTCCATCTTTTCCTTTTTGTAAAACAACATCATTAATATCCGTAGCAAGTATTTTTGCTTTGTGAAGCAGTCCGGCTTCTTTCAGAACAATGGCAAGCGAGTAAACTTCTTCACCGGAAGAACATGCCGCACTCCAAATACGAATGGAAGGATAATTGGCAAGAATCGGCAGAATTTCATCGCGGAGTTTTCTCCAAAGCGAAGGCGACCGGAACATTTCGGTGGTGTTAACCGTAACTTCGCGGAGAAACTCATCATAAAATTTGGAATCGTTCTGAAGTTTAACAATCAATTCATCAATGGTTGCAAAAGAATTTAAAGAAAGAATTCTCTCAATTCTTCTTTTGAACGAAGACAACGCATAGTTGCCGAAATCAAACTTGTATTGCATTTTCACAAACGCAATCAATCGTTTTATTTCATTGATTGTGATTTCGTTCGTTTCTATATTAGAATTGTCGCTCATTTATATAGACATTTGTTGTTTATTATTCGTTACTATTCAATTAATTTTCCAACCACAATAAATTCATCCATCACATCATCCAAATGAGGCGCACCTTCCATTTCTTCTGTCAAATCGCATCCCGAAGAATGAAAATAATGCTCGCCATCTTCAAAAAGTTCAGAACGTGTAACATCATATATCAATCCTTTATAGGCAACCCAAACATCGGGCATTGTTTTGCCGTTTCGCAAAGCAAGCTCTTCTTTTGTGTATTCTTTTTTATTTTCCAAATCAAGTCAACCATTATTTTACTCCTTTGCTCAGCAAGAAATCGGTGTAATGCTGATCGGTTCCGCAAATATGATTAATCAGCCAATCTTTTAAAAAGAATATTATGTCTTTCGATAAGGTTACGCTGCCTACTTCAAAATCGCTTTGAAACTTTTTAATTTGTTCCACAAATTTTTTGTGTTCGTTTTCATGTTCGGCAGAATTGTCATAACCGAATTTTTTAAAGTAAGCTTCTTCCGTTCCGAAGTGAGTTTCGGTATATTTTATCAACTCTTGAATAATTGCGCTAAGCTGCTCGTGCGCTTCGCCTTTTGACATTGCTTCAAAGAGTTGATTAATGAGTGCTACTAATTTTTTGTGCTGCTCATCTATGCTGTTAATTTTTACGCTGTATTTTGCGTTGTCCCATTGAATAAGTGCTGCCATAATTTTTTAGATTTAATTTGTGTGATTATTATTTTTTTAGTTTAATCTTTTTGATTTTTTTTCTAATTCAAGTTTTTTCTTCAAGTCATCTATTTCCATTTCCATTTCCATTTCGTGTGCCGCCTGTTTTTCAAATTTGCTTATTCTTTCTTTTAATTTTTCTTCGCGTTCTTTGGCTTCGGTTATTAAATAGCGCACCGCCATGTATTCTTTTGGTTTTCCGTTGGTGCCGATAATCGGAGCAATGGTTGCATCCACCCAATAATGAGAACCGTCTTTGGCTTTATTTTTCACTTGCCCACGCCAAACTTTTCCTAAGCTGATTGTTTTCCATAAATCTTCAAATGCGGCTTTTGGCATATCGGGATGACGAACAATATTGTGATTCTTGCCGATTAATTCTTCGCGTGTGTATTTGGCAACACGGCAAAATTCATCGTTGGCATAAGTGATATTTCCTTTCAAATCTGTTTTTGAAACCAATGCTGTTGCATTTACAATGTTCATTTGTGTTTGCAGTTCTGCCTGCACTCTGTTCATTTCTTCCTGAGTTGCCTGCATTTCTTCGAGGTTCTGACGCAATTCTTCTTCCTGTGCTTTTACTTCTTCCAGCATATGCTGCGTTTCTTCTTCTTTCTTCTTTTTTTCATTAATCACAAATCGCTGAGCAACATATTCCCTGATTTTTCCGTTCTTATCTAAAATAGGGGCAATTACTGCATCCACCCAATAATAGGTGCCATCCTTTGCTTTGTTTTTTATTTCTCCCCTAAATACTTTTCCGCTGCTAATGGTTTTCCACATTTCAACAAATAGTTCATTGGGTTGCTGTCCAGATTTAAGAATACGATGATTTTTCCCCAATAACTCTTCGCGTGTATATTTTGACCATTTTAAAAACTCGTCGTTTACAAAAGTGATGTTTCCTTTGAGGTCGGTTTTGGAAACAATGGCAACATTATCTGTAATAGTATTCATCGCTTTCATTTCATCTTGCGCACGTATCATTTCTTCCTGAGTTGCCTGCATCTCTTCCATGTTCTGACGGATTTCTTCTTCCTGCGCTTTCATTTCTTCAGTCATTTGCTGCGATTCTTCCAAAAGTTTTTTGGTTCTGGCATTTATTTTTACACCTGAAATGGTGGACGCAATGCTTTCTCCAAGTTTTTCTACAAATTCATTTTCAAATTTTTCAAACGGTTTGAAAGAAGCTATTTCTAATATTCCGAAAATCTTGTCATTTATTTTTAAAGGCGCAATAAGAATGCTGTTGGGGTTTGCTTCTCCAAGACCGGAAGTGATTTGAACATAATCATTGGGAACATCGGTCATAAAAACACTTTCGCCTTCCTGCCATACTTGCCCGACCAATCCTTCGCCCATCACAATTTTCTTTTGCAGAAATTTTTTTCTGTTCCATGCGTAGCAAGCGGTTAATTCGAGATGAACATCTTTCGAATCAAAATCATTTACAATAAATAAACTTCCTTGGTTTGCATTTAGATATTTTACAAGATGGGAAATGATGTCGTCGGATAATTTTTTCAGATCATCCGAATTGCTTCGGAGAATTTCACCAAACTTGGCAAACCCTTCGGTAGCCCAGTTGCGCTTTTTATCTTCATCCGCCACATTCTTAAGCCGGTCGCGCATATTGAGCAAAGCGGATGAAAGATTATCTTTTTCATCCGTTCCTTCGGCTACTACCACATCATATTTTGCATCAAAATGACCTTCTCCAATTTTAACTGTAAACTCAGCGGCTTTTCGCAAATTGCTTGCAAGCGTGGTAATGGAATTAACTATTTTTCCAAGTCCGTCCTTTATATTATGAGTAATAGTTGTTTTAATATTTCCTTCGGCAATTTGACTGGCTGCTTTTGAAATTTTATTAATTGGATTAACAACATAAAATTGTATTAATAGAAAATTAAAAAGTATTACAATACAAGTTATGATTGAAAATATAATGAATTCAATTTGATTCATCGTCCTATGATGAGCTTCGAGATCGGTAAAAAAAGAAACAAGCTGCTGGTTGTTTTTTAATAATGTTCCTTCTATTGCAAGTTGCTGTAATTTATTAACCGCATTTTTTACTTTGGGATTAATAAATTTTTGAGATGCTGCTTTTGCAGTATTAACGCTATCGTGTGCGGTTTGAAATAAATCAAAACCCGGATCAGTTGGAATTGTGGTCTTAATGGTATAAGTGGGTTCATTGATAATAACATTGCACAGCCGTTTGTGTTCCTCAAAAACAGATCGTATTTCTTTTAATTTATTTTGGTTTTCTAAACCTTCCATCGGTTTAATAACATCGGTAGAATTTTCAATTTTGTTAATTGATCCACCGGTTTCAAACAGGTCGTAAATATTATCGAGTGTTGTAATAGTAACTGCAAGTTCTGTTTTAGCCGGATTGCTTATTGCAACATCCTCGTTCAATGAAATTACAGATAGTGCATATAATTTTTGACTTAACATGCGCGTTCTTCCGGCAACATCAATATTCCGCGCATCTCCTTTGCCCAAATTGAAGGAGTAAAAACCTCCTGCATAAGAAGCAAGAAGAAAAAATGTAATCCAGAAAAAGGATGTGTAAAATTTATTGCGAATGGAGATGTCTCGAAAGAGTTTGCCCCAGATGTCGAAGTTTTTCATATAATTTTAGTTTTGGTTTTTATTTATTATTCTATAATTAATTGAATTGTTTGCTGAATCCTAAAATATTAACTCCGCAACCTTCTTTTCCATTTTCAAATGTTACTTCTAGATAATATACTCCGGTAGCTGAGCATGGATAGCTGAATAAAGGATAAAACTTTTTACTTGCTTTATTAAAATTGGTAGCAATCAGTTTGTGATTTCTATCGAAAAGAGTTACAATCATTTTGTTGCCGTTAATATTTTCATCGCAAATAATTATTTTATAAGTTGACCCTTTGCTGAAAACGTAGGAGTATTCATATTTACTGTCAGAACTTTTTTTGTCTATAGTAATATTGAAAGATTTAATGAAAGTGAATTCTCCCAATGACGAGGCGCATTTATCTAAAAATGCATCCGAAGTACATTGTGCGAAAGCGGAAGTGAAAAGTGAAAAATGAAAAGTGAAAATCAAAATACAAATGACTACGTTAATTGATTTTTTCATAATATTTATTTTTTTAGAATTTTAAATTCTGTTCTTCTGTTTTTTTGATACTCGATTTCGGTTTGCGCATTTTTTATAATGGGTTTTGTTTTTCCATATCCTTTTGCGATAATTCGGAATGGTTCAATATCCGAAACCACTAAATAATCTTTTACCGTTTGAGCTCGCGCTTGCGATAATTTTAAATTATACGCATCATCTCCGCGGCTGTCGGTGTGTGCGCTTAGTTCGATATTTACATCGGGATTGGCTTCCATGAAATCAATCAATTTGCTCAAGGAAGGAAGCGACCCATTTTGTATGACAGCGCTATTGTAATCGTAATAAACATTATCCAATTTAATAATCGTATCAACTTTTATTTCGGATAATTCAATGTCACGAAAAATTTGTTTGTTTTTCTTGTCAACTTCAACGGTAATTTCTTTTGGCAAATATCCTTTTTGAGAAATAGAGAAATAATATTTATGATAAGCTGTAATGAGAAAATTATATTGTCCATATTCATTGCTTGTAATTTGTTTTATTCTTCCAAGCGTATCATTAATGGAAATTGTCGAATTTGGAATTATTCCTCTTCTGCTTTTCACCGTTCCGGTAATTTTAATAAGAGTTGTTGTGTCAGGTGCAATTTGTTTTACCGGTTCTTTAGTAGCTGTTACCGTTTTTGTTTCTTGTTTTACGGCATTGATTTTCTTTTTGGCAACAACTAAATATTTTTTTCCGGGCAATAGTTTTTTACTCAAAGCAAAAAAACCATTGTTATTTGTTTTGCTGCTGCAAATTGTTTTTGTTGAATCAAACAGGGAAACCGTGATGCCTGTTAAAGGAAGGCGCTTCTGCTCAGAAACAGAATCTTTGCTTTTAGTATCATCCAATAATATTCCGTTCACAGAAATTCCCCGCTGTTTAGGAATGATGTAAGCACGCAAGTAATCATTTTCAGTATTCTTTTTGACAGTTAATTCAACTTTGTTATATGAAAATCCTTCCTTTCTTGAGGAGAGCATGAACGTTTTTTCTTCGGGAATTGTAAAAGAATATTTTCCATTTTGTGATACCAGCACATCTTCGACATTCGTTTCATTATTGATGAGTTTGTAAGTAATTCCATCTAACAAAGAGTGGTCTTTAAATTCCAAAGAATCTCCGTTGATAGAAAGTGTCATCGGTTTCATATCAATGAATCCATAAATATCTTCAGCACCTTTTCCATTAAAACGGTCAGAACTGAAAAATCCTGTCTCGTTATCATCTGAAATGATAAAAGAAAAATCATCACCGATAGAATTGATGGGAGGTTTAAGGTTTGTAATATTCGTCCATTTCACACCGTCAAAACGAGCCGAAAAAATATCGAGTTTGCCCATGCCCGGATGAACATCCGAAGAAAAATAAAGTGTATTATCACTCGCAATGAACGGATACATTTCATGTCCGAATGTATTTACTTCGGGACCAAGATTTATCGGTTTTCCCCATGAACCGTCATCCTCTTTTTCTACATAATAGATATCGGTTCCTCCATATCCACCCGGCATGTCCGACATAAAATATAAACGGTTGCCACTTTTTGTCAAACCGGGATGAGCAACTGAATATTGAGAACTATTAAAATTAAAAGCACTTTTTGGTTTGCTCCATTTCCCTGCGGAATCTTTATTAGAATATAATATTTGCAATGTGCTGACAACTTTTTTCTGATTTTTTTCGCGTTTGCCTTTTACCGTTCGTGTAAAATATACTTCTTTGCCATCGCGTGTAAAAGCTGCCGGACCTTCGTGCAAAGGAGAATTCAGTGCTCTCAAATTTTCGGGCGGCGGAAGATTTGCAGGCGGATAGTTCAACGGTTCGTAATACAAATCCAAGCAGATAACTTCATCGCCGCCATTAAAACTGATGAATGCTTTTTTGGAATCTTTTCTGGATGAACAAAAAACAATTCCGTCTTTGTAAAACGCAGGAGAAAATTCACTGCCCGAAGTATTTATCTGTTCAATATTTTTCACTTCATATTTTGCTTCTGCCATATTTTCGTCCAGCCACTTTTGCGCTGAATCACAACTGTTGATGTAAACATTTCCCATCAGATCGCTTTGATTCATTTTTGCATATATTTTAAATTGCTCCGATGCTTCAGCATATTTTGAACTTCCTTTTAAACTCAACGCATAATTCAAAATATTTTTAGCATTCTTTTTTTTCTTGGAAATTTTTTTATACGCATCTTCCGCCAATTCAAATTGACCGGTAAGCCGATAGCATTCTGCAAGCTGAAGCAACGCGGTGTCTTTATTTTTTCCTTTTCCGTTATCTAATTCCAGTTTGTAATTTGCAATTGCTTCAGGAAACATATTTCGGTCAAAATATTTATTTCCTTTTGCAAGGTATTTTTGCGCAATGATTATGTTTCCTGAATACAGCATCAGTAGTGTTAATACAGTTTGAAAAAAAATGACATATGGTTTACTTTCATTTTTCATTAATAATAATACCTTGGATGAATTTCTTTTTCTTCGGCAGGCGGAAGAAGTTTTATTCCATAGCTGATAAAAATTTCGTGCGTTCCGTTAGTATAACCCGATAATCCTGCTACTGCAAAATCGTATGCATAACCCATTTTTAAAGATTCTGTAATATTTACTCTAAAAATTCCTCCGACCGCATCATTTGTTCTATAAAAAACTCCCAGTGAAATTTTTCCCTTGAAAATGAAATTCAAATTAAAATCTTCCTGCGTGGGTGCAGCATTAACGTATTTAATCAGCATGCTTGGTTCGATAGCAAACGATTCTGACAAATCAAAAACTTTTCCGAGAAGAAAATAATAATGTTTGAAAAGAGTGGCATTCATTCCACTCTGATATTTTGTGTAATCAAGTTTGCTATTTACAAGATGCATCACCGAAAAACCCAAATAAAATTCTTTCTTCCGGTAATAAGTGCCGAACGAAGCATCGGGAATCGTTACTGCTGTTCGCTGATTAGGAATGGCATTGTCAATCGGGTCGGTTCTGATTAAATCGGGAAAAGAAATTGCCTGATTATAAATTCCGCCTTCAAGACCAAACGAAAGTTTTCCGGATGCAAAATTCAAATGATAGGAACAAATTCCGGTAATGTTTGTTGTTGAAACCACCGCAATATTTTCATGCATTATTTTTAATCCCAATCCAAGATGAAGTTTTTGAAGTGGCGCGTGAAATGAAAACGCTTCTGTTTGCGGCTGCCCGGGAATTCCTAAAAACTGATTTCGATATTTTATTGTTCCTACCGCCCAGTTTGAACTTCCTGCAAAGGCAGGATTTATCTGAATTCTGTCGTACAAATAAATTGTGTACATAGGATCCTGCTGCGAATACACTTTTACAAATCCTAAAAACAAAAAGAAAGCAATTGCGAAGAATCGCTTTACTGTTTCATTTCTTAGATTCAAATTATGGATTTGTTTTATCATATTATTCTATCTGTTGATGACAATAAATCCTATGTATGGTTTCTTTCCGTTTTTTAAATCCAGCACATAATAATAAACTCCGTCAGGAAGATTTTCTCCTTTCGTATTCACGCCTTTCCAATCATTCAAGTATGGGCTTTCCTCAAAAACAAGATTGTTCCATCTATTGTAAATCGTCAGATGATTCTCAGTAAAATAATCTACATCAGGAACAATCCATGCATCATTGCTGTTATCTCCATTGGGCGTAATAATTTGAGGAATTGGTTTGACAATTGCGGAAAGACATCGGTCAATAAATATTTTTACAGTTGCAGTATCCTTGCAATAAGAATTTGTAACAATTAACTGATACAGAATTGTTGAATCCGGAAATGCATACGGATTATTTATTGTGTTATTGTGAATACTTGCTGAAGGACTCCACAAAAAATGTAAACCACCGCTTCCGTTTAGTTGAATGCTGTCTCCTGTGCAAATTGTCTGTGCATTTCCTGCATTGGCAATCGGAAAAATAATATCCACCAAAACAAGAATTGAATCTTTCGTACTGGTGCATCCGTTAAAAGTTGAAGTAAAATAATAAGTAGTGTTTATTGTGGGCGATACAACCGTGGTTTGCGTAGAGACTCCATTGCTCCATAAATAAGTTGAGTTGGGATAATTTCCTGAAATGTTTGCCGTAAGCGTAGTAATACTGCCTTTGCAAATTCCGGAATCAGTAGCAGTGAGAAATGGATTTGGCGTTGGCTGCGAATTAAAATTCAAAGTAGAACTCGCTTGCGTTTTGCATCCGAGCTGATCAGTTGCCACCACTTGAAATGAAAGTGGATTTATAATTGAAGTAATTGTACAGGAGCTATTTGCCGAAGATTGAATGAGGGAAGAATTATTATAAAACGAATAATGCAAATAGTAAGAAGGAGAAGTTGTTAGAATAATTGAATCGTTGTTGCAAATATTTCCTGAAACGGGCTGACTCAGCAATGAAACATTTGATTGATGCAAAATAAAAAATGTTTTCACCAATGAGGCAGAACCAATACATCCTAAATAATTTTTTGCAATAACAGAAATCGTATAGGTTGAATCCTGAAGAAAGTTTAAACCCAAATATATATTTGATGATGAACTTTGCAACAATACTGATCCGTTATAAAAATCATATTGCGCATATCCAGCCGGATTTGCGGTAATAATTACCGTATCGCCAAAGCAAACCGTATCCTTATTCGGATTGGAAGAAAGAACAACATTTGGCGGCGGCACAACCGTATAATTTAATGAAGGTGTTTTGTATGTGCAGCCCAAATAATCGGATAAAACAGAAATGGAATATGTTCCCGCAGAAACAGTTGGAATAGTTAATTGCGGGTTGTGTGAGTTTTGAAAAATCGTTGCTCCATTATAAAAAGTATAATTAAAATTTGAAATTCCAGTATGAGAAGCTGTAATAATTAACGATGTGCCTGAACAAATACTATCGTTTGTAACATTTGAAGAAAGCGTAACTACCGGCGCAGGATTTACAGTGATAATAAAATTATTAGAAGTAGGAACACAAGATGGCTGGGAAAGGTTAGTTACAGAAACAGAAACAGTAGCATTCCTTGCAGCAACTAATGTGTAAGTAGTATTTGTCGCAGGTGGATTTCCATTCCAGGAAATTGAAGGATTGGAAATATTTATGTTTGAAATTGAAAGTGTAACTGTGTCGCCTTGACATGCTGTTGGATATAGATTAGTAACTGAATATGTTACCGCACTGCAATTATTTGCATAGCAGGTATGAGTTGCTGATGCAATGCTGTTTCCGCAAGGAAGCTTTCCTAATGCAATGACAGATAAGGTAACAGGATGCCCCGGAGTTAATCCCGAAACTAAATCAAACAGCCCTAAAACTCCTGAAGTTGGAGATTGGTATGCACCTCCATTAACGCTTATCTCGTATCCAGTAGCGTCTGAAATATTATTCCAAACAAAATAAACAGAATCAGAATTTGTTGTGCCGCAATTTACCTGCGGAATGTTCAATGGATTAATAACCGCAGTAGTTATTGGATTACTCGGAGCGCTTACACAACTTTGATTATCTGCAACAACAGTAAGGATGTTGCCATTCACCCAATTAGTTGTTTGATAAATAGTATTATTTGTGTTTTGCAAAACGGTTGTACCATTATAAAAAGTATAATTAAAATTTCCTGCCGGTGATGCTGATGCCGTAAATGTAAGAAGCGAGCCATTGCAAATAGTATCGTTTGCCGATGAACTGGTAACATGAACATTCATCGGCTTATCAAGAACATGAATGTTAAAATATTTTATCGCAGGTTCGCATAATGGTTGGTTTGGATTTGAAACCTGCACTCTTATCAGTGTATCAGCAATTGGAACAAAAGTATAGGTGGTTGCGGTAGTTGGCGGACCACCATTCCATGATACAGAATTAGGTGATATGGTAATATTACTAATTGAAAGAGTAGCTGTATCTCCTTTACACAAAGTAATATTCGGATTATTAATTGTGTAATTAATCTCTGCACAAAGTGTGGCATTACAAGTTACCGGATTAGAAATTGCGCTGTTGCCGCATAAACTATTTCCCAATGCCTTCACTAAAATAGTTACTGCATCACCCGGGCTTAAACCTGTTACCAAATGGGTTAATCCTAAATTTCCGCTGCTGGGCGTTATAAAAATACCACCATTATTAACGCTAACCAAATATCCTGTCGCGCCATTTACGTTATTCCAAATAAACTGAACACTATTATTTGTTGTTACATCACAAACCACCTGAGTAGGAAGAATGGGCTGAACAATTGTAACACCAATTGAATTAGAAGTATCCCCGCATCCAACATCTGTACCAATTACAGAAATAGAGTTTCCTGCAAGCAATGAATTTGTTGTAAAAGTATTATTCACTCCCGATTGCAATAAAACAGAACCATTATAAAAAGCATAATTGGTTAAATTGGATGGCGATGCAGTAAAAATAATACTGCTTCCTGCGCAAATACTATCCTGCGGAATACTACTGCTAAGCGTAACATGTGGAATCGAATCAACATATATTGTTATTATTCCTTTTGTTGGCGGACATGCAAGTTGCGAGGAATCAATAACGCTTATCGTAACAGTAACATTTCCGGTTGCTGTTAGTGGAAGAGAAGTAGCTGTAGTAGTTGCACCTCCATTCCATGAAATACCATAGTTGGTTGCGCTAATATTTGTTACAGCAAGAATTAAATTTGTTCCCTTACAAACATTATAAGTTGGAGTATAAGAATAAGTAACAGCATTGCAAGTCGTGGGTGTGGCAACACAAGTGGTTAATACAGAATATACAGTATCAGAACACGGAGCAGACCCAATTGCCTTAACAATAATTTTTTCGATGTCACTCGGATTTAATCCGCTTATCAAATGTGTCAGCCCCGATGAACCGCTACTTGGAGCAGAATATGCACCTCCATTAACACTCACTTGATAAGAGACAGCACCATTAACAGCACCCCAAATAAATTGAACAGAGTTTGATGTTGTAGTTCCGCAGTTAACCACTGGAGGAAGTATGTGTGGAATCACAGTAATGTCAATGGTATTACTAAGAACACTTGAACATCCTACAGTATTTGTTGCAACCACAGAAATAATATGACCGTTGGGAGGATTATTATATGTGTAAGTATTACTTGTACCTGATTGCAGATTAAAACTTCCGTCAAAAAATATATAGTTACTTAGTCCGGCAGGAAGTGCGCTAAAAGTAATTGAACCAACTGTGCAGATGGTTGGATTAGAACTGCTGAGCATTACCGTAGGAACCGACTTTATGTGAATGGTAATAACATTACTTGTATTAGAACAACCTGCCAGATTTATTACAAAAACTTTTACCTGATCGCCATCAGCCAATGATGAAGTTTGATATATGTTGTTTAATGAACTTTGAACAAGAATATTATTTACATAAAATTTGTAGCTAAGATAATTTCCCGGAGTGGCAGTAAATGTTAATTGTTGGTTTTGACAAACAGTATCGTTTGGAGAAACTGTTAAATTTATTAATGCGGCAGGATTTACCAAAACAGGAACGCTGTAATAAGCAGGGCAACCGCTATCGGTAACAGTTAATGAAACGGTGTGAATTCCGGCTGTGTTCCAATTAATTTTGTGAGGACCTTTTCCTGTACCAGGGACACCAATACCGGTGGAAAAATTCCAACCGAAATTGGCAATACTACTTGCTGCTCCTATGAATGTAACCTGCGAACTGTCATTCAAACAAATTGGTGTTGTTGCTGTAAAAACAGCGGTAGGAGTAGTTCTGACAACTATTGCATTTATAGTGCTGTTTGAACAGCCAAGCGAATTTGTTGCCGTTAATTTGATAAAATAAGTTCCTGAAGTAGTATAAGTATGACCTACTGGTTGCTTCACAGTAACCAAAGAACTGCCATCGCCAAAATCCCAACTCCAGTGTGAGATTCCCGAACTTGTATCGGTTGTATTAAAAATAGTTACATATTGAGGAATACAGCCAAATGTAGGTGTAAGAGTAAAACTTGGATTTGGGGAAGCAATAACAGAAAAATTATTAATAGTCGTTGAATTAATGCACCCCTTATCATTTGTTACAGTTAGCTGCACAGAATATACAGAAGGAGTTGCATAAATGTGGCATGGCGAAAAGTTACTAGAAAAAAATCCATCACCAAAATTCCATGCGTAAGTATATCCTGTACCAATACTTGAATTATTCGTAAAACAAATAGAATCTGATAACGAGCAAACAGTTGTTTTGTTAGCCGTAAACAAGACCTTCGGCTTTTTATAAACTTTTACAGTATCCGTTATGGTACTGGGTGGACCAGATACACATTGAATGGTTAATGTTACAATATAAGAAGTGTCTCCAATCACTCCAGAAATATAACTGTGTGAAGGATTTGTAGCTCCGGACATTGGAGTACCATCGCCAAAATTCCATGTGCGACTTTGAACTGGTCCAGTGCTTAAATCGTTAAACTGAACTGTAAGAATTTCACATCCTTTTATTGGAGAAATATTTGAGCCGATAACTGCAGTGCATTGTGATTTACTTTCGGAATAAAAAAATAAAAAAATAAAAAATAAAAATATCTGATAAAAATATTTAGAAATAAAATTGTAATCGTGAAACATATATCTGTAAATCAACCAACTAAAGTTTCACATAATAATTGTTATAGGGTATGATGTTGCTCATAAAAAAAATTGAAAATATATGATGCAGCTCATAAACATTTATGCGTTTTGTGTAGTTTTCAAACCGAGAAAAATAACATTTTAATTTATCGTTAATGACATTTTTTATGGGCGTGTTTCAAACATTTGCTCTGCCTGACGGATGAGCATCTAAGATGCTTGCCCAAGTAGAAATATGGGAAAGAGAAGATCAACAAAACTTAATTGCTTTTGCCCAAAGTGTTGAAGTAAAACTAAAAGACACGGAAGAAAAATTGGACAAACTCGTAAATGCTTTCTTGGAAGAAACGATTGATAAAGATTCTTATCTGAAAAAGAAAGAAGAACTTATCAAGCCGAAAACAGAACTAAATCAAAAAAAATCTGACTTTGGGCAAAACAATAAGTTTCGGCTCGAACCCATGAAAAACTGGATAGAATCGGCAGAGCTTGCCGGAAAACTCGCTTTTTCAAAAGATTTTTGCTGTGAAAAATCGCTATTTGAAAAAATCGGAACGAACCGCATTTTAAGGGATAAAAAAGTGCAGATGAATTTAGTAGCACCTTATAATCTCATAGCTAAATATAAGGTATTGGGGGAGGAAGCGGATAAAAATAAAACAGGGGATGAAGTATTTTCTACGACATCCC
>PLUL01000013.1 GCA_003164895.1 Bacteroidota bacterium | reverse complement strand
TGGTGGGAGCCGAGGGGCTCGAACCCCCGACCCTCTCGGTGTAAACGAGATGCTCTGAACCAACTGAGCTAGGCTCCCAAAAAGGAGTGCAAATATAGAATATTTTTTATAGTGAAAATGCCGAATTAAATCGCTTCGGCTACCACAAAAGCACTGCCTGTTACAAGAATAAAATCATTTGAAAAAGCATTTTTCTTGGCTGTACCCAACGCTTGTTTCACATTATCAAAAGTTTTTCCGTTAAGACGGATTGTTTTTGCTTTTTCTGAAAGGATGTTTTCATCAAGGGCTCGTGGAATATTTGCTTTACAGAAATAATAGATTGCTTTTTTGGGAAGAAGAGAAAGAATCTTTTGAATGTCTTTGTCATTTACGGTTCCGAAGACAACATGAAGTTTTTTGTACTTGATCGTTTTAACCTGTTTGAACACTTCTTTAATTCCCGCTTCGTTGTGAGCGATGTCAGCAACGATCAAAGGCTTTTTTGAAAGCACCTCCCATCTTCCGCGTAAGCCGGTAAGTTTACAAACATCTTTTAATCCTTTTGCAACTGCCTTGCTGCTTATTTCATATCCCTGATGATTCAGGATCTCTGACGCAACAAGCACGGTTGGAATATTTTTTTCCTGATAAATTCCTTTTAACTCGCATGAAATATTTTTTGCGTTTGCATAATCTTCTGCATACAAAAGCAGAGCGTTTTTCTCTTTCGCTTTCTTTTGAAAAAAGTTTTTCGTTTCTTTTTGTTTTTCACCAATCACAATAATTCCATTTTGTTTGATGATGCCTGCTTTTTCATAAGCTATTTCCTTCAGTGTGTTGCCAAGCAAATTCTGGTGATCATAACTTATGTTGATGATAATGGAAAGCAGTGGAGAAATTACATTTGTTGAATCCAATCTTCCGCCAAGACCCGTTTCAATGATGGCGATGTCTACTTTTTCTTTAGCAAAATAATCAAATGCCAGTCCGGTAGACCATTCAAAGAAAGATGGATTTATTTTTTCAAAATCATTTTTGTATTTATCTACAAAATTCATTACATATTTTTTGGGGATCATCCTTCCATTGATCTTGATGCGTTCGCGAAAATCTTTCAAATGAGGAGAAGTGTACAATCCGACTTTATATCCTGCACTTTGCAACACCGCCGCCAGCATGTGCGAGGTAGAACCTTTTCCATTTGTTCCCGCAACATGTACTGACTTAAATTTATTTTCCGGATTGTCGAGAAGTTTGCAGATGGCTTTGGTGTTATTCAAATCGGCTTTGTAAGCAGATGCACCAACGCGCTGGTACATCGCAAGCTTGGTGAATAAATATGAAAGTGTTTCGGAATATGTCATCGGAGAACGACCCAGCCAAGTTCTTTAGAGAAAATATTTTTTGCTTCGTCCAGTTGCTTTTTCTTCGCAACAAGTATCATGATCTCTTCATCTGAAGTTGCTTCCTGCAATTGTTTTTGCGTTTCAGAAATCATTTTCAAAATAATTTTGATCTTCAAAGAATAAATTACATGTTCTACAGCAATTTTCAAAGAATCTTCTTCCCGTGCAACCTGAATTCCGTGTTTCTTCAGCCAATCGGAAATTGTATAAGGAAAAGTAGTGAGGTCAATTGCGAGATGCGATATTTCGGGATCTTCATGATGAACAAAATGCTCCAGCGCAGGAACTTCACCGGTAAGAATGGCAGATGAATACTCAATAAAAATTTTCTGAAAAAGCTCGTTCTCAAAACGAATGCTGTCAGTTGCAAGATGTTCGCTGATGAATTGCGCAATACTAACTTTATGAATTTCAGCAGGGGAATCTTCATCTGATTCTTCCGTTTCAGATTTAATTTCCAAAGTCTGATTTCCGTAGCTAAGCAACAAACGAATTATTTCTTTTTCGTGAAGCTCCGCAGAATCTCTATCTGAATCCACCGGCTGTGGAACGGAAGGGTTATCAATGTCTATTGTTTCTTCAATACCTAAATCATTAGGTCTTTCTTTAACATATCTACTTCTTAAAATTTTATTTAATTCGGTGATTAAAACTTGTTCGTCAATTTTGGCGATAACGCTAAATTGCTGAATATACAATGAACGAGTAACAGTATTTGGCATACTGGCAATACTCTCCATTATATCATGAATAAAAGCCGATTTTTTTATCGGATCATTTTTTACCTCTTCATATTGAACAGTAGTTTTATAGCGAATAAAATCAATAGTGTGCTGTTTAATATAAGTACGAAGTTCTGTTTCGCTTACTTTTCTTGCATAAGAATCTGGGTCTTCACCATCAGGGAATTCTACTAAACGTATATTTAATCCTTCCTGATACATTCTATTATACCCTTCTCGTAACGCCAAATCAATTCCGCGAAAACTTGCTTTAATACCCGCAGAATCTCGATCATACATGATGGTGATATTATTTGTATAGCGCTTGATGAGACGAATTTGCTCAACAGTAAGTGAAGTTCCTGACGATGCCACCACATTTTCAATTCCCGATTGATGCATAGAAATTACGTCCATGTATCCCTCCACTAAAAAACAATTATCCTCATTTGAAATCGCTTTACGTGCTACCGACATTCCATATAACACATTACTCTTGTGATAAATTTCACTCTCTGGCGAATTGACATATTTCGCCTTTGCTTCTTTCTTCAGAGCACGTCCACCAAAGCCAATCACTCTTCCAGTAATATTGTGAATCGGGAACATCACACGTCCGGCAAATCTGTCGTAGGTTCTTTCGGGATGATCTTCAGGTCGAATGGTGAGTCCGGTTTTTACCAGATAATCTAAATTATATCCTTCCTTAACTGCGGTTTCAGTAAAAATCGTTCTTCCTTCGGAAGCATAACCCAGCTGAAACTTCTCAATGATTTCGTTTGATAATCCACGCTCTTTAAAATAACTAAGTCCAATAGATTTTCCTTCATCAGTATTCATCAGCAAATTGGAAAAATATTTTTGAGCGTATGAATTTATTACATACAAACTTTCGCGTTCGGTTTCCTGCTTTTTTTCTTCTTCAATATTTCGATCGTAAGTTTCCTCAATCTCAATGTTGTATTTCTTTGCGAGATAACGCAACGCTTCGGGATAAGTAAGTTTTTCGTGCTCCATCACAAAACTCACCGAGTCACCGCCTTTTCCGCAGCCAAAACATTTATAAATATTTCGAACCGGATTTACATTGAACGAAGGAGTTTTTTCATTATGAAACGGACAGCAGGCAATATAATTCACTCCGCGCTTTTTGAGCGTGAGAAAATCACCGACCACTTCCTCAATGCGGGCGGTGTCAAAAATGCGTGCTATGGTTGGTTTGCTGATCACTTGAAAAGGGTTGCGAATTTAAAGAATCCTATCCTAATACTGACCCAAGTTATGCACTAAAAAATGTGGAGGGTATGTGGAAAAGTCCTTGCGAACTATTTCCGTATTCTGTAAATCTGACTTCCATTGAATTTTTTTCTTCAAATCCATACTTACAAATTTCTTTATCTTCGTTTCTCTATTATGAAAATCAACGGAACAATAATCAATCCTGGCGAAAACACGAAAGTAAATCTTAACGTGTATTATCTTCCCACGGGCGCGAAGATGGAAATTCCGGTTTATATTTTCCGCTCCAGGAAAAAAGGTCCTTCGGTTTTATTTATGGCGGGAATGCACGGAGATGAAATAAACGGAATTGAAATCCTACGTAATCTTTTGAAAGAAAAATATTTTGAAAAAATAGAACGCGGAAATGTTATTGCCATTCCCATCGTGAATGTAATTGCTTTTCTTAACCGCTCCCGCGAACTTCTTGACGGACGCGATTTGAACCGATGTTTTCCTGGAACGCGAAGCGGTTCGCTCGGCAGCCGAATTGCGTACGACCTGACAAAAAAAATTCTTCCGATAATCGATTTTGGAGTTGACTTTCACACGGGCGGTGACGAAATAAATAATTATCCACAAGCCCGTTGTGTATTTGACGATGCAGAAAGTATGGAGCTGGCAAAATCATTTGGCGCTCCGTTCATTCTGAATTCTCCTTACCGCGATAAATCGCTACGGAAGGAAGCTGCCAAACAAGGAAAACAAATTTTGGTTTTTGAGGCGGGAGAATCGTTCCGCTTCAGCACGGTTGGAATTACAGAAGGAATAAACGGCTGCCTGCGCCTGATGAAGAATTTGAAAATGCTTGACATCAACACGCCCAAACCTCAGAGCATTACGCTTCACGGTTCAAGATGGATTCGCGCACGGGTTTCGGGATTGTTCCGCACCACAAAAAAATTCGGACAGTATGTGGAGAAAGATCAGATCATTGGCACGGTGAGTTCTCCTTACGCGGAATTGGAAAAACCGCTTATTGCACCCGACAACGGATTTCTTATAGGCATAAATAATAAACCGGTTGTGAACGAAGGAGATGCGCTGATGCACATTGGAACGGAATGAGTTGTGTTAAGGAACAAAATTTCTAAAATATTTTGAATTATCCCACCATCGCAAAGTTCAATTGCTTCTTCATCATGTCGGCACTTTTCACCTCTACTCTCACTTTGTCGCCGAGCGAAAGTTTGCGTTTGGTTTTTCTTCCCACGAGGCAATAATTTTTTTCGTCAATAAAATATTGGTCATCGCGCAGGTCTTTGATACGCACCAATCCCTCGCAGCGGTTTTCAATAAGTTCCACAAAAATTCCCCATTCTGTTACGCCTGAGATCATTCCTTCAAACTCCTGCCCTATTCTGCTGTTCATGTACTGAACCTGTTTGTATTTGGTGGAAGACCGCTCTGCATCGGCAGCTAATTTTTCACGCTGAGATGAATGCTTGCATTGCTCTTCAATGTTGTTTATATTAACCTGCAGCTTGGATCCTGCAACCTGCAACTTGGCTGCTAACAACCGATGCACCATCACATCCGGATATCGTCTGATAGGAGAAGTGAAGTGCGTATAATGTTTAAAACCTAGCCCGTAATGTCCGATATTTTTTGACGTGTAAATTGCTTTTGCCATGGTGCGGATGGCAAGCATCTCAATCATGTTCGCTTCGGGTTTGCCTGCGCAATCCTTCAGCGTCTTATTCATCGTTTCCGCAATGGTAATTTCATTTTTCAGATTTATTTTGTATCCGAAACGCGCAGCGATATCGGCAAACGCTTTTAATTTTTCACCATCGGGTTTGTCATGCACGCGGTAAACGAACGGTGCGCTGGGCGCTTGATTTTTTTGTTGAGGATTGGGCGAACAAAATTCCGCCACACATTTATTTGCCAGCAGCATAAAATCTTCAATAAGAAGATTTGCATCTTTCATTCTTTTGAAAAATACTCCGGTAGGATTTCCGTTTTCGTCCAGGTGAAATTTTACCTCCAGTTTATCAAATGCAATGCTTCCTTTTTTGAATCTTTCTGCGCGAAGTTTTTTCGCAAGAACATTCAGCAAAAGGATTTCATCTGCAAAATCTCCTTTCCCGGTTTCAATAACGGTCTGCGCTTCTTCATAGGTAAATCGTCTGTTGGAATTAATTACTGTTCTTCCAAACCATCGGTTTTTTACCTGCGCGTTGTCATCCATTTCAAACACGGCAGAGAAACAAAGTTTCTCCTCGTGCGGACGAAGCGAGCAAAGTCCGTTGGAAAGATTTTCGGGAAGCATCGGCACCACGCGATCCACCAAGTAAACCGAAGTAGCACGGGCATACGCTTCTTTATCAAGCGGAGTATTTTCTTTCACATAATGCGAAACATCGGCAATATGTACGCCAATCTCCCACAATCCGTTTTTTAGTTTTTGTACAGAGATGGCATCGTCAAAATCTTTTGCATCCACCGGATCAATGGTGAATGTTGTGGTGTCACGAAAATCTCTTCTCTTGGAAATTTCTTCTTTGGTTATTTCAATTGGAATATGATCTGCGGCTTTTTCAACTTCCGAAGGAAATTTATACGGCAAGCCGAACTCTTCGAGGATGGCGTGCATTTCCGTATCGTTGCTTCCTGATTTTCCAAGTACGCGTAAAATTTCTCCCTGAGGATTTTTTCTTCCGGGATTCCAGCTGGTGATTTTTCCAACAGCTTTTATTCCGTTGGTGGCTCCGTTTATTTTATCGAGAGGAATGTGAAGGTCAAAAGAAATCTTTGAACTGTCAGGAACAAGAAAAGCATAATCCTTAGACAACTGCACCGTGCCGACAAATTCTGTTTTCGCCCGTTGGATTATTTCTTCAATAACACCTTCCGGCTTCCTTCCTTTTTTATTTTGGATGAGGCGGACTTTCACCTTGTCCTTATCCATCACATGCATTGCGTTTCTCTCCGCAACATAAATATCCTGATCGGATCCTTCCACAACAATATATGCTGCTCCGGTTGCTGTTGTGTCGGCAATTCCGGTAACATATTGAGCTGTTCCGTAAGTTTTTCTCTGATGATTTTCACCAACGATGTAACTTCCTCTTCCTACTTCTTTGATGGTTTTTTTACCTGCGAGGTCTCGCAAAATAAAATTGACGAGCATTTTTTGCGACTGATCATTTAATCCGAGTCGTGTGGATATTTGTTTGTAATTAAGCGGCTTGTTTGAATCTTGTAATACCTGGAGAACTTCTTCGAAAAGGCGTGGCTTGTTTGTGTCTGATTTGTTTTTACTTCCTGAACGGGACATGAATTTAATTTAATGGTTGGAATTAATCGTATATAGAAATGGCAATAATTTTTGCGCCATTGACGATTAATTATTTTGAATAATTACTGCGAAGATACGAAAACGCTGATATCAGCGCTCGATATTATAAACTCTGCCAACCACAAACATGTCTCCGGCATACGTTTTGTTCCACATTTTTCCCCGAGAATCAACTCCATAGGTCAAACTCTGAACGGAAAAAATCCAGTCGAAACTCGGGTCTTGAGATCTCACTTTGTATCCAACAACATAAGGTTCTAAATTATTATCAATCGAAACGATTTGATTTTTTGCATCCACGAAATAATAATTTTTATCTCCATAAATAACACACTTGTACACATATAATTTTTTCTTCTGTTTAATTGAATCGGAAGAAATTGCCGGTGAAATAATTTTAGTGGAATTATCCTGATATAGAAATCCCTCTTCCAATTTATTTGCATCCAGCCATCCTTCTGTAATGGCAACAAGGCGTTGTATCTTGGGCGGATGAGTTTCCGGATTGCTGTTCAGTTCCACCAGATTAATAACAGATTTTGCTTCTTCGAGCGAAGCTCCCATTTTACACATAATGAATCCTGAAAATTTATCCGCATCTAATTCTTCTTGCAAATTATTTTTTCCTTTAATCAAAGTATTTCCCGAAAGATGGTGCCCGATCTCGTGCGCCAATACGCAGATCGCACCCCAGTCGGATTTTGTTCTGTCTTTCACACGCAACATGAACTTGGGATTATAGGCAATATACCGCTGCTTTTTTCTGATATAAGCAATGGCGGTGGAAATATTTGAATTTTCCACGATCTGGAAATTCTGAGTAAGTCCGGTATAGTGGACAATGTGCGCCACTTCGTCCTCCGCTTCTTTTTTTGAATCCACGTCATATTTCGGATGGATCAAACTATCGCCATGTTCTTTTGAATATCTTTCGTTTGGCTGTGAAAAAATAAATTCACAACATATAGAAACAAAAATAATTGTCAGGTATGATTTCTTTTTAAACATCCTATGCAAAGATAACATAATTATTTTTTAAAAGAGAATGCGAAAACACTTCTTTAAAAATAATGAAGCGGATTTTTTTACATTTGCCAATAAATATTTTAGGTCATGAACGCAAACGCACAACTTGTAGTTGATTCCACTAAGGAACAGATGGACAAAGCCATCTCTCATCTTGAAAATGAAATTTCAAAAATCCGTACCGGTCGGGCAAATCCATCCATGCTGGAAGGAATTCGCGTGGATTATTACGGCAACATGACTCCGCTAAGCCAAGTGGCAAATGTGAGTTCTCCCGAGGCGCGCACGCTGATGATCCAGCCGTGGGAAAAAAGTATGTTGGATCCAATCCAAAAAGCAATTCATGCAGCAAATCTTGGATTCAATCCTGGAAATAATGGCACTGCGGTAATTATAAATGTTCCTGCACTGACAGAAGACAGAAGAAAAGATTTGGTGAAAAAAGCAAAAGCAGAAGGAGAAAGCGCGAAAGTGGGAATTCGTAAAGCGCGTCAGGAAGGAAATGAAGCGGTAAAAAAAATAACCAAACCTACTCTCACTTTGGATGAAACAAAAGAAGCGGAAGCAAAAATTCAGGAGCTTACGGATTCTTATATCACCAAAGTGGATAAGCACCTTGAGCAAAAAGAAAAAGAAATAATGACGGTATAATTTACCTATTCACTATTATTTTCTTAGCAGTATTTCCGATTTTCAAAAAATAAATTCCGTTTGGCTGGGAACTCAAATCAATTTGAAAATTTGAAGTTGAGCCAATTTGAAAATTCATAGACGATAATTTTTCTCCATATATATTATAGAGTTCAATATTTTTTATTTTCAAATCGGCTGATTGGCTAATTGACACATTTGCTAATCCGGATGTCGGATTTGGATAAAGCGAAAATTCTTCCTGAGAAAATTCAGCAACACCATTTGCATTAAGTAATCCCATCTTCATTCCATTTCCGAAACTGGAAACCCACATCTCGTTTGTATTGTTCGGATTAAAATAAATCCGTTCCGGCTGACGGAACGGATAGCTTGGCACATTTGAAAAAGTTGGCGTTGCAGAATTAATATTGCTACTCATCCACATTCCTTGTGTTTCGGTAGTGAGAAAAATTTCATTCGCATTGCTTGGATTGAACGTGCAGGAAGTAACTCGGTCTATAGTTGTGCCGGTAAGATTTGTCCACGAAGTACCGCGATTAGTTGTTTTATATAATCCGCCCAAACCGTTTGGAGCTCCGCCCCATCCGCTGAAAACTCCAGAGTACCAAGTATTTTGTGTTGCATCGTTCGGATCAATTACAATATCTTTTGTCCAGTAATCCATTCCTGAAGCGGAAACATCTGTCCAAGAACTTGCAACCGGATCATAAATAAAACATCCTGAACTTGCAGTGAAAGCTCCCGAAGGATTTATTCTTCCGGAAAAAGTTGCAACTAATTTTCCATCGTTTAGCACAACCAAACTTGCAGGATGTCCTTGTGTTCTCGGAGGAGCCGACAATAAAGTCCAAGTAGAAGCTGCAAGATTATTCAGATTGTTGCAAATGTAAACTCCACCGGCAGAACCCGATCCGGCATAATTAATTACGCTTGCATAAGCGCGTGTTGCATTATTCGGATCGAGCGCCACCCAAAAAACCGGATGACCAAATGAGTGAAGTAAATTCCATGTTAATCCATTATCTGTTGAATAAGAAATTTTTCCGCTTGCATCGGCAGCATCTAATTGCGCATCTTTCAACCGGGTGCTTTGATACATGTCGTGAATGCCGGAAGTTCCGGCGTATAAAGTTCCATTGCTTCCTTGTACAACTCTGTACGTTGAATTCACCGAGTTCCCTGTGTAATTAAATGACCAGGAATTTCCCACATCCGTAGAACGGATTCCTCCAATGTCAGAATAGCTTGCCCACATTGTGTTTGCGTTTGCCCAAAGTACTTGCCAGCAGGAAGTATTTTCCATTCCGATGCTATTGTAATTTTGTTTTTGTGGCGTGGGCGCATTTGTAGGATGCTGATTGTTCGTGTTCACATACGCCTGCGTCCAAGTAGTTCCTCCATCAGAAGTTTTGTGACAGAATCCGAAATCACCAAAAATCATATAGTTGGAATTTGTTGCGCTGACAGAAATTCCAAACGGACATTCGCCCCAACTCCAGTCTTTATCTCCCTGATATCCGCTCCAACCTGTAATAATATTTTGATTATTTGTTGTGTTGAACACATGCGTCCAGTTTGTTCCTGCATTTATAGTTTTCATAATATCAGGATACGAATTACTGCTGCCTGCGAGATACGCGGTGTTGATATCGTTCTGCGCCATCGCCACGAACATCAGGTAATCTGTTCCCAATGTGATGCCGCTCATCTTGGAAATCCATTGTGTGGTTCCATAATCGCATGAATAAACGCCTGCGAGAAAACCACTGTAATCGCTTCCCTGTAAACCAACATACATATTTGCAGCAGTTCCTGTGGTGCAAAAAAATCGGGTGGTGTTTCCAACTTTTGCGCCTGCAAAAGAAAAAATTGCCTCGGCTGCCGGAATTCCTGTAATGGTTGCAGTATTCCAGTTTGCTCCTCCGTTGGTAGAAATTAACACACCGTCGTTTGTGCCAATGTAAATATTATTTCCATCGAAAAAAACTCCGCCTACAATATTCCCTGAACCCGAACTTACTGCCGTGTGAATGGAAGTAAAAGTTGTTCCTCCATTGCTGGAGAAATAAATATTACTGTATCCGGAAATAATGACACGTGTTGGATTGGAGTAATCAACATCGATCGTCCATACATCCGAGGTGGGGTCAGGATTTCCTGCAAGCGGGGTCCACGTTGCGCCATTGTCGGTGCTTTTTACCGGAAGCCCAACCTGCGCAGGGTCGGGATAACTGATGCTGTACAAAAGATTTGCGGTGGAAGTGTAACACATTTTGGAATTATGTCCACCGACAAATTTTGAATAGCTCAATTGCGAATACGTGAGTCCATAATCTGTAGTATGAAATAGTTCGCTCATATCGCATGCAATGTAATACTCGCTGCTGTTGCCCGGATTAATGCTGGGAGAAAATAGCGCACCACCTCCACCAATTCCGCGGGGATTCCAAACGGTCGGCTGTGCCGATAAGTAAAAAGTGAAAATTAAAAAGGCAAAAGGGAGGAAAAGTTTTTTCATAATAATTTATTTTTTGTCATTGATTTTATACATTCAAATATAAGGTAGCGGCTTTAAATAAATATGCGTGAATACTCGTAAATCATCTACGAGAATACTCGTGTGTTTTTTTGGTGAATTGAATGAAATTTATTTATAACCATATCTTCGTTCCTTCGGAACAGTTACTGCAAATATCAATTTCTTTTCTGGATTTCAAAAGAGAAGTGCGGAATTTTTTATAAGAATCGTTCATCCAAATCTCTTTAAATGTTTTTTCCTTCAAATTTCCCAACTGGTGTTTGGCATCCTTGTCAAAACAACAGGGAACAACTTTGCCATCCCAAGTGATAACACAGGAGTTCCACATTTTCCAACAACCATTTTCGCCTTCAGAAAGTAGTGGCGAAGAATATTTACCTTCTTGGGTTTTCTTGTACCTAGCAAATTCCTCTTTCGCAGGAATTCTTTCATTGCCATTTTCATAATCGTAAATCTGTGCGGATTTGATTTTTACTTCGTCAACGCCAATTTCTTTTCCAAGTTTTTTTATTTCTTTCACTTCGTGTTCATTCTGACGGAAGACAACGAACTGGAAAATCACATGCGGGGTTTTTGATTTCAATTCTTTTTTCCATTTCAGAATATTTTTTGTTCCCTCAATTACTTTTTGCAAATCACCTCCAATTCGGTAGGATTGATAAGATTCTTGTGTTGTTCCATCAATGGAAATTATAAGTCTGTCTAATCCTGATTCCACGGTTCTTTTCGAATTCTCATCATCCATATAATGTGCATTCGTGGAAGTGGCGGTGTAAATATTTTTCTCTGAAGCATACTTTGCCATCTCTAAAAATTTTGGATTCAGATACGGTTCTCCCTGAAAATAAAATGTGAGATAAAAAATATGTTTGTGAAGTTCGTCAATGGTTTTTTGAAAAAACTTTTCTTCCAGCATTCCTGTCTCACGCGAAAAACTTCTGAGTCCGCTTGGACATTCGGGACAACGAAGATTGCAACTCGTGGTTGGTTCGATGGCAATACTGATCGGCATTCCCCACTGATGCGGTTTCTTCGTCCACTTTGAAAAATAATATCCTGCTATAACTTTTCCCGCGTTGAATGTTCTGCGGAAGGTCAGCTTTGAAATAATATTTAGGTTGTCGGAGATCAAGGTGAAACTAATTTGTACGAATGTAATAAGAACCATTAAATCAAGTTTGATTCTGAACGCTGATGAAATCCTACAATTTTTACCTTTAGCAATTCATTCGAATATCTAAATCTATTTATATGTACGGAAACTTTCAGCAACATCTTCAGAAAGAATTAAAGTCCATTGACGAAAGCGGACTTTTCAAACGTGAACGCATCATCACCAGCAAGCAAGGCGCAACGGTGAAGGTGAATGGAAAAGAAGTAATTATTTTTTGCGCGAATAATTATCTCGGTCTTTCTTCTCACCCGAAAGTGGTCGAAGCCGCGCATAAAACTTTAGACACGCACGGTTACGGAATGAGTTCAGTTCGTTTTATTTGCGGAACACAGGATATTCACAAAACGTTGGAAGAAAAAATTTCAAAGTTTGTCGGGCAGCAAGACACTATTTTATACGCTGCTTGTTTTGATGCGAACGGTGGAATCTTTGAACCGCTGCTCGGAGAAGAAGATGCAATTATTTCGGATGAACTGAATCACGCTTCAATAATTGATGGAGTTCGTTTGTGCAAAGCGCAGCGTTACAAATACAAGAACTGCGACATGAACGATCTGGAAGAACAATTGAAACAAGCGCAGAAGCAACGCTTTCGTTTAATTGTTACGGATGGAGTTTTTTCCATGGACGGATTTGTTGCACCACTCGATAAAATTTGCGACCTCGCTGATAAATACAATGCGATGGTGATGGTGGACGAAAGCCATGCCAGCGGTTTCATAGGGAAAACCGGACGCGGGACGATTGAATTAAAAAATGTGATGCACCGCGTGGATATCGTTTCCGGAACTTTAGGAAAAGCTTTGGGTGGTGCGATGGGCGGATTCACCAGCAGTAAAAAAGAAGTCATCGATATGCTGCGTCAGCGTTCGCGCCCGTATTTGTTTTCCAACTCGCTCGCTCCGCACATTGTGGGCGCATCCATTGCGGTGCTCGATATGCTGAGCGAAACCACCGCACTGCGCGATAAATTAGAATGGAACATAAATTATTTTAAAGAAGGCATGCGCAAGATCGGTTTGGAATTTAAGAACGGAGATTCCGCCATAGTACCGGTGATGCTGTACGATGCAAAACTTTCTCAAACCTTTGCTGACAAACTTTTGGCAGAAGGAATTTACGTGATCGGATTTTTCTTTCCTGTGGTGCCAAAGGGGCAAGCACGCATTCGCGTTCAACTTTCTGCCGCACACGAAAAAGAACATCTGGATAAAGCCATTACAGCTTTTGAAAAAGTGGGCCAGGAATTGGGAGTGATAAAAAAGTAATTACTACTTGCTGTTATACGCATTCATGGTTTTCTCAATTCCCATAAGCCCGAAATCTTTTATGGCTTCGGTGGCAAGTTGAATTCTCGGCAGGATAATAGTTAGTTCTTCGTTCGTCCATTTTCCCAAAACAAAATCCACTTGTCCACCTTTCGGATATTCATTGCCAATGCCGAAACGCAGGCGGGAATAATTTCCGGAGTTCAATACTTCGGTAATATTTTTCAACCCGTTGTGTCCTCCATCGCTTCCTTTCGGTCGCAAACGAATTTGTCCGATCGGAAGTGCAACGTCATCGGTAATGACGAGAACATTTTCAAGAGGGATATTTTCCTGCTGCATGTAATAGTTCACTGCTTTGCCGCTCAGGTTCATGAACGTAGTTGGTTTGACAAGAAAAAATAATTTATTCTTCACTTTTCCTTCAGCAGTAAATGCAAGACGTGAGTTTTCGAAAGATACTTTGAGGGAATTAACCAGCGCATCTAAAATTTTAAACCCGATGTTATGGCGCGTATTGTCGTACTCGCTCCCGGGATTTCCCAAGCCAACAATTAACATTTTGTTCATCGGGGTAAAAGTAAGGATAAAAAAAATCCCCCGTTTTTGGCGGAGGATTTATTATCTGAATGAAGAACTTTATTTTTTCTTCTCCGCTTTCTTTTCTTCTTTCTTTGCGTCTTTCGCTGGCGCTGCTGCTGCTGCTGCCGCAGGTGCTGCTCCTGCCGCTGCTGCCGGTGCTCCTGCAACCGCTGCTGCCGCTGCTGCTGCCGGTGTAACTTCTGCTACTACTTCTCGTGTAACTTTCACCGCAACAATTGTTACGCTTGGTTCGTGAAGGAATGTAACACCTTCATAATGGAGGTCTTTGATGCGGATGTAATCGCCAATTTTTAATGGTTCAATATTCAAATCAATTGTTCCCGGAATTTTTGAAATAGGAGCTTTCACGCGAATTCTTGAAAGTTTTTTCAAAAGCTTTCCACCTTCTTTCACTCCCACAGATGTGCCAACAAACTTCACCGGAATTTCCATGATGACAGGTTTATCACCAACAACTTCCAGAAAATCAACGTGCATGATTTTGTCCGATATAGGATGAAACTGAATAGCTTGCAGGATGGCATCCACTTGTTTTCCGCCTACATCCAATTTTATCATGTGAACATCCGGAGTGTAAACCAAATGTTTAAAATCTTTTTCAATCGCTTCGAAATGAACGATGTCTTTGCCTCCGTAAAGTATGCAAGGAACTTTTCCTTCTCTTCTGAGAGAATGAGCGTTTGTTCTTCCAATTGTTTTTCTTGGTGAACCTGATAGTGTAAGTGTTTTCATTGTTTTTCTATTTTATTGTCATGCTGAACTTGTTTCAGCATCTGATTAAATTTTATTTTGCCGATGCGAATCTTTTTGATGCTTCATCCCAGTTCACCACATTCCACCATGCGTTGATGTAATCGGGTCTGCGATTTTGATAATTTAAATAATATGCGTGTTCCCAAACATCCAATCCAAGAACGGGGAATCCTTTGCATTCGGAAACATCCATTAAAGGATTATCCTGATTTGGTGTTGAACATACCGCAAGTTTGCCTCCGCTCACACAAAGCCAAGCCCATCCTGAACCAAAGCGTGTGGTAGCTGCTGCGTTGAATTGCGTCTTGAAATCTGCAAAAGTTCCGAAAGTTGCTTTGATGGCATCACCTAAAGCGCCTGTTGGTTCACCTCCTCCATTCTGTTTCATCAACGTCCAGAACATGGAGTGATTATAATGACCGCCACCGTTATTACGAATTACAGGAGCAGATTTAGAAATATTCTTGAACATTTCTTCAAGAGTCATTTTCTCTTCCGGTTTTCCAGCAATGGCGTTATTCAAATTGGTTACATACGCATTGTGATGTTTCGTATGGTGAATTTCCATCGTGCGAGCATCAATATGAGGTTCGAGTGCGTTGTACGCGTAAGGTAGTTTTGGTAGTTCGAATGCCATTTTATTTATGGGGTTTTTAAAAAGGGGAGCAAAGATAAAAAAAAATATTTTCGGACGCATCTATATGGAAAATATATTTCTATACATTTGCCATCAATATCCCATTAAAAAATCAAAAAAACAATGAAAAAAGTATTTGCACTCCTTACAGCATTTGTATTTGTAGGTCTGGTTGCCTGCGGACCGTCTGCTGAAGAAAAAAAAGTTATTGAACAACAACTTCAAAAAGCTGCTGATTCTGCCGCTAACGCGCTTTTGCAACAAGCATCAACTGCTGCATCTGACACCGCGAAAACAAAAGTTGCTGCTCCAGCCGATACTTCTAAGAAGTAATTTCTTTTTTCTTATAGAATAATAAGTACCTGTTTGGTTAATTCCATTCAGGTATTTATTTTTTTTGTCGACAAGAATCAAAATGATTTCAACGATTTCAGAATGGCTTTGTCTTCCTCGTTAAGGATAGGATAGAATCCATCGTTGCCCCAGATCTGGCGGGCGATGCTTGCTTTGAGAAGATTGCTGATGATGGATTTAGAAATTTGTTCTTGTCTCGGATTTGATTTCACTCCCATTTTTTCTGAATACGCAACAAGTTCAGCAAATAGTTTTTCGTCAATGAAAAAAGCAGATTTGAATTTTTCCATTCCCATGCCCGAAAGTGCTTTTCTATTTTTATCTGCATAATCAAAGCTGAATTGATTGATTGCGCCTTTCACAAAAAGTTCGTTTAAGAAAGAAGTTCTTCCTGCCGTATCCAGCGGAATGAAAACATCCGGTGTGATTCCGCCACCGCCATAAACAATTTTTCCTTTTGGCGTTTTGTATTTCAGCGAATCGTTTTCATGAATGCTGTCTGCATGAAGCAATTCTCCATGCTGATAGCGATTGTATTCCTCGCTGTAATAATCTTCAATGTCTTTTCCATACGGTTTCTGAATACATCTTCCGGTCGGAGTATAATATCTTGCAACAGTCAAACGAATTGCAGAACTATCCTGAAACATGGTTTCGCGCTGCACCAATCCTTTTCCGAATGAACGTCTGCCAACAATTGTTCCTCGGTCATTATCCTGAATTGCACCTGCAACAATCTCGCTTGCCGAAGCAGAACTTTCATCGATAAGCACAACTAATTTTGTATCGGTAAGAATTCCCTTATCGGTTGCTTTAATGGTTTCTTTCGGATGAGATTTGCCTTTGGTGCAGACAATTATTTTTCCTTTTTCTAAAAACTCATCGCAAATCTTTATCGCGATTTGAAGAAGCCCGCCGCCATTTCCGCGTAAATCCAAGATAAGATTTTGCATTCCTTCCGTACGAAGTTTGGATGCTTTTTCTAAAAATTCTTCGTGGGTATTTTCAGCAAAGCGGCTTACTTTAATATATCCGGTAGTTTTGTTCAGCATATAACCGGCATCCACGCTGTAAATCGGAATTGTGCCGCGTGTGATGGTGTAATCAATAAATTTTTTTGAATGTCCGCGCATGATGCTCACCGTAACTTTTGTTCCGCCTTTGCCGCGAAGTTTTCCAAGAACGTCTTTGTTTTTTATTTTTATTCCGGCAGCAGTTTTCCCCTCTATCTTCACAATTTTATCTCCTGCCTGAATTCCCAGCGCTTCGGATGGACCACCCGGAATTGCCGCCACCACCCGAATCGTATCCTGAATAATATTGAACTCAATGCCGATGCCTTCAAAATTTCCTTCCATCGGTTCGCGCATTTCCTGCACTTCCTTTGCGGTCATGTAAACAGAATGCGGGTCAAGGTTTTGCAGCAGATCGGTAATTGCTTTTTCAACCAGTACGTCTTTTTTAACCGTATCCACATATTCTTCTCCTATGAAATTAAGTACGCTGTTCAGTTTATCGGAAGATTTTTTTTCTGAATGAAGAAATTTAACCGTGGGGGCTGAAAAATTTAATTTCGATCCAATAAAAATTCCTGTCGCGAGCAGCAACGCAAAAATAATGGGGAGAAATAATTTTAAACGGGAATTCATGGTTTCTTGTACTTCACAACTTCTATTCCAAACTTTCTTAGAAAATCTACACCTTCATCCGTTGGCAATCCTTTGTATTCGGCATAGCTGTTCAGGTAAATTACTTTTTTAATACCTGAAGCATAAATAATTCGCGCGCAATTCAAACAAGGAGCAAGCGTAACATATATCGCGCAGTTTTCGAGTGGAACATTATTTTTTGAAGCGTAGATGAGCGCATTTTGTTCAGCATGAATTGCCAATGAACATCCTCCTTTGCTGTCGCGCGGACATCCTGCATCGGGCCACTCAACATCACAATTATTTGTGCCTGCCGGAGGTCCGTTATATCCGAGGGAAACAATGCGCGTATCTTTTGTAAGCACGGCACCCACTTTTATTTTCACACAATGCGAACGCTCGGCAAGGTTTTTTGCCAAGTCCATATATATATCGTCAAAACTTGGGCGCATAAATGTTCGGTTCTTTGTTTAAGAATCAGATGTTAAAATACTTTGCTTGCTACTCTTTTCACTGAATCCGAACTTCCCATGGTATAAAAATGAAGCACCGGTGCGCCAAACTTAATGAGTTCTTTCGCTTGCTTGATCGTCCATTCTATTCCGACTTCTTTTGCTTCGGTATCGTTCTTACATTTTTCAACTGCTTCCATCAGATCCTGCGGAATGTCGAGGTAAAATGTTTTTGGCAGAACAGCAGTCTGTGATTTTGTGGTCAGCACTTTCAATCCGGGAATGATCGGAATATTTATTTCCATCTCGCGGCATTTTTTTACAAAATCGAAATATTTTTGATTGTCATAAAACATTTGAGTAACCACGTATTGCGCGCCTGCATCCACTTTCATTTTCAAATAGCGAAGATCTGCTGTCATGTTAGGCGCCTCAAAATGTTTTTCGGGATAACCCGCAACGCCAATACAAAAATCGGTTGGCGTTACTTCCACCATGTCGTCTTCATAAAGATACGTTCCTTTATTCATGTTCACCACCTGCTTCACCAAGTCTAATGCATACGCATTTCCTCCGGGTTCAGGAACAAATGAACGCTCATTTTTTACCGCATCGCCGCGAAGCACAAGCACATTGTCAATGCCAAGGAATTGCAGGTCAATCAGAGCGCTTTCAGTTTCTTCCTTGGTAAATCCACCGCAGATAATATGAGGAACGGTGTCAATATGATATTTATTCATAATGGCAGCACAGATTCCGACAGTGCCGGGGCGCTTGCGAATAGAAATCTTTTCAAGAAATCCGCCTTCGCGTTTTTTATAAAAATATTCCTCGCGGTGATATGTAACATCAACAAACGATGGTTTGAAATCCTGAAGCGGATCAATTAGATTGTAAATGGACTGAATACTTTTCCCTTTCAGCGGAGGAAGTATCTCAATGGAAAAAAGCGTGGACTTGGATTTTTTTATGTGGTCAACTACTTTCATTGCAAAGAATTAAGGACGGCAAAGGTAAAAAAATGCAGATAAGATTTACCACTTCATTCTTTCTCTCAGCGAAGTGATGTGTGCCGTGTGATGCTTGCCGTGCCAGGAATAAAGCGCGAGAAAAAATTTAACGGACATTTCACGTTTGCTTTCAGGATGAAAAACGGTTTTGTTAAGTTCGTCGGCAGATAATTTTTTCAGCGTGTGCGCCCAGCGAATGTGAAGCGAATCCAAAAGTGAAAGTGAAATTTCCACCGGAAGATTTTTTGAATCATCCATTTCAGCCCAAAGTTTTTCTGCGTACGGTTTGATGGTGGGTTTGTTTTCTGTAAGCGCAAGTTTTGTGCGGATGTAGGCGTGCATGTGGCTGTCGGCAACATGGTGCACCACTTGCCTCAAATTCCATCCTCCATCGCGGTAAGGTATGTTGAGTTGCGAATCATTCAATCCCTTAACTGCATTTCTCAACTGTGCAGGTAATTTTTCTATTTCTGAAATCCAATGTTTTATTTCTTTTTCATCTGCATTTGCGTTGAAATTAAATTTGCCGATTGGATAGCTGAGTTGTTCTAGTGAAATGGTTTCCATAAAATTATTTTTTCTTAAACCAAAAACTGATTATGTTTTTTTTCAAAACCAATAGATGTTTGTTCTCCGTGTCCAGAGAAAACAACAAAATCATCCTCCAATGAAAAAAGTTTTGTCTTGATATTATTGATAAGTCCTTCGTGATCTCCACCCGGCAGATCTGTTCTGCCGATGCTTCCGTGAAAAAGAACATCGCCTCCGATTATGAATTTATCTTCCTTGCTCACAAAACATATACTTCCGGGAGAATGTCCGGGAGTGAAAAGGATTTCAAGTTCGGAATTTCCAAATTTAATTTTGTCGCCTTCGTTCAAAAAATTTGTCGGCTCAACGGATTCTTCGGTGTTCAACCCATAAAGATGAGAAACCTGCGGCAGCGAATGAAGCATTTGCAGATCTTCCTTGTGAATTTCCAATCCGATGTTATATTTTTTTGCCACAAATGTATTTCCCACCACATGATCCACATGACAATGCGTATTCAGAAGTTTCACCGGTTTCAATTCTTCGCTCTTGATGAAATCGGCAAGTTCCTGCCGTTCGTTGTTATCGTAGCAACCCGGATCGATGATGACACACTCTTTGGTTTCATCGTACAAAACGTATGTGTTTTCTGAAAACGGATTGAAAGTAAATCCTTGTATCTGAATCATAAAATAATTTTAATCTAAAAACGCTGTGAGCGGACTGCTTGCTTCCGCAATTTTTTTTCTTCCTCCAAGTTTTGCTTCGTATGCCATGCGTCCTGCTTCCACAGCAAGTTTGAACGCAATTCCCATTTGCACCGGATCGTTTGCAACAGCAATGGCGGTATTCACCAGCACCGCATCGGCACCCATTTCCATTGCTTCGGCAGCGTGCGAAGGCGCACCGATTCCGGCATCCACCACTACAGGAATATTACTTTGTTCAATAATTATTTCAAGCATTGCTTTTGTCTGCAAACCATTATTGCTGCCGATGGGAGAACCGAGTGGCATTACCGCAGCGCAACCGGACTCTTCCAGTCGCTTGCACAAAACGGCATCGGCATTGCAATATGGAAGAACCACAAAACCAAGTTTCACTAATTCTTCCGCAGCTTTCAATGTTTCGATCGGATCGGGCAAAAGATATTTCGGGTCAGGATGAATTTCCAATTTCAGCCAGTTTGTTTCCAGCGCTTCGCGCGCCATCTGCGCAGCAAACACTGCTTCTTTTGCATTGCGTACTCCGGAAGTGTTCGGCAGCAGATTAAATTGAGAATGAGAAAGATGTTTCAGAATATCATCGTTGTCATTATTAATATCAACTCTTTTGAGCGCAACTGTAACCAACTCTGAACCGGAAGCAAGCAACGCTTTTTCCATCATCGCGCTTGAACCAAATTTACCGGTACCAGTGAAAAGACGAGAAGAAAATATTTTGTCAGCGATTTTTAGTTTTCCCATAGTGTAAATTTCAGCAGACTAATATACAAATGATACGAATGACACAAATGAAAAACCCAATCAAAAAATTGCAGGTTTTAATTCGGGAATATAAATTTAAAATTGTGCCGAAAGCCGCAACGCAAATGTGCGCTGAGGTTCAATTTTAAGCGGACGCAATGAATAACTTATATTAGCTATATTATTAACCACGAAAGCCACTTTGAATTTTTTGGTGATATCCATCCCAACTCTCACATCAAATATGTTAGTGGCTTTATTATTTTTTTCTCTGTACTGTTGAATTCCATAATGAGCAAGAGGCTCTAGGAGATAAAATATTTCGTCAATATTTTCCATAAAACTATAGTAGCGCCAATCTCCACCAATGAAATATTTCTTGTAAGTGAACTGTAAATCTGTTTTTGCAATATGCTGAAATCTGTATTTTAAAATATTATTTGCTGTGTTTGTACTGGTAGTATTATAAGACATTGAAAATTTATTGCTATCAACTGCATAAACCTGTGAAGGATTGATTGCCTGAGGCAGCACGTAAGTATAATCCGCCAAAACTTCAACTTTTAAATTTTTTGAGATTTTCCCAGAGGCAGGCAGTGACAATTCAAAACCGCGCACGCGTGTAGAACCTGTATTTAAATATTTGAAACCAGTGGATAAACTGTCATTCCCGAACTTATCTTTTTCTTTATCCCAAGCGCCATAGGTGATTTCAATTGTATTTTGATACTCCTGCCAGAATGCCGCTGCATCAATAGATCCTATAAAATTATTTATTTTAAATCCTTGTTTAAACCCAATTTCTGCATTCCAACTGGATTCAGCCTGCAACTGAGGATTTGGAAAGATGGGAAGCCCGCCTATGTCTGAATGAATAAATTTTTCTTTGATGGATGGGTAACGATATCCCTGCCCGAACGAACAGCGTAAAAATGTTGCCTTCGCTAATTTTAAATTTATTCCTGAACGGAAAATTGGTTTGCCAGCAATCTTATCATTGTTCATTTTAAATAACTCATCCCTGACTCCCAAAGATAGATTCAATACACTCCATAATTTTTTATCAACTTGTGCGTAGCCGGCATAATTCTGAAGATGATTATTGGGAACAACACCCTGAAAAGCCAACCCGGAATGAGAAAACGTTTGATTCTCTATTAATCCTCCAGTAATATTCAACCCTTCATTTATTTGCTTTGATATCTGGTATTCCGCATACGCCATACTTGTTTCCGTGGATAGATCCGTTGCAGAGGTTGCACTATTGGTGGCTTCATCCTTGGTATATAAATAACGCGTGCGCAAACTTTGGATCAATCCATTGGTTGAATAAAAATTTATGAAAGGATCTAGGTAAAATATTGTTTGTTGCTGCAAGGTCATGGTAAACGGATATGCTCTGTAAAGTCCAGACGAGTCATTATTCCAGATCAACGACATATTATTTGTTGATCTCATGAAATTTCCATTGATCCCGTAATTTAATTGCGGAATCTTCTTCGGGCGATAACGCAAATTGAAATTAAAACGTGCGGTGCGCTCACCAACTTGATTGTTTTTTATGGTCGTATCAATGATGTTTGGATTATAGCCTGGAGGACCTATAAAACCATGATCGTAAATTGCCATAGCACTAATGACCAGATCTAGCTGTCCAAATTTCTGTGCATGCATCACACTTACATTAGAAAAGTTTGCCGCTCCCTTCCACCACTTTGAATTTTCAATGTGAGGAGCATCATAAAAACCAGAGGATAGTGCCACTTTAGTGATGGGTTCATCTTTTGCATAAGCCGTACGGACATTCACACTGCCGCTTAATGCAGAAGAACCATACGTCACTGAAGAAGCTCCTTTGATCACTTCAATCTGCTCAACATTTTCAAGCGGAATAAAATTCCAAGGAAGTGCGCTACCATCGCCCGATAAAGCAGGTAATCCATCGATCAAGATCGCCACTCTACTTCCAACACCAAAATCAAATCCGCTTCCGCCACGAATCTGAGGTTCACCATCCAAAATATTTAATCCTGGAACTTGTTCTAAAACTCCTTTTATATTAGAAGAATTTTTATTTTCTATTAAAGCCGGTTTTATAACTTCCATTGAAACCGTTATTTCTTCGAGTTTACGTTCGTATTTTCCGGCAGAAACCACCATGGTTTCTAATTGTGTGGAGGCAGATTCTAAAACAAAATTGTGCTCAATCGGTTTTAAAGAATCAATCACAACATTAATGCTATCTGTTTTCATGCTGATAAAGGAGCAGACAATAGAATGTTTTTCAGGACTAAGTCGCAACTGATAATTTCCATTAATATCTGTAGTAACTCCATGGGTTCTATCTTTAGGATCATAAATATGTGCGCCAGCGATAGCTTCTTTATCCGAGATGTCTGTTACAACGCCCTTAATAATTCCAAATTTTTGTGCATGAAGTGTGCCAGAAGTTATTGCTAAGAAAATAGATAAGGATAAAAAAATATTTTTTTTAAATCTCATGGGGGTTCGTTGGTAAAAAAGTACAGATACAACAAATAGCAAAAATCAGCTTGTTCAATTTTTCTTTTGAACAAGCTGATTTAAATTTAAAGATTTATTTTTTTATTATAAGCTTTCCGCCTTTAATTGCTTTGTAACTTTCATCCGTTAAAGCATAACTATATATACCATTTGGAAATGAATTTACGCTAATAATATTTGTAGTTTTTCCGATTTTTTCTTCTGCAACTTTACGCCCTGTTACATCATATAAAATAAATATGACGTTAGTATTTAGTGGATTTTTTATTTCAAAATGATCTGTAGCAGGATTAGGTCCAACTGATATTTCAGACATATTTTGTTCTATCACACCGGATGCTGGATTAATAACCAATCCTAGATCATCCACATAAAGAGTGCTTCCAACACTTGAAGCAAGTCCGTCATTTTTACTTGAAGCTATAATCCACATTGAATTTGCAACAGTATTTGCTGAACGATAAACTAATTGAGTTGAAAATCGTGTGTAAGTGCCAACTGTTGTCGTAGGTGTAATGAAAGTTGCGATAGCAACAGTATCTGTGTTGTTTGCTGCCGAACCAAATAAGATAAATTGAATTATTCCATTCTCTCCTCCCTGAGGTGTGTACTTGTACCATCCAGTAATGCTATCGGGTCTTAATGAGTACGCAATTCCACCCGTAATAGTTTGCGAAGTTGTATTTATCGTGCCGGTAGTTATCATACCAGGTACTAATTGGCTGAAAGGTGCAGGGATTTGTTTTGTAATCAGTTCTGCCGCAAAAGATCCGCTATGAGCAGAAGTTGCTTTTAGAACAGTTATAACACCTGTACTTCCAGTAGAAGAATTTGCGCAATTCCAATTATCAGGAGTATCATAAGTAGCCAAGATAGTAGAAGTGTGAGTCCAACTTTCGAATCCGGGATTGGGAGTACAAACACATTGCGCCCAAAGCCCTGTGATGGAAACCGACAGTATTGAAATTAGCGTAAAGATTTTTTTCATGGGAATTGTTTTTGGTTGTTTGGTTTCAAATAGTATCGTAAAGTAACAACATTTTTTTTGTCCCACAAATTTTATTTTCAAGTAACTGTCTCTTTTTATTGAATTGAAAAATAATTATAGGTTTGCGGATTATCTTTATCCTTAATTTATGGATAGCACACAAATCATTTTTAAATATTTTCCGAATCTTTCAAAAGAGCAAAAAGAGCAATTTGCGCTGCTTGGAGAATTATATGCTGACTGGAACTCAAAGATTAATGTCATCTCCCGAAAAGATATAGATAATTTTTACGAGCGACATGTGTTACATTCTCTCGGCATCGCCAAAATGATTTCATTTAAACCGAAGACTAAAATTTTAGATGTGGGAACCGGCGGAGGTTTTCCGGGAATTCCTTTAGCAATTTTATTCCCTGAGTGCGAATTTCATTTAGTGGATTCCGTCGGAAAAAAAATTAAAGTGGTGAATGCGGTGGCGGAAAGTTTAGGATTAAAAAATGTGAAAGCGGAGCAAGTTCGTGCTGAAGAGTTAAAAGAAAAATTCCATTTTGTGGTGAGTCGTGCCGTTACCGACCTTCCTGAATTTCAAAAATGGGTGAAGAATAAATTCCTTCCAGAGAATTTTAACGAACTACCAAATGGAACTCTTTATTTGCGCGGAGAAGGCGATTTAGGAAATAAATCTTTTGAACTCAAAATTTATTTCTCCGAAGATTTTTTTGAAACCAAAAAAATAGTTTTTATTCCTGCAATTTGAACCAGAATTGGATGAGTTTAAAAACGTACTTTTACTCTTCAATTTTCAACCTTGAGCGTTAAACAAAAACATATTGCAATTCTCGGCAGCACCGGTTCCATCGGCACGCAGGCGCTCGAAGTTATCAGGGCGCATCCAAAAGATTTTGTTGTTGAAGTACTCACCGCAAATGGAAATGCAGATTTGCTCATCAAACAAGCCATTGAATTCAAACCAAACTGTGTTGTAATTGCCGATGAAAAAAAATATCAAACGGTAAAAGACGCGCTCGGAAAACACGATATAAAAGTTTTTGCCGGAAATAAATCCATCGAGCAGGTGGTGCAAATGGAAAGTATTGACATTGTCCTCACGGCAATTGTCGGCTATGCCGGACTTGCTTCAACCATTTCAGCCATCAAAGCAAAAAAGCAAATTGCGCTGGCGAATAAAGAAACGCTGGTCGTTGCCGGAGATCTGGTCACTTCGCTTGCAAAAGAAAATGGCGTGAATATTTATCCTATTGATTCGGAGCACTCGGCAATTTTTCAGTGCATGGCAGGAGAATGGCAAAATCCGATAGAAAAAATTTACCTCACAGCATCGGGCGGACCATTTCGTGGAAAAGACAAAAACTTTTTGGCTTCTGTGAAAAAAGAACAGGCGCTCAAACATCCCAACTGGGAAATGGGCGCAAAAATTACGATTGATTCCGCTACACTGATGAACAAAGGGCTTGAAGTGATTGAAGCTAAATGGTTATTTCATCTCAAGCCGGAACAAATCGAAGTCATCGTTCATCCGCAAAGCATTATTCATTCCGTCGTGCAATTTAAAGACGGCAGCATGAAAGCGCAAATGGGTTTACCCGATATGCGGCTGCCGATTCAATATGCATTAAGTTTTCCGAATCGCTTGACTTCTGATTTTAAGCGTTTCAACTTTCTTGATTATCCAAACTTGTCATTCGAAAAACCCGATACCGAAACTTTTCGTTGTTTGTCTCTTGGATTTGAAGCGATGAATAAAGGAGGTAACGCAGCTTGTGTATTAAATGCAGCGAACGAAATCGCTGTAACTGCTTTTCTCACCGATAAAATTTCATTTCTAAAAATTTCCGAAGTAATTGAAAAGACAATGGAGAAAGTTTCTTTCATCCAAAAACCTTCGTATGAAGATTATGTAAAGTCAGATGCAGAAGCAAGAAAAATCGCAACGACTCTTTATTAAAAATTAAATCTTAAATTTTATCCTACTTTTGCCGTCTCAAAAAGTCGTAAATTATAATACTTTGAATATCCTACATCCTTTATGGAAATATTAATTAAAGCTGCACAACTAATTTTATCGCTGTCAATTCTTGTTCTGCTGCACGAGCTTGGACATTTTGCAACTGCAAAATGGTTTAAGATGCGCGTGGAAAAATTCTATCTTTTTTTTGACCCATGGATTTCTCTTTTCAAAATAAAAAGAGGCGACACCGAATACGGAATCGGCTGGATTCCGCTTGGAGGTTATGTGAAAATATCAGGAATGATTGACGAAAGCATGGACAAAGAGCAGATGAAACAACCTGCACAGCCATGGGAGTTTCGCGCAAAACCGGCATGGCAACGGTTGATCGTGATGGTGGCAGGAGTTACGATGAATTTGATTCTCGCTATGTGCATTTACGCCATGCTGTTGTTTGTATTCGGAGAAAAATATTTGCCAACCGCTAACATGAAGGATGGAATCTGGTGCGTTGATTCTCTGGCAACTCAAATCGGATTTCAGAATGGAGATAAAATCCTTTCGGTTGATAATAAAAAGGTAGAAAAGTTTCAGGATGTTATTCCGGAAATGATGTACGCAACTTCCATGCAAATAGAACGCAAGGGAAAAAAAATCGACCTTCCGATTCCAAAAAACTTTATTGAACAAATTATTGATCAAAAAGGAAAACATGTTCCTTTTCTTTATCCGCGTATTCCTTATTATGTAGGTAAATTTGCAGATCATTCTACTGCTGAAAAAGCTGGGCTAAAAATTAAAGATCAAGTAATTGGACTAAATGATTCGACCTTGAAATATTTTGATGAATATACAACTTTAATTCCTTTATTTAAAAATCAAACAATCAACCTGAAAGTAAAACGCGGAAGCGAAACAATGAATATTCCGATTCAAGTTGATTCTTCTGGAAAAATTGGTGTTTATCCTGCTATGGTGGATCTAAAATCTTTGCGAGAATCTGGCGTATATGATTTCAGCGTAACCAAGTATGGTTTTTTTGAATCTTTTCCTGCCGGCATTCGAAAAGCTGGAGACAAACTCGTTGATTATATTCATCAGTTCAAACTTATTTTCAATTTCAAAACAGGCGCATACAAAGGAGTTGGAAGTTTTATTTCTATTGGAAATTTATTTCCTGCTCAATGGGAATGGGAACCGTTTTGGGAACTCACAGCCATACTTTCTATCGTGCTTGCGTTCATGAATATTCTGCCGATTCCCGCTCTTGATGGAGGACATGTTTTATTTTTATTGTACGAGGTAATCACCGGTAAAAAGCCAAGCGATAAATTTTTAGAATATGCTCAATACCTTGGAATGTTTTTGCTTATCTCGTTGATGGTTTATGCAATTGGAAATGATATTTTCAAATTGTTTTAATACTACTGATTACGAATGAAAACGAATTGCAAATCGCGTATTCTTACTGCTTTGCTACTTGCTACTTGCTACTTTTTTTCTTGTTCTCACCCTAAAAAACCATCTCCCCTCAAAGAAGGAAAATGGAGAGGTATTCTTACGATTGTAGATTCCACCGGATTGATTCTTCCTTTCAATTTTGATCTCTCATTTCAAAATGATTCAACAAAAATCACGATTCATAATGCGGAAGAAAAAATTCTTGTAAATGAAGTTTCTATTAAAGGTGATTCTGTTTTTATCAAAATGCCTGTGTTTGATTCCGAATTCAGATGCAAACTTTCAGGAGATTCATTGATGAACGGAAACTGGATAAATCATGCGCGAAAAGAAAAAAATATTATTCCTTTCACCGGAATTTATGGCGAAGCAAATCGTTTTGATTGTCCTGAATACGAAGAAAAAGATAATTTTCCTTTTGGCGGGAAATGGCGATGTGTATTCAGTCCCAACCAACCCGACAGTTCCTATGCTATCGGAGTATTCAAACAATATGCTCACAGCGCAACCGGAACTTTTTTAACTGAAACTGGAGATTACCGCTATCTGGAAGGTTGTTTGTTCGGAAAATACATGCTTCTTTCCTGCTTCGATGGTTCACACGCCTTTATTTTTCATGCTGAAATAATGCCCGACAGCACCATCTGGGGAGAATTTTATTCCGGCATTCATCACCACGAAACATGGATTGCATGGAAAGATTCTACTTTCAAATTACGAAACCCGGATTCACTCACGTTTCTGAAAAAAGGATTTTCAAAAGTTGATTTTTCTTTTCCGAGCATTGAGAATAAAAAGGTTTCTTTCTCCGATGAGAAATACAAAAACAAAGTGGTGATCCTTCAGATAATGGGATCGTGGTGTCCAAACTGCATGGACGAAACTAAGTTTCTTTCCGAGTTCCATAAAAAATATAAATCTCAGGGATTGGAAGTAGCGGCTCTTGCATTTGAAAAGACGGATGATTTTGAAAAAGCTAAAAATAATTTATCGCGACTGAAAAATAAATTTAATGCGGATTATGATTTTCTTATCACCGGATTTCAGCCAAAAGATGCAGACAAAGCATTGCCCATGCTCAACCATGTGATGTCGTTTCCCACCACCATCTTCATAGATAAAAAAGGAAACGTTCGGAAAATCCGTACCGGTTATTCTGGTCCTGCTACCGGAATTGAATACGATAAATCGGTGAAGGAAATTAATTCTTTTGTTGAATCACTGCTGAAAGAATCCTGATATATTTTGGAGAATAATATTTTTTTTCTACCTTTATAACTTCATAAAGTAAATCCTCCAAAATATAAAACCCCATCTGATGAAAAAAATTTATACTCTAATTATTTTTTCGTTTTTTCTTTTTTCAAGTGAAAAATCTTTTTCACAAGCATTTACTATTGTGATGCCCGATACTTGTGATGTCGGTGATACATCGACGGATGTAGAAGTTTATAAATTGGATTCCATAATGAATGATACAACCATTTCGTTGTCTATTGAAGTCGTTCGTGTTCAAAATGTAACTACTCCGGGTTGGAAAACTGAATTCTGCATGAATGGTACTTGCTACTTGCCTACTACAGACAGCGTGCATTTTACTTTTCAGCCACATCAGCATGATGGCTTTATAATGCACTTTATAACTTCTTCAATTCCCGGAAGCGGCACGGTATTAATGGCATTTAGAAATCTTACTCCTCCAACAAAAACAATTTATAAGCATTTTTGTGTCAACAGTATTACCGGCGTAAATGAATTGGATGCGCAAAATGTTAGCGTTAAAATTTCTCCAAACCCAATTACCTCAGGAAGTGTTTTCTCTATAAATATCTCCAGCAAACAAAATTCCACAACTTCTTTTTCTTTGTCGGTTTATGATATTATTGGAAATATTGTGTCAAAATATTCGAATTTGAATAATGGAAATAATCTCATTTCATTAAATACTTCTCAAGGAATTTATTTCTACAAACTTGTGTCGGATAATCAACAGGTAAGCGCAGGAAAATTAATTGTTGTTCAATAAAAAAAACCTAAATTGATCTGTTAGGGATAAATCTTTTTTATTTCCGCCTGAATAATTTCGCGATATGTTGCGCTGGCGCTGTTTCCATCATAAATAAAAGCCACAACATAGCAATGTGACGGATTGCATGGCGAAACAGCAAGCGGTGCTGGGCAACTGGCTGATGTAAATGCATATCCAGTTGGTACAGAATAAGAATAACTGCTTACTACCGTATCGTTTAAAGCAGGATTGATTTTAATGGTTGGTCCGAATCCTGTTCCGGCACCGTTAATATCATCGCGCACCACATACCTGAAAAGATAATTGCTGCTGTCGCTGCCGGCAAATGCCTGCCAGTCAAAAATACTGTCTTCCACAAAAAGTATGGAAAGATTGAAAGTTCCTTGCATGGCATTCAGAAAAGTTGTTTTGCAGGACACACAAAGTTTATTAGTGGAATTATTATAATTGGTGAAAATATTTATATCGGCAACTGGTGGTTTTGTTACAATAGTATCTACAACTGATTTCCAAGTGCCATTGCTGATAACCGGAGAACCGCCTACCGGAATTCGATTTACCATTCCATTCGGATTGCTTGCAAACCCAAAACTTGTAAAATAATTTTCGGCAGCCGGACAACCGAGATAATGATAAAAGGCATCGCTTGGAAGTCCACCCGGTGGAGGATTACAAGGCGAAGGTTCTGCCCAAAAATTTGCATGAACAGCAATTCCGACAACTTGTGTAGGATAAACCGCGCGAATATTTTCTAAAGTTACCGCAGCAGGCGGACAATTCACACAACGATGACCGGTATAATCTTCCACCAAAACTTTTCGCACAAATGCCTTAGCAGGAAAAACCGGATTAGGACAACCTACGGCAGAATTATGAGTATTCACATAAGGATTTTTTACTTTATCGCACGAAGAAAATAAAAAGTAAAAAGTAATATTTAATAAAGTGTTTCATTTCGTATTTTTCGTATGGTTTTGTTTTTCGAAGATTTAAAATGTTGTTGTTACCGATAGTGATATTCCGTTGGATGCAGGAACATATCTGCACACACCGCCTACGCAAAAAATTCCGGAACGCTGCTTTCCATAGCCAAGCGAAATGCGCGTAGCATCTTTTAAATAAGTTACTGCTGCCGTATAGTAATGAATCCGTGCAGCAGAATTATCATTCCCGTAATTATATTGATCGAATGCGCTGAGAAGCCAGTGTTCTCCTGCACCATATTCCGCAAGTACCATTGCCCAGCTTCCAAAATCCTGCTTAGTATAAAGTTCCTGAAATTCCATTCTCAAAAATTTTGCTCCTTTAAAATGATAGGTAAGTTCGGTCAATCCAACATTGGCATATACCGTTCCAAATCCGCTCTCGTTCTGGATCACGTCTTTGTCGTATATCTCGTTGGCATAAACCACAAGAACTTTAACCTTCGGACTGAATTTGTGCGACACTTCAATATTAAAATCGCTGAAATATAATTTTCCTATTCCCATGTAATTTGCTTTGTACCCCAGGCGCGAACTATCGGTGGCAGGATTCAAATGCGTGGTATCCAATCCGTACGCCTGAGAAACATTAAAAGCAAGATCGGTACCGTATTTTCCTCCCAAAAAAGTTCCTTTTTTAATTTTCATTTCTATTTCCGACTGATAATTTATTTCTCCGTTCGGCTGTGTGGCATAAGGATAAAATGCAAGAAGTGAATAGGTATTCTGCTTTGTGAAAGATGGAATATAGTTCATATTCAAATCATTTCCGGTAGCATTTCTATCGGATTTGAACGACATGTTATCTATTCGTTTTGCACCAAAATAAAAACCAAAACCTTTTTCAGAATAATTAGCATTCACGAGTACTGCTTGTCCGGGTTTATAAATATAATTATTAAATGCCGATGGGTCTTGCGATTTATAAACGTATTCGCCATTAAGATTTATTTTTCCACGGCTGATGCCAATGCGTCCGGAACCTGCTCCCACATTTTGCGGCACGTTCAATGTACTTGTGCCGGAAGTTACCTGCCTGCCATCCTGATACTTTCCGACAAAACTTCCGCCAAAAGTAATTTCTGTTTTTGATGGATGATAGGTAGAATCTTTTTCCCGAGCAAGAAGTTCGTTCAAATGAACTTCGGTATCAATGCCGCGCACAATACCGGGACCTTTTCCCCAGTAATTTCGCTGAGTGCCGACAATGCCTTTCAGATAAATTCCATGAAAAACATATTTTAAACGAAAGCCATCCAACGAATTATCAATGCCAAGTCCTTTTTCTTCATACGCACGCAAAATCATTCCGCTGCCAAACTGTTCGTAATAATTTCCAACAGTAACTTCTAATTTATCCACTTTATAAGATGCAAAACGATATGGAATTCCGCTGCCTTTGTATCGCGGGTCAAAGCCGGTCAGAGGATTGAGATAACTTTCGTAACGGGCACCCGCAGAAAAATTTCCGTTCGTGTAAATGAGATTTGAATATCCCTGCATCCGCATTTTTTCGGGAACGGGCGGAGCGCCAATGGATGAATCGGGATTATAATATTGCGCATCCATTGAAAAGTTGCCATGGATTTCACCTGAAGAAAGAATGTTTTGTGAAAAAATTATACGGAACGAAAACAGGAATAGAAAAATTAAAAATAGTTTTTTCATATAAGAATAAAGCTAATACGAAAATAGTTCAATGCTCAATCTTTTCACCTTTGATAACTTTTCGTAACGCTTCAATATATTGTGCTTCGTCGCCATCTTTAAAACCTACGTGCTGCCAAACAATTTCTCCTTTGCCATCAACCAAAAAAGTTTGCGGAGGATTGTTGACGCCAATTGCACGTTTGAAATCAGAATTCACATCCAAATATTCTTCAAACTCCCATCCTTTTCCATTCACATAGGGAGCTACTTTGTTCGAACTTTTTGAATCATCAATGGAAATAGCGATGAGCTTCACTCCTGTTTCTTTTTTCCATTCGTCATATACTTCAGCGATTGTGTTGAGTTCTTTTTTGCAGGGGCTGCACCACGTTGCCCAAAAGGAAATAAGCATAGGCTTGCCGCCATTGGAAAAAGAAGATGTATTGACGTTTTTTCCTTCCAGCGTTTGAATCTGCACAGATGGAATTTTTTTTCCAGTTCCTTGAAACGCTGTAAGAAAACAGAATGTGAGAAGAAAAATAGAAATTGTTTTCAAGATAAATTTTTTATTAGTGACTATTTACTTCGAACAATAAAAATAAAATTATTATTTTTATCCGTATAAAATGAATAAATGGGTTTCAAATTTTTCCGTGCATGTTTTTGAGGGTGTGGTAAAGAAGTTCGCGCGCACGAAAGAGTTGCGCTTTCACCGTGCCAATCGGCAAATCAAGTTCCAGAGCAATTTCTTCGTAAGATTTTTCCTGAAAGTAGCGCAGTTCAACAAGCACACGGTAACGCGGCTGTAATTTTTCCACCACCGACTGCATAACCTGTATCTTTTGTTTCTTTATTGCCTTTTCTTCAGGATTCAAAAATTCTGATTTTGGTTCAAAAGAAATTACATCCCCATCGGAAGTTTCATAGGTTTTATCGAGTGATACAGCTTCTTTTTTTCTGCGGATATAATCAATGCAATTGTTTGTTGCAATTTTAAAAAGCCATGTGCTGAATGCAAAATCAGGAGTGTACTGCGAAAGATTTTTAAACGCCTTTCCGAATGCTTCTATGGTAAGATCATCCGCATCGTCTTTGGATTTTATCATTTTAAGAAGCATGTAAAAAATAGTTTCCTTGTACCTTCCCATTAGTTCGGCATACGCTTTCTGATCGTTTTTTTTAAGCGCGCGCTGTACAAGTTTCCAGTCGTAAACGCCTTTTGCAGAGAGATGTGAATTCAACTCTTTTTCCATTGTTTTCTGCGGAAGAGCCGATTGGAAATAGTGAGCAAAGGATAAAATCCAAGAAGAAACACTTCCGCTATAAGCGAAATTACGAATAAATCTTTCTCTTTCAATTTATCCATTGCCATCTTAAAAATGATAAGTTGAGTAATGGTTTTTAGCAGAAACATGGAAAGGATTATATACAACTCGGATTGATCCATCTTTTCAATCTGTAACAAAATGATCAACAGAATAAATAGAATCCAAAAAAATACTTGCGCAAACGGATAAATTCCCAAACGAATTTTATCAGATGATTTATATTCAGTCCATGTGGTGAGATGTCTGCGTTTTTGTTCGATCCATCCTTTCCAACTTTTTTTCACACGAGAAACCGTAAAACTTTCAGGAGAAATTTCTACACCTGTATTGTTTTTTGTTGCTGCTTGATTAATGAACAGGTCATCATCTCCCGATTCGATATGGTAATGAGTAGCAAATCCTTTGTACTTGAAGAAAAGAGATTTTTTATACGCAAGATTCCTTCCTACGCCCATATACGGATTACCTGCCATGGCAAATGAAAGATATTGAAGTGCAATGTGAAAAGTATCAAAGCGTATTAGCTTATTTAAAAAACCTGGAAGCTTTTTATATTTGCTGTAGCCCAATACAATTTCAGTTTCATTTGAAAAATTTCGCATCATTTTTTTCAGCCATTGATTATCTATTGGTTTGCAGTCGCCATCGGTGAAAAGCAAATGCTCGAATTTTGCTCCTTTGATTCCAACCATCACTGCAAATTTTTTTCCATGATGGTGTTTTTTATCTTCCTTTATTGTAATTGTGCGCAGGTGCTTATATTTTTTTTCAAACTCCCGAAGCACATCGCTTGTGTTATCCGAAGAACAATCGTCGACCACCACCACTTCAAAATCAGAATAATCCTGTTCAAGAACAAGCGGTAAAAATTCAGGAAGATTGTGGTCTTCATTTTTAGCGCAGATGATAATAGAAGTCGGAGGATAGTTGATGGAAGAATCTGTTTCTTTATAAAAAGCCAAACGTGAAAAATAATACAGATAATACCAAAGCAGAACGAGAATCGTTAAGCAGAAAAGACAAAACAGAATAAACGGAATACTTAATTCAGGAGTAAATAGTGATTTCATAATTTGCCAAAGTTAACTTGAGCCGTTCTTCGCATATAAATTATCTTTGACAGTTTTAAACATTATTCTTAACAGCAGATGCAAACAGATAAACAGGATTCAAACAGAATTTCTCCGTCTGCATCCAAATAAATCCGTTTGAATTTTTTTCAATATGAAATTCGAAATATCACATACCGACAAAGAAAGTAAAGCTCGCGCAGGAGAAATTACAACTGCTCACGGAAAAATTCAAACTCCCATTTTCATGCCTGTGGGAACGAGAGGAACGGTGAAAGCAGTACACCAACATGAGTTGAAAGATGATATTCACGCGCAAATTATTCTCGGCAACACCTATCA
>PLUL01000023.1 GCA_003164895.1 Bacteroidota bacterium | reverse complement strand
CAACGTAGTGAAACTAAACAAGTATAACATGAAATGGTACAACAAATAATGACATAAATCATAATTGAGACAAAATATTTTGAACTACAAAAAAGTGTCCATAGCCCTTTGAATTATAAAACATAGAAATAGTGATTTTTTATAAAACCAATATAAACACCAACCTTAAAAAAATAAAACTTTTACCTATGAAAAGAATTATTTTACTCTCACTTACAGTAGCAACAATGGCTACTATTTCCGGGTTTACATTTCTTATGCATGCAAGTGGAATTACCGGATGTTCGGGGTCGCCAGTTGACGGCGGAACTTGTTCCGGATGCCATGGAGGTGGAACAGCACCGACTGTTGTTATTTCTGCTATACCTGCTTTTGGATCTGGAAACACTACTTATGTTCCTTCAACTACTTATACGATTAGTGTTGTGGGTTCTGGTACCGCTAAATATGGTTTGAATGTAGAAATATTGAATGGGAGTACTTCTTCTGCAACGAATGCAGGAACGTGGGGAACTGTAGTAACCACAAATTGTAAAACTTCTGGTACTGCTCCAACTACTCTCACCCACAATCAGTCTTCCACATCTGGAACTTTTTCATTCAAGTGGACTGCACCTGCAAGTGGGTCAGTGTATTTATATAGTTGCGTATTAGGTGCAAATGGTGATGGAGGTACAAGTGGTGATAAAATTAAACAAACCAATATAACATTAACTGCAGCTTCATCTGCACCATCTCTAACAGTAACAACAACTTCTGTAAATTCTAAGTGCAGTAATAGCAATACAGGTTCGGCTACGGCTACTGCAAACGGTACAGCACCCTATACTTATTCGTGGAATACCAACCCTATTCAAACAACTGCTACAGCAACAGGACTTGCTGCCGGAACTTATTCAGTTACTGTTCATGATGCAAATGGAACCTCAACTTCTGCTGTTACAGTTACGGCACCTACTGCTATTACACCCAATGTTACTACTACAAATACAAGTTGTGGAGGTTCAACTGGAACAGCTAGCGCATCTGCTAGTGGAGGAACATCAGGATATACCTATCTATGGTCTAACGGTAAAGCAACTGCAAGCATTACAGGATTGGCGATTGGCATGTATACTGTAACAGTAACTGATGTTAATGGATGTACTGCCACTGGTGTTGCTAACATACAAGATGCTGGAGGTCCGTCTACAGTAACAACTCCTACTCCTGCTTCAACGTGTTCCGCAAGCGATGGAAGTATTACCTCAACTGTTTCCGGAGGATCTGCTCCTTATACTTATCTATGGAGTAATGGTAAAACCACTTCAGCTATTTCCGGATTACCAACAGGTAGCTATACACTGACAGTTACAGATCATGTAGGATGCGCAGTGAATTCTGTCGTTACAGTAAGTTGTACCGGTACGGGTACCAGTGCAAGTGTGTCTTCTATCACCACACCAACTGGAACTATGTGTGCATCTTCTTTTGTCCCAAAGGTAACTGTTAAAAATTTGGGAACACCCACAATGACATCTTGTACCATTAATTACTATTATGATTCTAATCCGGTTTTAACTTCTCCATGGGCAGGATCACTTGCATCAGGAGCTTCTATTAATGTAAATCTTCCTGCAATAGCAGGAGTTTCTGTTGGTGCACATACATTTTATAGCTCTGTTGTTAATCCAAACGGTTCACCAAATCTGCAACCTTTGAATGGTCAGTCGCAGAGTACATTTAATGTTTCAAATACTTCTATGGCAATTCCTTTAGCGGAAGGATTTGAAAGCAGTGCTAATCTTCCAACAGGTTGGACGTTGGTTGATCCGGATAATTCAGTAACATGGCAAGTTGTTACAACAGCTGGACATAATAGCAACCAAAGTATTGGATTTAATAATTGTAATGGAATGGGAACAGGCGTTAATATGGCAGGCAGAATAGATAAATTTATAACATCTGCTTATGATTTCACCAGCGCAACAAATACTTCGGGTCTGTCTTTTGATGTGGCTTATTCTGTTCTTAATTATAAGAATCAATTGTTCACCGATACACTTGCCGTTTATTATTCTACAGATTGCGGCACTACATGGATTCGGGTATATTTAAAAGGAGGAACCTCACTTTCAAATTCAATAACCACACAGTCGTGCTGGACACCTGCTGCTTCTGATTGGAGAACGGATAATATTGGCTTAGGAAATCTTGCAGGAAAACCAAGTGTGATGTTTGCTTTTGAAAATCGTTCAGATTGGGGAGAATGGGTTTATGTTGATAATATAAATATTAATGTACAAGGAAATGGTGTTGAATCCATTAACTCTCTTGCAGGATTCAGCATCTATCCTAATCCTGCTTCCACATCATTTACAATTGAAGGTGCAAGCAGTGTGGGAAAAGTTCATTATTCAATATATAATGTAATTGGGGAAGAAGCAAAAGCAGGTGATATTATTTCTAATGGAAGTACCTTCAATGGGACAATACAGGCAAACGACTTTCCAAGAGGAATGTATTTTATCAAAATAAGCGATGGCACAAATTCATGGACTAAAAAATTAAATATTCAGTAATCAACCCAACTAAAAAATAGGTTTTCCCATCTATAATATATACTACAAATATTTGCCGGTATGAGCAAAGTGATTTTTTCGCGTTTACTTCCTCTAATTATAGTTGGAATTCTTATTTTTCATTCCTGCGCTAAGGATAGAGGTAAATTGCCAACTGTTCCCTTTAATTTTAGTATGGTTGAAGGATTTGAAAGTAGTTCTAATCTGCCTGCTGGTTGGACTTTCTGGAATCCAGATAATGATGCAGCGTGGCAAATTGTTACAACTGTTGGGCACAATAGTAACAACTGTATCGGCTTTAATAATTGCAGCGGTGATGGAACTACAGACATGACAGGCAGGAAGGATCGGTTTAGGACAGCTGTTTATGATCTTACTCAAGCAACGAATGTGAGTATTGCTTTTGACGTGGCGTATGCTGTTTTTAATTTTAAGAGTACCACTTATACCGATTCACTTGCAGTTTATGCTTCTACTGACGGCGGTTCTACCTGGAGCCAGATATATCTTAAAGGAGGAATTATGCTCTCAAATATTCCGATTATCACCACTTCTCCACCTTGTTATGTGCCGGCAGGTTCTTCTGATTGGAGAACAGATAAAATTACTGCGAATAATCTCGGTGGACATAAAGTAATGCTTGCATTTGAAAATCGTTCCGATTGGGGAGAATGGATTTATCTTGATAATATAACCATTACTGGCAGCAATGGCGCCAACGCAAATTGCAGCGGTGTAACTTATGCAAAATCTATTTCGCCAATAATGCAGACATATTGTACTATGCATGGTTGCCATATTGCTGGTAATTCAGCTGCGCCATATGATCTCACAACTTATACTGCCGTGCAAGCACAAGTTAGTAGCGGTGCATTAAAAGCAAGAGTTATAGATGGAAACCCCACTTTTATGCCAAACCCAGCTGGAATTCCTGATTCATTAAAGAGTAAAATCCAATGCTGGCTCGATGCCGGATCGCCTAATAACTAAATTTCAAATCAGATAAATAAACCAAACCACTCACAAAACAAAACTGTATGCAAGCAAAAAAAATCCTCCTCGTTTCAATCATGTCATTAGGCAGTATGATGATGAAAGCTCAAATTTATATGGGTAAAACATGTGACATTAGTTTTTTCTCCAAAGGACCGATTGAAGATATCTATGCGATTAATAAGAGTACTAAACCGATTCTGAATACAGCAACACAAGAAGTAGCTATTAAAATTACCATCAAAGCTTTTGTTTTCGACGATAAGTTGATGGAAGAACATTTCAATGAAAAATATTTAGAGAGTGATAAATATCCTTATGCAATTTTCTCTGGAAAAATAAATGAAAAGATTGCTGATTTTAAAAAAGACGGAACTTATAAAGTTACTGTTACCGGAAAACTCACTATGCACGGTGTGGAAAAGGACATTACGATCAATGCAGTTGCTACGATCAAGGATGAGATAATTTCTTTCGAAACCAAATTCTTTATAACGATTAAAGACTACAAAATCGAAGTCCCAAAATTAGTGGCTACGAACATTGCTGAAAATATAGAAGTTACTGTAAAAGGAGCATTAACAGAATACAAAAAATAATTTTTTATTATTCTGAATTAATGAACCTGTTTTTTTAATTCGCGCATTTTCTTCATGAAGAAAAAATTTAGCTTATGAAAAAGTTATTGCTGATTGTTGTTTTTTTTACCTCCTTGTTCCCTCGTTTCTTATTTGCTCAAGACGATTTAATGAAAATGCTTGATGATGTAGATAAGTCTGATAAAAAGAAAGACAAATCTTTAAACAAAGTTACTGCAATGTTTAAGGATCCTCAACTTATCAATCTTCAAACTCCGCAGACGACAGGTGAAGGAGCATTAAATTTTAATATCTCGCATCGCTTTGGAAATTTAGGTGGAGCTAGCAATGGCGGTTTTCATACTCTTTATGGTTGGGATGCAATTTCTGATGTGCGCATTTCATTTGACTACGGTATTACGAAAAAATTGCAGGTTGGAGTAGCTCGCAACAAAAGAGATGAGGCATTTGACGGTTCTGTGAAATGGAGATTTCTTGAACAAACTCTTGATAACAGTATTCCACTATCAATTTGCGCGTATTCAATTGCTTCTTTAACTCCTAAATTAAAATCTTCTATTTATACTGGTGCTGATACCGCTTGGATAAGAAATGAAGAGTTGAAATCAACGACAGTTTTGCATGATCGTATTTCATACACATCTCAAATTATATTGGCGCGCAAATTTGCAAAGTGGCTATCTGTAGTTGTTGCGCCAACCTATATGCACCGAAATTATGTTCTTGCCAGTGTAAATACATCTAATAATGTGCAGGACGAAACAGATCTTTATTCCGTAGGTGCAGGCGTTCGAATAAAAATTACCCGAAGCTTTTCTATTCTTGCCGATTATTTTTATGTGTATTCAAAATATCGAATGAATAATACTGCGAATCCATATTTTGCTCCGCTTGCAGTTGGATTTGAACTTGAAACTGGAGGACATGTTTTCCATATTGATTTTACAAATGCTCAAGGGATTACTCCAAATTATTTTATTCCTTATTCGCCAGATTCATGGACAAAAGGCGGATATAAATTAGGATTCAATATTTCCAGAGCTTTTCCAATGGGTGGAAAGAAAACTAAAAAAGTTAAACACGATGATAGTGCACAAGAACCAACTGAACCTGCAAAACCCGCTACACAAACAACTGTTAATGAAACTCCAAAGCCAGCAGAAAAATCAGTGAAAACGTCTGTGGCAAAAGATACTTATAAAGTAACCTGCGAATCGCTTAATATGCGTTCTGGAGCCGGATCAAATTATACTCTTATTATGAAAATAAATAAAAATGCTTCTGTAGAAGTTATTGAAAAAGTAAATTCAGATTGGTGGAAAATAAAATACAACGATGAAATAGGATATGTTTCTTCAAAATTCCTTTCTAAGTAATTTTAGTTGAAAAAAATCTCCACCCTGTTTTATTTCTGATTATTTTCATTTTGTTTTATCCAAATAATTTTCATTCGTACATTCGTGGAAATTTATTTTCCGTAAAAGCTATCATTCTTCGCGGAATTCTATTCTAAAAAAATGAAAATTCTTTTTCTTGACTCTGCGCATCCTTCTCTCAAAAAAGAATTGGAGAAGAATAATTTTATTTGCGAAGAAGATTTTCATTCTTCAAAAGTAGAAATCGAAAAAAAGATTTCTCAATACGAAGGAGTTATTCTCCGAAGTAGAATTAATATTGATAAACAATTTATAGATACTGGAAGAAATTTGAAATTCATAGCTCGCGTTGGCGCCGGAATGGAACACATTGATGTTGCTTATGCAGAAAATAAAGGAATAAAATGCCTAAGTTCTCCCGAAGGAAACAGAAATGCAGTTGCAGAACATGCACTCGGCATGTTGCTCAATGTGCTAAATAATATTTCCAAAGCAAATAACGAAGTTAAGAATGGTCAATGGAATCGTGAGATAAACCGTGGAACAGAGCTTGAAGGAAAAACAATCGGCATTTACGGATTTGGAAATACTGGAAGTGCTTTTGCAAAATTGCTGAGAGGATTTGATGTGAAAATCCTCGCTTACGATAAATACAAGAAATATTTTGGAAAGGATTCTGTAAAAGAATCTTCTATAGAAGAAATATTTTCCGAAGCAGATATTTTGAGTCTGCATTTACCTCTTACAGATGAAACGAAAAATTTGGTAAACGATTCCTTCATTAAGAGGTTCAAAAAAAATATTTGTCTCATCAATACTTCGCGCGGGCCAATTATAAAAACTGATGATTTAGTAAAAAATATTAAAAACGGAAAAATTCCTGGAGCTTGCTTGGATGTTTTGGAATACGAAGAAACCTCATTTGAATTAATTCAACCTGTTGCGAACAACCAACAACCAACAGCTTTGCAATATCTCAAATCATCCGACAAAGTAATTCTCACTCCTCATATTGCCGGTTGGAGTTTTGAATCGAGCGAAAAAATGGCGAGAATATTGGCGGAGAAAATAATTTCTCTTACCTCAAAATAAGCAGCCGATTCGAATCTAGCTTGATAAAAATAAATAGCAAAATTGTAAACGCCCAAAGAGAAGAACCACCATAGCTGAAAAACGGCAGAGGAATTCCAATCACAGGTGCAAACCCGATGGTCATTCCCACATTTACGGATATGTGAAAAAATAAAATGGAAGCAACTCCATAACCATAAATTCTGCTAAAGGATGAACGTTGCCGTTCAGCGACAAAAATTATTCTGAGTATTAATGCAAGGAAAAGAAACAAAACAAATGCGCTTCCGATAAATCCCCATTCTTCACCAACGGTGCAAAAAATAAAATCCGTACTCTGCTCCGGAACAAATTCATATTTGGTTTGGGTTCCCTGTAAAAACCCCTTTCCCGATAGCCCTCCTGAGCCGATGGCAATTAAACTTTGATTCACATTGTAACCGGCTTTTTTTTTCAAATCTTTATCCACGTCTTTTCCCAGAAAAACATTGATGCGGACTTTTTGATGTGGTTTCATTTTGCTGAATGCGTAATCAACTCCAAACACAGAACCGGAAGCAACGACCAGCAAAGCAAAAACTCCTATAATAATTTGTCTTGCTTTTTTTCTGTTTCGACTGTTCATCCAAATTATGAATGAGACGATGACCGCAACGACTGCGAGAAGAATCACAAGCATCACTTTATTTACAAGCAATGCCGAGATGAGAAGAAGTATTGCAAAAAATCCTCCAAGCATAATATTTCCTGAAAATCCTTCGCGAAACATAACGAAAATAAATGCGGTATAAACTAACGCAGTTCCTAATTCTTTTTGAAGAAAAATAAGAACTGCAGGAAAAAGAATAATAAAGAATGCTACGACTTTTGTTTGGAAATCGGCAATTCGTGTATCCATTCCACTCATGTATTTTGCAAGTGCAAGTGCAACTGTAAATTTTCCAAACTCGGCAGGTTGAATTCCGAAATCGCCAAATCGAAACCAAGATTTACTACCTGAAATTTCTGTTCCAAAAAAAATTACCGCAATAAGCGTAACGCAACTTATTATATAAATCGGATAGGGGAACGCTGTAAAAAAGTTTGCGTCAATAATTAAAATAACGATTGCAATGAGAAGCGAACCTGTTATCCACATCAATTGTTTTCCGTACTTCTGCGAAATGTCAAAGATGCTGCTGTGTTCTTCGTTGTAAACGGCAGCGTAAATATTTATCCAGCCGATCAATAAAAGAATGAGAAATATTCCTGTTATAATCCAGTCTATGTTTTGGAATATGCTTTTTTGCTCTCGAGACATATCGCTATAAATTACGGATTAAACATTCATTATTCTGCATGTGTTGTTTTTTGTTTGCTGACAATTTTATGGTGAATAAAATCTGCTTCGAGCATTTTCTTTTCAATAACCGGGCGAGTAATTGTATCGGTTAAATATTTTTCAACCATTAAACTTCCAATAGGTGCAGCCCATTCTGCTCCCCATCCTCCGTTTTCAACTGCCACCGCAACCGCAATTTTCGGGTTATTTCTTGGGGCAAAACATACAAACATAGAATGGTCTTTCCCGTGAGGATTTTGTGCCGTTCCTGTTTTACCGCACATTTCTATTCCCTGAATTTTTGAAGCGGCAGCCGTTCCGCTTTTTACTACTTCGCTCATTCCTTCCACTACCACGCTGTAATACGCAGTATCCGTTACCAACGTATAATGTTTTTCTTTGAATCGCACTAACGAAGGGTCATTTTCATTTCTGGCAATTGATTTCACCGTGTGAGGGATATAATAAAATCCGCGGTTGGCAATAATGCAAACCACATTTGCATTTTGCAGAGGCGTGATTCCAACTTCGCCTTGACCGATTGCGAGTGAAATAATAGTGGAAGAATGCCATCTGTGTTCCCCAAATATTTTGTTGTAATATGGAATTGTAGGAAGCGAACCGCGCAATTCATTTGGAATATCAGAATTTAAATGAGTACCGATTCCAAAACTAGTGATGTAATTTCTCCACGAAGTAAAAGATTCTTCCATGGTTTTGTATTTTCTGTTATCAATTATTACTTTGAATACGTTGCAGAAATAAGTATTGCAGGAATGTTCGATTGCTGGCTCAAGAAGTAAATAACCATGGTGCGCATCGCACTTCAACATTCTTGCGCCTCCATAATTAAATCCTCCAGGACAGAAAAAAGAAGATGAAGTAGATAAAACATTTTCATTCTGTCCGACTATTGATTCCACCAATTTGAAAGTAGAACCCGGAGGATATGATGCCATCAGCGCACGATTGAAAAGCGGCTTCAAAGAATCCTGTTGAAGTATCGAAAAGTTTTTTGGAAGTGTACTGCCGATAAGAAGATTCGGGTCATAGCTCGGACTTGAAACGAAAGCAAGAATTTCTCCTGTGGAAGGGTCAATTGCAACGATACTTCCGATTTTATTTTGCATAAGTTTTTCTCCGTACTCTTGAAGTTTTGCATCCAATGTGCTTGTAATATCTTTTCCGGCAACAGAAACGGTATCATAAATTCCATTCATATAACTTCCTTGCGGACGATTGTGAACATCCACCACTTCAATATGAATTCCTTTTACTCCTCGCAAAGATTTTTCATACGCTTTTTCTAAACCGCTTATGCCGATGTAATCTCCATTCTTGTAATAATCGCTTGTGTCGGTCATGTCAGGAGAAACTTCGCCCACATAACCAAGAAGATGTGCTGCAATTGAGTTTGGATATTTTCTCAGAGTTCGCGGCTGAAGAAAAAATCCTGAAAACTTGTAAAGTTTTTCATTGAGAATGGCAGAATGTTCAACAGAAATTTCTTTTTCAAAGACGGATGGTTTCAAGGGAGAATTCGGCGCGAGCCGTGCTTTCAACATTCTTCTTGAAAAAGTTTCTTTGTCAATGCCAAGCACTTTGCAGAAATCTATCGTATCAAAATGTTTTACTTGTTTTGGAATCACCATTAAATCGTAAGCTGCCTGATTATAAACAAGTCGTTTTCCTTTTCTGTCAAAAATATTTCCACGAGCAGGATAATCTGTCATATAGCGGAATGCCTGATTTCTTGCGGTGAGTTTATATTGGTCGTCAATTATCTGGATGTAAAAAATTCGGATAAGATAAATCAGAATGATAAAAGAAAAAATCGCGATGATGACATATTTCCTATCGGAGAATTGAGAGGTCATTACGATTTGGGATTAGAAAAGAAAAACTGACTGATGAAAATAAGTGTGAGTGTGAAAAAAGAACTGAGAATCACCCGAAAAAAAGTTGAGAAAAAATTTGCGAAATGAAAAACTTCCAAGTAAAATAAAAAGAAATGATGTATGAAAACTAAAATTCCCGCATAAGAAAAAAACCAGCCGAAGCCAAACTGTTGAATAGTCGGTTTTTGCACCACATCGTAGCCATCGCGTGGAGCAATTAATTTCAAAATCGGTTCTCTGAGAAATGCCATGAAAACGGAAGCCGCAGCATGAAGTCCGCCTGTGTTGGAAAACATATCAATGCTGATGCCGAGAACAAAAGCAAGAATAAGCACGAGCCATTTTGGAGTTTCAAAAGGAAGCATGAGAATAAAAAGTACATAGAGAAAAGGGTTCAAATATCCGCTTAACTGAATGTTGTTCAGAATCAATACCTGAAAGAAAACAAGAAAAATAAATCGAAGAATATTTTTTATTACTTCGTTAATCATGCTGAGATGTTTTTTCTAAAGTAGTTTGTTCGTCTTTCATTAGATTGTTTACAATATTTACATAAGACAAGCGGTTGAAATCGGTAGATAATTTTACGGTTACATTGTAAAATGTATTTCCGGCAATTTTTTCAAAACTCTCAATAGTTCCTACCATTATTCCTGCCGGATGAATTGAGGAATTGGAACTTGTTACAACCGTATCTCCTTTTACAAGTTGGAGGTGAGAAGGAATAAGTTTCATTTTTGCGTGCCATTCATCATCTTCATTTCCATTCCAAACCAAAATTGAATTTTCTCCAAATCTTTTTATCGTTACAGGAACTCGATTGTCAGCATGAAGAACGGACATTACGGAACAGAAATTTTCTGAAACATCAACCACAATTCCAACAATTCCATCGCTGGCAATTACACCCATTTCTTTTTTTACACCTTGTTTTGAACCGATATTCAACGTGAGATAATTTTTTCTTCGGTTGGTAGAATTATTTACCACCTTGGCAACCATGTAAATATATTTTTGCCTGTATAAATTATTATTTACGGTTATGGGAGAACTTATTTCCGATGAAACGGTTTGTCGAAGAGAATTGCGAAGCATTACGTTTTCATCTGCAAGTTTTTTATTTGTTGTTTTCAATCCGAAATAATCCGTGATGCCGGAATATGTTTCGTAAATATTTCCTGCAATTACATTGGAAGAATTCAGAAAATGCGAACGTTGAAAATGATTATTCTGGATAAGAAAAAAAATGGAAAGAGATTCAAGCGAAAGAAAAAGAATGATGTAATAATTTCTTGAAAGGAATAAAATTAGGTTACGCATTTCATTCGATAACGAAAATTCGATTATCTGATTAAGAATGGAAATTTATCTGCATTCTTTAACGCGATTCCTGTTCCGCGTGCTACTGCGCGAAGCGGGTCTTCCGCAACATGAACTGGTAATTTTGTTTTCAGCGAAACACGTTTATCAAGTCCCCGCAATAATGCACCACCGCCTGTTAAATAAATTCCTGTTCTGTAAATATCCGCAGCAAGTTCGGGTGGAGTGATTTCCAACGCATTCAGTATCGCTTCTTCAATTTTAGAAATGGATTTATCAAGCGCATGAGCTATTTCAGTATAAGAAACATAAATTTCTTTTGGAACACCTGTCATTAAATCCCTTCCGTGAACAGGATAATCGGGCGGAGGATTGTCCAAATCCGGGATTGCAGCTCCAACTTCAATTTTAATTCTTTCAGCAGTGCGTTCGCCGATTAAAATATTGTGTTGTCTTCTCATGTAATCTTCCACATCGGCGGTAAGTTCATCGCCCGCAATGCGAATGGATTTGTCGCAAACGATTCCGCCAAGCGCGATGATGGCAATGTCGCTCGTTCCACCTCCAATATCAACGATCATATTTCCCATCGGTTCTTCCACATCAATACCGATTCCAAGTGCGGCAGCCATCGGTTCGTGAATGAGATAAACTTCTTTTCCGCCTGCGTGTTCGGCAGAATCTTTCACCGCGCGTTTTTCAACTTCAGTAATTCCAGAAGGAATACAAATTACCATGCGAAGCGAAGGAGCAAATAATCTTCTTCCCGGATTTATCATTTTAATCATCCCGCGAATCATAAATTCGGCTGCATTGAAATCTGCAATTACACCATCGCGAAGCGGACGAATAGTTTTTATGTTCTCGTGCGTTTTGCCATGCATCTGCATTGCCATTTTTCCTACGGCAATTACTTTTCCTGAACTGCGCTCGATGGCAACGATGGACGGTTCATCCACCACAACTCGGTCGTTGTGAATGATGACGGTGTTCGCCGTGCCAAGGTCAATTGCTATTTCTTGTGTAAGAAAACTGAAAAATCCCATGGTTGAATTTACTATTTACAAATTTTTATTTACAATTTTCAAACTTCACGATTAATTAACAACGATTAACAATTAACAGAATTTCTTATTCACATCTCAATGTTTAAAATGTCGGGTGCCGGTAAACACCATTGACATTTTATTTTTGTCGCAATATTCAATCGAATCTTTGTCTTTCACTGAGCCGCCCGGTTGAATTACAGAAGAGATTCCTTCTTCGTGGGCAATTTCCACGCAATCTGCAAAAGGAAAAAATGCATCCGATGCCATCACGCTTCCTTTTAAATCAAAGCCAAAAGTTTTTGCTTTCAGAATTGCCTGCCTGAGCGCATCCACTCTTGATGTTTGCCCGACTCCGCTCGCCAGAAGTTGTTTATTTTTCGCCAGAACGATTGTATTTGATTTCGTATGCTTTGCAAGTTTATTTGCAAAAATCAAATCGCTCAATTCTTCTTTTGATGGGGAAATTTTTGTAACTGTTTTCATTTCGTCAGCAGATTCTGTTTTTGAATCTCTGTCCTGTTCCAAATAACCATTCAGAGTTGTTCGGATGATTTTTGGAGAAAGCTCAACTTTCTTTTGTTGAAGAATAATTCTGTTTTGTTTTTGCTTGAGAAGATTCATCGCAGTTTCATCAAAATCAGGCGCGATAATCACTTCGAAAAAAAGTTTGTTTATCTCTTCGGCAGTTTCTATGTCAACTTTTGTATTTGTAATTAATATTCCTCCAAAAGCAGAAACCGGATCACCCGCAAGCGCATCTTTCCATGCTTCAATTAGGTTTTTTCTTGAAGCAATTCCGCAGGCGTTGTTGTGTTTGAGAATTGCAAAAGTTGTATCGGTGAATTCCGCTATCAAATTTACCGCAGCGTCAATGTCTAAAAGATTGTTGTATGAAAGTTCCTTTCCGTTCAATTGTGTGAACATTTTTTCAAAGTCGCCATAAAATGTTCCCTGCTGATGAGGGTTTTCTCCATAGCGAAGTTTTTTCATTTTAGACGCAGAGCCATTCATATTATAAGATGCAACCGATGTGCTTCCGTTAAAGTAGGAATGAATTGCTGTATCATATTTAGAAGACACTCCAAAAGCTTTTGTGGCAAGATGTTTTCTTTCTTCAAGAGAAGAAATGCCCTTTTTATCTTCAAGAATTTTCAGCAGGAATAAATATTCATTTTTTGACGGAACAATTACAACATCAGTAAAGTTTTTTGCTGCTGCGCGAATCAATGAAATTCCTCCTATGTCAATTTTTTCTATTATTTCTTTTTCATCTTTTGTTTTAGTCAGCGTTTCTTCAAATGGATATAGATCCACAATCACCAAATCAATTTCCGGAATCTGATATTCTGCCAATTGAGAAGCATCTTCGTTTTTTTCTCTTCGGCTTAAAATACCACCAAAAATTTTCGGGTGAAGCGTTTTCACTCTTCCCCCGAGAATAGATGGGTAGGAAGTAAGCTCTTCAACTGGTGTAACTTTCACGCCAAGTTTTTCAATGAATTCCTGTGTTCCTCCTGTACTGAAAATTTTAACTCCAAGCTCGCCAAGTTTTTTTACTATCTGCTCAAGATTGTTTTTGTAGAAAACAGAAATGAGCGCACTTTTAATTTTTTTATCTTCGGTCATTGTAATTTGTTAAAAGGTAAAGCTATCAAATTCAACCTTTCGCTTCATTCTTAAAGATAAGACAAAATAGAGAGTTTACTAACATAATATTAACTAAATCGAACTCAGATAGAAAAATAGGTTTTGTAGTTTTCGTACATTCGTTAAAATTTGATTCACTGAAATATGTTATTTCTGACTCTTTTTAAAGAAAGTTTTTTATTTGCTGTTCAGGCATTAGTAACAAACAAGCTGAGAAGTTTTCTTTCGTTGCTCGGAATCACCATTGGAATCTTTGCAATCATTTCTGTTTTCACGATGACAGATTCCTTAGAGAAAAAACTTCGCGATAGCGTGAAGTCAATGGGAGACGATGTTATTTATGTTCAGAAATGGCCTTGGACTTTTGGTCCAGATTATCCATGGTGGAAATACATGAATCGCCCTGTATCGAGTATCAGCGAACTGAATGAGATACAAAAGCAAAGTCAGAAAAGCGAAGCCGCCTGTTTTTCAATTTCAACTCCATTCACTGTTAAATATAAAAGCAGCAGCGTGGAAAATGCAAATATTATTTGCGCATCGCACGACTATTATACTGTCAAAACATTTGAAGTTGGTGAAGGGCGATATTTCAGCGAGATGGAATCGGCTACCGGAAGACCGATTGCGATTATTGGAAACACCATTGCTGAAGGACTTTTTCCTCAGGAAGATCCGATTGGAAAAATTATTACAGTGAAAGGAAGTAAAATTATTGTAATCGGAGTTTTCAAACGAGAAGGTGAAAGCATGTTGGGTAATTCTATGGATGCTGCGGTTGTTATCCCGATAAATTTTGCAAGAAATTTGGTTGATTTGCGAAGCGACCGGATTGACCCGACCATTCGCGTAAAAGCAAGACCGGGAATTTCAAACGAAGAGTTGAAAGATGAACTTACCGGAATCATGCGCGGAATCCGAAAACTGAAACCAATTGAAGAAGATAATTTTGCTCTCAATCAAACATCCATGCTTTCCACTCAGTTTGATGGTTTGTTCAGCATTGTTGGAATTGCTGGATGGATTATCGGTGGATTTTCAATTTTGGTTGGCGGCTTCGGAATTGCCAACATTATGTTTGTGTCGGTGAAAGAAAGAACAAATCTTATCGGCATTCAGAAATCTCTTGGCGCAAAAAATTATTTTATCCTCTTGCAGTTTCTTGCTGAAGCGGTAATGCTTTCTGTTATCGGTGGAACTTTCGGTTTGCTTTTAATTTATGGAGGAACTTTTATTGTGGAAGCGGCAATGGATATGAATATAAATCTGACGAAATCAAATATTATTCTTGGATTAACTATCTCTGCTTTGATTGGAGTGGTTTCGGGTTTTGTACCTGCTTATAACGCATCGCAGTTGGATCCAGTGGAAGCGATAAGAACAAATTAAGTTATGGAAGTTATTAGAAACCGTCCCATCATTCTCACCATCATCTGCATCATTGGAATAATGTGGAGTTTAGGAAGTTTTGTTTTTGTTTTTTCCCCCACCATAAAAAAAATCAGCGACTGGGCTCCGGCAATTTATGGAACCATGGTTGCGTTGCAGTTTATTTCTTTTATCGGCATCTGGCACATGAAACGTTGGGGCGTGATGATTTGCATTTCAGCTTTTTTTGCCAAAATTATTTTTTCCTTAGTTGTGCAAGATATTGCTTATGTGGAGATTGGGCTTTCAATTATTTTTACTGTTTTCTTTCTGATTTTCTATAGGAGAATGGATGAGGAATTGTGAAATCAGATTTTCATTTTTCTCAACATTTCCATCGCTTCATCAATGCTTTTTATTTTTTCTATTGAAAGGGTGAGTTTTTCTTCTCCTTGTTTTACGGAACAATTTCTTGGATTCAATTGAACGAACTGAAGAATCTTTGAAAATATTTCGCTTTGGTAGTACAGCGATTTTTGATTGGAGACAAACCACGCGGCGAGTTTTCCGTTTTTCAAAATAAGTTTTTCAAAACCAAGTTCCACTGCCAGCCATCGGAGGCGAACAATATTGATGAGCTTTTTTGTCTGTACAGGAATTTCGCCAAATCTGTCTATCAATTGTTTTTCAAAAGCAATCAGGTCATCTTCGGTTTTGCTGTTGTCCAATTGCTGATAGAGTGAAATCCTCTCTGCAATATTTTCAACGTATTCATCCGGAATTAAAACTTCGAGGTCGGTGTCTATCGTGCAATCACGAACAAATGGTTGATGGCTGATGGTTGATGGTTGATGTGGTTTTCCGTCTGCCAACTGAATACTGCCAACGGCCAACTCTTCACGCAATTCACTCATTGCTTCATCCAGAATTTTTTGATACATTTCGTATCCGATGTCTGTGATAAATCCGCTTTGCTCAGCGCCCAAAAGATTTCCCGCGCCGCGAATGTCAAGATCGCGCATGGCAATATTGAATCCGCTGCCGAGATCAGAAAATTCTTCAATCGCTCTCAAACGCTTTTTTGCTTCGTTGGTGAGCGAAGCAAATGGAGGAGTGAGCAAATAACAAAATGCTTTTTTGTTTGAACGCCCGACTCTTCCTCTTAATTGGTACAGATCGCTTAAGCCGTAATTCTGGGCATCGTTAATAATGATCGTATTCGCATTTGAAATATCGAGTCCGGATTCAATAATAGTTGTGCAGATCAGCACATCGTATTCTCCTTCCACAAAATCAAGCATTGCTTTTTCAAGCACTTCGCCTTTTAATTGTCCGTGCGCTACTAAAATTCTTGCCTTCGGACAAAGCGTTTGAATCAACTCGGCAAATCTTCCTATGGTTTGAACGCGGTTGTGAACAAAAAAAACTTGTCCGCCACGCTGAAGTTCATGGTTAATTGCTTCTTTAATTATTTTTTCATTGAACTGAGAAACTTCGGTGTGAACCGGATAACGATTTGGCGGCGGCGTGTTTATCACCGAAAGATCTCTTGCACCCATCATCGAAAATTGAAGTGTGCGGGGAATCGGAGTTGCGGTGAGTGTGAGTGTGTCAACATTTGCTTTCAAAAGTTTTAGTTTGTCCTTTGCACCTACTCCGAATTTTTGTTCTTCATCTACAATAAGTAAACCAAGGTCTTTGAACTTCACATCTTTTCCTATCAGGCGATGCGTGCCGATGAGAATATCAATTTTTCCTTCTCCCAGTTTTTTGATGGTTTCTTTTTGCTCCTTAGCTGATTTGAAACGATTGATATAATCCACCGTAACCGGAAATTCTTTCATCCGCTCTGAAAAAGTTTTGTAATGCTGAAGCGCAAGAATAGTTGTCGGCACAAGCACGGCAGTTTGTTTTCCATCCAAAGCTGCCTTGAATGCAGCGCGAATTGCAATTTCAGTTTTTCCAAAACCAACATCTCCGCAAATCAATCTGTCCATCGGAAAATTTTCTTCCATGTCGCGTTTCACATCCGCAGTAGATTTTACTTGGTCAGGCGTATCTTCATAAATAAAGGAAGCTTCAATTTCGGTTTGCAAATAATTGTCGGGGGAAAATGCAAAACCTATCTGCGCTTTTCGTTCCGCATAAAGTTTAATGAGGTCGAACGCAATTTCCTTGACTTTCTTTTTTGTTTTTCGTTTCAGATTCGACCAAGCATTCGAACCGAGTTTGTCAAGCCGCGGAGCTTCGCCTTCTTTTCCGGTATGTCTGGAAATCTGGTGAAGCGAATGAATGCTGATGTGCAGCGTGTCGTTGTCTTTGTAAACAAGGCGAATCGCTTCCTGCTGTTTTCCGTTCACTTCAATTTTTTCCAGCCCTCCGAATCTTCCGATGCCGTAATCAATGTGAGTTACAAAATCTCCCGGCTGAAGCGACTTCAGCATTTTCATTGTGATAGCTTCATTCTTTTTAAAACCGCTGCTTTTTAATTTATACCGGTGGTAACGACCGAATATTTGATGGTCGGTGTAGCAAGCAATCTTTTTTTCATTGTCAATAAATCCTTCGTGAATTCCTCCTAAATCTTCACTGAATGGCAGAGCTTTTAAATCGCTTGCAGAAGAAGGAAAAATACTTTCATAAATTGCGCGAAGCCGTTCAAGCTGTTTTGGGTTGTCAAAAAGAATCAAATTGGCAAATCCATCAGAAGATAATTTATTCAGATTGCTGAAAAGAAGATCGAAATTTTTATTGAAATCAGGTTGTGGTGAAAAATTAAAAACAACTTCTCCTTCCGAAATTTTTGACGATGAATTTCCAAATTCAATGACCGGATTTTTTATAAAAATATTTTGAAGTTCTGCTTCGCTGATAAACAGGTCAGGAATCCTTTGTTCGATTTCCGGATTTGAAGTTTCCGTCAGGGTTTTCAGTCCATTTTCTATTGTGCTGATCGTGTAAGAAATATTATTAATCCAAATTGTTATATTACTTTCTTTATCTTTCTGGTTATCAATAATATATTCTATAATTGAAGAAGCATTTTCTTTTTCTATTTTTTCCTGAATATTGGGAAGAATTGCAGCGCGTTCAAAGTTCTGAAGTGAGAGTTGATTTACGGTATCAAAAGTTCGGATGGATTCAATCTCATCACCCGAAAGTTCGATACGAAAAGGGGCGTCATTAGCGAAAGAAAATATGTCAACAATTCCACCTCGAATCGAATACTGTCCGGGTTCAATTACGTAATCGCATCTTTCAAATCCGTATTCATTTAAAAGGTCTTCAAGAAACTGTAAGGAAATCTTTTCCCCTTTAATTATTTCAATGGAATTCTTTTCAAGATGTTCTTTTGAAATTACTTTTTCGGCAATCGCTTCAGGATAGGTTACAATAAAAGTTGATGTGTTGGAATTGGGCTGGGATTGACGAATCGCATTTAAAACTTCTGCGCGGAGTTGAATAGATGGTGTATCACTTTCTTCAATATCGAATGGCTTTTTGAAGGAAGATGGAAAGAAATATGTTTTTGCGCCAAGAGTTTCCAAATCGTTAAGAAGGTAAGCTGCCTGCTCTTTGTCTTGAAGAACGACAAGATGAATTCCCGATTTATTTTCTGCAACAGCGCGAATGATAAAAGAAGCGGATGCACCCGCAAGACCTTTGATTGAAATTGATTTGTTCTCATCCAAAAATTTCGAAACAGACAATACTCTTTCATCTCCGAAATATGTTTTCAGAAACGAAGAAATATTAAATGCTGATTCCACAATATTTACCGTGACAGTTCCCTGACTTTATCCCTATATTCTTCCGATTTTTCTTTGTTCCCTAAAAGTTCGTATGTGACTGCAAGATTTCCAAGTGCCTGAATATTGTTTGGGTAGAGCGAAACAACCTTATTCAGCACTTCAATGTTCTTATTGTAATTCTTCAGCATTCCATAACAGTTGGCAAGATTCACAAGCGCATCCACAAAGCTCGGATTCATTGCTGCAGATTTTTCCAGACAGCGAGCCGCATTGGTATAATCTCCTTTTGATGCAAAATCAGTTCCAAGTTTGTAATAGAAATTATAATCGCGATTTTTTTCGGGAGTAGTATTTTCCAGCGAATCAAGATTAGTTGAAGTCGGGAACATCCTTATATCCAAACCTGTTTTCTTTTTATGATTGTCGCGGTTGCGAACACCTTCAGCAAAAAAAGGATTTACATCCACTGCTTTATTGTAATAATATGAAGCAAGTTCTTGTTTTCCTGTGGTCTCGTACAGAATCCCAAGATTGTTATAGCTGATGGCATAACCGGGAGCTTCCTGAATTGCACGTGTGTAATAGTAAATAGCAGAATCGTTATTTACTTTCACAGTTTGATAAGCAACACCCAGTTTAAAAAATGCATCACCAAAATGCGGGTTAATCTGCAAGGCAATTTTCATTTGACCAGTTCCTTTATTAAACCACTCGGTTTTTTTCTGAGGATCTTTTTCCGCAATTCCCAAATTGATGAGTTCGCTTCCGTAATGCCTGCGAACCTGACAAGAGTTTGGAGAAGAATTCACATCCGTAGAAAACAAAGTCATGTTGTCGTGCCAAACCGGATTGCGTGTGAACGTTTTAAATGAATAGAGAGAAAAAATAATTAAAACAGGAATGATGAATTTTGAATATTGAGAAAGTTGTGATAATTTCAAATCAGTAGATTGAAGATTTGATTTTGTGAACTGCATGATAAGAAACACAATCACAATACTGAAACCCAAGGATGGCGCATACAAAAATCGTTCTGCAAGAATTCCTCCTCTGAGAAAAACAAACGCAAGTGCAGGCGCAAGTGTTACGCAGAAAATTAAAACTCCAAGTGCGAGGATGGATTTTTTCAGAAGACCTTTAAAACTAAAATAAGCAAGTGCAACAGCTATCAGAAAACCGATTAGTACCAATCCTGATGAAAAACTTCCGGCAGGAATCTGGTTGTAAGAATAATCATAGGTAAGCGGATGCGGAAAAATTACCAAACGGATACAGTGCATGAAAATTAAAAAAGTAGTTGGGAGTTTTGCGCCTGCTTCCGTGTAAGGATAGTTTACAATGTCTTTTGGGATTTGTCCCGAAAGCGACCCGAGAACTTCGTATTTATGAAACTGGAAAATCAGAATCATCAATGCAAAGGGAATTGTTTTCAGTAGTGCTTGTTTGATGGAAATATTATAGGAGAAAAATAAAATCAGCGGAGCGATTAGTAAACCTGTCATGGCGGATTCTTTGGAAAGAAGCGCGAAGTAGAAAAAAATGCAGGAAAGAAAAATAAATTTGAAGTTTATTTTTGGATTCTTATATGCAAAAAGCAAAAGAAAAAGTCCGATAGTGAGGTTTAGAAAAGCAAGAATCTCATCGCGGCTTTTGATGTTTGCCACCACTTCGGTATGAATCGGGTGTGCAATAAAAAAAAGCGTGATTATGAAGGCAAATACAGGATGAAAATTCTTAAAGAGGTTCATCAACAACAGACAAAGAAAAAATCCCGTGATTGCGTAAAGCAACACATTTCCAAGATGGCTCACGTGCGGATTCTTTGGGAAGAATTGATTTTCAATTGCAAAAGTTATCATCGAAAGCGGACGATAGTAACCAAGGTTCACATTATCAAAATGCCACATTCCTACACTGAGGATTTTCGGAATGCCCTTTATGCCATCCATTACATATTCATTGCCTGTGATTGCACCCACATCATCCAAAACATAATCGTGCTTGATGGTATTCGCGTAAAGTAGAAAACCAACCAAAGCCGAAATTACCGCAAACCAAATATTCAGTTTGAAAGTTGGCAATGCAGATTGCTTTGGCTTTTGTATTTTCTGAGGCGTGGATTTTATTTGTTTCTTCTGAGCCATAAAAATGATTGGCTAATTTACGAATTACGGCAGGATGATTACCTTCGCATTCTAAATAATATATATATGAAACAAATCTATATTTTTTTACTTTTCATTTTCCATTTTTCACTTACAAATGCGCAGCCAAAGCTTGTTGTCGGAATCGTAGTTGACCAAATGCGTTACGATTATATTCAAAAATATTGGAACAAATTTGGGAATGACGGTTTCAAGCGATTGGTGAACGAAGGAATGTTTTGCAAAAATGTACATTATAATTATGTTCCCACTTTTACCGGACCGGGGCATTCTTCCATTTACACAGGTGCAACTCCATCAACTAATGGAATTGTGTCGAACAACTGGATTGATAAGGAAAATAAAAAAGGAGTTTATTGTGCAGAAGATAAATCCGTGAATTCAGTAGGAAGTTCTTCAGCTGCCGGACAAATGTCACCTAAGAATTTAATTTCATCAACCGTTGGAGAAGAATTAAAAAAATCTTCGGAAGGTAAATCAAAAGTCATTGGCATTGCGCTAAAAGATAGAGGAGCAATTCTTCCTGCGGGACACAATGCAAATGCGGCTTATTGGTATGATGGTTCGAACGGAAATTGGATCACAAGTACTTATTATATGAAGGAACTTCCTCAATGGGTAAATGATTTCAACAAGAAAGAGTTGCCAAAAAAATATTTATCGCAGGTTTGGACGACTTCACTTCCCGTTGAACAATACACCGAAAGCGATGCGGATGATAATATTTGTGAAGAGCCGTTTAAAGGAAAAGATAAACCAATTTTCCCGTACGACCTTACAACATTGATGAAAGATAATGGTGGTTTAGGATTGATCAAATCCACACCTTTTGGAAATTCGCTCACGAAAGATTTTGCTGTTGAAACTATTAAGAATGAAAATCTTGGAAAAGGAAACGCTACGGATTTTCTCTGCGTGAGTGTTTCTTCCACAGATTATATCGGGCATCAATTTGGTCCGCAAAGCGTGGAAGTTGAAGATTGTTACATTAAGCTTGATAAAGACCTTGCGGATTTTTTAAAATTTCTGAATGAATGGGTTGGAAAAAATAATGTCCTTGTGTTTCTCACAGCAGATCATGGCGCGAGCGAATCCGTTCCTTGTTCGAAGAAAAAAAATATTCCTGCGGGCGTGATTGATGAAAAAGCGGTTTCTGATTCTTTAAAGAAATTTTTCTTGCGAACTTATTCAGATACTTCTTTGCTGATGGCGGTTTCTGATTTTGATGTTTATTTGGACAGAAAGAAAATTACTGAAAAGAAATTGAATTTGGAAGAAGTGCAAAATAAATCCGTTCAGTATATTTTGAAAATTGATGGCATTGCAGATGCCATTTCTTCGGAAGATATTCAGAAGAAAAATTTTGAGGATTCCATTCGCTCGAAAGTAAAAGCCGGATTTTATCCCGATCGCTGCGGAGATATAATTTTTGTTTTGAAATCCCATTGGCTCGAGGGATTTCATAAAGGAACCTCGCATGGTTCGCCCTATGAATACGATACGCACGTTCCGTTGCTCTGGTGGGGATATAATGTAAAACAAGGAAATTCGTTGGAAGCATTTACAATTACTCAAATAGCTCCTACAGTTTCTGAACTGCTGAAAATTCCGAAACCGAACGGCTGCACGAGCAAGCCGATTTCTTTTCTTGTAAAATGATTTTTAAAAAATAATATGAATAAATTTTTTACCAGCGTTTTTAAAAACAAATGTCCTAATTGTTCGGAAGGGAGTTTCTTCAGTTGCGATAATGCATACAACCTTCGCAAGTTTGAACTCATGAATAATAATTGCTCGAAGTGTGGAATGGATTTTAGGCAGGAACCCGGATTTTATTTCGGTGCGGCAATCATGAGTTACGCTTTGCAGGCTGGGCTTATGTTTTTAACTTATTTTTTTCTTCAAGTGATAATTGAGATCAACTTCTGGTATTTTGTTGCTGTATTTACCCTCGAACTCATTTTGCTTCTTCCGCTTAACTTTAGAATTTCCCGGCTTTTGTGGGTCAATATGCTGGGAACAAAACCAAAATAAGAATTATTTCATATATCCGGCTTTCTTCCATGCAGTCACACCTTGTTTTAAAAGAGCATCAAGTTCTTTTTCATTTACCTGTTCCGGACTTGTAAAATGAAAACAAGTTTTTCCTTTTAAACATTTGAATAAGGAAGGTGCAGTTCCTTTGAATGCAGAACTCATGTAGCATGGGAAAAAATAAAAAACAACACTGTTTTTTCTCGCCACAATCGAAGCGAAGAACATTCCAGGAACAATTTCTTTTTTATATCCGTAAGGAACCGGTTTATTTCCGATGAGTTCAAAAGTATTAGCCGAACCTTTCTTATGCACCATTGGCGGAATGCATTTTTTTAAACTCTTTTTAAGCTTGTTGAAAATAATTTTTTGATTCTCGACTGTGAGTGACATGGGTTTTGATTTTAAAATATTAATAAAATTATCCGTGATAAACCCTCGAAGCTGCGATCAATCCATTTTTTATTTCCAACACTTCTGCTACGTTCATATTTTCTTCACCTGAAACAATGCGGGAATATTCCATAAAAACGCGTTCATCATTCACAGTAATAGATACTTCCTTGTAAGTTAAAGTCGGCAAACGATCAAAAGCATCTTTCCACCAAATGCGCATTGCAGTTTTACCTTTTATCAGTCCATTTGTTTCCGGTTTTCCGATTTTTAATTTCGGACTGAAGTGTTCAGCATTGTCAGAATATAAAGCAAGCAGATTTTCTAAATTGTGCTCATTAAATGCCTTGAGCCATAATTTTGCAATATCATGTGGCTTCATTTATTTGTCTGAAATAGTTGAAAGAGATAATGAAATCCATCCTAAAATAAAACTCACTCCACCCAGCGGAGTGATTGCGCCAATCCATTTCATTTCCTCATTTCCAATTCCCATGGTGGGGCGAAGTGCAAGAAAATAAAGCGAGAAAGAAAAAAGAATTATTCCCGCAATGAATAGAGAGAAGGCGTAGTTCAGAAATTTGGATTGAATTTTATCGGAAAGAATTACAACAAGAATTAATGCAAGTGTGTGATAGAACTGATATCGCACTGCCGTTTCGTAGGTCTGAAGATTTTCTAAAGGAAGTTTATCTTTTAATGCGTGAGCGCCCATAGCGCCCAGTGCAACACAAAGCGATCCTGAAATTCCTGCGATCACCAGCAGATTTTTTTTCATAGAAGATAGTTGTCAATAAATTCTCTCACACAACCTTCTCCGCCTTTTTTCTTCAAAATAATTTTTGCTATCTTTTTTACTTTTTCAACGGAATCAGCAGGACAAGCAGATAAGCCAACTGCAGAAAGGATATTTATATCGTTGGTATCATCGGCAACATGCGCCACTTCATCTAAGTTTATTTTAAGTTTCTTGCACCACTTTTTCAGTACATCCAGCTTTTCATTTTTTCCGGAATGAACATATTTTACTCCGAGCATTTTGGCGCGCTCTTGCACAAGTTTGTGTCCTCGTACTCCAGCGGTGATGAATCCTACTTCAATTCCTTGACTGATTGCGCTGCGAATGCCAACTCCGTCCTTTACATTGAATTTTTTTGTCACTTTTCTTTCTTCGGAAATATAAATACCACCATCGGTAAGAACGCCATCTACATCCAGTGATAAGAATTTTATTTTTTTATTCACGATTAAATAATGTTTTTGTTTACAGCTGTTGCAATTGATTTAAGTGATTCGTAAAGTTTTGTGAACTGATCAAAATTCAATTGCTGTGAAGCATCTGATTTTGCAACTGAGGGATTCGGATGTGTTTCTATAAGCAAACCATCGCAGCCCATTGCCATGCAGGCACGCGTTAAATCGGGAACACCATAAGCATATCCAATAGCGTGACTTGGATCGAGGATTATTGGAAGATTGGTATGTTCTTTCAACCATGCAACTCCACAGAGATCAAGCGTGAATCTTGTTTTGGTTTCAAATGTCCGAATGCCGCGCTCGCAGAGAATTACATTTTCATTTCCACCTGATAAAATAAATTCTGCTGACTGGACGAACTCCTGAAGCGTGGTGCCGAATCCTCTTTTCAAAAGAACCGGCTTATTTGTTTTCGCACAAGCTTTCAGAATTCCGTGATCATACATGGATTTTGCTCCGATCTGAACAATATCTGAATACTGAATAATATCCTGCACATGTGTTGAATCGCGTACCTCAGAAATAACTTTAAGCCCATACTTGCTTCTCATTTTATCGAGCAGTTTCAATCCCTCAAGCCCCATTCCCTGAAATGAATAAGGAGAAGTTCTTGGTTTGAAACATCCTGCACGGATAATTTGCACACCCAATTTCACACATAGCTGTGCTGATTGTTCGATCTGCTCTTCTGATTCTACGGAACAAGGTCCTGTTATGACAACGGTGTTATTTGTTTTTCCTCCGATGCTGATATTATCGCTGATCTTGATCTCTCTTGTGTGTGGAATGAATTTTTTGCTGGCAAGCTGAATGTCGTCATTGAAAACAAAACTTTCGGAAACAAACTCTTTATGTTTCTCACTTACTTCTTTCAGTTTGGTTGGAGTGACAAGAAGCAACGAGCCGTCATATTTTACGACAAATGCATCCAGCTCTTTTCCAAGTTCATTTGCTTTTTTTTCGTCAATAGTATTTTTTACTCGTAAGATCATATTATTCTCCTTTAATAAGATTAGTAAATGTAATAGCACCTGTCAGATTATTGTTTCGGTCAACGACAGGCAGGTATAAAATATTTTGTTTTGTGTTCTTGATGAATTCGATCATTTCGGTAACGGTAAAATCATCGTACACTTTGATAGGGTTTCGGTTGATAAGGTCGTTCTCTTCAATTTTATTCAGGTCGGAAATTTTTTTGATCAATCCTTTGCGCACATCGGCATTTGAAATGAGACCTTTCATCTTTCCGCTTTCATCCGCAACATTCGTGAAACCAAAATTATATTTATCAATGCTGTTGAGCACTTCCGAAAAAGATGCATTCTCTCCAATAATCGGAATTTCGTTTTTGCCCATCATGATGTCGCGTACATGAATTCCTGATGGAACGTAATAGTTGCTTCGTAAATTGTGAAGTGCGTTTCCAATTAGAGACGAGTTTACTAAATAGGAACCCGATACCACAGAGTAAACACCCATATTCCGAAGTACAAAGGAAATATCAGCAGTCACACCGCCATCCACATATACTTTTTTGTCAGGATATTTTTGGTGGAAGTCGCGGATCTTTTTAAAGTTCTCTTTGTTGAATGTGCCACCGCTTTTTCCCGGAGTGGTGGTCATGAACAGGATGAAATCAAATCGGTCTTTATAATTCTCAAATACATCAATTTCTGTTTCCGAAATAATCGCAATCCCAAGTTTGGATTTTATCTCTTTCGGAATTTCTAATTTCTTCTTCAGGTTTTCATGCTGAAAAGTTACCAGTTCTACTTCTGTCTCAATGATCTTTTGAAAGAACTTTTCCGGCTCAGAACTTATAATATGAAGATCGATCGGTGTTTTGCTGAGTGTCCGGATGGTTCGGATATCGTCAAAAACTTTCAGGTCATCGTTGCAATCAATGTGGAAATAATCTACAATGTAATCGTCCAGTTCCTTCACGAGATCAGGAAGCGATTTATCCTTGCTGGAGTATATGGATGCAGATATTTTCAAAGCAGACAAAGTTAGGAGAAATTTTGTGAGAGTACCTGTCTGCCGACAGGCAGGTTTCTATACCTTTGCCACAGATTATGCTTAAAAATCCATTCATAACAATTATGCGTCAGTATCTTTTCTGGATCGTTTTCTTTATTATTTGCCGCAGTATTTTTATTCTCTATAATATGGATGAACTCAAAGGAGTTTCGATAGGAGAAATTATTTCCACGTTTTGGCAGGCGCTTTATCTTGATACTTCCATGGCGTGTTACTTTCTTGGATTCTCATTTTTGATATTTTCTATTTACTCCTTTCTTCCGAAAAAACTTATTTCAGCAATTCATTCCGGTTACATCCTGATTCTGCTTGCGTTGTTTTCTCTGATAACAATTACAGAACTTAAAACTTACAGAGAATGGGGAACGAAACTTACCATCAAAGGCGTTCGCTTTCTTCAGCATCCAATGGAAGTGATAAATTCAACTTCTACTTCTTTTTTAATTTTCGGATTGATAGCAGCCGCTCTTTTGACTTACGCAGGATTTTTTCTTTACAAAAAGATTTCACCGTTTGCTCCGCTCGATTCATTTTCTCAGACAAAAGGGTTTAAAAAATATGTAATCGTATTTCTTTTCATTATCGTTATTCCTGTTCTTCTTGCGCTTGGAATTCGCGGAGGAGTTCAACAGATTCCCATTCAGCAGAGCGATGCTTACTTTTCAAAACACAATGTGTTGAACCTTGCTTCGGTGAATTCAGGATGGAATCTGGGGCAAAGCATTTGGGAAAACAGAATGAATACGGAAGGTAATCCGTATATTTATTTTCCTCTGCCTGAAGCGAAAAAAACAGTTGATGAAATTTATAAAACTGAAAAGGATACAACCATTTCTTTTCTGAAAACTAATCGCCCGAATATTGTTCTTGTAATTCTTGAAAGCTGGTCAGGTGATATGATTAAATCTTTGGGTGGCTACGACAGCGCTGCAACTCATTTTGACGAACTCGGTAAGCAGGGAATTATGTTCGACAGTCTTTACGCAAGCGGAGATCTTTCGGATCAGGGAATGACCGCCATCTTCAGCGCGTTTCCGGCTTTGCCTTCGGGAACTTCTATTATCGGTCAGCCGGGAAAATATAATCACCTGCCTTGTCTTAACACCGAGTTTCACAACGCAGGATATAAAACTTCTTATTTGTTTGGCGGACAGTTGAGCTATGGAAACATCAAGGCGTATATGTATTACAATAATTTCGACCGCATTCTAGAAGGAAAAGATTTTGATAGCAAAATTCCACAGGGAAAATTGGGCGTGCACGATGAATATTTATTTGCGCGACAATTGCAGGAATTAAAAAACGAAAAGCAGCCCTTCTTCGCTGCCATGTTCACGCTCAGCAGTCATTCGCCTTATGATATGCCGATGGCGGAAAAAGATAAAGTGAAATGGGGCGGAGATGAAAATGATTATGTGAACTCTATCCGGTATTCCGATCAGCAACTTTTTGAATTCATTCAGAATGCGAAAAAAGAAAAATGGTATGACAACACGCTTTTTGTTTTTGTTTCCGATCACAGCCACCGCTCGCCAAAACATTGGGTTCAGCAGCAGCCGGAGTACAGAAAAATTGCAATGATGTTCTATGGAAATGTAATCAAGGATGAGTTCCGCGGTTACCGCTATAAAAAGATTGGCTCGCAGCTTGATCTGGCTTCCACGCTGTTGAATCAGATGGGAATTTCTTCAAAAAAATATACTTGGAGCAAGAATCTTTTAAATCCATACACTTCTCAGTTTGCGCTTTACGAAACTTCCGATGGTTTTGGATGGGTGCGACCGGGACAATATTTGGTTTACTCACACCCAAACAATAATTTTATGTTTGAAAAAACTTTTTCTCCTGCTGAAAAATCCCGCTTAGAAAAAGAAGGGAAAAGTTATTTGGAAACTATGTTTCAGGAGTATTCGGATTATTAAAGAATCACGGGCTGTCGTTGTACAGATTCAAAATTCCCTATCTGTATTTTTGATTTTATTTCGCGGAATTAAAACGCACTAATTTGTCCCAATCAATTTCCCCATTCTTTTTACAAAAATCCGTAGTAAATTCTTTTGTGAATTTGTTAAGCATTTGCGAATAAGATTTCAAAAAATCATCATTGCGCTCTTTTGCTTTATGTCCAAGTGGTTCGATTAGTTCGGTGTAAAGAGTTGGATCGCCAGAAACAAATTCCCAAAACTGTTGACCGCAATATTTGTAATAATCACCTTTGTCCGATTTGTTATCTCTGCCGTAATAACAGCTTTTTATTTCTACTAAGATTCTGCTTGTGACCCAATGGTTTCATTTATTGAATCAGCAATTGCGTCATACCAGTTTATTTTCTCAGCAATAGAATTTTTTATTTTTTCTATTTCATGTGAAGATAAATTTCTTTCTAATTCTTGAAAAGCTACTGTCTGAATATCGTTTTCGTTTAGGGAATAAATAATTTTATTGTTTTTCATCTTTAAAAATGTTTTAATAACAGAATTTATTTTCACGGTGCCAACTAATTGCCTTTTGATGAGGGTAAATTTCTTTTCTTTTTGGAAGAAATATTTTTGAATTTTTATTGGAAAATATTCTAATGAAATCAAAATCACCCATTCTACCAAAGTCAGAAGGCAAAGAATTTACTTTTAGGGAAACTTGAATTGTAAAATCATCGTGTAGTGCAAACCAGCCAGCATCAAATGCCCAATGATGCAAGTGGCATAGAGACAAGCCATTTAAAATATCATCTTTCCCTTTTTCACTATGGGGAACAATATGTGCAGCTTCAACTTCCCAACTCTTATCAGTTAAAGAATTTAATTTCATTCCACAAAAAGCACACTTGTAATCATAAGCTTCAATAACTGCTTGACGAAAACCTCTTGTTCTAATTGCTGATTCCCTTGTAATCTTTGCAACTTTCTTTTCTTTATCAAATGGATTGTAGTTTTCTGGTCTTGGTGTTGCAATTAATTTCTTTACGACTTTTTGAACCTCATAAGATTTTGTTGAAAGAAATTCCTTTTGTGTTTTTGGAATGTTCAAAATCTTCAATGCTTCATCAAAACCATTTTCTGTTAGCATCCATTCTTTCTTATTTGTAAGCAGAATTGTTGAGGTCGGTCTTGAAACAAATTTTTCTTTTGCTAATGAATCTGCTGCACGATAAAGTAAACGATGCCAAAGTGGTGTTTTTACAATTCTATTTTCTTTGCGGTAAATCCTTTCTAATACAGCAGTTCTTTGATTCTTCTTTAAATGAAATTCGTCAGCAATTTCATTCACAATTTCCTCACCGGAGGCAAACTCTTTTATTACTCCATTGTGCCTAAATAAAATTTTCAGTAAAACTTGTTCAACTTCTTTTCGACTTGGCATTGCCAAATCTTTGAGCATTTCACCTTCGTAACTCATTTCAAATTTTTTCCTTAATATTTAGAATGAAAGTTCCTGTTGGTTTCAACACTCTTAAGAGTTGTTCTGATATTGGTAAGAACCAATCAACATATTCGTCAGGGTTTATACCGCCATAAGTGTTTTTTCTTTGGTCTGCATATGGTGGGGAAGTTACAATGAGATCAATGGAATTGTTTGGGAGTTTTTTAAGTTCCCTTTTGCTATCACCAAGATATAAATCTGAAAATACTTCCATTATCTGAATTCAATATACGCAACAAATATACTTTTTATCTTCTTTTCTTTATTCTTTGTTAATCAACTCTCCTTCTTTTTCATAAGAACAAACCACACCTGCCTGCCGGCAGGCAGGTCTCAATCCAAAGTGAACATGACTTGAGACAAAGCAATACTAACCAGCCTTCCTGCAGGCAGGTCTCAACCTAAAACAATACTAACCCAACCCAAAGCAATACACTTCCAAACCTACATGAGTATGATTTGCCTGCGGGCACGCAGGTTTGAGGTCAACTTGAACAGGATCTAACCCAAAGTGAACAGGATTTATTGCAAAGTGAGCATGATTTGCCCCAAAGTGAGCGCGGTTTACACGGATCGAGCTCGCTATTGCTCCAATCGTGCTTGCTTTAACAGTGATTGAGCTTGGTTTACTGCCGATCAGGTATCGGCATACCCAGATTTAGCTTGCTTGCGCTCGGGTTCAGCTTGCTTTGACATAAATCACGCTCACTTTCGTTCCGATTCAACTCACTTTGGTTCGGATTCAGCTCACTCTGACAAAAATTGATATTGGCTTCGTTTAAATTGAGCTTACTCCATTCTATTATCTTCGCAAACTTATGCTCACAAAGAATTTTAAAGAACATTTTCGCAAAACCATTCTTCTTGCATGGCCCGTGTGCCTGAGCAACCTTGGCAATGTGATGGTGGGCGTGGTGGATATTGCCATGGTGGGCGGCATTAAAGAAAGCGTTGCGGGTTACAGCGGCACCACCGCGCAGGCGGCAGTGTCGCTTGCCAACGGTTTTTATTTTCTGGTTCTTGTTTTCGGCATGGGAGTTTCGTATGGAGTTACACCGCTTGCTGCCGAAGCCGATAGTATAGGTAACGTAAGTGAGAATAAAAAACTTCTCAGTCATGCGCTCATTGTGAATGTGATTACAAATGTTTTTCTTTTTCTTTTTCTTTTTTTTGCTTCTCCGCTCATGCGTCATCTCGATCAGCCGAAGGATGTGGTGGCGCTTGCCATTCCTTTTCTCAACGTGATGATGCTCGGAATGATTCCGCTTGCAATCTTTGCTTCCTTCAAACAGTTTGCCGAAGGATTGTCGTTCACTCGTTTTGCTATGATCATTACCATCGGAACAAATCTTCTGAATGTATTGCTGAATTATATTCTTATCTACGGAAAATTTGGTTTTTCTGCTATGGGAATGATGGGCGCGTGCTGGGCAACATTTTATTCTCGGCTGGCAATGGCGGTCGCCATGTTCCTTTATATTTATTACGACCGACATTTTAGAAAATACCGCCAAGCTCTTGCATTCAAAAGTATTTCTTTAGAACGGATGAAAAAAATATTCAGCATTGGCGCCGGTTCGGGACTGCAATGGGTTTTTGAAGTGGGAGCATTTGCTTTCGCATTAGTGATGATAGGATGGATCGGAAAACGCGAACAGGCAGCGCATCAAATCGCTTTGCAGCTTGCCGCAATGACTTATTTAATTGCCAGCGGAATCAGCGCGGCAGCGAGTGTGCGTGTAGGAAATCAGTTGGGAGAAAAAAATATTCCTTCACTTCGTCAGGCGGCATTCAGTGCGTTTGCAATTGTAATTACCACGCAAATTTTCTTTGCAATAGTTTTTGTCTTGCTTCGGTTTACGTTTCCAACTTTCTTTAACGATGAACCCGAAGTGCAGAAAATTGTTGCCTCGCTTTTATTGATTGCTGCTTTCTTTCAGCTTTCCGATGGCATCCAAGTGGTAGCGCTTGGCTCGCTACGCGGAATGAAGGATGTAAATATTCCTACGGTGATAACGCTTGTGTGTTATTGGCTTATCGGATTGCCGAGCAGTTATGCGCTTGCTTTTATTTTTGGATTCGGAGTTCAGGGTATCTGGTACGGACTTACCATCGCTCTCACGTTGGCAGCTATTTCTCTTTTCCTGAGATTCAATTATGTGTCTAAGCGATTGAAGTTTTGATCAATTAATAGATTAGTTAAACTTTTTACCTTCGTAAATATTTTCTGTATGAAAAACATTCTTCTCATTGGCGCAGGTCGTTCCGCTTCAACGTTAATAAAATATCTTCTGGATAATTCTTCTGCAGAGAATTGGAAAATTACCGTTGCGGATATTTCTGTTGAACTTGCAAAACAAAAAATCGGGAATCATCCGAATGCGAATGCTATTGCTTTTGATATGAATAATGAAACGCAGCGTGCCGGAGAAATTGCAAAAGCAGATATTGTTATCTCCATGCTTCCTGCCACTTTGCATTTACCGGTTGCGAAAGAATGTTTGAAGCAAAAGAAAAATCTGGCTACGGCAAGTTATGTTTCCAAACAGATGAGAGAATTGGATGCTGAAGCAAAAAAAGCAGGGGTGATTTTGCTAAATGAAATTGGTTTGGATCCGGGCATAGATCATCTTTCAGCTATGAAAGTGATTGATGAGATAAAAGCAAACGGAGGCAAGATGGTTACGTTTAAATCTTACTGCGGTGGATTGGTCGCGCCTGAATCAAATGATAATCCATGGGGATATAAATTTACATGGAGTCCGCGCGCGGTGGTTTTAGCAGGACAAACGGGCGAATCAGCAGGGGGCACTGCGCAATATTTAGAGAACGGAAAAATAAAATACATTCCTTACCCAAGATTATTCACGACTACTGATACAGTTTTAGTTGATGGCTACGGAAAATTTGAAGCGTATGCAAATCGTGATTCTCTTTCTTATAAAGAGTTGTACGGATTGCAGGAGGTGAAAAATATGCTGCGCGGAACGTTGCGGATGCACGGTTACTGCAAAGCATGGAATTCGTTTGTTCAACTTGGAATGACGGATGATAATTGCAAAGTTTCTGATTCTGAAAATACAACATGGCCCAGTTTGATAGAATCTTTTTTACCTGCCAGCAAAGGCGGAAGCGTGAAGAAGAAACTTGCAAAGTTCTTGCATGAGAAAGAAAATTCTACTGTGATGAAAAAACTGGAGTGGTTGGGGATTTTTAAGAATCAAAAGATCGGATTGAAAGATGCTTCGCCTGCCGGAATTCTTCTTGACTTGTTGATGAGAAAATGGAGTTTGAAGCCGAACGATAAAGACATGGTGGTGATGCAGCATTTATTTGAATTCAAGGATAAGAAATCGAAACTCAAAAAAATAACATCTTCGCTTGTTGTGATCGGAGATGATCAGGTAAATACTGCGATGTCGAAAACAGTAGGACTTCCGCTTGCAATTGCAACAAAACTTATTCTGAACGGAAAAATAAATCTGAAAGGAGTTTTGGTTCCAACGGTGAAAGAAATTTACAATTCGGTTCTTGCCGAACTTGAAAATTTCGGAATCAAATTCATTGAAAAGCATAATTAATGACCAACTCAACCAAGTCGAATTTTGTTCCTACGCTTATAATCGGAGCCCTATTTTTTATTTTCGGATTTATTACTTGGCTCAACGGAACTCTTATCCAGTATTTAAAGATTGCCTGTGAACTAAATACTTTTCAATCGTTACTTGTTGCATTTGCATTTTATATTTCCTATTTCGTAATGGCGTTGCCGTCTTCATGGGTGCTGGAGAAAACAGGATTCAAAAAAGGAATGATGCTTGGATTGCAGGTGATGGCAGCGGGAGCTTTGGTTTTTATTCCCGCTGCGCACACACGCACGTATGAATTATTTCTGCTTGGACTTTTTATCATCGGCACAGGATTGTCAATTCTGCAAACAGCATCCAATCCTTACATAACGATCGTTGGTCCGATTGAAAGCGCTGCAAAACGGATCAGCATCATGGGAATCTGTAATAAAGTTGCAGGAGTGCTAGCTCCGATAATTCTTGGTGCAATAGTTTTGTCGGACGCAGATGCTTTTGTGAAAGAGATCCGGCAATTGGATGCAGTTCAAAAAGCATTACGACTTGATGAGCTTGCTTTGCGTGTAGTATTTCCTTATTCGATAATGGCTGGTGTACTTGTCGTGCTGGCGCTTATGATCTATTTTTCTCCGCTTCCTGAAATTGAAGCTGAAGAAAGCGATGAAATAAAAGTGGTTTCTGAGAAGAAAAGTATTTTCCAATTTCCGAATTTAATTCTTGGAGTGGTCGCACTTTTTCTTTATGTGGGAGTAGAAGTGATGGCTGGCGATACCATCGGCAGTTACGGACAATCGCAGGGAATTTTATTATCCGAAACAAAAAACTTTACAGCTTATACGTTAACTGCCATGGTAATCGGCTACATCATCGGTATTTTTTCTATTCCGAAATTAATTTCACAATCCAAGGCGTTGGCGATTTCTGCGGTGGTTGGAATTCTTTTCAGCATTGTTGCAATCGTTACGCATGGCTATACTTCGGTATTGTTCATTGCATTGCTCGGACTTGCCAACGCATTGATGTGGCCTGCCATCTGGCCGCTTGCAATTGATGGTTTAGGAAAATTTACAAAGACAGGTTCAGCGCTGCTCATTATGGCAATTGCAGGTGGAGCGACGCTGCCTTTGCTTTATGGAAAACTGGCAGATGTTCCTTCCATCGGACATCAGGAGGCGTACTGGATCATGGTTCCGTGTTATATTTTTATTTTATTTTACAGTATCAAGGGTTATAAAATTTTAAACTGGAAAACAAAATGAAACTATTTGTAAAGAACATCCATAAGGATGTAAATGAACTAGAGCTCGAAAGCATCTTCGCGGTGCACGGAGAAATTCTTTCCACAAAAATTATTTATGACCGTGCCGACTGGTCATCCAAAGGATTTGGATTCATTGAGTTTGAAAAGAAAGCCGATGCTCTCAAAGCCATTGAAGCGATGAACGGAAAAGAGCTAAGGGGAAAACCTTTGGAAGTAAAAGAAGCGGTAGAGAAAAAAAGCAGGTTTGATAAGCTTTGATTTATTGGCAGTATATTTGCTTTTAACCAAACCATGAGAATATTTTTTCTTTCCGTTTTCTGCTTCACGCTTTTTTCTTTTCAGCAAAAAGAGTCAAAGAAAAAAGCAAAGCAGTATTCTGTTTCGGGCATAATTACCGGAACTTCGGCTTACTGCGGTGGGGCGCGTCCACCTGCTGAACTTTTAGCGCAGTTGGCAATTCCAAAACCAAAACCCACTAAAAAGATATATATAAAGAAAGGTGAAATCAATTCCTTCGACAGTAAAATATTTATGGAACTCATCACCGATACTGCGGGAAAATTTCACGCCAAACTTCCTGCAGGAAAATATCTGATCGTGGATGAAGAAAAAAAAGATACTGCTTACTACAACAAATTTTTGCAAGAACACAGAATCGAAACCAAATCTTTTGAAGCGGTGGATACAGTTTGCTTTAAAGAATGGTTTTTAAAACCTGATCTTACTTTTGAAGTTCAGAACGCCGAAGTGAAAAATATCAGCGTGAACTATCCTAAACAATGTTTTAATCTTCCCTGCACCCGTTTTCGCGGACCATATCCGCCTTAAACTTTTTTACTTTCCAACTTTCTAAACTTTCACAACTCATACAATATTTGTTTTCCTCGTTCGTCTTTATGAGCATGAAGGCAATTACGCTTACATTTGATTCAGTTATGACGGAGCACCAAAACCAATCCATTCAGGAGACGGTGAAAAAGGAAAGCCCGCGTTTGCTGGATTTTATCCGTAAGCGCATTCCTGATGCCGATGATGCTGAAGATATTCTGCAGGATGTCTTTTATCAGCTCATCGAAGCCACGCGCTTTACGCAGCCGATTGAGAATGTTGGCGCTTGGCTGTTTACCGTTGCCCGAAATAAAATCACTGATCTTTTTCGCAAGAAAAAACCGGAGTCGCTTGAAAAACATTTGTCTTATAAAAGAGAAGATGAAGGCGAGATGCTCAATCTGGCAGATATTCTTCCCGCACAAAACGATTCGCCTGAAAATAAAATGCTTCGGTCTGCCGCGATGGAAGAGCTGGAAAACGCTCTGGATGAGCTTCCGAAAGAACAGCGCGAAGTTTTTATGCTTCATGAAATTGACGAAAAAAGTTTTAAGGAAATTGCAGAGATGACAGGCGACAGCGTGAATACGCTTCTTTCAAGAAAAAGATATGCGGTATTATTTCTCAGGGAACGCCTTCGTGAATTATATAACGAACTTTTAAATAATTAACTTTTTAAAAAATATTGTATGAAAGCACATTGGATAAAAAAAGGAATCTTCTGCGCAATAGCGGTTGTTGCTGGAGCATTTGCGTTAGGATATGTTGTGATGCATTTATGGAATTGGCTGATGCCGGAACTTTTTGCAGGAGCAAAAATAATTACCTATTGCCAGGCATTTGGAATATTGATTCTGGCAAGAATTCTTTTTGGAGGATGGAGACACAAAGGCGGATGTTACGGTGGACATCGTGGCGGTTACTGGCGCCAATACTTCAAAGGAAAATGGGAAGGCATGAGCGAAGAAGAGCGCGAAAAATTCCGCAAAGGTTTTGGAGCAAGTTGCTGCCAGCCGGAAGAGAAAAAATAATTTTAATGTCATGCAGGGCGTTGTCGAAGCATCTATTTGACGCTTTGGCTTCGCTCTATTTTCATTGTTTGCTAAGTCCTATAAATCTTATCTTTGGAAAAAATTTGTACAATGAAAAATATATTCTTCTTTCTGATTATTTCAGCTCCTTTCTTTTTCTCTTGCGGCAACGGAAACGAAAAAGCAAAAATGTCTGTTGAAGACAGTTTGAAAAACGTAGCTCAGAATCTGGGCGGACAAGTAGTAGCAAAAGATTCTGCCATCTTCGGATTCATTCGCGCGTTCAATGAAATTTCTGATAACCTCGATGTAATTAAGGATAAAGAAAAACTTCTCACCACTTCCAGTCAGAAAGGAGAATTGGATCAGAACCAAAAAGAAAAAATAATTGGCGATATTCAGGCGATCTATGACCTGATGGTGAAGAACAAACAGAAACTTTCTTCGATGAACAAGAAATTGAAGAAAGCAAATCTGAAGATCGCCGATTTTCAGCAAATGATAGAACGACTGAACGCGCAGATTGCTGAAAAAGACGGTGAAATTTCTGAACTGAAAACCCAGCTCGAAAAGCTGAATGTAGAACTTTCGGAAGTGAGCATGAATTACAAAGCCGCTCAGGAAATGCTCGAAGATAAATCCGGCAAACTCAACACAGCTTATTATGCTTTTGGAACTTCAAAAGAATTGCTGGATCAAGGCGTGCTTACTAAAGAAGGCGGTTTCATCGGAATCGGCAGAGCTGAAAAACTGAAAGATGATTTTAACAAAAGTTATTTCACCAAAATAGATATTTCAGAAACTCCAAGCATCGCGCTTGCTTGCAAAAAAGCAAAGCTAATTACCATTCATCCAACCGGCTCTTACAAGTTTGATGGACCCGATGGTAAGATTGAAAAATTGGTTATCACCAATGCAGAGGAGTTTTGGAGCGCATCAAAATATTTGGTGGTGGAAGTGCAGCAATAAATAATTACATCGTGTAGACTTGTGGGTTTAGCATGTTATACCATGACTACTTTTGCATTCTTCCCTCTTTATCAACAAACTACCCTTGAAAAACTAATTTTGTGGGCTAATTATTGTTATGCAAATCTCTTATTTTTAGCATCTATAGAATATGAGGCGAAGGATTTTTTATAATGTTACCGTTTTATTGGCTATTGGCTATTGGCTATTGGCATTTAATCTTTCTGCTCAAAATGTTTATTCCTCCGAAGAGGATATGAAAAAACAGGCGAACAAACTTTTTGAGGAAGAAGATTATGTAAAAGCATATCCGCTTTTTTCGCAGTTGTTGAGTTTGTATCCAAAAGACCCACAGTACAATTATAAATTCGGAACCTGTTTGCTTTTTGCCGGCAACGATAAAGGGAAGGCAATTCCATACATTGAGTTTGCGGCAAAGAGGCAGAAATCAGGCGTGGATAAGGAAGTTTTTTTCTTTCTTGCCAAGGCGTATCATCTCAATTACCGTTTTGCCGATGCCATTCGGGTTTACACAATGTACAAAGGCATGGTGTCGTCAAGATTTGCGGAGAGATTTGATGTGGATAGACAAATAGAAATGTGCCAGAACGGAATGCGTCTTCTGAAAAATGTTACTGAACTTTCTGTTCTGGAAAAAAAAGAAGTGCCATCGGCAGATTTTTTCCGTTCGTATAATCTTTCTGAGTTCAATTCTAAGATTGTTGTTAAGCCCGATGAATTGAAAACTTCCATAGATAAAAAGAAAAAAGATGAGAGCGTGATGTACCTCGCGCCCGACAGAAACCAAATTTATTATTCCAGCTATGGTGAAGACGGAAAGAACGGCAGGGATATTTATTATGTTACTCGTACGCCAAGCGGAGATTTGAGCAAACCCGTCCGCGTGAGCGATGTCATCAACACAAAATACGATGAGGATTATCCGTTCTTGCATCCCAACGGAAAGATTCTTTATTTCTGTTCTAAAGGACATAATAGCATGGGCGGCTATGATATTTTTAAAAGTGAATGGGATGATAAAACAAATTCGTGGGGCACTCCGGTGAATATGGATTTCGCAATCAATACTCCTGATGATGACATACTTTTTATTTCTGATGCTGAAGATAAAACCGCTTATTTTTCTTCGAGAAGAGAAAGCGCGCAAGGAAATATTTCTGTTTACAAAATTAAACTCGAGCGCAAGCCGCTGGATATTGCAATCGTAAAAGGAACACTCGCAAAAGAAGTGGGCGATAAAGTTCCGAACGCGAAGATTACAGTCAGCAAACTTGCAAAAGGCGAAGTGGTGGGCGTGTTCAATTCAAATTCTTCCGATGGTTCATACGCGCTTAATCTTCCCAACGGTGGAAAATTTATGTTCACGGTGGAATCTTCAGGATTTAAGAAATCTTCTGAACTGGTGGTGATTCCAACGCAGCAGGAAATAAAACTTTTGAAGCAGCAGCTGAATCTTGTGAATGAAAATGGACAAGATAAAGTTGTAATTAAAAATGATTTCGATTCTCAGGTTGACAGTGTTGACCTTGCGCTTGCGGTGCAATATATCAAAGCAAAAGCATCTTTAGAAATTACTCCTGCCGAACAGGAAATCACAGCCATAGCAGTGGAAGAAAATACTTCTGCAACTAAAACCGAAACGAAAACTGAAACCAAGAAAGCTGAACCGGTTACAAATACCGACATCATTGCCATAGCTTATCAGGATGCAAAAGAAACTCAGAAAGATGTGAACGAGATGCGGAAAAATTCGGATGCCGCTCAGCAATTAGCAAATCAGAAAAATGAATTGTCGCTGCAAAAAAACAAAGAAGCCACCGAGTTGATGAAATCCGCTGAGACGAATACAAATCAGGAAGAGAAATTAACGCAGATAGATAAATCGGTGCAATTAAGAAAAGAATCTCAGGAACTTTCTAAAGAAGCTGCTGTGTCGTTAACACTTTCCAATCAGATGGATGATTTGGCAAAAGCAAAACAAGAAACGGCAGATGAAGAATTAAAATACTCTAAAAATTTAGAGACCGCAATTAAATCAGGTGCAAACGAAAAAAAGATGAACGAACTCTTGGCGCAAAAAGAAAAATTAGATAAGAAGAACGATAGCTTGAATGTTTCTTTTCCGCCTGACATGAACAAAATGGCGCAGGTAAAACAAACGGATGCAAATAAAGTGATGGCAAAATTTTTGGATTCTCAGCAGGATGTGGAAGACATGCAAAGCGAATCAAAACGCTTGCGAGCTGAAGCGGACAAATCTAACAATGATGCTGTGAAACAAAATTTGATACAGCAGGCGGGAGAAATTGAAAAAGAAATTGACGCAAAAAAGAAAAATGCAGAGTCGTATAATTCGCAAGCATCAAAATTAAAATCTCAAGCTGATTCTATCAAGAACAATGCAGCACTCCAAGCTTCTGTGCTGAAAGAGATAAAATATTCGTCTGAAAAAACTGCTGCGTTATCAAAAACGGAAGAACCGAAAGAAACAAAAATTTCTGCTGCTGTTGTTCATGAAACAAAAAATCCTGCGGATAATTCTGCAACAATTGCGTCCACCGCAAAGAATGAATCAACAAATCCACCAATCAACAATTCAACAACTTCTCCGCTTGTTATAAAATCTGATTACGTGAATGTTTTTGTGAATCAAATGCACGATGCGGAAAAGAAACCCAAAGAAATTGATAAACAAGAATCGCTTGCGGTGATTTATCAATCGTGGACGGATTCGCTCGATAAGCAAATTTCATCTCTGAAAAAACAAATTGCTTCGGAACTGGTTGACGAGCGCAAAACTCAAATTCAAAATAAAATTTATGAATTGCAATCTTCCGTAGAAGATAAGCGACAAAAAGCAGCAGATAGCAGAAATAAAGTTGATAATCTGAAATTACAGGAAGCGCTTGCTGCTGCATCAATTATTTCTCCTGAAACAAAAACAACTTCAACAAATACTGTCGCTACAGCAAATCCTGAAACTGCTTCTACCGCAACTGTTTCTCCTGAAAATATTACCGGCACAAAAAATATAAATAATTATTTCGAAACCAAACTTAAAGGAAATGAAAAAGTGACAAATGAATATGAGAAAAAGAAAAATGAACAGGAACTTTACAATGATTGGTCTGCTACGCTTTACGATGAATCTCAGCGATTGAAAAAAGATGGCAAAGATGGTAAGGCAGACGAAGTAGAAAAAGAATCGAAAAAAAAACAATCGTTGGCGATGCAAAGTGCAGATAAGGTTACTGAAATAAAAGCGGAACATCCTGAATTAGTTGCAGCGGCAACTAAAACTTCAACGGAAAAAACTTCTGTTAAATCTTCCGAAACAAAAACTGAATCTATTACTCAGCCAATCAGCGCTGTAACAACCACGGTATCTCCAGAAACAACTGTTTCTACAAACACAATTACGGCAACACATCCGGCTGAAACTTCGGATACAAAAACTGTAACTGCAACAAATCCTGTAACTACTTCTTCATCTGTAAAAACGGAATCAACTAATCCGACAACCACTCAGCCAACTTCTTCAACCACAACTCCTATCGTTTCTGATTCGGTGAAAAAAATGCCTGAATACACGCGTTATACTTCTCTGAAAAATGAAGCCGACTGGAATAAAAAACATGCTGATTGGCAATATAAACAGGCAGATGACGCGCAAAAACTTGGTGATGATCAATTAAAGGAGTCGAAAAATATTTCTCAAAAAAGTAGTGAAGCAAGCGATCCGAATGTTCAAAATGTTCTCAAACTGCAAGCGGATGATTTGAAGAAAAAATCGATACACAACCATTCAAAAGCTGATTCATTAAGAAATCTTGCTGAGGTTTCGCAAGCAGATGCAAATTCCAAACGCAGAGCATCAGCATTATATCTGCAATCGCTCGACAAAACAAAATACGAAAAAATTGCTTCAGCTACAGGATATAAAACTGCAAGCACTCAAACAATAAATGCAAACAATGAAACTTCTAATACAGAAAACAAACCTGGAACGAAAACAGAAACAACTAATCCAGTTACTAATTCTTCAACGGAACCGCATACATCATCCACTTCTACAGTAACTCCTCGTGAATCCACAACGGTTGTGGCAATTTATGATGAAAAGAAACAACCAGTTTCTGCAACCAACACAACAATCGTTACTCCTGAAACAACTGCGGTAGTTCCGACAAATACAGTGTCTGCAACACATCCTTCTGAAACTTCTTCAACATCTGCAAAAACAGAAACTCCGATTCAATCAAAAAATAATTCCGCTTCAGCTTCAGAAAAATCTGAAACAAAAAATCCTGTAACAAATACGACAGCTTCTACAGCAAATAATAAAACAGAAACGACTAACAACTCTCCAGTAATTCATCAGCCAGCAAATACTTCATCAACTGCAACAAATCAAGCGCGACCTAATGCGGCTTTGTTAAAATATTATGATGCGCTTTTTGATAAATTAGAAGTTGCAGGTGGTTCTTATTCCGCTGCCAAACCAATTCCGGTTGATGCGCCAATGCCCGAAGGCTTAATTTTTAAAGTTCAGATTGGCGCTTTCAAAAATACTATACCGCAAAATCTTTTTAAAGGAATAAAACCAATCACTTCGGAAAATACACCGCAGGGTTTCAAACGATACACTGCCGGCATCTTTCCAAAATTTGAAACAGCTAACAATGCGAAGAATCAAATTAAAGGTTTGGGTTATCGCGATGCATTTGTTGTTGCATTCTTCAACGGAAAAAGAATTTCTATTAACGAAGCACTTTCAAAAGCAAAAGATGCAGGAGAAACTATTGATTTGGCAGCCGTTAACAATACTGAAAATGCAAAAATTAATTCCATCAATGAACCCGAAACACATATTGCAACTGCAACAGATGTGAAATCAGTAAGCGGATTGTTTTATGCAATTCAAGTTGGAGTTTTCTCGAAACAGGTTTCTGCAAACCAGCTTTATAATATTTCTCCGCTTAATTCCGAAAAAACAGATAATGGATTGATTCGCTATACCACAGGAAGATTTGACGATGAAATAAAAGCAAACAAAGCAAAAAGTTCGATTGCAGGAAAAGGAATTTCTGATGCGTTTGTGATTGCTTACTTCAATGGAAAAAGGATCAGTTTGTCGGCTGCGAAAACGCTGATTGATTCTCAGGGAAAAAATGTTTTGTCGAAAGATAAACAGGAATATACTTTTGTTCCTTCGGATACCACCACTTCCGAATCATCAGCGTTGGCGTTAACAACTGCTTCCAATAAAGGAATTGTTTTCAAAGTTCAGGTGGGCGCGTTTAAAGAACAAGTGCCGATTGATATTGCCAATAAACTTCTTGCAAATTCCAGCAAAGGAATTAAAACTTTTAAGGACGAAAATGGATTGCTGGTTTATACCATAGGAGAGTTTTTAGAATACGAAACGGCAAATAATTTAAAAACGCAATCGGTAAATAATGGTTTGAGCGGATCGTTCGTTATCGCCTTCAAGGACGGAAAAAAGATGAGTGCAGCCGATGCGCTCGACCAGATAAAGAACAAGTGATGTTTTCAGGAATTCATTAACTTCGGCTTTCTAAAATTCGAGGTTATGAAAACCAAATCTCTTTCCAAAGAAAATAATAAAGAACAATTGGTTGATCAATGCGATCTCATCGTTTATAATGACGATGTGAATACATTTGATTTCGTAATTGAAACGCTTGTGGATGTTTGCAGTCAGGAATATATTCAGGCGGTTCAATGCGCACACATCATTCATAACAATGGAAAATGCGGAGTGAAACGCGGTACTTTTTATGAATTAAAACCAAAATGTGAAATACTTTTGGATAAGGGACTATCTGCAACGATTGAGTAAAATTTTAATTGTAAATCGTTCATGACAATCACAGCCATCATTCTACTAATTCTTCTCGGAATTTTCCTTTTGATGCTGGAAATTTTATTTGTTCCAGGAATGGTGTTTGGATTCATCTCTGTTATTCTAATGCTCGTTGGTGTGATTTTTAGTTTTAAGAATTACGGAACAATGGCGGGAATTATTTCGCTCTTTGCTACCGGTGCTGCAACAACTGCTGCTGTTTACTGGGCGTTTCATTCTCCGCTTTGGAAAAAAATTCAGGTGCATTCTAAGATTGATGGAAAAGCAAATGCACTGGCGGATGGAAAAATTAATATTGGCGACTCAGGAAAAACAATTTCACGCCTGAACCCGATGGGAAAAGCGCTTATCAATAATATGTTGGTAGAAGTGCAGGTGATTGAAGGTTTTATTGACCAAGACAAAGATATTACCGTAAAAAAAGTGGAGCAAAACAAAATATTTGTAAAACTGAAATAAGATTGCTTCCATTTGTATATTCGCATCGTTTTTAACATTCAACTTTAAACTAAAACAAAATGGCACCAGAAAATGTTCTCGTTTACGCGCTACTTATTTTTGGAGGATTAATTTTCCTCTGGATATTTTTCAGAATACTTCCCGTAGGTTTGTGGGTAACCGCACAGCTTTCCGGAGTACAAATGTCGTTGATACAACTGGCGCTGATGCGTTTTAGAAAAGTTCCTCCGGGCGTTATTGTAAATGCGCTCATCAACGGACACAAAGCCGGGCTTATACTTTCGCGCGATCAACTCGAAGCGCACTACATGGCGGGCGGGCACGTACAATCGGTGGTGAATGCGCTTATCTCGGCAGAGAAAGCAAACATTCCGCTCAACTTTAAATTGGCTACTGCAATTGATTTGGCAGGTCGCGATGTGTTTGATGCCGTACAGCTTTCGGTAAACCCGCGCGTGATTGACACACCTCCGGTTTCTGCCGTTGCAAAAAATGGAATTCAATTAGTGGTGAAAGCAAGAGTTACGATTAGAACAAATATTAATCAACTTGTTGGTGGAGCAGGTGAAGAAACCGTATTGGCGAGAGTGGGCGAAGGAATTGTTACGACTATTGGTTCGGCTCACGACCATAAATCGGTTCTGGAAAATCCTGATACCATTTCAAAAACAGTTTTAGCAAAAGGATTGGATGCAGGAACTGCATTTGAAATTCTTTCTATTGATATTGCCGATATTGATGTAGGAGAAAATATCGGAGCAAAACTTCAAACCGAACAAGCAAGCGCTGACTTGAAAGTTGCACAGGCGAAAGCGGAAGAACGCAGAGCGATGGCGGTGGCGTATGAACAGGAAATGAAAGCGAAAGCACAGGAAGCGCGCGCAAAAGTTATCGAAGCTGAAGCGCAGATTCCTCTTGCTATGGCAGAATCGTTCCGTAGCGGAAATCTTGGTATTATGGATTATTATAAGATGCAAAATATTCAGGCGGATACGAGCATGCGCGAATCCATTTCAAAACCGGGACAGCAAAAAGATAAATCGAAAGAATAAGATTTTATCTTTGCATTCTTAAATGGCTTCGTAGCTCAATTGGATAGAGCGTCAGACTACGAATCTG
>PLUL01000012.1 GCA_003164895.1 Bacteroidota bacterium | reverse complement strand
AATAAAATAAACTTTAAATAATTTCTTTTCACAAAATATATTACAGTTTAAGAACTCAAAGCCCGCAACCTCTCCAGTACAGGCGGATGAGAATAATGCACAAACACATAAGCAGGATGAGGTTTCAGATTGCTGAGATTGTCAACCGATAATTTTTTCAGCGCAGTTTGCAAAGCAGTTCCGCTGTATGTTTCTTTCGCATAGGCATCGGCTTCAAATTCATGTTTGCGCGAAATAATATTTGAAATAATTCCAAGGATTTCTGAGAGAGGAGAATACAACATTCCAAAAACAAGAATATCGAGATGAAAACTACTTGCGTTCGCTCCCAACGCTTTTGAAAGTTCAGGATTTCCGAGGAACAAAGACATAATGAAAAGCATTACTCCGGTTTGAATTACACCCTGAATAGTTCCTGTCAGCGTATGTTTCTTTTTGTAATGCCCAACTTCATGAGCCAGCACGGCAACCAATTCTTCAGTACTGTGTTTTTCAATCAGCGTATCGTATAGCACAATTGTCTTCTTCGCGCCAAGCCCGCTGAAATATGCATTTGCTTTTGCTGAGCGTTTGGAGCCGTCAATAACAAAAAGATTATTCAGTTTAAAGCCAACTTTTTTGCAATATTCTTCAATGGCAGTTCTCAATTCTCCTTCAGGAAGCGGAGTGAGTTTATTAAATATCGGGACAAGAAAGGTCGTATAGAACATCGTAATGAAAATTGTAAAAAAAGAAATCACAGCCCAGGCAAATAACCAAAAATAACTTCCGGTTGACTGATATATCCAGATGATGAGCGCAAATAATCCTCCACCGACAATTGCTGCAAGTAAATATCCTTTCAGTTTATCCAAAATGAAAGTTTTGACGGTTGTTTTATTGAAGCCAAATTTTTCTTCTATGACAAATGTTTGGTAAAGAGAAAATGGCATTCCAAGTATATCAGAAGCCAAACCCAGTATTCCGAAAAATAAAAGCGCCATGAAGATTGGATTCTGCGTGTATTGCCTGACGAATGAGTCAATAAATGCAAAACCGTTCAAGAACAACATTAACAACATTGCTATCAGTGTTATTGAACTTGTCAGCATGGAAAAGTTATGATTCACTTTGTAATATTCCTGCGACTTCTTGTATTTCTCCGGATTATAAATTCCTTCCGCTCCTTTCGGGATTTCAGGAGATAGATTCTTCAGGTTCAAAAAGTCAAGGATCTTTCCAAAGGCAAAGTCAACGAGAAGAATTGCTACGATGATTAAAAATAGTGTATTCATATTTTAGTATGCTCCGTTTATTTTTCTTATGAACCATTCCAGCGAGATCAAAGTTAACAGCAAAAAGAATATCCATTTCAGATTAATCATATCCGAGAGTTTTTTCTCGCTGTGAGAAATTGGTTTTATATCTTCTCTTGCATTCAAAAGATTAGCAAGTTTTTTCAGTTGATTCGGATAAACCATTGCTCCACCGTTCTTCTTCGCCAACGAATAAAGCAGTTGATGGTCAGCAATTGTGTTTGTAATTTCCACTTGCAAAGCAGAAACATTAAACTCGCCTTTCTCGGAATAAATCTTTGCACCCACTTTCACTTTTGCTTCGTAACGATAATTTCCTACAGGAAAAACTCCGGCATCCAATCTGTAAGCATTGGTGGTTTTATTAAAGGTGAAAGGAAATTTCTTTCCCTCATTGTTTGTGATCGTCAAATTTACTTCGGGGTCATTGATAAGTTCATAGCTATCGTTGTAAACTTCCGCTTCAAATTCAATCGATTCATTCTCATAAAAATTATTTTTAGATATTACACGGAAAAAACTTTTATCAATCTTCGCAGAAAGATATTGAACCGTTTTATCTATAAGTTCATTAAAAATATTCTGATTGTTATGTTCAGCAAAATCCTGCAATCTCCACCTCCAAATTCCTTCTCCGCAGATAATTCCGGTTTTCTTTTCTCCCGACTGAGAAAAAAGCATAAGCGGCTGCTGTGTTTCAACCAAACCTATCTTCTGATTAAGAAAAACCGAGACCGAAGAATTTGTTTTATAATTTCCAAATGGACATTGAAGCGGAGAAAGCTTTGAAGAATAATTTCTTAACGCATCGCTCATAGTAAACAAAGAAAAATTTTTTGACAACACTGGAATCACATCGTTCATCTTTCCTCCGTTCGATGGAACATTAATATCTTTTTGAATATTATTAAACACAGAAATAGAAACCTGACTTCCTAAAATATACAGCACAGGAATCTTTGCTTTGTCAATATCTGCCAGAAGTTTTTGAATTGGATTTTTAGCAGAAGGCAGCTGATCCAATATCACAAGATTGTAACCAGCGAGTGATTTATCAAAATCACTTGCTATAAAAGAATTTACTTCGTAATTATCGTTGCTCTCAAGAGCATTCTTGATCGCAGCCACATCCGGATGAGGCGCATCGGCAAGGATCAAAATCTTTTGCCTGCCGTCAAGAACATCAATGAAAATATCTTTTACATTATTCGCAAAACTCACTTCGCCATCAACGTCCGAAAGTTTTATAGTATATCGCTGCATCCCGGTTTCCTTCGCATCGAGCTGAACAGGAATGGAAGTAGAAAAATTATTTCCCGAGATCACAACCTGCTGAGAGAATAAAACATCTTTTCCTTTTGAAACTGTGCAGGTGGTTGTCTTGCCTCCCAACTGTCTTGCTGAAAGTTGAATTTCAATGGGGAATTTATTTCCCAGGTAAGCAATGCGGTTGCTTAACACTTTTGTAAGAATTAAATCTTTTCTCACGCTGGTATCTCCAAGCGCGATGGTATAAACGGGAAATTTATTTTGCGTTGCAGAATAAAGCGGGTTCTGACCTTTATTATACAAACCATCTGAAGCAATGACCACAGCGCCCACATTTCTATTTGAGAATCTCGTTTCAATTTCATCGAACAAAGAAGAAATGTCCGTTTGCTTTTCTTTAAAATTAAAAGAGAATCCATTCCTTATTTTATCACCGAAGGAATAAACATTCGTATCATATTTATCAGAAAGCGAGGAAACAAAACCTGAAATATTTTTCAAGTATTCTGTTCTATAGTAATTTGAATCTTTTCCAGCAATAATGGACTCCGAATTATCCTGAGCGAAAATGATAATGGGTTTTTCTACCGTGCGAGTAATATTTTTCAGAAGAGGATTAAGAAGAAAAAATGCAAGCAAAGTAACTGCAACAAATCTCAAAACAGGAAGTGTTCTCCTCACCCACTTCGGAGTTTCGTTGAATCTTTTTTCTTTCCTGTAAAGCAAAAAGGAATATCCTGCTCCTGCTAAAAAACAAAATGCAACAAACCATATTGGGTAATCGGTATATAAAGAGAGATTCATAATGGTTGATGGCTAATGATTGATAGATGATGGAAAGATATTATACATTTTCCATTAACCATTGTATTTAAGTGTGCATCCCTCCGCAAATACAAATCACCTGACCTGTTACATAGGAAGAAAGGTCGGAAGCAAGATACAAAACAAGATTTGCAACTTCTTCAGGTGTGCCGGTGCGCTTGAGAGGAATATCTTCGAGATAGGCATCAATTACTTTTTGGTCGAGAGCGGCTGTCATTTCTGTAGAAATAAAACCGGGAGCCACTGCATTGCAGCGAATATTTCTCGAACCAAGTTCCTGCGCTATAGATTTTGAAAATCCAATAATACCCGCTTTTGATGCAGCATAATTTGCCTGACCTGCGTTTCCTTCTATACCGACAACCGAAGTCATATTAATGATGCTGCCCTTACGTGCTTTCAGCATCGGTCGTTGAATTGCTTTTGTGAGATTAAAAACCGATTTAAGATTTGCGCTCATCACTTCATCCCACTGCACTTCGCTCATGCGCATCAATAAATTATCACGAGTGATGCCGGCATTGTTCACCAGCACATCCACAGTTCCGAATTCAGCTACAACTGCGGTAACTAACTCTTCACATGCTTTTGTATTTGCCGCATCGGATTGATATCCTATTGCTTTCACGCCAAAGGCAGAAAGTTCCTTTTCCAGTTCCTTTCCTTTTTCAACAGAAGAAAGAAAAGTGAAAGCAACATTGGCTCCCTGTTCTGCAAAGGTTTTTGCAATGGCTCTGCCAATTCCGCGCGATGCGCCTGTGATGATGGCGGTTTTTCCTTGTAATAGTTTCATAGGTTACGAATTTACAAATAAGTGGGGATACAGAAATAAAATCTATTCACTAAAGGATATCGAATGACATATATCATTTGCCACACATTGTTTTCATGTTTACTTTGCACAGTAATTTGGTAACTTGCAACTTTAAAATCAGATATAACTTAATTCAATCTACATAAAATGAAAAACAAATTTCTTTTCACATTGGCGATCAGCATTGCTACTCTCTCTGCATTTGCACAACAACAAAGCACCACACATACCAGCGAAGATTCAGCAGCGATAAATGCTTTGGTGATGTATCCTGACACAATTCGTATGGAAATATTTGAAGCGTGCGAATATCCGGGCGCTATCGTGAACATTGCCAGTTTGCAGAAAAATTCCAGTACCGATTTTGCAAACCTCGTTGGTAATTATTCTAAAAGCGAACAGGAAGATCTTTGGAATTTAGGAAGGTATCCAGATTTGATTTCAAAACTTGTGCAAGGCGGAGAAAAATCCAAAGAACAAATAGATGCTATTCTAACTTCTTATCCCGAAGACATTCATAAAACAGCAATGAAGTATGGAAAGAACCATTACGATGTGCTTCAAAAGATGGATGACTTGCAGGCGAAAACAAATGCACAGTTTGCTCAGATAATTTCTGAATATCCGCCATCAACTCAGGATGTTTTCAGAGACCTTATCAATCATCCCGAAATAATAAATCTTTTAAACGATCATTTGAGTTTGACTGTACGAGTGGGCGATCATTTCAGGCGCGACCCGAAAGGTGTGTTGCACAGAGCAGATTCAATGAATGTGGCTGAAACAAAACAAAATGCAGAAGACGCAGAAGCATGGAAACAAACCATTCAGCAAAATCCGGATGAAGCAAATGATCTGAAAAATTCCGCACACGATTACGCAAAAGAAAATGGTTATTCGGACGAAGAATTAACCACTCGTCCCGATCCAAATTATGTAAACAATTATACCTGTCCTCCCTATTCTTATTGGTACGGTTATCCATCTTGGTATCCTTATTCCTATTGGTATCCATATCCGTATTGGTTCGATTGTGGATTTTATTATGATGTTTACGGAAACATGATCATGCTAGGTTGCCCTTCGTTTTATTTTACCAACTGGTATTTTTATTATCCAGAACACTGGCATCATTATCCGCACTTGTGCAATTCATACATCAATCATTATTATGGACCAAGAGGATCGCATGGCGAGCATTCATACGTGGTGCACAACTGGGTGCGCGATAACAAAAATTATCTGCCGAAAGATTTCATCGCCAATAAACAAAACCGTGCCGATGCAATAAAACAAGTAGGGCAATTACATATTGATGCTCAAAAAGGAAATGGAGTAAAACCTGTTTCTTCTACTGTGCGCGACCAGTATTTTCAAAACCATGCTACCAAATACCCTTCTCTGAACACTGCTTATAAAGCTGAACCTAATAGCGCAGTAAAGCAAAACATTCAGGAGAATAGACAGGAACCTGTGAAACAACCATCGGTAAGAATTACTAATCCACAGCAGCAGCCAGTTCAAACGCCAAGGCAATCACAAACTCCGCGCAGCAATAATTTTAATAATGTAAACAAGGCGCAGGAATATCACCGCAATACTTGGGAGCAAGCGCAGCCAACTCAAAGACCGCAGCAGCAATATCAGCAACAAGCACCGCGTCCGCAACAGCAACAATCGGCTCCGAGACCTCAGCAATCAGCACCGGCACCAAGGCAATCATCTCCTTCGGGAGGACGACCTAGGTAGTTGAATGTATTTTGTACAAAATAAAAAAGCTCTCTGGTTTTTTCAGAGAGCTTTTTCTTTGTCTGTCATTCCGAACAAAGTGAGGAATCTCCTCTAACTTATTGCAAAAGCAACATGAGATTTCTCCTGTTAGTCGAAATGACATGCGCGGTTTATGATATTTAGCATAATTCACGAAACACTATTTTAATATTTTTATCGCCATAAGATAAAAAGCAACACATGCTTATTCCGGGAATGACATTGGAGGAAGTGCGCAGAGAAATTGCAAAAGATTACCCCATCCTTTTTCGCAAATCATTTTACGTCTGCCGCAAATTAGAGAAATCGCTTAGTAAAGTCGCAAAGGGAAAAGGGTTTGTTGCCTTTTATGATTATTGTTCCAAATACAAAAATAATTGGATGTATAGAATTGAGATTACTAAAAAAAGATCAGGCGTTTCGAGTATGCTGATCTATCATAACGGAAAAGGAAATGTGGGCATTACTGTAACAGATGGTACAGAAGGTGTTGTGATTATTTATCACACAGGACATTTTTTCAATCGTTATAACGAACGCCTCAAACTTAATTTGCAATCACGCGATGAAATTATTCGTTCCTACATGAACCAAATGTGTGATTATGGCTTTGAGGAATTGGAAGAAATTGAACCCGGAGTAAAAAAGATATTTTGCAAAATCACCTCGGGTATTTTATTGGGCACATACAACAGCAAATTAAAATTTATGAAAGCTAATACGTTTCTTTCACTCGATATGTTGCGTGGCAATCAGATTGAATTGCACAATGAGATTATGAATGACGAGCTTAATAAATATGCTAATACTTCCGGGAAATTGGATTAATTAGTAAGTTTGCTTAATCTTTCATAAACATTTTTCCGAGCACTTTATCATTATAATTCAATTGCAGGTAATAATTTCCTTTACTCAAACCGAGAGTGCTGTAAGTAATTTGATTCAAACCTTTCAAGCCATTTTCTGAAATCACTTTCACTTTTCTTCCTATCATGTCGTAAATATCCAATGTAATTGATCCTTCCTGCGGAAGTATGAGCAGAAAATAAATATCTCCATTAGTTGGATTTGGAAAAGGATCCAGCAACGTAAAATTATTTGTGATTGCCGTGCAGGCATGATTATTCAAAACATTATCATCCACTCTGCCGTTCACCAGCAACACATCCACACAAATAATATTATGATTTTTGTTTGAAACAATTTCGAGAGAAGAATTAAATTTATAATACATCCAATTGGGAGAGGTAGGAGTTAAAGTTCCTGTCCAAGTTTCCATCACCGGATTTCCGTCATCCAAATAAGCGGATAATTGAATTGAATGAACATCTATGTTTCCTTTATTATAAAGTAATACATACGGCTGCACGGAATTCGGCTGTTGAGTTACCCACACCATACTGTCATCCACATCTAAAATCGGCTCATCAATTTGTAACTTTTCAGTTAAAGAATCTTTACATCCGAATTTACTTTCGCTTAGTAATTTGATATAATACACGCCCGGATTTTGATACACATGTGACAAACTATCCAGTGTACTATGTCCTCCATCGCTAAAACTCCATAAATAATTTAATGCCCCCGAAGATTGATTATGAAAGTTCACCGTAAGCGGTAATGCTCCGTACTGAGGACTAAAATTGAAATCAGGAACCGGAAGCGGCATCACCTGCACTAACTGAGAAGAAAAACCTATACATCCTTGCGCCGAAGTTACCGAAAGTGTAACCGAATAAGTTCCGGAAGAAGTGAATGTAGCAACAGGATTTTGCTGAGTGGAAGAACCCATTGAACCAAACTGCCAGTGCCACGAACTGATGGTACTTCCGCTTACAGTACTCGAATCTTTAAATTGCAACGGAGCAAACACACAAATTGAATCGCTCACAAATTTTGATTTCGGCAAAAAGTTAACCTTTACAGTATCGGTATAACTTTTATAACATCCGCTGTCAGATGTTACAGTAAGTGTTACGCTATGAGTTCCCGCAGTTAAATAAGTATGAGTTGTAGTGTGATTGGTTGCTGAATTAGTTCCGTCGCCAAATTGCCAATACCATGTTGTAATTACACCTGTTGATGTACCCGAAAAATGAGTTCCTGTACCGAGGCAAACTGTATCTGCAGTAAACGAAGGAATTGGTATTGGATGTACCGTTTCGTGCGCGTTTACAGTATCTGTGCAACCCTTATCAGAAGAAACAATAAGCTGCACAGAATAAGTTCCTGCTGAGGAATAAGTATGAATTGGGTTCTGCTGAGAAACAAAGAGAGTTCCATCTCCAAAATCCCAACTCCATTGATTAAGGTGAGCAGGAAGAGTAACAGTAGATTGATCTACATACGAAATATTTGTTTCTGAACATAAAGGAAGCGAAGTATAAAACGAAGCAGTTGGTTGTGCATTTACTGTATCTATTTTTTGAATCGTTGCTGTGCAACCTGAATCCGAAGTAACAGTTAATGTAGCGGTGTAAGTTCCTGCAACCGAATACGAATGTGATGGATTTGGAATACCTGTAGTTATCGGTGTAGCATCTCCGAAATTCCAAGACCATTGATTAATATGTGCAGGAAGTGTAACAGTAGATTGATCCGTAAAGTTTGTTAAACTGCCAAAACAAGAATTTGGAACATTAAAGTTTGGCACAGGATTTACTCCTTTAACATCAACATGAATTGTATCCTTGGCAATGCATCCATTTCCATCTTGCACAGTTAAAGAATAAGTATTTGTAGTTGTAATTATTATTGAAGAAGTAGTTGCTCCCGTTGACCAAGTGTAGGTGTTTGCAGGATTTGCTCCGCTTATTAACGCAATACTTGCTCCTGAACAAATAGTTGTAGCGGCACCAAGGGATGCTGTTTGCGGAAAATTATCTACTGAAACGGTTAATGTGTAAGAGTTGATTGAACATCCTGTTCCACCTATTGTATCTGTCACCTTCACATAATACTGTCCTGCATTTGTAATTTTAAATAATGAATCTGTAGAGTTGTCCTGCCAGATAAAATGATAACCCTTCTTATTCAATTGTGTATTCCACACCAATGTATCTCCCATGCAAATTGTCTTATTCTTAGGAAATGGCGATAAATTACCCGGATAAATAACTTTCATGGTATCAGAAGATGTAAAACCAAAAATATCTTTAGTAGTTACAAAAATGTGTCCTGTTAGGGACGTAACAATTGTATCAGTTGTCTGTCCTGTACTCCATTGATAACTTGTAAACCAAGGTTTGTAAGCAGATATACTAATAGTTGGACAAAAACCGTAATTGACGGTTATACTTCCTATACTAACAGGCGGAGTATATTTATTTTGAAAATATTTATAAATACTGTCGCGCTGAGAGTTACTCAAAGCATGATCGTAAATAATTAATTCCGATACATTGCCTTGCCAAAACCTAGAAGCAATTGCTCGGTCTTTTCCTATTTGCAAATTTGGTAAAAGTGATGGATTTATTTTTCTACCTGATATTATTTTATATCGAGAAAAGGGTGTAAAATTTAGTGCTTGGATTGTATCTATAAACAAATTGTCAAAATAGTTTGATGGCAATAAACTACTACTACCTCCCGACCCAATAATCAAATACGTCCCAGTAAAAGCAGATAACAATCCATTATAATCCGGGAAAGTATTTCCTGCATCCCAATTAGCAAGAATAAACATCTCACCAACATTAATAGAATTATTAATCTGCAATAAGGATGTGTCAGGAGGATTAAAATAAAAGTTTAAGGTAGGTCTATTATTCAAAATAGGTACAGTATTGACAAATTGTGGCTGGTAAATAGAACTATTTGCATATGCATTTCTACTATTGCCAGATCTGTCAGCCCATTGGCTTACATGTGTACCATTTAATGATGCTCCACTGTCGGCACTTAACCATAATTGCAATCCGGAAATATGATTAGGA
>PLUL01000026.1 GCA_003164895.1 Bacteroidota bacterium | reverse complement strand
ATACCTTTGGTGAGTAAAAACTAAATTATTATTTTGTAATAATATTTATGACCATAATCATAATTTCTACTTATTACTTTAACATAGATTCTACGATAAGTCCTAAAGCAATAAAGACGTATTGTCTTATAAAAGGTTGCTTAATATTTTCAAAATAAAACATGAAACACATTTATCCGAAATGCAGAATGTGTTATAAATAAATTCTATAAAATTCACGAATTTACAGACAAAATGTTTCCACTCAAAGTGGTTTTATATTTTGTGAGTGCTGATGGAGGCGGACCTGAAACAACATTGCCACTTGTATCAAACATACCTCCGTGGCAAGGACACACAAAGCGAGAGGAACTTCCAGAATAAGAAACCGTGCATCCGGCATGTGTGCATGCTTCTGATAAAGCAACAAAAGATGTAGCGGCAACCGCACTATTGATTCTTGCAACAATCACATTATTGCTATAAACATATCCACCAACCGAGTTTAAAGCAGAATTTGCTGAATTCGTCAAATCCAAAGTAAAGTTTACTACAACTGGAGTTGGCGCAGGTTTCTTGCAACTATCTATTAAGGCAACTCCCGCAATTGCAACGCCACAAAAAGCGCAGGATGATTTTATAAAATCTCTTCTATCCATAAAAAATAATTTATCAATAATTGCTGATAACTGATAGATGAAAAAAACAAGAGAATGGTTGGGTAAATTAGAAATGATACCCTGCAATTATTCCAATTCCAAAAGTATTTGGGTATGTTTTTATTGGAGTATCCTTATTAAGAGATGTCATTGCGCCTCTGAATAACGGTTCCAAATTCAAATAAAATCCTCTAAAGCATTTATAACTCGCGCCCATACCAAGCGAATATCCATAAAAAACATTTTTAGTTCCCTTGATTCCAATTACTGTTCTATCACCTCCATCATCTTGGTCATGATCATGATCCATTTTTAAATTAGTTTTTTCTTGCGTTAAAACATTTGCAGAAATACCTGACATGACATAAAAGGATAATTTTTTTCCTCCAAACCTATACTTAACTTGTATAGGAATATTAACAAAACTAAGTACTTGATTCGAACCACTTTTTATATCAACACTATCACTTATATGATGTGCTCCATTTAAAGGAATATCTACTACGCCACTGCTCGTTACTAAAGAACTATGAATTTCTCCATTTAATTCATACGGTGCAATTGTACTTGGTAAAATATTTATATGCTCCTGATAATAAATACATCCAGTTTCAATACTCCAATGATTAATGTCGTATCCAAATTTTATTCCTTCTGAATGTGAAACAATATTTACTTCGTGTGATTTTACACTTTGTTTTGAAAATGCATCCGAAGTATTATTGTCTTTCAAATATTGATTTGTAATTTCAGGCGAAAATATTCCTTCAACATAAATGTGCGAAAAGATGGCGGAAGTATGAATGCCAACTGTGTTAGGAACTTCAGACGGATTCGCAGAAGCAACCCCGGTCAACGGCTCATTACATTTCGGAAGCGCAGAAGAATCCTTCAAAGTATTATGATTTATCTCAGAAAAAACTGATAACTGCTGTGTTTCCTTCTCGGGAATATCTACCGTCGAATCGGATTTGGAATTATTTATTTTATTAGTATGTAATGAAGACTGCTGACCAGAAACTGCTGAATTGATTTTTTCTGTATTTACTTCAGTTGAAATAACACTTTGAATTTCTGTTGCGGGTTCTTTCTTTTCTGATTCAATATAATTTTCCTTTTGATTAGATTCTGCGGAATTATTTTCAGAAATCACAGTTAGAATTGAACTGGTGTTTGTGCCAATTTTCTTTTCTTTCTGTTCAGAATTTACAGGTAATGATTCCATCTTTTTCTGACTTACAACAGCCAAAGGTTCTTTTTCAACAGATGAATTTGTTGTTTGTTGTTGTTCTGATGCTAATTTACTTTCTGTTATATCCGCTTTTACTAATTGATGAGATGGTTTAGGATTGGAATATTGGTAGAAGAAAAATATCCCAAGCGCAACAAGAAAAACTGAAATAGATGCTGCTATTTTTTTCCAGAAAATAATTTTCTTTTTAAGAAGGGAGTTTTCAACCCTTGTTAATCCGGCATCCACATTTTTCCAAACAGATTCAGACGGCTCAATCTCCATCGGTTCAATCGCTTTATTAAAAGCGTTGTCCAAATCATCTGTCAGGTTAATATTTTTTTTCATCCTACAATTTCTTGAGCTACCACACTTCCCATCAGCAGTTTTACTTTTCTTTTCAAAATGGTTCTTGCATCCGAAAGATTTGATTTTGATGTACCTTCCGAAATTCCAAGTTGTTCTGCAATTTCTTTATGTTTCATTCCTTCAAATGCAAAAAGATTGAAAACCATTTTGTAAACCGGAGGAAGTTCTTGCACTATTTCGAGCAATTCTTTTGAAGAAATATTTGATAGAATATCTTCAGAACTGATAAACTGATTCGACTCTTCTTCAATATGCACTCGCGTGAACATTCGCGATCCTTTTCTATAATGTTCTAACGATTTATTTACCATGATTTTTCTTATCCATCCTTCAAAAGACCCTTCTCCTCTAAATTGATGAAGTTTTTCAAAAACTGTTATAAATCCTTCCTGCAGAACATCTTCTGCTTCCTCTCTTCCATCGGCATATCGGAAACACACAGCAAGCATTTTACCCGCATACCGATTGTAAAGGATTTTTTGAAAAGCTCTATCGCCCTTCAGACATTGCTTAACTATTTCTTCTTCACTGAAATCCGGCATTGCCTATATTATTAAGATGTATAAATGCACAAAATGGTTGGGTACACAACGATTTATCTAATGATATTATTTTTCGTTTTAAAAATTTTTTATTCTCAAAGCACATGTTTTTCCGCATGATATGATGAACGAACAAGCGGAGAACTTTCCACATATAAAAATCCCATTTTTAATCCAATCTCTTTATACTTGGCAAATTTTTCAGGATGAACAAACTCTTGAACAGATAAATGTTGTTTGGTGGGTTGCAGATATTGTCCAAGCGTAAGCACATCCGTTTTTGCATTTCGCAAATCATTCATGGATTCAATAATTTCCTCTTCGGTTTCTCCCAAGCCAAGCATAATTCCTGATTTTGTTCTTAATCCGAATTCCTTTGCACTTTTCAACACATCTAAACTTCTTTCATATTTTGCCTGAACACGAACTTGTTTGGTCAATCGTTTTACTGTTTCAAGATTGTGAGATAAAACTTCGGGGCGTTCTACAAAAACCCGTTCCATCTTTTCCTTATTACCTTGAAAATCAGGAATGAGAGTTTCAAATTTTGTCTGTGGAGAAATTTTTCTTACCGCACGAATTGTTTCTACCCAAATCATAGATCCTCCATCCGGCAAATCATCTCTATCAACCGAAGTAATGACGCAATGTTTTACATTCATCAGCTTCACAGAATTTGCAACTCGTTCGGGTTCGTTCTTGTCCACAGTATTTGGTTTACCAGTTGCAACAGCACAAAATCCGCAAGAACGCGTACAAATATTTCCAAGAATCATAAATGTGGCAGTTCCAGCCCCCCAACATTCGCCCATATTCGGGCAATTGCCACTCTCGCAAATCGTGTGGAGTTTATGAGTGTCAACTAATTTTCTAACCTGAAGATAATTTTCCCCAATTGGAAGTTTTACTCTTAACCAATCCGGTTTTTTTGCTCGCTGGGGAATTTCAAGAATGTCAGACACAAATAAATAGTGAGTTTTAAAACCATTTCTTTCCGAACATAATATTCAGATACACATTTATGTAAACCTGATTATTCCTTGCATTTGCCATGATAGGAATTGTTTTATAAAATCCATCAACTACAATTCCGGTTTCAAGCAATTGAATATCGGTATCATTTTTTCCATGTTCAAAACTTAATGCGAGTTTACAAAATGCTCCCGGAAAAAATTGCATTTGACCAAATCCGGTAAAATAAGAAGCTCTTCCGGCAATGTTATTTTGGGTTTGTTCGGGGTTTGTTGGATCATATTTTTGAGTGATAATAGTTCCGCTATTTGAATTTGTAGTATCAGGATACCACACATTTAAATACACTGGTTTTGCAAACGCCATAACTGGTCCGGCAATTGTAACCAATCTTATCTCAACCCCTTTACGCTCACTTTTTCCGGTGATCACTTTATTCATTCCCCATCCTACTCTAAGAAATGTAACGGTAAACTGTTTTCCGTAAAAATATGGTTTGATGCCGATGTCAGAAGGAGGAGAAGTTTTAATTTCCTTCGGACTTTTCATCCCGACAAGTTCAAATTCAAGAATACGCTTTTTATATCCAGTTACGTGTTTGCATCTGCGGTAATTAAATCCCCAACCGGAAGAATGTGCTACACCACCGAATTCCTGTTCATTACGATACAACAATGGAACATCGTCATTATTAACAGGCGTAATTCCTTTAGCAATATCCTGAGCATAAAGGTCGGCAAAAAGAAACAAGAAAAAAAATATGGAAAAAATATATCTCATTTAAAATGTTCTAAGCAAATGTACAAAACCTATCGGATTAATAATACTTTTGTTCATCAAAAATCCATTCAAATGAAAACTTCTGAAATTATTTATAAAGGCGAGCTTCGTACCACAGCTGTTCATTTAAAATCAGGACAAGAAATCATAACCGATGCACCTACGGATAATAACGGAAAAGGCGAAGCTTTTTCTCCTACAGATCTGCTTGCCACTTCACTTGGGTGCTGCATGCTTACGGTAATGGGCATTGTCGCAAAAAGACATTCTATTAATATGAATGGAACAAAAGTGGAAATTCTAAAAGTAATGGGAGAAAATCCTCGAAGAGTTTCGGAAATCCATGTTGATTTATTTTTTCCGAAAAATACTTATTCTCAAAAAGAAAAAGATTTACTTGAGAATACCGCCCATGCTTGTCCGGTAGCAAAGAGTTTACATCCAGATATAAAACAAAAAACCCACTTTCATTTCTGAAAGCGGGTAAGTATAAAATTCGGAAATGTTAAACCTGCTTCTGAGTAGTTACTTTCGCACTTGTTTTGCCATAGGCAGGGCAAAGTTCATGACTTTTACAAGATGAAAAGATGACTGCAAACAACGCAACGGTGGCGATTAGTGCGAGAAGTTTCTTCATTGTAGTGGGGTTGTTATTTTATGTTTAAAACTTGTTTTCCGATTGATGACAATAAATATGCCAATGTTTTATTGAAAGCAAAGGTAGTGGTTTCTCTTAAATGAGCAAAAAATATTTTATTTTTTTATTAACAGAAACTACTTGTTGTTAATTTTGACGTGTATTACGCAACAAAATGGAAAAGGTTTCAATAAATCCAACAATTAATGAATCATGGAAAGAAATTCTGATACAAAAATTCCAAAGTGAATACTTTATATCGTTAAAAAAGTTTCTTGTTGAAGAAAGAAAGAAGAATATTATTTATCCGCCTTCATCGAGAATTTTTGCTGCTTTCAATTATACACCATTTGAAAATGTAAAAGTTGTTATTATCGGTCAGGATCCTTATCATGGAGCAGGACAGGCAAATGGTTTGTGTTTTTCTGTTAGCGATGGAATATCTCAACCGCCTTCTCTACAAAATATTTTCAAAGAACTGAACAGTGATTTAGGAATTCCTATTCCGAAAACTGGCAACCTTGAACCTTGGGCAAAGCAAGGCGTATTGCTTCTAAATGCAACGTTAACCGTACGTGCAAATCAACCTGGTTCGCATCAAAAACATGGTTGGGAAGAATTTACAGATGCTGCAATCCGAGCGTTGTCAGAAAAAAGGAAGGGATTGATTTTTATTTTATGGGGAAAATTTGCCCAAGCAAAAGAAATTCTCATTGACAAATCAAAACATCACATTCTGCAAGCTCCACATCCTTCGCCATTTTCAGTTCATTCAGGATTTTTTGGTTGCAAACATTTTTCAAAAACAAATGAACTGCTGAAGAAGGAAGGTTTACAGGCAATTGATTGGCGAGTAGAATAATCTATAATTATTTCTTCCCACACATCTCCAGCGCAGCATCAATATACCAGTATAAATCTATAGGATGTCCGTTTACATCTGAAAGTTCTCGCATCCTTCCCAGACGAACCACAATCATTTTCAAATCCGGAATAATAACGATGTATTGTCCAAGCACACCGCGGGCATAAAAAATATTATGTCCTTTGTAATTCGGCATAAGCCACCACGAATACCCGTATCTTTTGTTAGGGGAATCTCCATCCAAAGTCTGTGCCGGTTGAATGGATTCCATAACATATTTTTCGGGAACAACCTGTTTGCCATTCCATCTTCCGCTATCCAAAAACAATTTTCCTACTCGAGCAAAATCCCGAACATTGGAATTAAAACAGCAATACGCTTTTTCATCCCCATCCTTATGGTCTAAACTCCAATAAGCATCGTGCTCCGCTTCAATAGGTTGCCATAATTTTTCAGAAGCATAATCACTCACACTCATTCCTACGGCTTTGCTTAAAACAAAACCCAGTAATTGTGTATTTCCACTTCTATACTCAAAATATTTTCCTGGCTCACCAGTAACATCATATTTGAAAATTAATTTACGAAGATTATCCCCATAATATGCTTCAGCGGCAAAACCGATTGGATTGATATAGCTTTCATCAAAATTAATTCCTGAACTCATCGTGAGCAGATGACGAATAGTAACTTTGTTTTTATTTCCTTCCTTATATTCTGGTAAAAAATCTCCAACGGGTTCATCAATAGATTTAATTTTTCCTTCGTTAACTGCAATACCGACTAATATGCTGATAAAGGTTTTCGCCATGGAAAAAGAACCCGTGTGTGATGTGTCGCTGTAACCATCCCAATATTCTTCATGGCGGATAGAATCATCTTTAATAATAAGATAAGCGATGGTTTTCATTCGTTCCATGCCGGAAATATATTGCGAAGGAATTTTTGAAGTATTGTAATCTTTTCCAAGCACCCATTCAGAATGCCGATTTGATTTTACAATTCGGTTATCAAAAATTTTGTATTCATCAATGCCGGCACTAACTCTTCCTTTCAAATAAGTATTTGCAAAACCTTTATACAAATATGTTTTCCCTGAAACAAGAATGAGAATATTCAGAATAACAAGCAGAATAAGAAACCACTTGAGAATGTTTTTGAAAATATTGAAGAAACGTTCCATGGGTACAGATAACGGATTAAAACGAATTTACGAATAAAAATTCATCAGACAATTTCACATTCAAAAACTTCAGCAAAGTATTTTTTTACTTTCTGTTTCACTTCATTCATATCAACTTCTCTTCCGAGTTCGTGCTTCATTGAAGTAACGGCTTTATCCTGAATTCCGCAGGGAATAATATTTTTAAAATAACTCAAATCCGAATTTACATTGAAAGCAAATCCGTGCATCGTTACCCAGCGGGAAGTGCGAACACCCATCGCACATATTTTTCTTGCCTTTGCAGGATTTTTCCAGTCCAGCCAAACACCGGTAAGCCCTTCAATTCTTCCAGATTCAATTCCATAATCTTTCAATGTGAGAATAATTGTTTCTTCCAGAAAACGCAGGTATTTGTGAATGTCGGTAAAGAAATTATCCAAATCCAAAATCGGATACCCCACAATTTGCCCGGGACCGTGATAGGTGATATCGCCTCCGCGATTTATTTTGTAGTAAGTAGCATTTTTCGTTTGAAGCTGAGATTCGTTCAGTAAAAGATTTTTCTCGTCACCGCTTTTCCCAAGTGTGTAAACGTGAGGATGCTCACAAAATAACAAATGGCTGATGGTTGGTGATTGATTGTCGATGGAAGAATTTCTATTTTGAATTTTTCGAGAAATAATTTCCTGAAAAAGTTTTTCCTGATAATCCCAACATTCTTTGTAATCAATAAGACCTAAATCCTTAAAAAGAATTTTCTGTTTAGTTTGAACATTAGGCATTGGGAAAGAAATCATATTTTGGAAAGCTCGCCTTTCAGCATATCAATCACTTTCACTTCCACCGCATCCACTCCTCGTTTCTCCGCCAGAAATATGGAAATCCAGTCGCCAAGATGGATAAAGTAAATTGCTTTTTCAATTTGTGATTTTCCTTTTGACCAAATTTCAATTATGTTCGGAGTATATTTTTTTATTACTTCTTTGTTTATCACGATGCGAGCATTGTTACGTTCAAACTCATCTTTATCTCGGAAAATAATTACAGAAATCTTTTCACTTCCGCTCGCCCATCCTACCAATTCATTATGATTCATTTCAGGAATCACGTGATGCCCGCAAAGCATTTTCGCATTCTCATTTATTTGTTGGCGAAAACGAATGGCAATTCCTTCAAAATAAGTAGTTGCATAAATCATCGGTGTCTTTCCATGAATTTTTTCTGCAATAGTATTGGCTTCAGAAATAATATTTTGTTTTTCACGTTCAATTAATTCAACAGAAGATTTTAATTGCGCTTTGAATTTATTGCTGATGATTTTAAAATGTGATAAAACATATAACAATTGCGTGAGAGAATATCCCAAACAAGCACGTGGAGGATTTCCTCCGGGAATCAAAATCAAATCTAATTTTTTATTTTTTGCAATTTCTGCAACTTTTCCACCTGAAGTAATGCAAACAATTTTGGCTTTTCTTTTCAAAGCGAGATTCAGACAATTTAAAGTTTCTTCAGTATTTCCGCTGTATGACGAAATAATGACAAGTGTATTCTCATTTACAAATTTTGGTATAAAATATCCCTTACCAACCGTAATCGACACGGGGGAATACATTGCTGCCAATTCACTGACGATTGTTCCGCCAATTCCAGAACCACCAAGACCGGAAATAAATACATTAGAAATTTTTCTTTTAGAAGGTGAAAGTTTTACCTTTTCTCCTATGAGTATAGCTTCGCGAAGCTGGTTTGGAAAATTTTCAATTAATAATTTCATAATACTATTTATATGGATTGCAAATGTACAAATTAGAAAGATTATTGAAAGTTATTCCCATCCGCTCACCAGCACATCCGCAAGGTGCAACACTTTGATGTTAAGTTTTTGCTTTTGAATATAACTGTCGAGCTGCAAGAGACATGACATATCTGTGGAAATAATATAATCGGCTTTCACTTCCATGGCGTTTTTCACTTTTTGTTCAGCCATGCCAACAGAAATAGGTTCAAATTTAGCAGCGAAAGTTCCGCCAAAACCGCAACAAGTATCAGTATCTTTCATCTCACGAAGTTCAAGTCCGCGAACTTTTGACAATAAAGTTCTTGGCTCATGTTTTATACCATATTCTCGAAGTGCAGCACAAGAATCATGATAAGTTGCAACGCCATTGAGTGTTGCGCCAATATTTGTAATCTTCAAAACATTTACCAAAAAATCAGAAAACTCTGTAATATTTCTTTTCAATTGCTTGAATTCATTGTGCAAAACGGAATTGTGAAACATTTCAGGATAATAATTTTTTACATAACCGGTGCAGGAAGCAGACGGTGAAACAATATAGCGGTCGTTTTGAAATTCTTTAATAAATTTTTCTCCGACCTCGCGCGCTTCATCCCAATAACCGGAATTGAAAGCAGGCTGTCCGCAGCACGTTTGCTCAGGATTGTAATTGATTCCGCAGCCAAGTTTTTCCAGAATCTTCACCATATTCAGTCCGACATGCGGATGAAGCTGGTCAATGAAGCAAGGGATGAAAATATCTACAATCATTTCGTTATACTGTGTTTTTCGGAATACGCAAAAGTAAGAGAAATCCAACTATGAAAAATAAAATCAATGCAAGAATCGGATTACGCATGCTTTCGCTGACTTGTTCAATCATACCGAATAATCCCATTCCGCAGACAATGCATATTTTTTCTGTTACATCAAAAAAAGAAAAGTACGATGCATGGTCCTCAGTTTCAGGGAGCATTTTTGAATATGTTGAACGGGAAAGCGATTGTATGCCGCCCATCACCAAGCCGACAATTCCAGCAAGAACATAAAAATGATTTGCAGATTTAACAAAATAGGCATCAATACAAACTGCAATCCAAATTATTACCGCAGCTTTCAGCGTAAAAATATTCCCTTTTTTTTCTGACATGAATGAGAATAAATATGCCCCGGCAATGGCGACAAACTGAATTACAAGAATGACAATGATAAGCTGACTCGATTCGAGTTTGAGTTCTTTACTGCCAAAAAGTGTAGCTATTAACATTACTGTTTGCACGCCCATATTGTAAACAAAAAACGCAGAAAGAAATTTTGCAATCTGTTTGTGTTGTTTCAACTCCAGCCAAACTTTTTTCAATTCTAAATATCCGTTGAAAATATAATGTCCTTCCGGTTTGTGCCCATAAATATTGTTCGGCAAATAGTAAAAAGTTATTTGTGCAAAAAGAATCCACCATACCCCAACGGTGAGAAAAGAAATTCGAGTTGCAGTTCCTGCATTTGCAAAGCCAAATAATTCAGGTTTCATCACCATTACCAAATTAATGATGAGTAGAATTGCACTTCCGATATAACCCATCGCGAAACCTTTCGCACTTACTCGGTCATGGTCTTTTGGTTCAGCGATTTCGGGAAGGAATGCATTATAAAAAACAATGCTGCCTGAATAACCGATACAGGCGAGAATGGCTGTGAGAATTCCAATCCAGAGATTTTCAATTCCGGTAAAAAAATACATCGCAGCACAAGAAATTGAACCGAGATAACAAAAGAATTGCATGAATCTTTTTTTGCTTCCGCTGTAATCTGCAATTCCTGAAAGCAAGGGCGCTATCAGCGCAACGATTAAATATGCAAATGCCAAAGAAAAATCATAAAGAGTTGTGTTGGTGTATTCTCTTCCAATAAAATGAACTTTGTTGCTGGAATCAGTTTGAGTTACCGATAAATAATAAATAGGAAAGATGGTGGAAGTAATGACAAGCGGATAAACCGAATTCGCCCAGTCGTAAAAACTCCAGGCGGTAATAATTTTTTTGTCGCCCTTTTTAAGTCCTGTCATTCATGACAAAGGAAATGAAATTTTTCAGCTGAAAATTATAATTGAAGAAAAAGTTATAGAGAGTTTATAAAGATATCATCAATGATTTATGTATGTTTTTATCTTTGCACATAAGATTTGCGAATAAAACTCAGACGATAGCACAAGAACCAAAACGATGACTGAAAACACTACTCCAGAAGGAACACAATCAATCGCTCCTTTCATCGTTCAGGCAACTGACACAACGCCAAGCGTTAGTTTTATACCCGACAAACTATTTTTCAACATTTCCGGCAATGCAACATCTTTTCAAACTGCGGAAATATTTTTCAATGCCGGAAAATGGATTATACAATATGATAAGCAGCTTGATCTGCTTCAAAGGGAAAATAAAATCCAAGCACTGAATCTTGTGTTTGAATTTAATCTGGTGGAGGCAAACAATGCTTGTCTGGAAGCATTGAAAATTTTAATATCAAGAATCGAACTGACGAACAGCAGAGATGTACACATTCAGATAAAATGGCATTATAACAGCAGCAACGAAAAGATAAAGTCATTCTTGCAACAATACATAGACGGATATCGTATTTTTTTTGAAACGATAAACGAAAAAGGCGTTCCTTCGTTCTTTATTCATCCCACCGATATTTCACCAAAAATATTTTTTGACACTCCGAATAGTGTGTTCCGCATATCAGGTACATCACGCCCGGAACATCCGCGTGCGTTTTATAATCAGATTGAAAAATGGATTGAATGTAATGGCAAACAATGGATGATGGGACATCCGTTTGATATTAAAATGCGTTACTACAACACAAGTTCTAAGAAATGCCTTACAGACCTATTGTTTTTAATTAATAAAATATATCGCGACGAAAAACAGGGACTCGTAAATTGGTATTATGATTTTGAAGATAATGAAGAAGTAGAAATAATCAAGGAGGAGTTTGAACCTATCTTACAAAACTTACACTTTAATTACATTCCAAGAAAAGGAAAAGAATTTACGCTGTAAAAATTACGTTAATTAAAGTTGATACGCTAAAAAGGAATTTCAATTTTCATTTTCATTTCAACTTCCCATCTTAACTATCAAGTCAAATTCTTCTTTTCCCAGCGGCATTACCGAAAGTCTGCCTTGACGAACGAGATAAATGTTCTGCAATTTCTTTTCGGCTTTTATTTCGGCAAGAGAAACTGATCTTTTGAGTGGTTTATGAAATGCCAGATCCACTACCGACCAATCTTCTTTTGTAGTTGGGTCTTGATAAGCTTCTTTGGCCACCTTTGCAATTCCCTGAACCGCTTTATCTTCTCCGCTGTGATAGAACAAAACCAAATCTCCCACTTTCATTGCGCGAAGGTGAATGCGCGCTGCGTAATTGCGCACGCCTTCCCACATGGTTTTGCCATCTTTTTCAAACTGGCTCCAGGAATAAGTTTCGGGTTCGGATTTAACGAGGAAATAATTCATGGTTAAAACATTTTTCGGTAGGTACGTTTGCGTTTGTGTTGAATGTGTTCGTAGTTCTTCCAGTTTGAAATTGCATTCTGGTTGGTTTCAAATATTCCGGTGGTTTCGATGAACTTCATTCCTTTGGCAATCATCACCTTTTGAATTTCGGACATCAAAATCACGCCTGCACCTGTGGATTGCGATTCTTTCTTTACTCCGGTGAGCATCTGGTCCATCACATCTTTTCCTTTCAACGCTTTCATCACGGGCAAAAAACCGAAAGGGAAAAGACTTCCGTTTGCGCGTTGCATGGCTTCGGATAAACTTGGCAAGCCGATGATGAAACCAACGAGTTCGCCTTTATGTTTTACCATCTTCACAAACTCAGGATTGAGCAGCTTGATATATTTTTCTTTGTAGAACGCCATCATGCGCGGAGTGAACGCCACCACATAAGGCAGTTCGCTGAACGCATCGTTGAGAATATTAAAAATAGTATCCGAATGAGGAAGAAGTTCTGCCATCTTGGTGAAATGAAGCACTTCAATTCCGTAACGCTTTTGGATCAAAGCCGCACCGCGATTTGCTTTTTCAAAAGCCGCTTCACCAACAGTTAAACGAAATTCAACCCAATCGTTTTCTTTTGAGTAGCCGAGCTTTTCGAGATGCGGATGATAATATGCATGATGATAAACCGAACCAATGGATTGCAAGTGGTCGAATCCTTCCACCAACATTCCCTGCGTATCGAGGTTGGCAAAGCCAAGCGGACCGTGAATGCCGATCATTCCCTGCTGTTTTGCCCAAGCTTCAGCAGTGGAAATAAGTTTTGAAACCACATCTGCATTGTCAAAGAATTCGAGGCGGGAAAAGCGCGCCATCTTTTCGCTCGTTTTTTTGTTGTACTCTTCGTTGATGATGCAGCCGATACGACCCACACATTTGCCATCTTTAAATGCAAGCCAGAATTTTGCCTTGCAGAAATCGAACGCAGGATTTGTTTCGGGGAAAAGAGATTTGAGTTCGCCTGCCTTGAGTGGCGGAACCCAAAACTTATTGCCTTTGTAAATGCCGAAGGGCAGGTTTACAAATTGCTTTGCATCGCTCCTGGTTTTTACTTCTTTAATTTGGATAGACATAGTTTGCAAATGTAAATATTATGATTACATAGATTCATGCTGCATTGCGGGCACTGATTTCCTGAATGGGGGCGACCGTTTCCTGAATAGGGGTGCATATTTCCTAAATCGGGGCGACTATTTCCTGAATGGGGGCGCACATTTCCTGAATCGGGGCGACTGTTTCCTGAATGGGGGCGCACGTTTCCTGAATAGGGGCGCACGTTTCCTGAATAGGGGTGTGCATTTCCTGAATAGGGACGCGTATTTCCTGAATGCGAACGCTTTTTGCGCTGTTTTTAACGGTTAAGAGTAGAGAAAAGTGGGAAAGAAGTATATTTGTTGAGGATATAGGACTGTGGCAATACTGAAACAACAAGTCAGACATTATTCTTGATTGAAAAAAATGAAATATAAAGCAGATAATTTAAAGAGAAGAATCGCAAAATACCTTCTTCTTTTCCTTATAATGGTTCCCTTTTTCGCACAGACACAAGGAACTTTCAAAGACAGTGCGACCATTCATTCAAATCCAATGGTTCATAAGGATACAGTTGTAATTGTGCAGAAAATTATAGACGATAATGTTGTTAAAAATTATCAGCAGATACTTGAAAAAACAAATAGTCAATTAAGTTTATGGTGGAATCCATATGGATTACTAATAAGTGTTTTAGGAATTCTTTTTACCATTTTGACTATTATTTCAGCGGTAATAATTTATCGCCAAAGTAAGGATCATAAAGAAATGTTGAAAGAATCAATAACAAAATATGAATCAATTCTCAATCAACTCATAGAAGAAAAAAATAAACAGCTTAAAACAGTTGAAATAGATTTGACAAATTTAATTTCAGAGTATAAGAAGAAATTGGAAACAGCCGGGGAAGAAAGCAAAAAAGAAATTAATGAAGTAATATCAAAACTGGAAAAACAAAAGGACAACCTAGAGACAAAAATAAATCCATCTTATGTAACACCAGAACATCATGAGGAATATTTGACAAATTATTCTCTTTGGCAAAACAAACCTCATTTCTGTTCTAAATGTGGTTATGGTTATTTTGTTAGAGAAACTCCTTTTACTGCAACGATGCGAATTACAACAACACCAATAGGAGGTGGCAGTAAAACAATTACTTGTCCTAAATGTGGAAATGTGGAAATTTATTCTTCAACCTCTCTTTACTAACGACAATGGAAACCAGAAAGCGCGGCTGAGATGCGTGTAAATACTAAGTAGTATTTGCGTGAGGTACCAGCGGAAAGCCCGACCGAACGGAGTGAGGGCACGCCCAAAAAGCCCTCACCCTGCCCTCTCCCACAAGAGAGGGAAATGAAATGACGGCAACCTCAAAAATAAATTTTGCACCCTAATTTTGAAACTAAAAATGGCAGACGTAATTTATACATCTGCCATCTTACCTGTTAGCTTTTACTTCTTTTCTCAGTCCGGTTTATCGTGCAGGAAAGAATTATCGGGTCTTAAACTTGGAGTTTTATTGGTGGCTCCATTGGTAGGATTCTCGGTTCCCAACGTGAGGCGCGATATTTCTGATTCGGAAGAATGAGGAGTATCGTTCAGCACCACGTTCTTGCGTTTGTAAGCAGGTTCGTTCTCCAACTCAGCCAATCCACCGGGAGTTTTTACTTTAAAACTAAGTTCGCGCAGCTTCTGAATTTTTTCCTGCGCACGTGCTCTTGCTTCGCTATCGGTAATTGGAGGTTGTGAATTAAGATTTACTTCTGCAATCTTGGTAACTTTTGATTCTGCCGCAGGTTCGCTAGACATGGAAGCGTTCATGAGTCCGCGTTTCACATCCATATTAATAGCGGGTTTCACTACTTCTGCAACCGTTTCCACTTTGGTTTCCATTACAGGCGCTTCTTCTTTCTTGGCAACAGGAACTTCTTCAATTTTAGGTTCTACTTTTTGAACCACAGGTTCCTTAAAAGTATTCTTTGGAAGTTCGGCAGTCATGTCGAATTCAAAACTTACCTGCTCTTCTTCTTTCACAAGAAGGAAAGGTTCAGGAAGTTTTTCTTCTTCCACTTCTTCTACTTTATTTTCTGTGATGACAACTGGAGGAATAATTTCGGCAACAGGTTCTGCTTTTACTTCAGCAATGGGTTCCACTTTAACTTCTTCAACAGGAGTAACCATTACAACAGGTTCAACTTTTATTTCTGCAATTGGTTCAGACTTCACTTCAGCAATCGGTTCTACTTTGGGTTCTTCTTTCACCATCGTAACAACTGGTTCAAGTTTCACTTCAATAACTTTTTTCTCTATCGGCTTCTCCTCTACTTTCTTCAACTCGATAAGTATCTCTTCTTTTTTAACTTCTGCAACCGATGGAGTTTCCTTCTTTACATTCGCTATCACTTTATCTGCTATCACATCCGACTTTAACATCGGTTCAGTCATTTTAGAAACCTCCACTTTGGTTTCCATAATTTTTGGCTCTACTTCTTTAACCACCGTTTTGGTTTCATCAAGATGAACCATTGTGATCTCCTGCTGCTGCGGAGCTTCAAATCCAAGATCAGAAGCATTGCGCGCAAATCCGCTGGCAATGATGGTAACGCTCACTTTCTCTCCAAGCGTATCGTTGGTTCCGTAACCTTTTATCATCTCGGCAGTTTGTCCTGCAGCTTCCTGAACGTAATCTGTAATTTCTGCAAGCTCATCCATGGTCAATTCATCTTTTCCTGTTCCGCAGGTGATGCTTACCAATACATATCGCGCTCCGCGAATGTCATTGTCATTTAATAATGGTGAGTTGAGCGCTTGCGTAACAGCTTTGAGCGAACGACCTTCGCCAGCGGCCATTGCAGAACCCATGATTGCAACACCACTGTTCTCCATCACTCTGCGAACATCGTTGAAGTCCACATTGATGGTGAGTGCCACGTTAATAAGTTCGGCTATACATTTTGCAGCAGAGGTTAACACGTTATCTGCATGCGCAAATGCTTCGCCTACTTTCAAGTTGTGATATATCTCTCTGATCTTGTCATTTAAAATAACAAGAACAGAATCAGAATGTCTTTTTAATTCTGCCAAACCTTCTTCGGCTTGTTTTTTTCTAAGCTTTCCTTCCCAGGAAAATGGAAGTGTGCAAATGGAAACGGTTAATATTCCCATCTCACGTGCTATCTTTGCAATAACAGGTGCAGCACCGGTTCCGGTTCCTCCGCCCATTCCTGCTGTAATGAAAAGCATTTTTGTTTTTGCAAGCGCGGTTCTTAATTCTTCTTCGTTCTCAAGCGCGGCTTTTCTTCCCATTTCAGGAAGTGAACCTGCACCGAGTCCTTCGGTGAGCGCTGCGCCCAATTGAATTTTCAATGGCACCGGACTTGCATCCAGCACTTGTCTGTCGGTATTACAAACAATGAAATCAACGTCTTTGATTCCCTGTTTAAACATGTGGTTGACAGCGTTGCTGCCTCCGCCTCCTACTCCTATCACTTTAATGATGGAAGATTTTTCTTTCGGTAGATCAAACTGCATAGTGGTTGTGTTTAAATTATTTGCTAAAGTTAGTGGCAGATGAATTTCAAATCAACGTACTTGATTGAACTTATACACTATGCATTGTGAATTACTGTGATAAGAGTATACTTCCCAAACATTACCAGTTCAATTCATACTAATAATTACTTTTGCCACAATAATTATTCATACAATGAAAAAACTTTACTTGTTTTTCTTTTTGATTCTCGCATTTCAATTCTCTTTTTCTCAAACGTATCGCTCCGCTTCCAATCCAAATTACTGGAAGAACCATCCGCCATTTGCAGGTTACTGGCAGCAGGATGTGAATTATAATATCAAAGCGCGTATTGACGAAAAGACGGATATTGTTTCGGGCACCGAAGAACTTACGTATTACAATAATTCACCCGACACGCTAACCTTCGTTTACTTTCATCTTTATCAAAATGCTTTTCAGCCGGGTTCCTATTTCGATAAGCTCACCAAAGAAAATAAAGTAGTTCCTAAATACGGGCATTACGAAGCACAGAAAAAAAATGAGGAGATAATTAAAATGACCTCGAACGGTATGGAACTTAAAAAAGTGGAAGATAACACGATCGTAAAAGTCTTTTTAACCAAACCGCTTTTCCCGAATGATTCCGTAAAGTTTCAAATTGAATTCAATTCTTATTTTGAAGGTCATGGCGGCAGGGAGCGCAGGATGAAAATGTTCAGCGTGTTCGGCAACAAACATTACGATGGCGCACATTGGTATCCGCGCATTGCGGTGTACGATAGAAAATTCGGCTGGGAAACCGAACAGCACATGGAAAAAGAATTCTATGGCGATTTCGGAACGTATGATGTGGAACTCAACTTTGCAAATAATTTTATTGTGGAAGCTACCGGAGATCTTCTCAACCGAAACGAAGTATTGCCCGATGACCTCAGAAAAAAATTGGACATCAGCAATTTCAAAGACAAGCCGATGTTCTCAGCGCCAAGCATTATCATTCCTTACGATAGCACCGGAAAATTTCGCAAGACATGGAAATATCATGCTGTAAATGTTCATGATTTTGCTTTTACTGCTGATCCAATTTACCGAATCGGTGAATCTGCCTGGAATGGAGTTCAAATAATTGCGCTCACTCAGGAGCCGAACGCAGCCGGCTGGCAAAACGCTGCTGATTACACGGCAAAAATTATTAAAACAAATTCTGAAGATTTCGGAATGTATGTATATCCTAAAATGGTGGTTGCCGATGCACGCGATGGAATGGAATATCCCATGCTCACGCTCGATGGCGGCTACGATCCGAACTACCGCGATCTGTTCACGCACGAAGTGGGACACAATTGGTTTTTCGGAATGCTGGGAAATAACGAAACCTACCGCGCTTTCATGGACGAAGGTTTCACTCAGTTTATCACCTGCTGGACATATGAAAAAATTGATGGCAAGGAAAAAATAGAAAATCCTCCTGCTTCAAACTATGTGAAAAAGTTTTCCGAGCCAAATTATATTCGCACCAGCGAAGTGTATTTGCCTTACATGATGGATGCAATAAAAGGCGAGGAAACCAACATCAGCAAACACTCGAATGATTTTAATACCGCTCTTCGTCATGGTGGAGGTTACAGACAGGTTTATTTTAAAACTGCGGTGATGCTTTATAATCTGCAATATGTTTTGGGAGATGATCTGTTTTTAAAAGCGATGCAACATTATGTTAGCCAGTGGAAGATCTGCCATCCTTATCCCGAAGATTTCCGCAACTCAATTATTCAATTCACGCATGTTGACCTGAATTGGTTTTTTGACGAGTGGCTCGAAACTTCCAAAACGATCGACTACGAAATTAAATCGGTGAAAGCGGAAAAACTGCAGGGCACCTACTCCATCACATTTTCCCGCAAAGGACAAATGCAGATGCCGATTGATTTTGAGATCGTAGACAGAAATGATTCCGTACATAAATTTCATATTCCGAATACATGGTTTATAAAAAAAACAGATGCACAAATTCTTCCGAAATGGTTTGGCTGGGATAAAATTCAACCAACCTATCAAGCGGTGGTTTACATTCCTGCCGGAATAAAAGAAGTTACGATTGATCCGAGCAACCGTCTTGCCGATGTGAACATGCGCAACAATAAATTTCCGGCTGACAGGAATATGGATTATTTTTTTGATTCAAAAATTTACAACATGCCAGACTGGACGCGTTATTCTCTTTACGTCCGTCCTGATCTCTGGTACAATGGTTTTGACGGAGTAAAAGCCGGAATTCATCTCAACGGAAATTTCATGAACTACAAAGGTGTATTCGATGCAAACTTCTGGATAAATTCGGGTCTTGGTCAGGGAAAACTTGATTCATCGGTGCATAAAAATTCTTTTAACAATCTTTCTTACCGATTGAATTACAAAACAGGTACGGATCGTTTCGTAAAATATTCTTCGGTAAACTTTTCACTGAAAAATCTTGACGGACTTCATTCTTACCTCGCCGGTTTTGAAAAACACAGCCAAAATAACACAAACAAATTTTATGCGAACATAAAAGCAATGGTCCGAAAAACGAGTTCTGACCTCGCGTATCTTCTTTATCCAAATGAGTGGGATGCAAACATGTGGAACAATACTGTGAACCTTGGCTACGAACACAATTATTCCTACAAGCATGGAACAGGAAAAATAAATTTGGATTTACGTTCTTCCACTTTAAGAAGTGATTACGATTATGCAAACCTCCGACTCACTGCTGTAAATAAAAATCATTTTGGAAAATTTAATTTGAACACGCGCACTTTTCTACAGTACGGAACAGGAAATAATACTCCGAAAGAATCTTCGCTTTATCTGGCAGGTGCAAGTCCCGAAGAATTGATGGATAATAAATTCACGCGCTCCACCGGATTTATTCCTGCAGATTGGACAGGTTACGGAGCAAGCACAAATAATTTTCAAATGGGTGGCGGTTTGAATCTGCGCGGATATGCTGGTTATCTTTCTCCTTACGTTGATAAAAATGGAGTTCAGCATTATACTTATAGCGGCACAAGCGGTGCAGCATTCAACGCTGAACTGGAGTTCGATAAACTTTTTAAGTTCATTCACATTATTGACCAGAACGGAATTATTAAATGGACGAAGAACACGTTCAAGCTAAATACTTATTTATTCGGAGATATGGGCGTGATAAATTATAATTTACCAACTGAAAATCTATTGTTAGCCGATTTCTGTTCCGATGCAGGAGTTGGCGCAGCACTCACCATAAAAAAATGGGGACCGCTTCAAACCGTTGATCCGCTCACCATACGTTTTGATGTACCGTTACTCTTGAATAGAATTCCGGCAGTGGATAGCGATTACATAAAATTAAGATGGTTGATTGGAATCAGCAGAGCGTTTTAAAAAGTATGAAAAACTATTGCGATGAATGAGAGTTCCAAATTTCAAAAGTTTATAAAGAATAATTTTTTATTTCGTTTATATCTCCTGAAAGTGTTGCCGATGGCATTTTTGGCAGGCATCAGAGTAAAAGAATTTTCGGTTGAGAAATCCATTCTCACTATCAAATTTTCATGGCTTACACAAAATCCTTTTCGCTCAATTTATTTTGCTTGTCTGGCAATGGCAGCCGAAATAAGTACCGGCTTGCTGGTGATGAATGGAATTTATAAATCTTCTCCTGCTATTTCAATGCTGGTAATAAAAAACCAATCCTTCTTTTTAAAGAAAGCAGTTGGAAAAATTTCTTTTACCTGTGCGGATGGAAAACAAATTTCTGAAGCTATTCAGAAAGCAAAACAAACCGAAGAAGGAATTGTGATAGATGTAAAATCCATTGGGATTGATGAAGCCGGCGAAACGGTAGCAGAATTTATTTTCACGTGGTCGTTGAAAGTGAAAAATAAATCATAGATCAGGATTTCCCAAGCATTCCATCTTTCAAATTACTGTCGGCAGGATCATTGCCGAGCCAAATTCCGAAAACAGCTTTTTTGAAATCAAGTCCTTCAATTTCTGATTTCAAAGTATTATTTTTGTAAACCGAAATTTTCTCTCCGGTATAAACAATATCAAACACATCTCCTTTCTTAATCTCATCGCTGAATGAATTTTTAAATTTTTCTATTTTATCTTTTAATGGAGTAGTATTTCCTCCGGTAGATTTTTTAAAACCTTCATCCACCGCTTCAATCATCTTTGAGCTGGAAATCAAACCCGAAACAATAGTAAGTTTTATCGCCATGGAAGTATTTGCAGAAACAATAGCCGCTGCATCTTTGTTTTTTTCAGTAAGATACAATCCACCAACATACATATCCATCCAGTATTTAACCCTGGTACCTCCGCCATTCAGCACTAATTTATCTTTGCCGGCAGTATAAGTATCGGTAAAAGTAATGCCGTTAATTTTTGTTTGGGCTTCAACAGAAAAAAGAGAAATCAATAAAATGATTGTGGTGGAAAATATGTTTTTCATTTGGTGAATTTATTTTCGACAAAATTAGAAAAGTAAAGTATAATCGGCGTAATTTTGTTTTACTAAAAAATCACCATGAAAAAAATTGCTGTCTTTACTTCCGGTGGCGATTCGCCCGGAATGAACGCTTGCATTCGTGCGGTGGTACGCACCTGCGTATTTCACAAAATAGAAGTGATGGGAATCTTGCATGGATATGACGGCATGATTCGCGATGAATTTATTTCCATGAATGCAAAATCTGTTTCCGGAATTATTCAGCGAGGCGGTACTATTTTGAAAACTGCAAGAAGCAGCGAGTTTCTGACACAAGAAGGAATGCAAAAAGCAAAAGCAAATCTAGAGAAGCACGGAATAGAAGGCGTAATTGCAATTGGCGGTGACGGAACTTTTAAAGGAGCGCTGGAGTTTGGCACTTTGTGTTCCATTCCATTTGTCGGATGCCCGGGAACAATTGACAACGATTTGATTGGTACAGATTTCACAATCGGTTATGACACTGCAATCAACACGGTGGTAGAAGCTGTTGACAAAATCCGCGACACAGCGGAAAGCCACGACCGATTATTTTTTGTTGAAGTGATGGGACGTGATGCAGGACTCATCGCATTGAGAAGCGGGATTGGTTCAGGTGCGGAAGCCATTTTAATTTCAGAAGCTAAAACTGATTTTGAAAAACTTATTCAGCATTTGAAAGAAGGAAGAAAAGACAAATCATCAAAAATTGTTATTGTCTCCGAACAAGGCGGAACAGGTAGCGTTTTACAGTTATCAGAAAAAGTAAAAAAAGAACTTCCGTTTTATGATATTCGTGTTTCAGTGCTTGGTCATATTCAGCGCGGCGGAAATCCCACTTGCATGGACCGTGTAAATTCCTCGCGCATGGGATTTTCTGCTGTAGAAGCGTTGATGGCAGGAAAGAAACAAGTGATGATAGGAATTATCAATAATAAAATCGCTTATACGCCTTTTGAAAATGCAGTGAAACATTTAGATGAAATTCATCCTGACTTGCAGCGAATGATGAGGGTGCTTGCTGTTTAGGAATATTTCTTCCCTTATAAAACAAAAAAGCCCGAACGATAATCGCTCGGGCTTTTTCAACATATTTAATTTAGTTAGGCAAAGCAAACAATGAATGCATAAATAATCCCGGGAAACCAAAATAATAATGTTAGCACGATGCTGATCAAAAATCTTATACCCCAATCGTCAACTAACCCCACCGCAATAAAAGGCAGGAAAATACATAAAAGAATCAGAACAATAGTTGGAACATCCGAATGATGAAAAAGATTGTGGCGAATAAATTTTCTTGTCTCCTTCACACTCATAATATTTCTTGAAGTTTTAAAATCCGCCTTGCTACTTTTCACAGAATTTGTTTCTTCTGGTTTGAAAGAAATATTTTTTTTAGAAGAAAGTACTGGTTTCTTATCCATTGAAGCAACGGTTGAATTTTCAATTGTATTTTTCGTTATTTCAGCAACAGAATTAATACTCTTTACATTCTGAATATCAGAATAACTGTTCTTAGTATTGTTATCCTTCATATCTGGGATTGAAACATTCTCGGGATTTTTCTTAGCAACTTCATTGTTCTCTTTTGCACTTTCGACTTTCTTGTTTGTGATTACATGCACATAGTAACCATTATTAAATGTTCTTTTAGCAATTTCCACAGAAGTACTACAAGAAGCAAACACGACCGCAATTGCAATAAATAAATTTGTAATGATGATGTTTTTTGTTTTCATAGTTGTTTAAATTATGGGGTTAATATGAAGTATTATTTTAAAATTTCTCTCGCAATAACTAACTTTTGAATTTCAGAAGTTCCTTCGCCAATTGTGCAAAGTTTTGCATCGCGGTAATATTTTTCTACCGGAAAATCCTTTGTATAGCCGTAGCCACCAAATATCTGAACCGCTTCGTTTGCAACTTTCACAGCAACTTCAGATGAATAATATTTCGCCATCGCAGAAAGTTTGGTGACTTTTTCTCCTCTGTTTTTTTTATCTGCTGATTGAAAAATTAATAATTCTGCTGCTTCGATCTGAGTCGCCATGTCAGCAATCTTGAATGCAATTGTCTGAAACTCACAAATTGGTTTTCCAAACTGTTGGCGTTCTTTGGAATATTTTATAGATGCTTCCATCGCACCCTTGGCAATTCCTAATCCAAGCGCAGCAATTGAAATTCTTCCGCCATCCAAAACTTTCAACGACTGTACAAATCCGTCCCCTACTTTTCCCATCACCTGACTTTTATGAACCCGGCAACTATCAAAAATCAATTCTGTAGTTTCGGATGCGCGCATACCTAATTTATTTTCTTTTCTTCCTCCGCTAAATCCTTTTGTTCCTTTCTCTATAATAAATGCTGTCATTCCATGTGAATCTCCTTTCTCTCCTGTGCGTGCAATCACTACTGCCACGTTGCCGCTTGTTCCGTGAGTGATAAAGTTCTTTGAACCATTCAGAACAAAATAATCTCCATCCTGAACAGCTGTGGTTAACATTCCTCCTGCATCTGAACCAGTGTTCACTTCTGTTAAACCCCAAGCTCCGATCCATTCTCCGGTAGCAAGTTTTGGTAAATATTTTTTCTTTTGCTCTTCATTTCCAAATTGAAGAATGTGTCCGGTGCACAGCGAATTATGTGCGGCAACCGAAAGACCTATTGATCCATCAATCTTTGCAATTTCAGAAATCACAGTGACATATTCCATATACCCAAATCCTGCACCTCCATATTCTGTTGGAACAAGAACGCCCATCAGCCCGAGTTCTCCCATTTTTTTAAAACATTCAACGGGGAACTTTTGTGTTTCATCCCATTCCATCATGTGCGGCTTGATATGTTCTTCACCAAATTTCTTGATCATTTCCGCGATCATCTTTTGATTCTCGCTGAATGTGAATTCCATAATGGATTCTGATAGTGTTTCTGTGTGTGACATAAATGGTTTGATTCTTTAATTAATACTTGACTAAACTAATAATATTATGGGAATATGTTTCGATTTTTTTTCTTCCGTGAAGAAATTCCAGTTCAACAAGAAAAGCAAAACCTGCAACGTTGGCATGTTGTCTTTTTATCAGAACGGCAGAAGCTTCTGCAGTTCCTCCGGTTGCCAGCAAATCATCGTGAACAAGAACATTCCATCCTTTCTCCAATGCATCAACATGCATTTCAACCTTTGCTGTTCCGTATTCCAAATCATATTCATGAGAAATAGTTTTGTATGGAAGTTTTCCCTGCTTGCGCAGTGGAATTAATGGAAGATGCATTTTGTGCGCAAGTAGAAATCCGAAAAAGAATCCGCGACTTTCTGTACTTACAATGGCGTCAATCTTTGTTCCTTTTAATTGTTTGATAAATTCATCCGCAATTTCAGAACAAAGTTTTGAATCTTTTAGGATTGGTGTAATATCCTTGAACATAATTCCCGGCTTAGGAAAATCAGGAACATCGCGGATAACAGATTTTATTTTATTAGTAATCATATAATTTATGTTTGTAACAATTACCATTCATGCTTTTTGCCGACTCAAATAATAAATATTTATAATAACTATTGCCACGTTTGTAATTACTATGGGCCAGGAAATGCCAAGCAAAAAGCCATAAGCAATAAAGCCAAAGCATCCAACGGAATTTATTAAACGCAATTTCCTAATATCTTTCATGGTGAAAGAACACAAAACTCCGAACGAAGCAAGATAGCCGACTAATTCTGTAAATGGGATTCCTAAGATTTCTGTTTTCATAATAAAATTATTCAACTTTCAAATAAGGCGCAATTTTATTGAAAAGCGAATCGCTCACAAAGTTAAGTTCTTTTATTTCCTGCACACTTTTAAAATCACCATTGTTCACCCGATGCATATAAATAGCAACCGCTGCTTTCTTGTTCATGTAAGGATGTTTTTTCAAATCATCTACCGATGCAGAATTAATATTTATTTTTTTTACGATTGAAACATCCACTGTTATCTGCGGAGAAATCAAATCAAATTTTTCTTTATCAAATCCATAAACCTCCATCAGTTGTTCTTTCCTTACAAATCCTCCAATCATATCACGAAACTTAATGATACGTTTAGCAAACGATGAACCGATGCCTTTTATTTTTTGCAACTCCGTTGTATCCGCAGAATTAAGTTCAACAATCACCTTATCATCTTTGAATCTATATAGGGGTTCGGATTTTCGATTTGAGATTTCTGATTTATTCTCTTGCGGAATTTGAATATATGGTTCAAGCGAAGCATAAAGCTGCGGAGAGATGCAATACATTTTCTTAACATCTTCTTTCGTTCGGAATTTTCCGCCTTTGGATTCATAATTACTTATGACATGGATTTGTTTATCCGATAATCCAAGACGTTTCCAATCTTCTTCAGGTAAATTATTCGGATTAAAGGGAAATCTTTCTGCGCTATCCAACTGAGGATTATTTCCTGAAGAAAAATAATTTTTCTGTAGAGAAACCGAATCGCCAATTTGCTTTTGCTCAGCTTCAAACTGAGTTATCTCTTTATCAAACTTTGAGAAATCTATTTTCTCTTTAGCAAAAAAATAATCGGAGAAAGAAAGATATAAAATGAGAATAAGAATTATGGAGAGCAAAACAAAAACCCCGTTACGCTCCCTGCGGTTGAAAGTGAAATAATCTCGTATAATATTTTTCATAAGAAATCGCTCCTAAAATAAGATAATTTTAAAGATACATCTTATCAGAAAAATAATTTTACTTTTAGTTAATTATGAAAAACATGCATACAACCCCAATTGGAAAATTTATTTCCGGAATACCAAAAGCAGAGCTTCATTTGCATATTGAAGGAACATTCGAGCCGGAATTAATGTTCGAAATAGCGCGCAGAAATAATAAAAAAATAAAATATAACTCTGTTGAAGAAGTAAGAGATGCTTATCGTTTTAACAACCTTCAGGAGTTTTTAGATATTTATTATGCAGGAGCAAATGTGTTGATAGAGGAACAAGATTTTTATGATTTAACTTTTGCCTATCTGAAAAAGATTCATGAACAAAATGTAATTCATACCGAAATATTTTTCGACCCTCAAACACATACCGACAGAGGAGTTGAATTTGCCACCGTCATCAAAGGAATCAGAAGAGCATTGGAAGAAGCAGAAAAACAACTAGGAATCAGTTCAAAATTAATCATGTCATTTCTTCGGCATCTGGACGAAAAATCTGCAATAAAAACTCTTCATCAGGCATTGCCTTTCAAAGAGTGGATTACAGCAGTTGGCTTGGATTCTTCCGAAGTAGGAAATCCTCCATCTAAATTTCAGCAGGTATTTAAAAAAGCTCAGCAAGAAGGCTTTTTATCGGTTGCTCATGCAGGAGAAGAAGGACCGCCTGAATATATTTTGGAAGCATTAAATTTATTGAAAGTTGTGCGCATTGACCATGGCAACCGTTGTTTGGAAAACGAAGACCTTGTCAATGAATTAGCAAAACGCCAGATCGCATTAACACTTTGCCCTTTATCTAACTTAGAATTAAAAGTAATTCAAGAGTTGCACCATCATCCTTTAAATAAAATGATTGGTAAAGGACTTTTAGTAACCATTAATTCTGATGACCCTGCTTATTTTGGCGGCTACATGAATGAAAATTATTATGGAATTGCAAAGGCGTTAAATCTTTCAAAAGAAGATATATGTCAATTAGCCAAAAATTCCTTTCAGGCAAGTTTCTTAGATGAAGAAATAAAAAAACAGATGATTGAAAAGGTGGATAAATACTATCGCAAGAACAAATAGAGATTCAACTGGTTTGTTCTTCGAGAATTTATTTTGGAATTATTGCTTCTTTCCTACCGTCAGAAAATAAACAGGAATGCCGGCAGCGACAAACAGCAATGCCATTCCAGTATTTCTTCCGTCATAAATAATGAGGATTGCACATATCGCCAAGGCAGCAAGGATATAAAGCGCAGGCATGAGCGGATAACCAAAAGCCTTGTATGGTCGTTCGGTATCCGGTTCCTTTTTTCTCAGAACAAAAATTCCGATGATGGTTACGATATAAAAGATCATGGAAGCAAAAGTGGAATATGCCACAAGGTCTTTGTAAGTTCCGGTGAGACAAAGCGCTGCTGCCCAAGCGCCTTGCAGCCACAATGCAGTTGCAGGAACACTGTTTTCATTCAGCGTTCCTGCCTTTTTAAAAAATAATTTATCCTTAGCCATGGCGTAATACACGCGCGCACCTGCAAGAATGAGTCCGTTGTTGCATCCGAATGTAGAAACCATAATTAATCCTGCCATGATGAAGAGCGCAACATTCCCGAAGATCATCGTAGCTGCTGCAGCACCAATGCGATTATCAGTTGCAAATTGGATTCCCATTCCATAAACATCTGCCGCGTGCGGATCGCCTTTCACAGGAAGCAAACAGAGATATGCAATATTGGCAAGTGTGTAAAGAATGGTAACGATCAATGTTCCGAGGAACAAACTGCGTGGAATATTTTTCTTCGGATCTTTTATCTCTCCGGCAATGAACGTTACATTATTCCATGCATCGGCAGAAAAAAGAGAGTTGATGATGGTGGAACCCATCGCGCCAACCAGGGCAAATCCTGCGAGGTGTTTGATGTTAAGCGAACCATCCGGATTGACCGTTGTTGTAGATGCATCCCATGCGTTATGGAAATTTTCCATGAGTGTATTTCCTTTCAAGCCAATTGCGATTCCAAGAACGATCAAGGCAAAGAGTCCGAATAATTTTGCGGAAGTAAAAACAAACTGAATTATTTTTCCGTTTCGGATTCCACGACTGTTGGAATACGTGAGAAACAGAATGCTGATAATGGCAAGGATCTGTTTTAGATTGATTACGAAAGCGCCCTCTCCCCCTGCCCCTCTCCCAAAGGCGAGGGGAGAAAGTGAGAAAATATTTTGATTGAGTTCAGGAAAAAAGATGGCGGTGTAATTTGCAAACGCAATTCCTACTGCGGCAATAACTCCCGTGGAGATGACGGTGAAAACCGTCCAGCCATAAAGAAAGGCAGTAAGATTTCCGAAAGCGCGCTGAATGTAAACAAACTGTCCGCCCGCTTTGGGCATCATGCCCGCAAGTTCTCCGTAACTGAGCGCTGCCATCACGGTAATTAGGCCTGTGATGATCCAAAGCAAAAGAAGATAACCGGCAGAACCAACGGTGCGCGCCATATCGGCACTGACGAGAAAAATTCCCGAACCGATCATGGAACCAGCCACGATCATGGTGGCATCAATGAGACCGAGGGAGCGTTTGAGTTCGGGTTGTTCTTGCATTTATTATTGGAAACTATTGCAAAGAAACAATTAATCTTAATTATCGGAGATAATTAATTTGGAGGTTGCAACATCATCGCCCCCACCCTGTGTCCCTCCCCCGTTGGTAGAGGGAATTGTGAGGCGAATAAAATACAAACCACTTGGCAAATTATCGCGTTGCAAAGTAATTGACTGACTAGAAATATTTTTAATCTGTTTCACTTCCTGTCCGAATGAATTATAAACCGTTAAGGTTGCATTTTGTAAATTTCTATTTGCCTGTAAAGTTGTCTGCGTGGAAAAGGGATTGGGAGAAATTAAAAATGAAAATTTATTTTGTTGTTCATCAATTCCTGTGTGCAAATAATTCATATAACAAGAAGCGGTACTTGCAGTATCATAAATATAAACAAGAGAATTATTTTGATGAAAACAACGGAGCGACCAACTAACATATTCACCACTATTAGGCCCTTGTATTAAATCATAATTTGAACCTATACCTTCTATTACATAAGAAATTTGGCTTGGCCACCCACAGGCAGTAGTTGTATATCTTTTTCTCCACTGTCCATTGTCTAATTGAACAGAATCAATCGAACTAATAATTCCAAAACACAAATAAGAACTACGAACTATTGTGTCACCAATATTCGTTGAAGAAAAATCATATAACAATTTTTCAGCGGTTGAAAAATCTGTAAGGAATATTTTTCTGTTTGCATCTTCCCTAATTCCTCCTAAAAATCCTCCCATTGATGCTACTGCGCTAGAATCTATTCTATATATCTTATGATAAACATTTGTACCAACTGTCGTATCGCCTTTTAAAAAGTAATAGTAAAGATGGTAATCCATACTTGATATACATGGTGGATTTGATTGCCAATCTAAACATGTAACTTTCTCATTTATCCACACCGCATTTGAATCAGGAAACGGATGATAAACATTTGTCTGCGAATGAGATTGCTTCGCTACGCTTGCAATGACGAATAAGATGAGTAAAACTTTTTTCATTGCATCCATTTGTGATTGACGCTATAAAGATAAACATTCTTAAGCCCTAAGCAAGCCCTCATAAATACAACGGTGGCGTTCATAAGCCCAACGAATACCCTAAAAGGTATATCGAAGGCGTTCGGAAATACTAAGGAGGGCATCAGAGGCACAAAGCCGGGCTTATTATGCCCAACAGAGGGCTTCAGAAGCCCCAAGAGGGGCCTCGGAGGTATTTAATTTGCGAAATTTTCAATTACTGACAGATTTTCAGGCAACTTTCGGACGTTTCATCATGGTAACCGAAAAGATTCCCAAATGAACAATTCCAAGCACCAAAAAGAACCAAGGCATGGATGGTTCAGGGTTTTTGGAAGTATCTGCCATAAATATCTGGTTCTTGAAATAATAATCGAGCAAACTCAAGGTAAGCAGAAACAACGCGCAAAAAATTCCGGCAATGGAAGCCGATTTCAGTCCGCGGAAAGAATGATGCGCTTCTTCGCCTTTTGAAAGAATGCTGTTCTTCAATCCGAAAAGCAAATATACATCCAGTCCAACGAGCATCCAGGTGAGTGCGCTCAATTGTGTGAGGCGGTCGAGAGAAATTATCATCAGCGAACAAACTCCCATTCCGAGGATAGGAACCAGCGGCACCAACGGAGTTTTGAACGGACGCACTGCTTTGGGATCGCTTCTGCGGAGAATCCAGATTCCGGCACACACTAAAACGAATGCAAGCAAGGTTCCGATGGAAGTAAGATCACCGGCAATACTTCCGGGAATAAATCCTCCAAAAATTCCAACGAACAAAAAAAGCATGAGGTTGGATTTATACGGAGTGCGGAATTTAGGATGCAGATGCGAAAATACTTTTGGCAGAAGTCCATCATGCGACATGGAAAAGAACACGCGGCTTTGTCCCATCAGCATCACAAGAATCACCGAAGAAAATCCTCCGAGAATTGCCACCGTAACCGCAGTTGCCAGCCAGCTGTATTGCGTCATGTATGTTGAAATGGCATAGGCAACCGAAGCTTCTTTTCCTTTTGCAGGATCAGCAAAGTCGTGCCAGTTAGCAACGCCTGTAAGAACGTGTGCAAACACGATATATAAAAAAGTACAGACTACCAGCGAACCAAGAATTCCTATCGGCATATCGCGTTTAGGATTTTTTGCCTCCTGTGCCGCAGTGGAAACTGCATCAAAGCCAATGAATGCGAAGAAAACTATTCCTGCTCCTTTCAAAACACCGCCCCAACCATGAGAGAAAAATCCTTCGTGCCCTGCAACACCTTCGGGAATCATATACGGAGTGTAGTTTGAAGGATTTATAAATTTCCATCCGATAACGATAAAGATTAAAACAATACTTACTTTCAGAAAAACAATTATTCCGTTCACCACTGCGGATTCCTGTGTGCCGCGAATCAGCAATAATGTAAGCATGAGAAGAATGAAAAGTGCCGGAGCATTTACCATTCCGTGAATTCCTGAAACGCTGGTCTCAAAGGGTGAGTGACACCACTGAAACGGTATGGCTCCTCCTAAAAGTTTATTCAAGTATTCGCTCCATGCGATGGAAACCGTTGCTGCTCCCAATGCATATTCCAAGATCAATGCCCAACCGATTATCCATGCAATTAATTCGCCCATGGTTGCGTAAGCATAGGTGTATGCGCTTCCCGCAATCGGGATCATAGATGCAAATTCAGCATAGCACAATCCGGCAAAAGCACAACCGATCGCAGCCACGACAAATGAAAGTGTAACCGCAGGACCAGCCGCTTCAGCAGATGCCGCAGCAGTACGAACAAAAAGTCCGGCACCGATGATTGCTCCAATTCCAAGCGTGATAAGAGCCCAAGAACCTAAGGTTCGTTTCAATCCTTTGTCGGAATCGGCTGCCTGCGCCAATAATGTTTCAAGAGATTTCTTTCTGAATATTGACATTGAGAATATTTTTGTTGTTGTAATTCCAAAAATAGAGAAGTTTTGCTTTGTCAACTCAAATAAATTATGCCATGACGCGTTAATTCGGTAAATTTGCTAAGTAAAAAATCCCCTTGTGAAAAAGAAGGCATATTCTTTTCTTTATCTTTTACCCATTACATTTTATCTTTCACAAGGATTTGCCCAACCCATTGCCTCTCCTGATGTGAAATGTGTAAGCGTTGCAGCAAACGGAGATGTTACATTGACTTGGATAACTCCGACAAACACAGGAACATTTGTTGATTATAAAATTTATGCTTCGCCAAATACTCCCACGGCTTTCGCACCTGTTGGAACAGTAACTGTTTTCGCACAACCTACATTTTTTCATCCCGGTGCGGGAGCAAACACAAAAAGAATTTATTATTATGTACAAACAGAATACAGTAATCCAGCCGGAACATCTGCTTCTATAGATACTTGCTCCACAATTTATTTACAGGTGGCTAATCCCAACACTGGCTATGCACAACTTTCGTGGAATGCGGTTACAAGTCCTCTTCTTTCTACTTCATCAACATGGTATAAAATTTATTTGAAACGCTCCTCAGGTGTATGGTCATTGCATGATAGTATTCAAACTAACTCCCAAAATATTACTTATACCGACAAATTTCATACGTGCGCTGATACACTCAGTTACCGCATAGAGATTGCTGACAATTCTGGATGCAGTTCCGTTTCGAATATATGGAAAGGTAAAATTGATGACGGTACTTCACCCATCATTGAACCCATTGACACCGTAAGCGTTAATGCCGCTAACCTTGCAACCATCAGTTGGTATCCTTCTCCTTCACCCGATGCAGATTCAGTAGAAATTTATAGAGCCACATCTGCTTCTGGTCCTTGGTTTTCAATTGCTATTGTTCCCGTTCCACAAACATCATTTACTTATACCGCTTCTGTTGCAGGAACCATGTCAGAATATTATTGTATTGCATTTATAGATTCTTGCAAAAATCTCTCTGCCCAAGGAACACCGCATCGCACTATTTATCTCTCCTCATCTTTTAATCCATGTGCAGGCACTGCAAATCTTTCATGGAATTCATACATCAACATGAATGTTCCGGTAAAACAATATGAAGTGCTGAGAAGCGTAAATGCAGGAGCATTTAATATGATCACTACTCTACCTTCAACCGATACAACTTATTTAGATACGGGTCTCGTAATCGGAACTGCGTATTGCTACATCATTCGCGCAACAAACTTGGCTGGAAAAACTTCTTCTTCCAACAAAATATGTTTAACGCCATCTGTTGTTAATCCTCCTGCATTCACTTACAATCGGTTTGCCACAGTGCAATCAAATAATTCAATATTAATTACTGGCTATGTTGATCCTACCCCGAGTGTTTCGTATTACTACCTTAAACGTGCAGCAGGATCAAGTGGAGTTTTTTCCAACAGTTTTATCGTTCCAAAACCCACAGGAAATACAATTACCTATACGGATAAAACGGTGAACACGCAGGCAGAAAGCTATTCATACAAATGGGAAGCTATAAATACATGCAACAAAGCAATCATGACTTCCAATACAGATACCACAATTCTTTTAAAAGCAACCGTTGCTCTTAATTTGGGCATCTCTCTTACATGGAATAATTATGGTTCTTGGCTTGGCGGTGTGGATCATTACGAAGTTTACCGAGCGGTGGATGGAGTGTGGGATCCGTCTCCGGTTGGCATTGTGCCTTATTCTTCCACCGAAGGAACTTACACCGATGATGTTACTTCAGTTTGCGCAACAAGCGAAGGCAAATTTTCATATTACGTGGTTGCCATTGAGGGAAATGGAAATCCATACTCATTCAAAGATTCGAGCAAATCAAATGTGGTTACGCTGTATGAATATCCAAAAGTTTACGCGCCAAATGCTTTCACTCCTAACGGAGACAAACTGAATGATATTTTTATTCCTATTATCTGCTTCATTAATCCCGGCGCGTATTCATTGAGCATTTACGACCGATGGGGATATCCTATCATGCAAAGCACCAATCCTGCCGAAGGTTGGGATGGAAAAAAGAAAGGACATCCCTGCGAGGAAGGAATTTATATGTATGTAATAAATTGCACCGCCTCCAATGGGGATAATTCTTTAGTTTCGGGAACGATTACGCTGATAAGATAATTTTATTGTGAAAAAAATTCTTATTTCTATTTTCTATAATTGTTCACTTTACCCGTTCAGCATCCCACTTCACTAAAAAATAAAAATCCTTATCAAGCGGAAGGTAACCGTATTCGTAACAGAAATAATACACCGCGCCCTTTTTGGTTTTGTAGGTGTGCGTGATGTGGTTGAAGTTAAATCCTTTTTCGTGAAGCTTTTCTTTATGCACATTGGCTTTTCCTTTTCCCCCCAGGCGACCAACCCATATTCAATCAGGATAAAAGCATCGCGTTCCACTACGAAAAAATGAATATTCAGAGAATAAGCAATGTGGGATTAATGCACCACAGTAACCGTTCCCATGTAATTATAGGAATTGCCAAATACGTTTGTTAAATTAGCTTTCCACACATACATATCCTGCTGTACAATAGTGCCGCTT